>JBEKRD010000028.1:0-46092 GCA_049519075.1 Xanthobacteraceae bacterium | reverse complement strand
CATCGAGAAATTCATCGTCAATCCGCGCCACGTAGAAATCCAGGTGTTGGGTGACAAGCACGGCAACGTCATTTATCTCGGCGAGCGGGAATGCTCGATCCAGCGCCGTAACCAGAAAGTCATCGAGGAAGCACCAAGTCCGCTGCTCGATGAGGCGACGCGCAAAAAGATGGGCGAGCAGGCGGTCGCACTGGCAAAAGCCGTCGGTTACGATAGTGCGGGAACCGTAGAGTTTGTTGCCGCGCAGGACCGCAGCTTCTTCTTTCTGGAAATGAACACGCGTTTGCAGGTCGAGCATCCGGTCACGGAGCTCGTCACCGGGATTGATCTGGTTGAACAGATGATCCGCGTTGCCGCCGGCGAGCCGCTTACGCTCAAGCAGGACGACGTTAAGCTCAATGGCTGGGCCGTTGAGAGCCGCATTTACGCTGAAGACCCCTACCGCAACTTCGCGCCGTCGATCGGCCGGCTGGTCCGCTATCGTCCGCCCGCCGAGGGTATCCATGACGGCGTCACGGTGCGCAACGATACCGGCGTGACGGAAGGCGGCGAAATCTCGCTTTATTACGATCCGATGATCGCCAAGCTCGTCACCCACGCCAAGACGCGTATCGAGGCGATCGAGGCGCAGTCCGAGGCGCTCGACGCCTTCACCATCGAGGGCATCCGCCACAATATCCCGTTCCTTGCCGCGATCATGCAGCATCCGCGCTGGCGCGCGGGCAAGCTGTCGACGGCATTCATCGCCGAGGAATTCCCTAAAGGATTCGAGCGCGTGCCGCCCACCGGCGCCATGGCGCGCACCATTGCCGCCGTGGCGGCGGCGATCGACCATTTGCTCGGTGAGCGGAAGCGCAAAATCTCGGGCCAGTTGAACACCACGCTGACCCGCGAGCGCCGGCGCGCGATCTGGCTCGGTCCTGACGAGATCCAAGCCGACGTCGATCATGACGGGAAGGCGGTCACGGTAACGTTCGAGGACGGCGCGAAACATGTCCTGGTGTCAAACTGGGTTCCCGGCGTGCCGGTCTGGGGCGGCAGCATCGACGCCGCGCCTGTCGCTGTGCATGTGCGCACGGTCCCTAACGGTTTCGAGCTCGCCTATCACGGCGTGGAGGTGAAGGCTTTCGTCTATACCGAGCGCGAGGCGCGTTACGCGCGTCTGATGCCGCTCAAAAAACTGTCCGGTAGCGAAAAGTCGGTGCGCTGCCCGATGCCGGGCCTGATCGTCTCGCTGGCGGTTGCCGAAGGCCAGGAGGTCAAGGCCGGCGAGACGCTCGCGGTGGTCGAAGCCATGAAGATGGAAAACATCCTGCGCGCCGAGCGCGACGGCACCATCAAGAATATCCGCGTCAAGAAAGGCGACAGCGTCGCCGTCGACGCGGTGATCATGGAATTCGCCTGATCGGGTCTTTGCCCCTGCCTGGGGACGGGATCATTATGCCGGATCGAATCGGGCATCATGCCGTGTTTGCCGGGGCCGACCACGATGCGGGCTGTGCGCTTTCTGTTCTCGCCGGGCGGGCGGCTTAAGCCGCAGCCCTTTGTCTATGGTGCCATCGCCGTTTATGCCGTCGGCTTGGCGTCGCATTGGCTGACCGCGCCGGACGTCATTGCACGCGGCGGCTTGTGGCCGTTTGTGGCCGCGCAGGTCGTCCTGATCTGGATCTGGTTCATGCTGCACGCAAGGCGCATGCACGATGCCGGTCGCGGCAGCGGATTGGCCGTTGGCGTTGCGCTGCTCTACACGCTGTCGATCGCACTGTTGTTGATCATCGCCGACGGTTTCTTCAATACGTCGGACGGGCTGATGGCAAACGCGAATGCCACCGGCGCGCTCGGGCTTATCCTGCTCGTCTACGTGGTCGCGACGTTGCTCGGCTCGATGCAATACGATCTGGCCTGGGTCGTGGTCGCGATCCTCGTCGTGATGGCGGTGTTGCCGATCGTGGTGTCGGTCTTTTTCACGATATGGGCGGCGACGCGACGGACCGTGGGGAGCGCGATCGAGGCAACGCGCTGATGCTGCATTTCGCCTATGGCTCGAACATGCACCGCGCGCTGATGCGCAAGCACGCGCCGACCGCGTCGGCGCTCGGCACGGCCGAGCTTGCGCATTACCGCTTCATCATCACCGCGGACGGCTACGCCTCGGTCGAGCCGGCGCGCGGGCACAGCGTCCATGGCATGCTGTGGCGTCTCACGCCGCGCGACCGGGTGACGCTCGACCTCTGGGAAAATATCGTCGGCGGGCTTTATCGCGCGGCGACACTGCCGGTCGCATTCGCCGGCCGGAACCGCTCGGCGCTTGTCTATATCGCGCGGCGACGTCCACTCGGCCAGGCGAAATCGGGCTACATGGAGCTCGTGGTCAAAGCTGCGCGCGAATTGGAATTGCCAGTGGAATACATAGCCTCCTTGGAGAGCTGGCTGCCGGCCGGTCGGAGCGTGGCCGGTCACCGCAAACTGGGAGAGTTTGGTTGAACGGCAAGCGTGAAGAAATCGCGCGCTGTGTCGTGGTCCGCGGCAGGGTCCAGGGTGTCGGCTATCGCGTCTGGACCGAAGTGACGGCGCTTGAGCGAGGCCTGCAAGGCTGGGTTCGCAATCGCCGCGACGGCGCGGTCGAAGCGCTGTTTGCGGGACCGACCGAGGCGGTTTTGGCCATGATCGAGGCCTGCCGGCGCGGGCCGCCCGGCGCGCGGGTCGACTTTGTCGATCACCGCGAGGCTGGCGCTGATGAGCTTAAGCTGCGTCGCGGCGACGAATTGTTTTCGGTGCTCGGCAGCGTTTGAGCATCGATCGTGGCGCCGAACAGCGGTTCGAACGCGGCGCGCAGCGCCATGTCGACCTCGGGCATCGATACGGTCACGCCGAGATCGGCGAGCGATGTCACGCCGTAGCGCCGGTCGGCGACGCCGCAGGGCACGATGCCGGAAAAGTGCGACAGATCCGGCTCGATATTGAGCGCAAAACCGTGCAGCGTCACCCATTGCCGGATGCGAATGCCGATGGCTGCGATCTTGTCTTCGAATGTGTCGCCCTTATCCGGCCGCCTGACCCACACCCCGACGCGGTCGTCGCGTCGCTCGCCGCGCACATTGAAAGCCGCGAGCGTGCCGGTCAGCCATTCCTCGATGGTGGCGACGAAGCGGCGCACGTCAGGCGCCCGGCGCTTGAGGTCGAGCATGACATAACCGACGCGCTGGCCCGGCCCGTGATAGGTGAATTGGCCGCCGCGGCCGGCGCTATGGACGGGAAATCGCGCCTCGAGCAATTCCTGCGGCCGCGACGAGGTGCCGGCGGTGTAAAGGGCAGGGTGCTCGATGAGCCAGACCAGTTCGGGTGCTGCTCCGCGCGCAATCGCCTCGGCGCGCGCGGTCATGGCCGCGAGCGCGTCGTCATAGGCCACCGCGCCATCGCTGACGCGCCATTCCACCGGCGCCGCATCGCCGGCAGGCAGCAGTCCGATCGTCACTTCGCCGCGCGTATTAACCATCCCGTAACCATAGCGTGTTGAAACAAGGGAGCGGGTCGAACCGCCAATGCCAGAACCATCAGGGGGCCCATTTGGCGTCACTCGAAAACGTCTCAATCGACATTGCGGTCGTATTGGGGACGAGCAATATGCCGATCCACCAAGTGCTCCGCCTCGGCCGCGGCGCGATCATCGAACTCGATTCCTCCGAAGAGGACGAGGTCCACATCCTCGCCAATAACATGCCGATCGCCAAAGGTACGGTGATCGTCAGCGGCAACAAGATCGCCGTCGAAGTCAGGCAGCTGCTGCCGCGGTCGCCCGCCGGCAGCTGATTCTACGCCCGGCTTTGCCGTCCGTCATGTCCGGGCTGCACGTGCTCGCTCCACGATCGAAAACGGCGGTCGGGAGCCGGTTTGCCGGGCCTTGTCCGCTTGGGCCCTAACTGTTACATCGGCGCCGTCGCGCGTCGGCCTGACGCGCGTCCACCCCACATGCGGCCGTGGCGGAATTGGTAGACGCACTAGCTTGAGGTGCTAGCGGGGCAACCCGTGGAGGTTCGAGTCCTCTCGGCCGCACCAAAGTATTTTTATTATTAGAATCAATGTCTTAACCTAGCGTTGGCCGGTCATATTGTGGCGTCACGAGCTGTGGCTGGTTAGCGCGAAGCCCGGCAGTGTAGATAGTTCATTGGCAATGTTGGATGCGCGCTCCCCATGGGCACGACGGAAGGTAATGGCGGCCACAGCGGGGTGCCGCAAGGTAGCCTGGCCGCGCTGGCGCTCGGCGCACTCGGGGTTGTCTACGGCGATATTGGAACGAGTCCACTCTATACGCTGAAAACGGCGCTCGAATGGGGCGGCGGAGCAACGCCGGAGATCGCGGTTGGCATGCTTTCGCTGATCGTGTGGACGCTTCTCATTACGACCTCGCTTAAATACGTCGCCGTGGTGATGCGGGCCGACAACGACGGTGAGGGTGGCATCTTGGCGCTGATGTCGCTGCTTGGGATCAAGCACGGTAATCGACTCGGCGTCATTGCGATCGGCGTGCTGGGCGCGGCGCTGCTCTATGGCGATGGGGCGATAACCCCGGCGATCTCGGTGTTGAGTGCGCTCGAGGGGCTGAAGCTTCCGATACCGGCAATCGAACCTTACGTCGTGCCGCTTTCCGTCGCTGTTCTGGTCGCGCTGTTCGCGTTGCAGCCGCAAGGCAGCGGGCGCATCGGCAAGCTGTTCGGCCCCATCATGACGGTGTGGTTCATCGTCATCGGAATACTCGGGTTTGGCGGCATTCTCGAGCATCCCACTATCCTGGCAGCGTTGGATCCGCGCTACGGCTTTGCCTATTTATTCAGCCACGGCTTTACAGGCTTTCTGGTTCTTGGCGCGGTGTTTTTGTGCGCGACGGGTGCGGAAGCGCTCTATGCGGACATGGGTCACTTTGGGCCCGGGCCGATCCGCTTTGCTTGGTATGGTCTTGTCCTGCCCATGCTGCTCCTAAATTATGCGGGGCAGGCGGCCGCGGTTGTCGACGGTGCGGTCGCAGACGACGCCAATCCATTCTTTGTGTTGTGTCCGGTGTTGCTTCAGGTGCCGCTGGTATTGTTGGCGACTTTGGCAACTGTTATCGCCAGCCAGTCGATCATCAGCGGCGCATTCTCGATGACGCGACAGGCGATCCAGCTCGGATTATGCCCGCGCCTGCACGTCACGCAGACTTCAAAGGAAGGCTACGGTCAGATCTATGTGGGCTTCGTGAACTGGGTGCTGATGGCGCTGACACTCGGGCTCACGCTCGGCTTTCGCTCATCCGATAATCTCGCGGCGGCTTTCGGCGTCGCGGTTTCGCTGACGATGTTTTTGACCTCGATCCTTGTATTTCTGGCGATGCGAGAGATATGGCGCTGGAGCTTGACGCGGAGCCTTTTGGTCGCCGGACTTTTCGTCGTCGTCGATCTGTCGTTCGTCTCCGCCAATCTGATGAAAGTGTTTCAGGGCGGCTACGTACCGCTCGTGGTTGCCGGAGTTATTTTCTTCCTTATGTGGACCTGGAGGAGCTACCGCGAGCTCATGCTGCAAAAACTTGAACGCGATACGTTGCCGCTGACTGATTTCATCGTCCAAATCCACAATAAGCCGCGCGTTTCGGGCACCGCCGTTTATCTGACTGGCCGAACCGATGTCGTGCCGGTTCCTCTGCTGCATAATCTCAAGCACAACAAAGTCATCCATCAGCGCATCGTGCTGCTGCATGTCGTAACCGAGAACGTTCCGCACGTCGCTCCCGACAAGCGTGTTGACGTGATCAATCTGACGGACGATTTTCATTCGATGGTCGTTCACTACGGCTTCATGGAGCAACCCAACGTCCCGCAGGCGCTCGATAGCTGTAGTTCGCGGAATCTGCATTTCAACCTGATGGATACTTCATTTTTCGTTGGTCGGCTGACCATCGTCTCCAGTGCGGCTTCGCGCTTGAACCGGATCAGGAGCAAGCTGTTCGAAGTCATGCATCGAAATGCCCTGGCGGCGACGGAGTTCTTCCAAATTCCGCCCAACCGCGTGATCGAATTGGGCACTCAGGTTGAGATCTAGCGCGGGTCCGCGAATCACCGGCGCGACAGGCGGGCGAAGACGGGGGGCCTCCGTCCTCGCACGGTGTATTGCAAATTGTGCCAAAGTTCGCGGTCGATCCCGGACGTGGTCAGGCGCAGAAAGTATCGGTCGTGATTTCGCCTTGGCCGTTCAGCGATCCGGGCGAACCGAGATCGAGCCGGTAACCGACGCCGGATTCGGAGACGATCAACAGCGGGTGCGTCGCATCGATTTCGATCTTCTGCCGCAGCTTGCGCACCAGGATACGCAGATACTGGATGTTGCCGGCGCGGTTACCCCAGATTTCCCGGATCAATTGCAGATGCGTCACCACGAGCCCGGCGTGTGTCGCAAGCGTATGCAGGAGCGTGTATTCCTTGCGCGTGAGCTGCACGCGCCTGCCGTCGAGCGTCACCACCCGCGACACCAGATCGACCGACAGCGGACCGGCGCGGACCACCGGATCCTTGTCGGTGCTCCGCAGATGCCGCCGCAGGGCGGCTTCGCCGCGCGCCAGAAGCTCCGAGATGCCGAATGGCTTGACCACATAATCGTCCGCGCCGAGCTTCAATAAGCGCACCTTTTCCTGCTCATCCGCCTGGATCGAAAGCACGATAATGGGAACGTTCGACCACGAGCGGATACGTTCGAGGACGCCGCCGCCGTCGAGATCGGGCAGGTTAAGGTCGAGAATGATCAGGTCCGGCCGGTCGATCGTCGCGGCGCGAAGGCCGGTCATGGCGTTTTCGGCTTCGAGCACGGTGTAGCCGTGAATCTCGAACCCGGCGCGAAGAAAGCGCCGGATCTGGGCTTCGTCATCGATGACAAGAACCTTAGTCATTCAATGTGTCCACAAGCTCCGGCGTATCCTCGGATACCGTCGGCAGCCGTAACGAGATCGTGGCTCCGAGTTCTGGACCTCTACTCTCGGCGTGCAGCGATCCGCCATTGGCGGCGACGAAAGTGCTGGCAATCCACAGGCCGAGCCCGGAGCCGGAAACGGCGCTGTTGCGCTCGCTCCTGTAGCAACGCTTGCCGAGCTGCCGCTTTTCGTCTGCGGTCAGCCCGCTGCCCTGATCGCCGACCGACAGCTCGACATATTGCGCTCCACAACGGCTGCTGATCGTGATCGTGGTCCCCGCCGGCGAATACTTCACGGCGTTCTCCAGGAGTTGTCCAAGCGCCTGTTCGACAAGAACGGTATCGACATGGACGAGGGGCACGTCGCCACGAAGGTCGAGGACGATATCGTGCGTGGCCAGTCTACGCTTCTTCTGCCGGATTGCCGCATCGACAATATCCGTAGGATCGGTCCACGCCAACTGGGGACGCACGCCCTTGGCGCTGATTCGTGCCGCGTCGAGCATATCGCGAATTTGGGTGTCGAGCTGCACCGCCTGGTCGTGGATCGCCTCGACCAGATTGTGCGAGTCGGTATTGTCCAGAATCCCGGGCATGTCGCTGAGAACGCTGCAACTGCCCAATATCGCCGCGAGCGGCCCGCGCAATTCGTTGGAGACGCCGCCGACCAGCGCATCGCGCAGAATTTCGGTTCGATAATTGATCGTCGCTTGCTCGAGCGCCTCCTTGGCCTTGAGGTGCTTGAGCGTGACGGCCGCTTCGTCGAGAACCGCTTCAACGTGGTTGGCGATGTCTCCGGTGCCTTCGCCGGTGGCGGAAGACAGTTCGACGGCGACGGCGCCACAGCCGCGTACCTCGGGCGCAACGATCCTGATCAGCCACGCTTTGCCGGCGGGCGGTTCGACGATCGTCGAGGCCCCCGGCACGTTGCCCGTCATGAGCTTTAGGGCCTCGCGCCTGACCTTCTCCGGAACGGCTGTGCCGTCGGCATCCGGGCCGTCGTCATCCGGCGTCTGGCCGATGATCACGTTGCGACATTTCAAGGCGGTCGAAAGATAATCCTGCGCCGCGAAAATCACATCGCGCCCGGTGAGGCAGGTGCCTAACCCCTGCGAGAAGGCGTGAAGCTCGGCGATCTCGCGTTCGCGGCGGTTCGAACTGTCCGCCGTGGTCCTTAAGCGAGCGGCGAGATTGCTCGTGACCACCGCTACCAGCAAATACAACAGCAGGTCGACGACGTCCTGCCGGCTCTCAAGCCAAAAACTAAACAGCGGCGGGTAAAAGAAAAAATCCGCCGCCACGGCGCTGGCAAAGGCGGCTGACAAGCCGGGCGCAATGCCCCACTGCGTTGCGGCCAGGACGACGGGCAGAATATAGACCAGCGCGACGAGATTGATCGGAACGAAACTGGTCACGACGACGAGCAGGATGGTCGTCAGCCATACCAGCGCCAAGGATGCCACCACCGGCATGGCGCTGGCGGCCGCCATGTTCATCCACCGGGAGCGTTGTTGATCGCGGGACGAGCCGGCAGCGCTCCTGCCGGCGCCGCTTGGCAAGATATTCGCGGACAGCACTGGTAATTGGCTGCGATTCTGAAACGTTGACACGTATTTGCCTTTCCGAATGCGCTTGGTTCGGAGTTCTAAACGCGCCCGGCTGGCATCAATTGCGGTCACGTTCCCTCACATGGCCATAGGAAGTCTAGATACGGTCCTCCCCCAAAAAATATAGAACTTATATATATATCAGCCTGTTCGCGGCGCCCTTGGCACAGCGCCGGCACTACGATTTTGCATGCAGCTTGCGTGCCAGATTCGCTGGAAAAGCCCCGATTTGGATATCTTTCGACAATCCGCGCCGGCGGATTTTTTAACGCGCGAGCGAACGAGGTCCGTTTCCGTTTTCGGCTGTGTGGATCTGGGCGGCGACGCTGTCGTCGAAAAAAAACCTCGGGCAATTGCCCGAGGTTTCTACTTGCACAGGACGAGAGCAATCAGCCTCGCGCGACTAGCCGCCCCAGTTGAAGCGATAGTTCACGCCGAGCTGAAACGTGTTCAGGCTGGTGTCTGAAAACGTCGACCTGTTGCCGGGGGCAGCGTTGTACACGATCGTGGGCGCGGCCATGCTGATGTAATTGTACTCGGCCTTCACCGTGAAATTCGTCGGATGCGCGCCCCAGTACAGCGCGTATTCGACGCCGACGCCGACCACGAAGCCGCTCTCGGTTGCGGAGGCGGTATTGTTGGTCGCCGCCGTCAGGTTGGGCGCCAGCAGTCCGGTCGGATTGGTATATTTGTCGGTGACCCGGCCCCAGACGCCGCCGCCATCGACATAGACCAGGGTTTCGTTCCAAGCGCCGAATGCGTAACCCACTCGGCCCCGCACCGTGGCGTAGGAATCGATGCGCGTGAGGACGGTGTCGGACAAGCCCGGCAGGGCGCCGAGGTCGTTGAAGACGCCGGAGGTGCCGTTGATGTTGGCCCAGTTCCACTCGCCTTCGATGCCGACAACCGTGCGGCCGAATTGATAGTCGTAGCCGACAACACCGCCGGCCGCGGGGCCGCCCATGTTATAGCTCTGGTTTCCGACAAAGAACGGCGGTCCCGCGCCACCCGGTCCCGGGAGACCGTAGCTCTCCTTGGCGGTGCCCCAGGCGCTGCCACCGCCCTGGAATCCGAGATAGAAGCCGGTCCAATTATACGGAACCGGCAGCGGCTTTAGTGCCGGTCCTTTGACCGGCAAGTCGGCGGCGGCAGCGATCGAAGCCGTCCCGATTACGGCCACAGTGGCCAACAGTGCACATTGAAGACGACGCATAATCTCCCCCTGCGGGTATGAGTTCGATGGAGCAAGCTGATGAGTTTTCGTTGTCATGGCTCAGCTCCGATCAGAAGTGAAAGATCAAGTCGCTGGCGGCGATGACCGCCCAGTCGCGGGAGGGGAGAATTCCCTCGGCAACGTTGCCGTTGAAGGCTGGCGCGTTGAGCGAGCGGTAATAGCCGATTTCAGGACGCAGCTCGATCTGCGGCGACAGCCAGTGTTGCCAGCTCAGGGCCGTCTCGGCGTAGTTGGTCGCGACGCCGGTACGGAAGCCGTTCGGGTCCATATAGAATTCGCCGCGGAGCGAGAAGTTGTTCAGCTCGTTCGGCGAATAGTTGACGTAAAGAACAAAGGCTTGCGAGCTGGCGGCGCAGGTTAGCCGCCCCGGGCTGTCGCAAACCACCGCGCCAGGTCCATTGAACGGCGTGGTCGTTATCGGTCCCCCTGTGGCGAACGGCAAGCCTCCCGCGGCCTCGGCCGCGATTACTGTGGGATTGAGTGCGTTTGGCACATTAGAGGAGTGTTCGTTGTAGGTTTCGAAGGCGAAGTGCCAATATTGATCGATGATGTGGTAATAGGTGAAACCGAGCCACATCAGGTTGTTGTAGCCCCACGTGCCGTCGTTCCATGAGTCGGCCGTGATATTGAGATCGTCCCTGCCGTCGTCGCTGGTCCAGCGAACGCCCATCGTGGCGGATGGCATGGCGCCGGGATCCTTGAGCATCGTGTTGCCGGGATAAAGCGGATTCGGCGCCGGATTGGGAATGTGGTTGCCCCAGTGCCAGGGCATCGCTTCGGTGCCGACGTTGATGCCCGGTTGGATGATCCAGTTTTTGTCCAGCGCGATGTTAAGCTGAACGCCAGTGTTGGTGTAGTTGTCCCAGGTATAGGTCAGCGAGTGAGAATAGGTGTAGTTGTTCGGCGCCAGCTGCGCCTCGATGTCCGGGAGCGAGATGAAACGACCCACGCGGATCATCATGCCTTCCGCGATTTGCGGCACGAAGATTTCGCCATAGGCCATCGGGATGTCGAAGCCGTTGACGTCATTTTTCTCGTTCAGTGTCTTGCTGAACAGGCCGTAGGCGAACGTATAGCGATAGTCGACGCCGTAGATCGGGGAGACGCGGAAACCCCAATCGATGTGGTCGGACTGCACGGTGTCGGGAGTGCGCTCGATATAGAGGACGGCCTGGTCGAGCTGGATGGTGTTCGGCGTATAGTCGTAGGAGATTGGCAGGTTGCCGGCTTGTTTGACCTTATTGGTGCTGAGATTGCCTGCGGGGTCGACCCAGCCGTACACCTGAATGCCGGTGTCGGCCATCCAATGGCCAAGCGCGCTAGGTGCAAGCGCCACCATCAAGGGGCTGTCGACCGACGCTGTGCGATTGACGCCGAGCAGGGTCGTGCCGCCGTAGGGCCATTCGGTGAACGGCATCGGTGGCGAAGACTGCGGCGAGGGCGGTACGTGGGCGGCGGTCCGGCGGCTCGGCGGCGCGTTCGGATCGGACGGCGCTGCGCCGTGGCCCCATTCGAGCACGTAGTAGCGGTAGAGCCGCGTCGCGAAATCTTGGCCGAGATAGGCGTCGAGGCACTTGAAATCCACATAAGGATCGCAATTGCCGCTCTGCTCATATTTCTTGAGCGCCTTGGGCGACAGCGTGGGCCGCGAGCAATTATAGTCGTAATCGGGATTGCACGACGGGCCTTCTACCCAGGCAGTCGGCAGTCCATTTTGCCATGCGCCCCACACGTCCGCCGCCATCGCACGATTTGACACCGTGATAGCCAGCAGCAGCAAGCCGCCGAGCAGAAACAATCGCTTCATGACCCCACCCCGTTTTCCTATCGAAACTGAAGGCGACGCGATCACTGCGCGCCCTCCGGCTTTGAAACCCGGCACTGTCATTTTTCCAGGGGGAATCGAACGAAGTCGATATTGGTAAATTCGCGATTTAGTATCCAAAAAGTATCTGCTTGGGTCGATCTGAGACTATTTGCATAGGGAAGCATCATTCGGCTTCTGCAACGCACAATAACTTTGCGATTTCTTTCGTCAGCTCATCGGCGTCGCGCGACGGTACGTATCCGTACGATGCGGCGAGAAAGCGTAGTAACAACAGGGAATTATGGGGGCGCGGTCTTCGTCGTGGCGGAGGAAAACCGCAAAATTGTTACCGTTCAGACACAGTAAACAAAATTAGCCGGCGATTTCGGCCGCAATCGTGCTTTTTACCCGAGATGTCGCCATCGGTGGATCTCTGGATCGGCACGCCAGGCGCGGGGTCAACAACCGGCTTCCGCCACCACCAGGTCCGAGCGAGCCCCAGTTAAGTTTTTTGCTATTTTAAACACCAGGAATCTGTCTCGAAACTATATCGACGGCGTGGCTAGATTGAAGGGGAACAAAACCGGCTGCAAACGCGATTCGCGTCATCGATATGTCGCTGATCAATTATGGCGAGAGAGATAGCGGCGCAGATGTCGGCCTTCAGGCGGACGTCCAAGTCGGCGCGCAGGCCGGCGCCAATCCGAGCTTTCGGTTTTTGCCGAGCGATTTGACGGCCAGGTGCCGCAGTCTGCTCGAGAGCTATCACGACATGTACGGCTTCGCCGGTCTTCCCGACATGCTGTGGCACTCCGACGCGCGCGACATCATCGAGTGTCATCGCGATCTGACGAAAGTGTTCAGGAAGGCGTCAAAATCGCGGTGCGCGAAGCGCGCCAATCAATCGTTTCTGCTGATTGCATCGACGATCGTGTCGCTGGAGATCTTGGCGCGCGATTTCTCCGGCTGGGGCAGGCGCTATCCGGCGGCAAAACGGCAAGCCGAACTGGTAATCGGCGAGTTCCTGGTGAACCCGCGCAGTTGGCTCATGGACAAGTACCTGTATCCGCCGCTCGGCATGCATCGGGACTTTGCCGCGGCGCTGGTGCCGTCCGAAGTCGCGCTGGCGCGACGCTAGCGACCGATCAGGCGGACGTCCGAGATTTTGCTTCAAACATCGCGGTTCTTGCCGCCCTGTCTTCCGAACTCGACTCCAGGCGATAGCCGACGCCGGACTCGTTGATCAAAATGCGGGGGTCGTTCGGATCGTCTTCGATTTTCGCCCGCAGTTTCCGCACCAGGATGCGAAGATATTGCACATTCTGCGTCGGCGTTTCGTGCCAGATTTCGGTGAGCAGTTGCTGGTGAGTCACGACCAACCCAAGGTTGATCGACAGAATTTGCAGAAGCTTGTATTCCTTGCGCGTCAGCCGAACGCGTTTGCCGTGTCGCGTGACGACCTTCAATGCGAGGTCAACGCTCAACGCGCCCGCCTTCACGACGGCATCCTTGGCCGAGCCCTCGAAATAACGCCGCAGCACGGTGTCGCCGCGCGCCAGCAATTCGGAAATCCCGAATGGTTTGACGACATAATCATCGGCGCCGGCCTTAAGGAGCCGAACCTTTTCTTCTTCACGCGCTTCGATGGACAGGATGATGATCGGCACATTCGACCACGATCTGATCCGCTCCAGCACTTCGGAGCCTGGAAGATCGGGAAGCCCGAGATCGAGAATGATCAAATCCGGCGGCGTCAGCGTGGCCGACTTCAACCCTTCGGCGGCGTTGGCCGCCTCACGCACCGAAAAGCCGGCGAACTCGAATCCGGTGCGGAGAAACCGGCGAATCTGCGGCTCGTCGTCGATCAGAAGCACGGCATTGCCGATTTTATTCATGAGCGATCGCCGGTGCGTCGACGGTTTCGCCGCGAGCGGCCGAGAGCCAGATCGAGGCCGTGGTACCAAGCCCGGCACCCTGGCTGGTCACTTCCAGCGTGCCGCCGTTGGCGGTGACGAAGGTATTGGCGATCCAAAGGCCGAGGCCAGACCCCGGAACGTTTGCGGCGTGACGCGGGCCGCGAAATGCGCGCTGGAAAAGCTGCCCGGTTTCTTCCGGCGTTAAGCCCGATCCTTCGTCGCAAACCGACAAAGCGACGCGATCTTGTTCCGACCGCGCGCTGACCTTTATGGCGGAGCCGGCCTGCGAATATTTGGCGGCGTTTTCCAGCAACTGTCCAAGCACCTGTTCGATCATGGTCGAATGCACGACGACGAACGGCAGATCCCGCGCGATAGTCACCGTCACGCGATGTGCCGCGAGGCGGCGGGACCGCTGCTTGATGGCGGCGTTGACGATGTCGGTGGGATCGACCCATTCGCGCTGCGGATGAAGCCCTTGTTTGGTGATCCGTGTCGCATTGAGAAGGTTCTGGATGTCGGTATCGAGTTGGTTGGCTTCATCGAGCACCGCCTCGACCAGCGGCTTTATACGCTCGTTGTCGCGGACCTCCGGCAGTTTGGCGAGCACGCTCATGAAGCCGAGGATCGACGTGATCGGCGTGCGCAAATCGTGCGAGACGCCGCCGATCAGCGCTTCCTTGAATTGATCGGACTGCACGCGCAGATTTGCTTCGTTCATCGCCTTCGCCAGGTCGAGCCGCCGCAGCCGCGTGATCGCCTCCGCAAGCACCCCTTCGACGTGTTGCCGCAAGGCGTCGACCGCTGAGCTCGACCCAAAGCCGAGGTCGACTACGATCGCGCCACGATCGACATAGTCCGTCGACATCGATGTGAGCAGCCAGACGCGCTGCGTCGCCGCTTCGACGATGGTGCGCGATGGAAATGCTCCGGTGGCGATGATCGCGTCGGCCTCCCGCCGGATCGACTCCGGGAGCGTTTGATGGTCGAGCGAGCTTATTTCGCCGGCCGCCGTTCCGGCGATGACAACGATCCGACGGCCAAGCGTAATCGATAGATATTCCTGGATCGCAAGAACGAGCTCGGACACCGTGAAGCATGACGCCAGCCGCCGAGAAAACGCATAGAGGTCGGCGAGCTCCTTTTCGCGGGCGCGCAAGTTGTCGGCCTCGCGTTTGAGACGTGCGGCAAGATTGCTGGTGACGAGCGCGACAATCAGGAACAGCAGAAGATCGACGATCTCCTGCGGGTCCTGCACGGCGAGGCTGTAATACGGCGGATAAAAGAAGTAGTCCGACGCCAGGAAGCCCGCGATCGACGCGACCACAGCGGGCAGGGCGCCCCAGCGTGTCGCCGCAACGACAACCGGTATCAGATAGATGACAGGAACGAAATTGAGCAGGCCGGACGAGTCGAATGCAAAATATACAATGGTCGTCAAAGCGACGAGCGCGAGCGCTTTGACGATCTGCCACGCCGAGATGCGTGCATAGCGCGCGAAGCGGAATCCGGGGTCGCGGTGTGTCGTTCCGGGTAGCAGGCCTGTTGATGCGCCAAACACCGACGAGCCGCGGTCTTTCAGTCTCAACCAAAGCGCGAGGATGTTATTCATTGCAGCAGCGAACATTGTCATCCAACCGCCACCGCGGCTGTCGCGCAAATGCGCAGGAGCCGCACGGGAACCGCCAACGTGTTGTTCGCTGATCAAGCCGGCTTCTTGGCCGCGAACGGTCGCCGATTTGCAGACACGCAAAACTGCGCCTCTCACGATAAGCGCTGGCGCCGCCGGCACGACGTCAGCGATCAAATTCCGCTGATGCCAAAATCGAACATCAGTGTAAAAAACAATGCCGCTGTCGTCAATGAATATATAAAACTCATAGCCTGAGCGCGCGAGAAAACACATAACGAATCAATGGCTTCGGCGTAAGAACTAAGCTCGGCGGCTACGATTAGTGATGACAAAATTATTCTCGACCCGGGTCGTTCTCGCGGCTCCGATCAAAAATGGACGATGATGTCGCTTGCGGCGATCACCGCCCAGTCGCGGTTCGGAGCGATGCCCTCGGCGGCGTTGCCGTTGAATGCCGGCGCCTGGAGCGAGCGGTAGTAGCCGATTTCCGGTCGGAGTTCGATCTGCGGCGACAGCCAGTGCTGCCAGCCGAATGCGACGTCGGCATAGTTGGTCGCCGTCCCGGTGCGCTGGCCCTCCGGGTCCATGAAGAACTCGGTGCGCAGCGTGAAGTTGTTCAATTCGTTCGGCGCATAGTTGACGTAGAGCAGGAACGTCTGCTCGTCGGCGGTGCAATTCAGCGGGGCGGGATTGCCGGGAGGCGGGCCGCCGCAGAACGCGGCGCCCGGGCCGTTGAAGGGCACAACTTGCGGACTGAAGGGCGTGCCGCCGCCGGCAATGGCCGCGGCCGCGACCGGATTGTTGAGGTTCGGCACATTGCTCTCGTGGATATTCCAGGTCTCGAAGTCGAAGTGCCAGTAGTCATTGAACTTGTGGTAATAAACGAAGCCGAGCCACTGCAGATTGTTGTAGCCCCAGACCCCGTCGTTCCATGCGTCGGCGGTTATGTTGAAATCGTCCTTGCCGTCGTCGCTGGTCCAGCGCAGCCCCATGGTCGCCGACGGTATGGCGCCGGGATCCTTGAGCATCGTCGAGGTCGGATAAAGCGAGTTCGGGGCGGGATTGGGAATATGGTTGCCCCAGTGCCACGGCATCGCTTCGGTGCCGACGCTGATGCCCGGCTGGAAGATCCAGTTTTTGTTCAGCGCGATGCTGAGCTGGACGCCGGTGTTGGTGTAGTTGTCCCAGGTATATGTCAGCGAATGAACGTAGGTGTAATTGTTCGGCGCAAGCTGCGCCTCGATGTCCGGAAGCGCGATATAGCGGCCGACCCGGATCACGGTGCCTTCGCCGATTTGCGGGACGTAGATTTCCCCATACGCCATCGGGATGTCGAAGCCGTTGATGAGATTTCTGTTGTTGAGAGTGCCGCTGAACAGCCCATAGGCGGACGTGTAGCGATAGTCGGTGCCGTAAATCGGAGAAACGCGAAAGCCCCAATCAATGTGGTCCGTTTGCACCGTGTCGGGCGTGCGCTCGATATAGAGCACGGCCTGGTCGAGCTGGACGGTGTTCGGGGTATAGTCGTAGGAGACCGGTAAATTGCCGGCTTGTTTCACGCTATTGGTGGAGAGATTGCCGCCCGGGGCGATCCAGCCGTAGGCTTGAATCCCCGCGTCGGCCATCCACTTGCCGGCGGAGGTATTGGCGAGCGCGACCATCAATGGACTGTCGACCGAACCGGTTCGGTTGACGCCGAGGCTCGTTGTACCGCCATAGGGCCACTCGCCGAACGGCAGCGGCGGAATCGTCGCCGGCGTCGCCGGCCAGGTGGCGTCGGATCTGCGGGCGGGCGGCGCGCTCGGATCGGACGGCGCCGCGCCGTGGCCCCATTCAAGCACGTAATAGCGATAAAGCCGGGTCGCGAAGTCCTGACCCAGATAGGCGTCGAGGCATTTGTAATTAAGGTAGGGATCGCAGTTGCCGCTGCGCTCCATCGCCTTGAGCGCCTTCGCCGACAGCTTGGGCGCATCGCAATTGAAGTCGATATTCGGATCGCAGCTTGGACCTTCCACCCAGGCGGTCGGCAGCCCATTTTGCCAAGCGCCGAAGGTATCTGCCGCCATCGCCCGACTTGACATTGTAACGGCCAGCATCGAAGCGCCGACCAGAAAATAATGAACTCTTCTCATTTTCAGCCCATCTTCCCGGCGTGGGTCCGATGCCTGAATAGTTTCGAAGCACCCGTCACAATCACCACGGTTTCGTAGAGTCCGATCGCTCATGGACTCCCTTGCAAAAAAACCTCGGGTAACCTCCCGAGGTTCTTGTTTGCGCAGGCGTCAAGCGACCGGTCTTGCGCGACTAGCCGCCCCAGTTGAAGCGGTAGTTCACGCCCAGCTGAAAGGTATTCATGCTGCTATCCGAAAACGTCGACTTGTTCGCGGCCACGGCGTTGTACGCAATCGAGGGTGCCGGCAGGCTGATATAGTTATATTCAGCCTTGACGGTGAAATTCGTCGGATGCGCGCCCCAGTATAACGCGTATTCGACGCCGACCCCGACAACGAAGCCGGTCTCGCCCGAGCTCGCAGTGTTGTTGGTCGCGATGGCGCCGTTGGGCGCGAACGGCCCAAACGGGTTGGTGTATTTGGTGACGACCCGGCCCCAGACGCCGCCGCCGTCGACATAGACCAGGGTTTCGTCCCAGGCGCCGAACGCGTAGCCGAGCCGTCCCCTGACGGTCGCGTAAGAGTCGACACGCGTCAGGTAGCTGTCGGCTTGGGGCCCGAGGGCGGAGAACTGGTTGATGATGCCGGATGTGCCGTTGATATTGGCCCAGTTCCACTCACCTTCGATGCCGAAAACCGTCCGGCCGGTCTGATAGTCGTAGCCGACGACACCGCCCCCGGCGGGGCCTCCCATGTTATAGCTCTGGTTTCCGTTGAACGCCGGGGCGACCGCGCCGCCGGCTCCTGGGAGACCATAGGTCTCTTTGGAAGTTCCAAAGGCGCCGCCGCCGCCTTGGAAACCGAGATAGAAGCCGGTCCAATTATACGGGACCGGTAGTGGCGGCAGGGCCGGCGCTTTGACCGGCAAGTCCGCGGCGGAAGCGATCGAAGCCGTGCCGATCACGGCGACAGCGGCCAACAGCGCATATTGAAGACGACGCATAATCTCCCCCTTGGGGTATGAGTTTGACGGAGTAAGCTGATGAGTTTTCGTTGTCATGGCTCAGCTCCGATCAGAAGTGGAAGATGATGTCGCTGGCGGCGATGACCGCCCAGTCGCGGGTCGCAGGCTTTCCCTCGGCGGAGTTGCCGTTGAACGCCGGCACGTCGAGCGAACGGTAGTAGCCGACCTCAGGACGAATCTCGATCTGCGGCGACAGCCAGTGTTGCCAGCCGATCGCGGTTTCGGCGTAGTTGGTCGCCGTTCCCGTGCGCCATCCCTGCGGGTCCATATAGAACTCGCCGCGGAGCGTGAAGTTGTTCAGCTCGTTCGGCGAATAGTTGACGTAGAGCAGGAAGGACTGCGAGTCGGCGGTGCAGGTCAGCTTGGTCGTGTTGGCCCCACCAAGAACGGCGGCGCCGCCGCATTGCGCCATGTTCGGCCCGTTGAATGGTGTGTTCGTTGGGTTTCCCGTGGCGAACGGCAAGCCACCCGTACCGTTGGCGGCCGCCGCAACGGCATTGTTGGCGTTCGGCACATTGTTCTCGTGTTCGTTATAGGTTTCGAACGCGAAGTGCCAATACTGATCGATGATATGATAGTAGGTGAACCCGAGCCACATCAGGTTGTTGTAGCCGAACGTCCCATCGTTCCAGGCGTCGGCCACGACAGTGAGATCGTCACGCCCGTCGTCGCTGGTCCAGCGAGTACCCATCGTGAACGATGGCATGGAGCCAGGATCCTTCAGCATCGTCGAAGTCGGATAAAGCGGGTTCGGCGCCGGGTTGGGGATGTGGTCGCCCCAGTGCCACGGCATCGCTTCGGTGCCGACGCTGATACCCGGTTGGATAATCCAGTTATTGGTCAAGGCGATGTTAAGCTGAACGCCGGTGTTGGTGTAGTTGTCCCAGGTGTAGGTGATCGAGTGAATGTAAGTGTAGTTGTTCGGCGCTAGCTGGGCCTCGATGTCCGGGATCGAAATGTAGCGGCCGACCCGGATCATCATCCCTTGTGCGACTTGCGGAACGAAGATTTCGCCATACGCCATCGGGATGTCGAAGCCGTCGACGAGGTTCTGCTCGTTCAGCGTCTTGCTGAACAAGCCGTAGGCGAACGTGTAGCGATAGTCGGTGCCGAAAATCGGCGCGACGCGGAAGCCCCAATCGATGTGATCGGACTGCACGGTGTCGGGCGTACGCTCGATATAGAGCACGGCCTGATCGAGCTGAACGGTGTTCGGCGTATAGCCGTAGGAGATCGGGAAGTTGCCGCCCTGCCGAACCGTATTGGTGCTGATATTGCCGCCGGGGGCGACCCAGCCGTAGGCCTGGATGCCGGTGTCGGCGAGCCATTTGCCGAGTGCGGTCGGCGCGAGCGCGACCATCAGGGGGCTGTCGACCGAAGCAGTGCGGTTGACGCCGAGCAAGGTCGTGCCGCCGTAAGGCCATTCGGTGTAAGGCATTGGCGGCGACGTCTGCGGCGCTGGCGGCACCATCTTGGCGACTCTGCGGGCGGGCGGTGCGCTCGGATCGGCCGGCGCCGCACCGTGGCCCCATTCCAGAATGTAATAGCGGTAAAGCCGCGTCGCGAAATCTTGGCCGAGATAGGCGTCGAGGCACTTGTAGTCGAGATAGGGATCGCAGTTGCCGCTCTGCTCCATCTTTTTCGCCTGCTTCGGCGTCAGCTTGGGATAGTCGCAGGCGTAGTCGTAGGCCGGATTGCAGGATGGGCCTTCGACCCAGGCAGTCGGCAAGCCGTTCTGCCAAGCGCCCCACACATCCGCGGCCATCGCACGATTTGACACCATGACGGCCAGCAGCAAGCCAGCCAGCAAATAAGCTACTTTTTTCATATTCAGCCCTCTTCCCGACCCAGCGCGATATTTACTTATTTTCAATGCCAGGAAGACGCAGCCAAGATGAAAAACGCAGCAATTGCTGCCTTATTGTGCGCTTTGCGCCATAATTAACAAATACCTACGTAGTGTTGCGCGCGCGTCACACTATTTTCGGGTGGTAGGCTCGAATTCCGCGGCGATGGCCCGTGAAGGTTGCCGTTCGCGGCCGTTCTCCAGGACAGGAGCCGTCACCGACCGCAGCCCGCCGCTCATGGCGAGGCGCAGCGAGTCGCTTGGGGCGATGCTCCCCAGAATCCGCTGATTGTCGGCACGGTTGCTTCGGCGATTCAACGAAAAACCCCCAAAGCCCTAAGCGGGGGAGGGCGTCGACGCCTGAGAGAATTGCAATTGAGGCAAGTTGAAGCGAGTAAGCCGCCACACCGGCACGCTGCCGCGGTTACGTCAGCGGGTAGAGGCGCGCATGCACCACATGTGAGAATCAATCGCCGCTCGCTGCGAGCGGGCGAAGCCGAAAGACGCTTCCGCCTAAATCACCAGATGCCGACGATGCAGATCGCGGTGAAGGGAACCGCGGCAAGGCCAAGGTAGAACCAGGTCCGATAGGTTTGCGCATCCTTGGGCATTGTGAACAGCTGGTAACCGAACCACACGCAGACCAGGAATCCCAAAGTCAGACGCGTGAGGTCGCTCGGCGTTTCGAAGACCGTCCACAACGTCGAGCTCTGTGGCAGGCTAATGTGCACCGTCACGATGAGCAACGAGATGATAAAGACGCTCCGCAGAAAAAGCGCTGCCATCTGCAGCCGTGGCGAAGCTTTTGCGGATTTCGTCTTTTCGGTGGGATTCCAGCGTTCGGCCCACTGGTCCACTGCGACCGGCATCCATGACATGGTCGTTTCCTCGCAAGTTTTTTATTCCGGCGACTCCTGGGGAGCCATCTGGCACAAATATAGGCTTTTTCATTGAAGAAATAAAGATTGTATATAAGTTATTGCTGCGCTGCATATAGATACCATATTGATTGGGGCTGCGGTTTATAAAAATGCTGTCCGCTCAGGCATTTGCATGCTGTGTTGCATAGCAATTAGGCACGGTACGCGTGGGCACAAATTTGCGGCCCGGCATTATTTTTTTCGGGTTGCGCGAAAAAGTGATCGGAAATTTGGGGCTCTACTCGAGCGCAAGTTCGGCACTCGATCCGTGCGCATTCGGGAGGAATCAATACTTCGGCCGGATCATATTGCCGCTGATTCCGGCGAATACTTTTCTTGGTCCGCCGATGGCGGCAGGGACGAAGCCTGGACGAGCGAATGCCGTTCCGTTGATTGCGCCATGACTCAGCGTCGCCGAGTTCAGTGTCGGATTTGTGTTTGACTGCACGGCGTTCTGCCGACCGACGCTGGCATCAAATTTGGCGAGGCTGCCGGATGTGTTGCGCTCGACGCCCGTTGCTGGCGCGCCGGATTGCAAACCATAGGCCTTGCCAAGGTCGGCCTTGATTTCCGCAGGGCGGACAATGGGCATGCCAATCGCATTGCGTGCTGGACCGTGCATCGCTCCTGCAACGGTCCGGTGGCGCGGCACAAAGCTGTGCGCGGCAACAGATTTCTTCTCGTCCTTGTGCTCACGAGCCTTGGTCCGGCTATTGTTCAGGTTTCGCGACGGTGCGATTGTGCGCGTATCGATCGCGTTTTCGTCTCGCGTTCGGCTTTCGACAGAACCTGAATTGTGCCCGGTCGTGCCTTCGTTCGACGGCACCTTGACGCCGCCGCCGTTCGGTCGGGCGTTGCCCTCGATTTTATTGCTTTGCTTGCCGCCCCGCTCATTCATCCCGGCGTTATTTGACGTGCCGGCATTGTCGTGATCGGCCGCCGGCGTGCTCTGCTGGCTGGAGGCAGATCGCGAGCTATCGTGGCCCGGGGGCTGACTAAAGCTTTTGGCGTGGTGCGCCGCGCTTTTGGCGAAGCTTGCGTGCGTCGCCAACATGCCGAACAGGACGACTGTCAAAGCGCAACAACCGATCCTCAGAGTTCTCCGCATGGTCGGCGCTGCCTTTCATTCAGCCGGCTGCGGCGGCGCATCGGGCTCGCCGGCAGGCGTGGCGCGATCGGCGCGTTCGAGAATCAGCGTCTGCAACGCCGGTACGACAATCAGCAGCACGATCGGTCCGATGAACATGCCGCCGACCACGACGGTGGCCAGCGGCCGTTGCACCTGACTGCCGATGCCGGTGGAGACGGCTGCGGGCAGCAAGCCGATACAGGCCGACAAAGCCGTCATCAGCATCGGCCGCATCCGCTGCGAGGCGGCATGGAACATGGCCTCCATCGTAGTGGCGCCGGCCAATTTGACTTCGTTGTAATAGGTCATGATCAAGATCCCGTTCATGACCGAGACGCCGAACAAGGAAATGAATCCGACGGCCGCGGAGATACTGAAATGCAGACCCGAGAAATACAGCGCGATAATGCCGCCGCCGACCGCGAAGGGAATTCCGGTCAACACCAGCAAGCTATCGCGCAGCGAATTGAACAGGCCGTAGAGCAGCACGACAATCATCAGCAGGCTGATGGGGACGATCACCGCAAGCCGCGCCTGTGCATTCTGCAGGTCTTCGAACTCGCCGGCCCAGGTGATGCGATAACCCACAGGCAGCGTCACGTTTTTGGCAATGCGATCCTGCGCTTCGGCCACGGCGCCGGCGAGATCGCGGTCGCGCACACTGAACTTGATCGGAATGTAGCGCTCTCTGGACTCGTGATAGATATAGGAGGCCCCGGTATCGAGCGAGATGTCGGCAAGTTCGCGCAGCGGAATATACGAATTGGTGCCGGCCGCGTTGGTATAGCCGACCTTGATGCTGCCAACCGCCTCGAGGCTCGCGCGATATTCCGGCGGCAGCCGAACCTGCACGTTCCAGGAACGG
This sequence comes from Xanthobacteraceae bacterium, assembly GCA_049519075.1. GTDB lineage: Bacteria > Pseudomonadota > Alphaproteobacteria > Rhizobiales > Xanthobacteraceae > BOG-931. Next base: position 23,067 of record JBEKRD010000028.1, on the reverse strand, counting down.
TCGCCCTCCAATAGCGTGGTCGCGACCGCGCCACCAAGCGCCGCCTGAATGACGGTGGTGACGTCGCCGGTATTGAGGCCGTAGCGCGCCGCTTTTTCGCGATTCACTTTGACGTTCAGGTTGGGCTGGCCCTGGACGTGGAAAATGCCGAGATCGGCAATGCCCCGCACCAGAGTCATCTGGTGCTCGACCTGCGTCGCTAGGCTTTCCAGAATGTTCTGATCATGACCGAGGATCTTGACCGAATTGGCGCCTTTGACGCCCGAAAGCGCCTCTTCGACGTTGTCTTGTATGTACTGCGAAAAATTGAAGACCACGCCCGGCAGCTCGTCGTTGAACTCCTTCTGCAGATCGTTGATCAGATCGTCCTTGAGGTAGCCTCTGGGCCACTCATCGAACGGCTTCAATGGAACGAACAGCTCGACATTGGAGAAGGGTGAAGCGTCGGTGCCGTTGTCGGGCCTGCCGTGCTGGGAAACCGCATGGAGCACTTCGGGATGACGCAGCAATATCTCACGCATTTTTGCGGCTGCCGGTTCGCTCGCCTCCAGTCCCATGGTCGGCGGCAAAGCCGCGCGGATCCACAGGTTGCCTTCTTCGAGCGCCGGCAAGAACTCACTGCCAAGCCGCGACCCCAGCAGAACGACGATGGCCATAAAGACAGCGGCCGCCACCACCATGACCTTGCGATGAACCAGCGACCAGCTCAGAATTGGAATGTAAATGCCCCGCAGTGCACGCACCACGATGGTCTCAGATTCCTCGACGTGCTCGGGAAGAAGAACGGAGGCCAGCACCGGCGTGATGGTGAATGTCGAGAGCAACGCGCCAAACAAAGCCAGCCCATAAGTTCGCGCCATCGGACTGAAAATCTGGCCTTCGACGCCTTGCATGGTGAACAACGGCACGAACGCCGCCACCGTGATGATGGCGGAGAACAGAATCGCCATGTCGATCTGCAGCGCGCTGCCGAGAATGAGCCGTAACCGATCGGTCCACATCGGGCCGCTCGTGGTGCCGGCAACGCGCGTCGGGTCTTCGCCAAAACGGCCTTCCGCGAGTTGCTGCAGCAGGCTTTGGCGATCGCCGGGGTGCTGAAAGTTCCTGAATACGTTCTCGATCAGGATCACCGCCGAATCGACGATAATGCCGAAGTCGACGGCGCCGACCGAAAGCAGATTGGCGTCCTCTCCCAGCATAACCATGATGATGACGGCGAAGAACAACGCAAATGGGATGTTGACGCCGACGATAATGGCGCTGCGCAAATTGCCGAGGAACATCCATTGGATGATGAAGACCAGGAGGCATCCGAAAATCAGATTGTGCAGCACCGTATGGGTGGTGACCCCGACCAGCGTCGAGCGGTCGTAATAGGGCACCAGTTTGACCCCCGGCGGCAGTTCGCCGTCGGTGTTCAGCTTCTCGATCTCGGCTTTGACGCGCGGTATGACGTCGTTAGTATGAAAGTTTCGGCCCATCACGACAATTGACAGCGCCGCGTCGCTGTCGTGGTCGATGCCGGCAATGCCGAGCCGCGGCACGTAGCCGACCGAAACCTTGGCGACGTCCTTGACCTGAACCGGAACGCCATTGAACTGGCCGAGCACCACGTTTTCGATGTCGTTGACGTGATAGCCTTGCGTCAAATCCTCATTGCCACCGCTGTCGAACAGCCCGATGCCGCGGATATTCACCGACTGCTGGCCGACCGTGATCTCGCGGCCGCCGACATTGACGTTGGCATTGCCGAGCGCGCCGATGATCTGCGGTATCGTGACGTTGTACGCGTCGAGCTTATGCAGATCGACGTCGACATTGTACTGCTTGGTTGTGCCGCCCCACGAGTTCACCTGCACCACGCCGTTGGTCACGGTGAACAACCCGCGCGCCGCGATCCAGTCTTGCACGGTGCGTAGATTGGTCAGCCCGAAATGCGGTGGGCCAACCACCTGGTAGCGGTAGATCTCACCGACCAGGCTCGATTGCGAGATGCTCGGCACCTGGTTGCCCGGCAGCGTGACGTTCTGCGTCAGGCTTAGCGCCGCCTGGGTGTAGGCGAAAAAATAATCGACGCCGTACCTGAAGGTGACGCGGACGAAGCTCAAACCATAGAACGAGGTGGAGCGGATATTGTCGATCCCGGGAGTGGGGAAGAGACCGATCTCCATCGGGATGGTGTAATAGCGCTCCATCTCTTCGGCCGAGAGGCCGGCGGCCTGCGCGGTGATTTCAAGAATGACAGGCGCGGGATTGGGATAGGCCTCGATATTGAGCCGAGTGAAAGCGATCAGCCCGGCGGCGACAAAGACGGCCAATCCCAAAAGCACGATGGGGCGTCGAATGAGTCCGAACGCAACGAGGCCCTTCAGCATGGCTTGGCTCGCATTCGGCTGCTGCGGACATCCGGCTGCATCATTGGCTCGCCGCGATCGCCAGCATATTGCTTAAGAACACCGCGCCGTCGGTGGCCACCAGCGTACCCGGCTGCAGGCCGTCGACGATTTGCCGGTAGCCGTCGCGTTGTTCGCCGATCTTGACCGTCTGCTTGGTGAACCGGCGGCGGTCGGCGGTGGTCCAGACCGTCATGGTGCCGTCGCCCTCTCGCACCACGCCGTTAAGCGGAACCGCGAGCGAGCGCACCGGAGCGCCGACGTCGATCACGAAGTTCCCAAACATGCCCGAGCGCAGCTCGTGCTGTGGATCGTTGATCTCGGAGCGGACCAGGACACGACGGGTGTTCGGGTCGACGATTGCACCAATCGTGGTGATCTTGCCGTCGAACATGCGATCGGGAAATGCACTGAGTCTGACCCGCACCGGTTGGCCGAGGTGGAAGGCAGGACTGTCGTTCTCCGGCACATTCGCCAGCATCCACATGGTGTCGATGTCGGCGACCGAATAAGGCGCGGGCGGATTTGCCGGTTGCACGAACAGGCCCGGCGCGGCGCTCCGCGCCGTGATTCGGCCGTCGATCGGGCTCGGCACGACGAGCGTCGGGTCGGCGATGCGATCGGCGACGATGCGGTCTATGTCGGTGTCGCTCTTGCCGAAGATGCGCACCGCGTCGCGCGCCGCCCGCAGATTGCCTTCGGCCGTCTGCTGATCGGAGGTCGCCTGTTCGAGATCGTGCTGGGAAACTGCCCGCGTGGTGTAGAGCTCGCGGAGCCGGTCGAGATTTTTCGAGGTCAATTCCAGGACGCCCGCCGCCGCGATCAAGGTCGATTCCGCGTTGAGCAGATCGGGGCTATCGATGGTGAACAGGGTCTGGCCCTTCTTCACGTCGTCCCCGATCGAGGCGAATAGCGCGATGATCCGCCCCTGATAGGGCGTGAACACCTGCACCGACATGTCCTCATTGAAGTCGATGCTGCCGACCGCCTCTTTCTCGATCGGAAAATCGCGTTCTTCCACCGTTGCGACCTTGACCGCCGTGATCTGGGATTCCGAGAGGTCTACGCTGTCCGGATCGGCAGCCGCGGTCGGTGCGGCTGTCACCGCGGCGTGGGCGGTCGTGGTCGCGGCGAGCTGCGCGGTCGAGTCATCGCCGGAGCGCCAAATCCAATAAGTAACGACCGCCGCAGCAACAATGGCGCCAATGACAGCCGTTCTCGCCAGGCTCCAGGTTATGCGGGGAAACATCGATGGATCGTGTCCAGACTCGTGGAGATTGCGGCGAGATTTCCACTTCCGAACACGCGCGGTCTACTGTGATTAGTCACGGCGCGCGCTGCGATTATTCACAGTTTATCGCCAGTACCAATTGTCTACTTTCGGCTCATGATGGTGACTCGAAACGCGCGGCAATGCCAGCCGCTCCTGGACAGGGACCGTATGGCACAGGCCGGCAGACGGGTTCTCTGCGTCGAAGATGACCGCGAGACAGCGGCGCTGATCGCCGAGGAATTGGCGGATCGCGGCTTCGACGTCTCGGTCGTCCATGGCGGTCAAGAGGCCCTGCTCGCCGTCATGCAGGCCACGCCGGACTTGGTCCTATGCGATATCAGCATGCCGGGCATGACGGGTTTTGAAGTCCTGGAGCGTTTGAACGAACTCGCGCCACGACTCGGACAGATACCCTTCGTATTTCTGACTGCCTTAGCCGACCGCGGCGACGAACTCCGGGGACGCCTACTCGGAGCCGACGACTTCGTCACCAAACCAATCGATTTCGAGCGGCTGGTTTTCATTCTCGATGCCCGACTCGCCGGTGTCGCCCGCACCAAGCTGGCGCCGCGACAAGAGAAGCACGCGAATCTGAACCCCCGCGAGATCGAAGTCCTGACCTGGGCGGCCCGCGGTAAGAAGTCCGTCGACATTGCGCGCAAGCTCCGTCTGTCCAAGCGCACGATCGATTTTCACTTTGACAACGCTCGGACAAAACTGCGAGCGGCGACGCGGACCGAAGCCGTGATCAAAGCCGCGGCTGGCGGTCTCATCAAACCATGATCTGGAATTTCAAAAAGGTTCGCTTAATAAGGGTGCTTGAGCCGAATATTGGTTCCGTTGATGCCCGCAACCACTTTTGTCGGCCCGCCTAAGCCCGATGGAGCCGATGCCGGGCGGATCAGGCGGCTGCCGTCGATTTTGCCTTGGTGCTGCGGGGCGGAAATAACGAGGCGGTTCTCAATCGGATGCTGAATCGTCGGTCGCCCAACCTCGCCTTCGGTATTTGCCAAATTGCCGGACTTGATTGCCGGGCCGGCTGAAGCTGCGGGGACGGAAAAGTTGCGCGGCGATACGTGACCCTCTTCGGCATGTCCGACGCTCATGTCGTGCTCAACCAGGGGCATGCCGATCGCATTGCGCCTGACAAATTTGGGCGCGGCCTGGTCCGGCAACCGACGGGCATGCTGCCTTCCAGGAACGCCGAACTTGGCGATCGGGTGCACTCTGTCCGCCGTACCGCTCCGATGGTGGGACTGGCCGGCGGCATGCGTGCTCGAATGGGCCTCTTCGGCAAGGCCGGCTCGCATCGTCGCCGCGCCAACGAGCGCGACCGCCAGAATGTAAAGACCGATCTTCAGGCCACTCTCCTTCGTCATCCAACGCATTACCGTTGCTGACGCGGGCATTAATCGAATACCTCCGCAGCGCCGGGTTGAGGTTCAGGCGTAGCAGGAATTACCTCTTTGAGGAATAGCGACTGGAGCGCCGGTACGACCACGAGCAGCATGATCGGCCCGATCAGCATGCCGCCAACAATCACGGTGGCGAGCGGCCGTTGCACCTGGCTGCCGATACCGGTCGAGATCGCCGCCGGCAGCAAGCCGATACAAGCCGACAGGCACATCATCAGGATCGGCCGCATCTGTTCCTGGACGGCGTGGAACATCGCCTCAAGCGGTTCCATGCCGCTCGCGGCCACGCGATAAAAGCCGTTAATGATGAGGATGCCGCTCATCACCGACACGCCGAACAGCGAGATGAAACCGATCGCGGCCGAGATACTGAAATCTAGTCCAGCGACGTACAGCCCCAAAATGCCGCCGCACACCGCAAAAGGAAGTCCGAGCAGCGCCAGGAAGCTGTCGCGCCACGAATTGAACAGCCCATAGAGCAGGATGAGAATAAAGGCAAAAGTGATCGGCATGATGATTAAAAGCCGTTCCTTGGCGGCCTGCAACCACTCGAATTCGCCGGCCCATTCGATACGATAGCCGCTCGGCAGTTGCACGTTCTTGGCGATGCGTTCTTGCGCTTCCGCCACCGCACCGGCGAGGTCGCGGCCGCGCACGCTGAACTTGATCGGCATGAAACGCTGATTGCGCTCATGATAGATGTAGGACGCTCCGGAATCGATGGAAATATCGGCAAGCTCGGTCAAAGGAATGTAAGCGTTGGTGCCGGCCGCGGTCTGATAGCCGACTTTGATATTACGGACGGCGTCGACGCTGCCGCGATATTCGGGCGCGAGCCGCACCACCACGCCGAACTGGCGGTCGGCTTCCAGGAGCGTGGTCGCCACGGTTCCGCCCATTGCCGCTTGAACGACGCTATTGATGTCATTGATCGCCAGGCCGTAGCGCGCGGCCTTTTTGCGGTCGATCCTGATGTTCAGATTGGGCTGGCCGAGCACCCAAAACGCGCCGAGATCGGTGATACCCTGCACTTGCGCCATTTCACGCATGGCTGCTTTGGCGATTTTTTCCAGCGTCGCGAGGTCGGGGCCGATGACCTTGGCTGAATTGGCGCCTTTGACGCCAGACAGCCCTTCCTCGACATTGTCCTGGATGTATTGCGAGAAGTTCATATCGATGCCGACGAATTCCTTTTCGAATTCGGCCTGCAGCTCGTTGATCAGTTTCGCCTTGTCCATGCCGGCGGGCCATTCGTCGAACGGTTTGAGCGGCACGAAGAACTCGGCATTGTAGAATCCCGCCGCATCGCTGCCGTCATCCGGACGACCATGCTGGGAGGCCACCGTAACGACTTCCGGGTGGCTCAGGAGGATCTCGCGCATTCTGTTGACGATCGGCATGCCGGCCTCGAGCGAGATCGTCGGCGGCAGCGAGGCGCGAATCCACAGATTGCCTTCTTCCAGTGTCGGCAGGAATTCGCTGCCGAGCCGCGAGCCGAGAAAGCCGCTGATCAGCAGGAAGACCAGCCCGATCGCGATGGTGATCCGCCGGTTGGCGAGCGACCAACGCAGCACCGGCGTGTAGACCGAACGCAACCCACGCACCACGATGGTCTCGACTTCCCTGATCTCCTCCGGCAGCAACAGCGATGCCAGGCATGGCGTCACCGTGAACGTCGCGATCAGCGCTCCGACCAGCGCATAGGCGTAAGTCCGCGCCATCGGCCCGAATATCTGGCCTTCGACTCCCTGCATGGTGAACAATGGGATGAAGGCCGCCACGATGATCGCGGTGGAGAAGAATATCGCCTTATCGACCTGCAGGCCGCTGGCCAGCAGCAGTCGCAGCCGGTCGTTCCACGCGCGGGGGTCCGACGCATCCCTGCCGCGCGTCGGATCGGCGCCCCATCTTTCCTCCGCCAATTGCTGAATCAGCGCCTGTCTCGCTTCCGGGTGGGCCTGGAAATTCCGGTAGATATTTTCAACGAGGATCACGGCGGCATCGACGATGATGCCGAAATCGACGGCGCCGACGGACAGAAGATTGGCATCCTCGCCGCGTATCACCAGGATGATGATGCTGAAGAACAAGGCAAACGGGATGTTGACGCCGACGATGATCGCGCTGCGCAAGTCGCCGAGAAAAATCCACTGGATGAGGAAAATCAGCAGGCAGCCATAGGCGAGATTGTGCAGCACCGTGTGCGTGGTGACGCCGACCAGCGTGGTGCGGTCATAGAATGGCACCAGTTTCACGCCGGGGGGCAGGCTGCCGTCGGCGTTGATCTTCTGGATCTCCGACCGCACGCGCGCGACCACGTCATTGGTGTGCAGCGTGCGATTCATGATGACGATCGCCGCGACCACGTCCGTCTCATGATCGCGGCCGGCTTTGCCGAGCCGCGGCACGTAACCGACGGTGACCTTGGCGACGTCTTTTACCAGAACCGGCACGCCGTTCGACTGCGAAAGCTGGACGTTCTCGATGTCCTCGACCTTGTAGCCTTGCGTCAGATCCGTGGTGCCGCCTGAGTCCATCAGGCCGACCCCGCGGACATTCACGGATTGCTGCCCCACATTGATAGTGCGGCCTCCGACATTGACGTTGGCGTTGCCGAGCGCGCTGATCACCTGGGGCAGCGTAACGCTGTAGGCGTCGAGTTTATGCAGATCGATCTCGACGTCATATTCCTTGGTCGTGCCGCCCCAGGTATTCACCTGCACGACTCCGGGAACGGTCAGAAGACGACGCGTCAATACCCAGTCCTGAAGGGTCCGCAGATTGGTCAGACCGAAATGCGGCGGGCCGACCACCTGATAGCGGTAGATTTCGCCGACCAGACTGCCGCCCTGGATTTGCGGCGTGACATTATTGGGCAGACTGGCGTTCTGCTGCAGATTGATCGCAGCCTGCGTGAGCGCGAAATAAAAATCGACGCCATAGTAGAATGTCACGCGAATGAAGGAGAGCCCGTAGAACGAGGTCGAGCGAATGACGTCGACCCCGGGCGTCGGCGCCAGGGCAACCTCCATCGGGATGGTGAAGTAGCGCTCCATCTCCTCGGCCGACTGGCCGGGCGACTGCGCCGTGATTTCCAAAATTACCGGGGCCGGATTCGGATAGGCCTCGATGTTGAGCTTGGAAAAAGCGAACAGGCCGGCGCCCACGAACACCAGCAAGCCCAGCAAGACGAGGGGCCGGCGCGTCAATCCGAAAGTGAGAAGCCCCTTGAGCACGGTTTATCTTTCACTCAGATGCCATGGGCCTAGGCCCGAGAGATCGGGCCTCATTGGGCGGCCGTAGAGAGCGCATTGCTGAGGAAAATCGCGCCTTCCGTGGCCACCAACTCGCCGACTTGCACGCCTTCAAGAATCTGTCTGTAGCCTTCGCGTTGTTGCCCGATCTTGACCGTCCGCTTGATGAATTTCCGGCGGTCCGCGGTGACCCATATCGTCATCGTGCCGTCGCCTTCGCGCACCACGCCGTCGATCGGAATTCCGGGCGAGCGGTCCGGTGCGCCGACTCGAATTACAAAATTCGCGAACATGCCCGAGCGCAGTTCATGCTGCGGATCTTTGACCTCGGAGCGGACCAGAACGCGGCGGGTATTGGGATCGACGGTGGCGCCGATGGTGGTCACCGTCCCGTCGAAGACGCGGCCGGGAAAGGCCGCGATCCTGACCTGGACCTGCTGGCCTACCCGGAAGGCCGGACTGTCGATCTCGGCTACATTGGCCAGCATCCACATCGTGTTGACGTCGGCGACGCTGTAGGGAGCCGGTGCGTTACCCGGCTGTACGAACAATCCAGGCGCCGCGCTGCGGGCCGTGATCCGGCCGTCAATCGGGCTCGGCACGACGAGCGTCGGGTCGGCCATGCGTTGCGCGACGATGTGGTCGATATCGCCGTCGCTCTTGCCAAAGATACGAACCGCGTCGCGCGCCGCCCGCAGATTGCCTTCGGCGGTCTGCTGGTCGGAGACCGATTGTTCGAGATCGTGCTGCGAAACCGCCCGCGTGGTATAAAGGTCGCGAAGCCGCTCCAGATTGCGCGTGGTAAACTCAAGAACGCCTGCCGCGGCGATCAAGGTCGACTCGGCCTGCAGCAGATCGGGACTGTCGATCGTGAATAGCGTCTGACCTTTCTTGACGTCATCGCCGATCTCGGCGAATAGCGCGATGATCCGCCCCTGATAGGGCGTGAAAACCTGCACCGACATATCTTCGTTGAAATCGATGCTGCCGACGGCTTCCTTCTCAATCGGGAATTCGCGCTCGGCGACGGGCTCGACCTTGACCGAAGCGAGTTGGGATTCCGAGAGGTCGACGCTGTCAGGATCGGCAGGCGGGGTGCTCGGTGCATCGGACAGCGCGGCGTGGGCAGGCGTAGCGCCGCCGACGTTCGCGGTCGAATCGTTGCCGGAATGCCAAGCCCAATAAGCAACGACCGCGGCGACAATGACGGCGCCGATGACCGCCGTTCTCACCCGGGTGCTTGCTATGCGGAGATTCATCGATTGGTCGCGTCCCGAGTTGCAGAGGTCGCGGCCGCATAGCCGTTACATAGCTTACGCGGCAGCCTGTTATTAATCACAGCAATCCGGATTATCACAACCTGACGCAGGTGGTCGCCTGTGATTAATCACAGCGACCGCGTTATCACAAGAAATTCGCTCGGCCTCAGCATGGATTCACATTAATCACGACGTGCAAACCGATTCAACGAGTATATGAACTTGATATTGTTGGCACCGCGATACGCCAGCTTGGGATATTGAATAATTATTTTACTTCGCCACTCGCCCGATTCCCATGCACGATCCTGCCTTTACTTTAGGCAGCACCATGCGCCATTCCGGCCTAAGCGAAAAAACCTATACAGAATAAATGTCAGTGTGACCGGGCGACAACAGACAAGTCCCGACATTTCAGAAATAATAAGGCTTGTGGCGACGGCGCATACTGCGTGCTCCCGCTTCAGTGGCGCGAATTATCTTTGTTCAATATGTCCGATTACACGGTTAGGTTGTGTTCTGTAGGCGCCACTGTTTTCGCGGCTGCGACTCTATTGGCAAGCTGCGCGGTTGGGCCGGACTTTATTCACCCCGCCGCGCCCGAAATCACCCGCTACACTACCGAGCCGCTGGCAAATCGGACCTCTTCGACCGATGCGCCGAACGGCCGAAGCCAGCGCTTCATCGCCGGCCGCGATATTCCGCAGGAATGGTGGGCGCTGTTCAAGTCGCCCGCGCTCAACGCGCTGATCGAGCAGTCGTTGAAGAACAATCCCAACCTGCAGTCGGCGATCGCGACGCTGCGTGCCAACAAGGAAGCCGTCTACGCCCAGCAGGGTAAGTTCTTCCCGCAGGTCGACGCCAACTTCAATCCGACGCGGACCCAGACCCCATCCGCGGTTACGCCGTTCCTGAATTCGAGCGTCAATCCCTACAATCTTTATACGGCGCAAGCGACGGTGGCGTACACGTTCGACATCTGGGGACTCAATCGGCGCACGGTGGAGTCGCTTCAGGCGCTCGCGGACACGCAGCGCTTCCAGGTCGAGGCAGCCTACCTCACGCTCGCAGCGAACGTGGCGGTTGCGGCCATCACTGAGGCATCGCTGCAGGGACAGATCGACGCCACCAACGAACTCATTACCATCAACACGAAAATGCTCGATGTGTTGCGTCGTCAGCTCAATGCAGGCTACGAAAATCGCAGCGATGTGGCCGCGCAGGAAGCCGCCCTGGCGCAGGTCAAGGCGACGCTGCCGCCGCTGGCCAAGGCGCTGGCGCAGCAACGCGACTTGTTGGCGGCTCTTGCCGGCGTTTACGCCAGCCAAGGCCCGCGCCGGACGTTCAAGCTCGCGGATTTCCAACTGCCGACTGAACTGCCGGTGAGCCTGCCGTCGCAGCTGATCGAGCAACGTCCCGACGTGCGCGCGGCGCAGGAACAATTGCACGCGGCCAGCGCGCAGATCGGCGTCGCCACCGCCAACATGCTGCCGAACTTCACCATCAGCGCCAATGGCGGCTATGTAAATTCGACGATCATCGCTCTGATCTCGCCGACCAACGCGGCCTGGACGCTCGCCGGCAATGCCACGCAGACGATATTTGATGGCGGCTCGCTGCTGCATACGCTGCGCGGCGCGCAAGCCACGTATGACGCTGCGGCGTGGACCTACAAGGGCACGGTGGTCGACGCCGTGCAAAACGTCACCGACTCGCTGCACGGGCTGCAGAACGATGCCGATGCGCTCAAAGCGGCGCGCGATTTCGAGCGCGCCGCCAAGATCAGTTTCGATCTGGCGCGCCAGCAGATGGAGACCGGCAACGCCAACGTGCTGCTGCTGCTCAATGCCCAGCAGACCTATCTCCAGGCGGTCATCCAAGTCGTGCAGGCACAAGCCGCGCGACTGTCCGACACGGCGGCGCTGTTTCAGGCGCTCGGCGGCGGCTGGTGGAACCGCGTGGTGCCGCCGACGGAAAAGGTTCTCGACGTCGGTATCGATCAGTCGGCCACGCTGGTCGAAAAGCACGACGGCTTCTTCGGCGGAGTATTCCGATGAAGGCAGTGTTGATGGCGGGCCTCACGTTCCTCGCCGCCGCGAGCGCGGCCTTTGCGGCCGATGTTGAGCCCATCGTTACGCCGGGACCGTTTGCGCCGCCGCCGGCGTTCCCCGCGACCGTCAGCCCGGGGCCGTTCTCGCCGCCGCCGGCTTTCCCCGTGGTCAAGGTCTATGACTGGACCGGGTTCTATCTCGGCATCAACGGCGGCGCTACATTCGGCAACACGCAGTGGAGTTCTGTGCCGGATCTCACCAGCGGCAGGTCAAATCTCTCCGGCGCGCTCGCCGGCGGCACCGCCGGCTACAATCTGCAGACCGGCGAGCCCTATGTGCTGGGCGTGGAAGCCGACCTCGACTGGTCCGGCATCAAGGGGACGGTGGCGCCGGCATCCTGCGCACCCGGCTGCGAGATAAAGGTTCCCTGGCTCGGTACTGCGCGGTTGCGCTTCGGCTATGCGTTCGATGGCATCATGCCTTACATCACAGGCGGCGCGGCGATCGGCGGCATGAAGGCCAACATCGTCGGCGCGCCGCTCGGCACGCAAGCGGAAACCAATCTCGGCTGGACCGCGGGTGGCGGCGTCGAATTCGTCCTCTGGGGTCCTTTGCGGGGCAAAGTTGAATACCTGCACGTCGACCTCAACGGCTTTAGCTGCAATGGGCAATGCGGCGGCGGGCCGATCTCGTTCAATGTAAAAGATGACGTCATTCGCGCCGGACTGAATTACCGGTTCTGGATGAACTGAGATTTCGGGTCTCCCGCGCGCCGTCGTAATCCTTCAACTCCGGCAGACGGCTGCCGCGTCAATGCGCGGGCGAAGCGGACGAGAACGCCGCGGCGAAGGATTTTATCCGCGACACGACGCCTGGCGTGTCCTCGTCGGCGTCAGCGCGCGTGCGCTGGTGTTGATGGCTATGCAGGCGGCCGACGCGCAGCCGGTCGTGTCCGATCGCAGCAGCGTTCGTCTTGCCCCTCGGTTCAGGCATTGGCGCGGCGACCGAAACCGTCGCCGCTTTCGGTTGCGCCGGCCATTGGACGTCACTGCTGTCCTCGGCCATGTCGGTATCGGGCTCGAAGGCCGAAGCGTCCGGCGCCGGCAGCGTGATCGCGTCGGGGGCGAGATCGGCGATCGATTTCGGCCAAGCCGGCTGCGCGGCGCCGCCGTCAATGCCGCCGCCGATCTTGAATTGCTCAGGCGTCGCCGACGCCAAAATCCGCGTCTGTGGCTTATTCGCCATCGCGATCACATAGGACGCCGACGGCACCACCTGGACGATGTGGAAGCCGTTGTCCTTCAGCGCCTTCAACAGGCCGGGCAGCGCCGCCGCCGTGGTCGGGTGAATATCGTGCAGTAGCAAAATGCCTTTGCCGCGGGCCTCCAGGCGACGCAGCGCCAGCGCGATGATCTGGTCCGGCTTGATGCGGTGGTGCCAATCATCGGCGACCGTGTCGGATGAGAACACGATCAGCGAACGTGCCTCGAGTTCGCTCTCCGCGGTCTCCGAGCGCGCCAGCCCCGGGATGCGGAAGAACGGCGCGAGATATTTGGAATCGCCGAGCGCTGCGCTGACGTCGGCGATGCCGCCGTCGATCTCCTGACGCATCCGCTCGATCGGCAAATTGCCGAAGCGGGTGGGGTGGTTCTCGCTGTGGGTGCCGATGGTGTGGCCTTCTTCGTACATCCGGCGCACGGTCGCCGGGTAGGCGCGCGCCATGCTGCCAACCAGGAAATAGGTCACCTTGACGCATTCGGAAGCCAGAATATCGAGGATCTTGTTGGAGTAGGGCGGCAGCGGGCCGTCATCGAAGGTGAGCACGACTTCCTTATCGGCAAGCGGCAGCGAGTCCGGATATTGCATGCGGCCGAGCCGCTTGGTGTCGGCGGGGTCGATGGCGATGACGCGGCTGGTGCCGATGGCGTCGGGATTGCCGGGACAGGCCGGGACGCTCGCTTTGGCGCTGTCCTGGACGCTTTGTTGGATGCCGTCTGTGCCGACGTCTTTGGCGCCGTCCTGGGCGCGCGCCGAAACCGCCGCGAGCGACGCCGCGAGCGTGGCCGCCAATAGACCTGCTGTAACCTGTCGCATCCCCGACCCTTATGCACCCCGGGCCCTTTGGCGTAGCGCCATCGGGTGTCGCCAACCCTGAGAAAATATTACGGCTTCCCATGGTTAACGGCAGATGAACGAACGTTTGATGCCCGCCGATTGTTGATAACTCAAGTGTCGCCTTTCCTTGTCGTTAATCACGTCCGGCTAGGTTTTCACCTTCGCTGGTTGTGAAGGGGCGTGGGAATGAAAGCCGCTGCGGCAGCCCGGTACGGATGGGCACGGCGGCGATCCGGCGGCGTGAGCGCCGCGACCTTGCCCGGAGCCATGTCCGGAACGATGCCGGGCCGCAGCCTGGCGCGCGGGAGCGCCATCGCACTGTTGGTTCTCGCCGGCGTCGTCGTCACTTGCGCTGCGATCGGCCTGAGCGTGGTTGAGCGCAGTGACAGCCGGATCGTCAGCGGACAGCACGCGGCGCTGCAGACGGCGCTCGGCGAGCTGCGCGCCGTGTTCGGCGACACCGGTCATTTCGCGCCAGGGGAACTTGCTTTGATCGAGCGTCGCGCGGGCCTTGCCGATCTGCGCTTCGACGCCGACCTTGCCGCCGCCAGCGGCCGCGAGACGCAATCGACCATCGATGCGCAGGGCCGCATCGTCGGCTGGTTCAGCTGGCTGCCCGACCGTTCGCTCGGTTACGCCATGGAAGAACTGTGGGGCACGGCCTTGGCCGCGGGCCTGATATTGGCGCTGTGCGCCATTTTGGCGCTGCGTGCGACGCGGCGCCTTGCCGCCACGCTTGAGCGCAGCACCGCGACCGTAGGCAGACTGACGACGCAAGATCCGGTCACCGGGCTCGCCAATCGGCGCGTCATGCTCAAGCGGCTCGATGATGCGGTGAGCGGGCGCGGCTTCGGTCTCGTTGCCTTCGCGATGATCGACATCGACAATTCTCACGAGATCGAGGATACGCTCGGCCGCGCCGGCCGGGACGCCATGTTCGCCACCATCGCCGAACGCTTTGCAGCGGCGCTGCCGGCGGGCGCGCTGCTCGGCCGCCTGACGGATGACGATTTCGCCGTGATCGCGACGGACGCCGACGGGCGGCTGGCGGCCACGCTTGGCGACACGCTCGCCACGGCGCTGGCGGCGCCGATCTATCTGGACCAGCAGTGGCTGATCAGCCTCACGATCGGGCTTGCGCAAGCGCCAGAGGACGGCACCACCGGCGACGAGTTGCGGCGCCGCGCCGCCTTGGCGCTGCGCGCCGCCAAACGCTCCGGCCGCGGCGCGGTGCGGCGCTTTGTGCCGGAAATCCATCAGGAACACGCCGAGCGGCGCTTCATCTTGCGCGAACTCGAAACCGCGATCCACGACAAGGCGTTCGAGGTTCACTATCAGCCGGTCGTCGCCGCCGAAGGCGGCGGTATGCGCGGCGTCGAAGCGCTGTTGCGCTGGACCCATCCGACGCGCGGGCCGATCGCGCCGTCGGTGTTCATCCCGCTCGCCGAGGAGAGCGGCTTGATGAACAGTCTCGGCGAGCTCGTGCTGCGCCAAGCGCTCGCCGACGGCGCGCGCTGGCCGGATCTGTTCGCCTCGGTCAATCTGTCGCCGGTGCAGATGCGCAGTCCCGGCCTGGTCGCTCTGGTCGCCGCGGTGATGGCCGAAACCGGCATGCCGGCCTCGCGGCTGGTCTTCGAAGTCACCGAAGGCATCCTGATCGACAATCCGGAGGAAACTCTGGCGAAGCTGCAAGCCTTGCGCGCGCTCGGCGCCTCCACCGCGCTCGACGATTTCGGCAACGGCTATTCGAGCTTGAGCTACTTACAGAAATTTCCGTTCGATCGGCTCAAGATCGACCGCGCCTTTGTCGCCTCGCTCGGCACCACGGCCAATGCCGGCGCCATCATCCACGCCATCGTCACGCTCGGTCATGCGCTCGGCATGAAGGTGCTCGCCGAAGGCGTCGAAACCGACGAGCAGAGGGTGCTGCTGCGGCTCGCCGGTTGCGACGAGATGCAGGGCTTTCTGTTCGCCAAGGCGGTGCCTGCCGAGGCGATCGCCAAGATCCTGGCGCGGCCCGCCAAGGCGCGCCGATCCGGGTCTGCGGCATCCTGACAGGCAGGCTCCGAGCCGTTATCTATAGGGTAGAACCACGCGCCTCGCTTGGCGATGGGAGGGAGCGCGCGATGCTTTCCAACAGTCTGCCCGGACTTGATTTCGGCCTCGGCAGCGACGTCGAGATGCTGCGCGACACCGTGCGCGGCTTCGCGCGTGACAAGATCGCGCCTTTCGCCGATGAGATCGATCGCTCGAACAGTTTTCCGCGCGCGCTGTGGCCGCAGCTCGGCGCGCTCGGGCTGCACGGCATTACCGTCGAGGAGGAATGGGGCGGCGCTGGCCTCGGCTATCTCGCCCATTGTGTGGCGATGGAGGAGATTTCGCGAGCCTCCGCCGCGATCGGCCTGTCCTATGGCGCGCATTCCAACCTCTGCGTGAACCAAATCAGCCGCAACGGCGACGAGGCGCAGAAACGGCGTTATCTGCCGAAGCTGATTTCCGGTGAGCACGTCGGCGCCTTGGCGATGTCCGAACCGGGCGCGGGTTCTGATGTCGTCTCGATGCGCACCCGCGCCGATCGCAAGGGCGACCGTTACATTCTCAATGGCTCGAAAATGTGGATCACCAACGGGCCCGTCGCCGACACGCTTGTGGTCTATGCCAAGACCGACCGCACCGCGGGCGCGCGCGGCATCACCGCCTTCATCGTCGAGAAAGATTTCAAGGGCTTTTCGACCGGCAAGAAGCTCGACAAGCTCGGCATGCGCGGCTCCGACACTTCCGAGATCGTGTTCGAAGATTGCGAAGTGCCGAAAGACAACGTGCTCGGCGTCGTCGGCAACGGCGTCAATGTGTTGATGTCGGGGCTCGATTACGAGCGCACGGTGCTGGCGGCCGGACCGCTCGGCGTGATGCAGTGCTGCCTCGATCTGGTCATCCCTTACGTCCATCAGCGCACCCAATTCGGCCAGCCGATCGGCCGCTTTCAGCTGATGCAGGCCAAGCTCGCCGACATGTATGTCACGCTCAATGCCGCGAAGGCCTACGTCTATGCCGTCGCCAAGGCCTGCGACCGCGGCGAGACCACGCGCGAGGATTCCGCCGGCGCCATTCTCTATGCCGCCGAGCGCGCCACCTGGATGGCGCTCGAAACCATCCAATGTTTGGGAGGTAACGGCTATATCAACGACTACCCGGCCGGCCGGCTCCTGCGCGACGCGAAACTCTACGAAATCGGCGCCGGCACCAGCGAGATCCGCCGCATGCTGATCGGCCGCGAGATCTTTGAGAAGACGAAGTAAGGCATGCTCGCGCGCCGCCTGGTTTTGGCTTTGGCCGTTGTCGCATTCACGCCGGCCGTGGCGGCTGCACAGGCCGACCTGGGCCGCAAGCCGACCGCGAAGGAGATCGCGGCGATCGGGGATTGCGCGACCAAATACCAGGACGATGTGAGCGAGGCGGAACGGCGCTGCCTGTTCGATCTCGTCGCCACGCCCTGCACCAAAACGCCCGCCGGCTCGGCCAATCTCGGCGCGGCCGATTGCTACCGCGCCGAACAGGCGATCTGGGACGATCTGCTCAATCGGAATTATAAGACCCTGCTCGATAGGCTTGACGACGACCAGGCAGCCAAGGCCCGCGCCATGGAGCGCGCTTGGATCGCCTATCGCGACACCACCTGCGGCTTCTATGCGGACAAGATCCGCGGCTCGATGGCGATCCCGATGGCCGGCGCCTGCGCGGCGCGCGAGACGGCGCGGCGCGCATTGTTGCTCGGCCTTTTCAGCCGGCTCTAGAGCGAACGAAATGGAGGTTGGCCCGTTGGCCGGGGCCGCCGGTTGCCATTTTCCGTAATCGCTGCTGTTATTGATTGATCCTCCGCCCTGAGAAAAACTCGGCGTCATTGGAACAATAGGGGCGCCGAGTGTCGTCACCAACCGAACAAGGATTGCGATTTGTCGAGCGTTGCGCGGTGAGCGACGCCGCCACGGCGGCGGCCGATTTCCTGGCGACGGTGCGGGGCATGGGCTTCGCCTGCGCCGCCTGCGGCGCCTGGGCGGGCATTGGGCGGCACCGCCAATCGCGCTTTTTCTTCGTGGACTGGCCTTCGGATTGGCTCGAGTTCTATGAACGTAATCGTTGGTTCGAGCATGACATATTGCCCATCGAAGCGCGCCGGCGCCTCAGTCCGTTCTGGTACGCTGCCGTGGTTCCCCAGCTCAAACTCAGCGCCAAGCAGAAAGAGCTTTACGAAGCGGGTGTCGCCTATGGCTGGAAGGACGTGTTCGGCGTTCCGATCCACGGCCCGGGCAGCCTGCAGGGCTTGGTGACAATGGCGACACGAGAAGAGCTGAATTTCAGCGTCGCCGACTGTGCCGTTCTGGAGGGGATGGCGCGCGCGGTGTGGGAACGCTGCCGCACCGCGGCAGGTTTCGGCATGTCCGACTCGCATCCGGCGCGGCTCAGCCCGCGCGAGATCGAGTGCCTGCAATGGGCGGCGGCCGGCAAGTCCGACGCCGACATCGCGGTCCTGGTCGGCATCAAGCCGGCGACCGCGCATTTTCATATCGAGCAGGCGAAGAAACGCCTGGGCGTGCGGACCCGCGTCGAAGCCGTGGCGGTCGGCGTGTTGCGCGGTGCCATCTGATCTCCCTCTCTGGGTAGCTAGGGTGACGGCATCGGGCCGCGCTTGCATATTGCGCCGGTGAACGACCCGATCACTGGGGGCCCGAGCCAAAGATTCGGAATGCAATAACACGTAGGATTCGTCCCCTTACGGTTTGTTGCTCGCCACTCCGGCTTTGGCTCGGGCGATCGGCATGAGGTCGTAGCCGCCGCGGCGCGGGCGGGGCAGGGTGCCCGCGCCCCGGAGTTCACGCCGTCGTCAAGCAATCCGGCACGCTTGCAACGTCCGCTCCCCGCGCGCGGGCAGCCGCGGCCGGCGACCGCCGGGGCGTCCGTTGGGGCCATAAGCCGGCCATTCGGGCGGTCCCCGACGAGGCCAAAAGTCAATTTTGGTGATCGGCATCACAGTGCTGAGGCCGCGTTTCGGCAAAAGTCATGCTGCCGGGTGAATGGATGGAGACCCTCCCATGAAAGCGTTCTTATCAGGCATCGCCTTCGCGGTTGGAATGGTTGCGGCGACGCAAGCATTTGCGTCTGATGACTTTGGCACGAGATGCCCGCACTCGGGCTGGAAGAACGGGCACTACGTGTGCGGCGACCTCTCGAACAATTCGTGAGGGCTAACTATTGGCCTGGTAGGTATTTCGCCCAGAGTCAGGGACTGATCTTGCGCTGAAACCGCATCGAAAAGTTGTCGCGGCAGGTATGGGTGCTCTCAGTTCAAAGTGCGTCGCATTTTGTCGCTGGCGCGCTTTGCGCGGACGAAAAAAGCGCATGATGGCCGCAGCCGCGGTGCCTTACCAGGTGACAAATAGGTTTCCCAGCCGAAAGATTGCGAGCCCGAGGATAACAGGCGTTCCCACCGCCAAAATGGACGCGTTCACATAGTATTCCTTAAGCACTTGGTTTGATTGCCTCAAAGCCTTGTTGGCAAAATACGCCGCGAGGATCAGCGGGATTGTTCCAAACAATGCGAGGGACGCGATATGCGATTCCCCCAGACCGAGCGCGCCGCAAATTTTTATGAGCAAAGGATACAGCAGGCCCAAAGGGATGGATACCACAAACAAAATCAGCACGGCTGCGATTTCACCGACCGACGGGATCACCAACAGAACAGCGAGCAACAAGATAATTTTGGCGGACCACGGCATGGTGCGTCTCCAAAAACGCGCTTTGAGAATCACGTATGATCACTCTAGCCCGTCGGGCGGGTTAGCCATTGGCGTAACCCGCCGCCTTCTTACATCGGGGTCGGCGGCTCACCACCCAGCGGCCAACCTTCTCGCCGCGTGATCCGGCGAGCGTAGCCCGGAAGAGTGAAGCGATATCCGGGTGCGGCGTGCGGGCCTCTCGGCGAGCGGATCGTACCTGTCCCGAGCCATGGCTTGGCCACCGCGCTCAAATCGAACTACGGATCACGGAATGGATGCACGAAATCATCGGGCTTGCTTTTCGGTGGGCATGGTCGTTGCCCTGGTGCTGGCAATGCCAGCCGCCGCAGATCAACTTGACGACATCAAGGCCCGCGGGCGGCTTGTCGTCGGGGTGACCGAAAGCTCGCCGCCGTTCAGTTATCGCAAGGCCGGCCTAGGCATCGTCGGATACGACGTCGACCTTGCCGACCGCGTCGCCAAGAACCTCGGCGTTACAGTTCAGAAGATCACGATCATCAACGCCGACCGCATTCCGGCCCTCCAGCAGGGCCGCGTCGATCTCGTCGCGGCGGGCATGACCCGCTCCAAAGGCCGCTCCAACGACATCGACTTCAGCATTGCCTATCTCGACTCCCCTCACAAAGTGCTGGTGCGAAAGTCGAGCGGCATCGTCCACATCGCGCAACTTGCCAGTCACAAACTCGCGTTGGTGAAATCGGCGAGCGTAGATGCCGAACTGAAAGCTGCGGTTCCGACGATGGAGATCGCATTTTTCGATGACTACAACGGGGCCTTCGCCGCCCTTATGGACGGGCGCGTCGATGGCTTTCTTGCCGACAAGACGCTGCTTTTGTGGTTTGCGGAGAAAAGCGGGCGACCAGAAACTTTCGTTCTGGTCGATGACTATGAATTGCCCCGCACCGCCGGATTCGGCTTGAAGAAGAATGAGGCCAGTTTCATCGAATTCGTCAATCAGACGCTGCTCAATCTCGAAGCGACAGGCGAGGCGGCAAAGATTTTTGACGCCTGGTTTGCGCCCATGCCTCGGACCTTTCATATCCAACCCGATTAACGGCAAGCGTAGCCGGATGAGCGAAGCGATATCCGGGGAGGACGATTTTTCAACGCCCGCCCGACGGCCTTGTGCCCGGCGTCTTGGCTCACCCGCCAGCCGCCAAGCGTCTCGCCGCGTGATCGAGCCAGGTGAACACCGGGAATGGCGTGAACTCTTGCAACACGACGGCGACGACCAGGAGGACAACCAGATAGGTCACGACGACACGCAGGACTCGATGTGCCAGCGAAGGATAGGGCGGCTGGTTGTTCGCCGGCCAGGCGAAGGTTTCTTCCCATCGTTCTTGCGCAATGTGCGGCGGCCGGATTCGTTCGAGCGGCAGCCAGGCGCGGTAGGCTTCGATGCCGCGATCGTGCGCGATGGCGTCGCGCAGATAGAAGACGTTGTGCCGCGCCGCGAATTCGACCGCGGCCATGATGACGGCTCTGGCCAAGTATAAAATCAACAGACCGGCAAGGTAGACATAACCGATCCAGAAACCGGTGGTGAGCCATGCTCTGGTAAACGACTTCACCGCGAAAATCGCGGCGCAGCGCTCTACGGTAAACTCCACCAGCCGGTCGAGCGCGTTGTAGATCTGGCCCAGGGCGGCGTTGTCGCTGTCGGCCTGCAGCCACAGAATGACCATCACGGTGACCGCCAATTGGAACAGCGGAAAATAGATGACGCGGCGTAGCGGAGCGAGCAGGAGCTTGATGGGAGCCATCGGATTTATCTCACCTTGGAAGCTTGAGCATAACCCGCATTTTTGTGCTGCCCATCACAGTCTGGGTCGGGGGCGCGGGTAGTGTGTTCTCATGGAACCGTCATATTGGACGGGCACGGAGGGAACGATGCTGGCAGAGATTTTCATGCTTCGTTTGGAGGCTGGCGGGCGGTCTTCACAGGCTCTGGTCCCGGGGGATGCGCGGTTTGTGCCATTTTATCCGGCTAGCGGGGTTGAATTTAAGGATACGTCGAAAAGTCGCCGGTCAAAGGACGTTTGAAAGGCACCCCGCAGCGATGAGGTGATCGGGTAGTCCCGTGGCTTATCGCAGCTTCGTCTAGAGTGTAATTGCCGCCGCGGCTTATTGCGGCCTGAGGTGTGTCTTACCCAAGCTGATTTGAGGCCTGCGGAAACCTATCGCAATCCAGGTGGCGATCAGTTTCAACATGAACTTGCCGGAGCGACCAGTATAATTCGGCGCGTCATCGGCCAGCTGGACGCCGATGCGCCGCTCTTTTGTCATGACCCGCATATCAAGTGGCGGCGCACCATTGGGAAAACGGTTGCGGTAAATCGACAGCCAGTGCCCCTTGGTGAATTCGAGGAACATCGCCGAATTGCAACATGTGGCAAGGACACGTCGGGTCGGGGAATCAGGCTTGAGCCGGCGCTCTTCAAGATATTTCTGCCCCATGACGAAATGCACTCGGTCCTTTCGAAATAGGACAAAGCCGGTTCCACTATCGGGATCAAGCACTGCTGGAGCCGAAGCCCCCTGCTCGAACCGACGCCCAGCTTCTTGGCAGCTGGTGCAATAGCAGGAGACGGAAAGGATTGGTGGCCCTGCCGCCTTAAGCTTCACCTCGCCGCATTGGCACGTCGCGAAAAGCTGCTTGTGCTGCGTCTGGTTCACCGCGCCTTCCCATTCTTGGGCAGCATTTGGGAGGCTATTCTGTCGGTAACGCGAAACGTCCGCAACGGGTCATGAGCCGCCGCGAAGCCGTCGAATAGTCACGTCCGATACGCCTCCGAAAGGCGCACCCGCAGTTGCTTGCCCACCAGCGCTTCGGCTCTCGGCCAACGAGGGACATTCGTTGGAAGTGGGGATAACGTAGCGGCCCGCAAATGCAGAAATAAATAATATTCGACGCAGCTACACGTCTAACCTTGGAGGCAATGCGCCATGGTGGGAACTGCCGCACGTATAAGGTCTTTTGCCCCTCAGTTATTGGTGGATGACCTTGAGAGAGCCATTAGCTTTTACAGTGAAGTCCTCGGTTTCTCATTTGGTCCTAGGTGGCGTGGATTTTACGCTATTGGAGAACGCGACGGCTTTGCAGTTCATCTGAAATGCGCGCCAAAATCAGTCGAGGACCGCGCAAACCGGCGGCAACACGAACATTTAGACGTTTATGCCAGCGTCACCGGAGTGGAGGCGCTATATGACGCCTGTAAAACGAAAGGCGCGACCATTTTGAAGCCCCTGGATCGCACGGCCTGGGGAACACATGATTTTTATCTTGAAGACCCTGAGGGCTACATAATTGCCTTTGGAGAGACCGATCATTCAAACTGACCTCCCAAGCCCAACAGCTTATTCCTCGGTCGGGTCGGTGTCAGTTGTGGGTCGATACCGTTGAAAAAGGGCTCGTGATTTTCGGCGAATAGTGATTCCGTCGTCTGGAGGGATTCGGCGGTGGAGGCTTGCCATGATGGGTCGACAGACCGGCGACCAGAGCCAGTTGT
>JBEKRD010000027.1:0-46103 GCA_049519075.1 Xanthobacteraceae bacterium | reverse complement strand
GCCATGATGGGCAAAGCGCGCATGTCGGAAACCAGCGTGTTGTAGCCGAAGCTCGCGCCGCGCTCGCACAGCAGAATATTCTCGTTTCCGGCCTCGGACACTTTCTTGGCCACGTTCTTCATGTCCCAGGGCGCCAGGAACTGGCCCTTTTTTATATTCATGGGCCGCTTGGTCTTGGCCGCCGCCACCAGCAGATCGGTCTGGCGGCAGAGGAAGGCGGGGATTTGCAGCACGTCCACCGCCTCGGCCACGGGCGCGCATTGCTCGGGCGTGTGCACGTCGGTCAGCACCGGACAGCCGTATTTCTCGCGCACTTCGGCGAGGATGGGCAGGCAAGCCTCCATCCCCAGGCCGCGCTCGCTCTTGGACGAGGTGCGGTTGGCCTTGTCGAAGGAGGTCTTGTAGATGAGCCCGATGCCGAGCCTGGCCGTGAGCTCGACCAGCGCGTGGCTCATCTCCATCGCGTGCGCGCGGCTTTCCAGCACGCAAGGGCCGGCGATCAAGGCCAAGGGCCGATCGTTGCCGATGGTGATATTGCCGATATGGACGTGGCGCGGCTTGGTCATGGGCCCCTTATATAGCAGCCGCCTAGACCAAGCGCGACTGCTCCACCGCAGCCTTTATGAACGAGGTGAACAGCGGATGGGGCTCGAAGGGCCGGCTCTTCAATTCCGGGTGGAACTGGACCCCGATGAACCAGGGATGGTCGGCGAATTCGATGATCTCGGGCAGCGCGCCGTCGGGCGACATGCCGGAAAACCGCATCCCGGTCTTTTCCAGCTTGGGCTGGTAGTTGATGTTGACCTCGTAACGGTGGCGGTGGCGCTCGCTGATCTCGGTCTTGCCGTAGATCTCGGCCACGCGCGAGCCGGGCATAAGCTTCGCCGCATAAGCGCCCAAGCGCATGGTGCCGCCCAGATCGCCGTTGGCTTGGCGCTTTTCCAGCTGGCTGCCCTTCATCCATTCGGTCATGAGGCCGATCACCGGCTCGGCGCAGGGGCCGAACTCGGTCGAGCCCGCGCCGTTCAATCCCGCCAGATGCCGCGCCGCCTCGATCACCGCCATCTGCATGCCGAAACAGATGCCGAAATAGGGCACGTGGCGCTCGCGCGCGAACCGCGCGGCGCGGATTTTGCCCTCGGCGCCGCGCAGGCCGAACCCGCCCGGCACCAGGATGCCGTCGACATGTTCGAGGAACGGGGCCGGATCCTCGTTCTCGAACACTTCGCTTTCGATCCAGTCGAGCTTGACCTTCACTTTGTTGGCGATGCCGCCGTGGGAGAGCGCCTCGATCAGCGACTTATAAGCGTCCTTCATGCCGGTATATTTGCCGACGATGGCGATGGTCACGGCGCCTTCCGGATTGCGGATACGCTCGTCGATCAGGTGCCAGGTGGCAAGATCGGGCGGCGGCGGATTGTCGATGCCGAAGGCGGCGAGCACTTCGCCGTCGAGCCCGCCTGCATGATAGGCTTCCGGCACCGCGTAAATATTGTCGGCGTCGCGCGCCTCGATCACGGCGCTTTCGCGGACGTTACAGAACAGCGCAAGCTTTTTGCGCTCGCTCTCCGGTATCGGCCGCTCGGTGCGGCAGAGCAGAATATCAGGCTGGATGCCGATGGCGCGCAATTCGCGCACCGAATGCTGGGTCGGCTTGGTTTTCAGTTCTCCCGCGCTCGGGATATATGGCATCAAGGTCAGATGGATGTAGATCGCGTCACCACGCGGCAGGTCGTTGCCGAGCTGGCGGATCGCCTCGAAATACGGCAGGCCCTCGATATCGCCCACCGTGCCGCCGATCTCGCACAGCACGAAGTCAAAACCCTCGTTGCCGTCGCGGATGAAATCCTTGATCGCGTTGGTGACGTGGGGAATGACCTGGATAGTGGCGCCGAGATAGTCGCCGCGCCGCTCCTTGGTGAGGATCTCCTGGTAGATGCGGCCGGTGGTGATGTTGTCCTGCCGCGTCGCCGGCCGACCGGTAAAACGCTCGTAGTGGCCGAGATCGAGATCGGTCTCCGCGCCATCGTCGGTGACGAAAACCTCGCCGTGCTGGTATGGCGACATGGTGCCCGGATCGACATTGAGATAGGGATCGAGCTTGCGCAGGCGCACTTTATAGCCGCGCGCTTGCAGCAGCGCACCGAGCGCCGCCGAAGCCAGACCCTTGCCAAGTGAAGAGACCACGCCGCCGGTGATGAATATGTACCGCGCCATGGGACCCAACGCTTAGCGCCCGTTTCTCGATTCGACGAGCGATTTTCCTGAATATCTGCCACGAATATCTGCGCGGACTCGGTAAAGATCCGCAATTTCCAGGGAAACACGCCCATCTACATGTAGTTACGATGAAATCCTCATGCAACGCGGTAGCCACCGCGTTGCCATGAGCTGAGGCCTAATGCGACTGCGGCACCTGCGGCCCGCTCGGCGCATTGGGAATTCCCTTCTGCAGCTGGTTCAGCACACCCGCGCCACCCTGACTGAGCGGCGGCGTCGGCGGTCCGCCAGCGGGTGTTTCCTGGCCCGGCGCCCCGCCGGTATTGATGATCGCGGCCGGATGGCGCTCAAAACCCGCCAGCCAGGACAGCATCAGACTGGTGACGAAAAAGCCCGCAGCCAGCATGGCCGTGGTCCGCGACAGCACGTTCGCCGTGCCGCGGCTGGACAGAAACCCGCTGTTCGAGCCGCCGCTCACAAGTCCGCCGCCTTCGGACTTCTGCAACAGCACCACGCCGATCATGGCCAGCACCAGCATGAGATGAATGACGATAATCACGGTCAGCATCGGCAATACCCGTTTGCGGCCAGATCGATGGGGCAAGCCGCCCCGACCCAATCTCGAGCCTCGATATAGGAAGTCGGGGGCGTCTCTACACGATCCGCCGCGGCATTTCTATGGGCTGTCGTGCCAGGGCCTTTTGACCGGTTCGACCGTTATTTATTGTCCTTGAGATAGGCGATCAGGTCGTCGATGTCCTTGGGGTCGCTGATGCCCCCGAAAGGCATGCGGTTGCCTTTGATCTTGGCCTGGGGATCCTTGAGATAGTCCCGCAAATTGGCGTCGTCCCAGGTGAGGTTAGCCCGCATCATGGCGTTCGAGTAGCGAAAGCCGTCGGCCGCGCCCGATTTGCGCCCATAGACGCCGCGCAAGCTCGGGCCGATCGCATCCGGTTTGTCGCTGTGGCAAGCCGCGCAAGTCTGGAACACCGCCTTGCCGTGCCCGGCGTCGGCCGCCAACACCGCGGTGGCTGCGGCGAGTTGCAGACCCGACACCACAGCAGCAACTAGCATGATGCCCGGCCAATAGCCGGTTTTCTCGTTTCGCATCTTCCTCCCCTATCGACGCCCGCGCCTCGCTCCGTGACTCACGCCCACAAATTTTTAAGCGTGAACCAGCGGCCCGGGATTTTTGAGATAGTTTTGCGTAATGGCGTTGGCCGACCAATAGGCGAGCGCGCCCAGCGTGCCGGTCGGATTGTAGCCGTGCTGCTGCGGGAACACCGAGGCGCCCTGGATGAACAGGTTATGGGCGTCCCAGGCCTGCAGGTAACGATTGACCACGCTGGTCTTCGGATCCGCACCCATCATCGTACCGCCGGTATTATGGGTCGATTGATACGGCACGACGGTAAAGGTCTTCGGCCGCGGGTGCAGGTCGTAGCTCGACGGATTCATCGCCTTGATGACCCCTTCGAGCTTGGCGAGCAGGAATGCCGACATTTTGAATTCATTGTCGGGCGGATTGTAGGTCAGCCGCATCAGCGGCCGGCCCAGCGCATCCTTATAGGTCGGATCAAGGTCCAGGTAATTGGCGCGGTTGGCATAGACCGAGCCCTGGGTGTTGAAGCGCGCGGCGTGGTGGTACCACTTGACTGTTGCGCGTTTCCACTCCGAGCCCCATTCCGGCGTGCCGTGCGGCACGGTGCGTCCGGCAATCGGCGGGGCACCGGCGGTGTTGCACTGGATGTAACCGCCACCGAAAAAGCCCAAGCCGCCGTGATCGAAATTCTCGCCGTTGAAATCGTCGATGCAGACCGACATGCCGGCCGAGCCCCAATAGGGATTGAGTTCTTTGTCCGGAAAAAAGGCGCTGGCGCCGGCCTCGAACTGGTAGGCGTAATTGCGCCCGACCACGCCGTTGCCGGTCGCCGGGTCGTAGGGCTCGCCGATGCCGGCGAGCAGGAGTTGTTGCACATTGCCGAAGACGAAAGACGACAGCACCACGATGCCGGCCGGCTGCTCGTATTCTTCGCCGTTGCGCATATCGGTGTAAGTGACGCTCACCACGCGCTTGGCCGCCTTGTCGTAATTGAGCTTGGTGACGAAACAGCGCGGCCGCAGCTCGAATTTGGGATCGAGCCGCAACGCCGGCATGATGGTCGAATTGGCCGACGCCTTGGCATTGGTCTCGCAAGCGATGCGGTTGCAGTAGCCGCAATATTCGCAGGCGCCGAGCGTCACGCCTTCGGCGTTGGCGTAAGGCGCGCTCGCGATCGCCACCGGTGCCGGGAACGGATGGTAGCCGAGACTCTTCGCCGCCGTACCATACATCAAAGCGGCATTGCTCGATTTGATCGGCGCGTTGGGATATTGGTTGGCGCGCGGACCTTCGAAAATATTGCCGCCATCGATCTTTTTGCCGCGGACATTGCCGGCCTGTCCCGACACGCCGCAGATCTTGTCGAACTTGTCGTAAAATGGCTCGATTTCGTCGTAGCTCACCGGCCAATCCTGGATCGTCATGTCGTCCGGAATCGCCTTGGCGCCATAACGCTCGGTGATGGCGCTCTTGATGCGAAAATCCGAAGGCAGATTGCGCCAATGCAGCGCGCCCCAATGAATGCCGGAGCCGCCGACGCCCTCGCCCGGCAGAAACGCGCCGATGCGCCGGATCGGCAGCGCCCGCTCGTTGCCGAAATTACGAAAGGTCACCGTGTCGATGGAATTGTCCATCATCAATTCGAGGCGTTGCCCGTAACGCACCTCGTCGCGAACCGTCGGCAAGATGAAATCCTCGCCCGGGACGCGGTCGGGCCCGCGTTCGAGCGAAACGACATTCAATCCGGCCTTGGTCAATTCGCGCGCCATGATCGCGCCGGTCCAGCCGAGGCCGACCGTGACCGCGTCGACGTCTTTTAATCGCGTCACCATGTCCGCCTCCCCTTTACGAGAAATCCGCAATGGATTGCGGTTCGGCGACGTAACGCTTGTCGCGATACTCATCGATGACATTGGCATAGGTCGCCGGCAGACCGGGAAAGCCGAGCATCCGCCACGAGACTTTGTCGCGGTTGCCGCCATAGATCGGGTCGCCGAAGAAGCCTTCCACGGTGAGGCTCAGCAGCCGGCTGAAGAACGCCTTGGCATTGAAATTGGCAAATTCGGCCTTGCCCTCTTCCATGGCCTTGAGCGCCTCGACGCGCTGGTCGGGCGGCAGCCGGTCGAAGTCGTGGCCGTAGGTCTTGCGGGACCATTGATTGGCAGCGGCGATGCCAGCTGAGAAAAATTCGGCGGGCGTCAGCGCCAGCTGGTAGCCCTGTTCCGGCTTGCCCTTGAAATGCGGCCCGGCGCGATAGGTCTTGGCGCCGCCGCCCCAGGCGCTGGCGAGCTGGCGGTCGATATAGACCGCGCAACCGCAATCGCTGCCGGACGGCGACAATTCGTCGGCCGGAATGAGCGTATCGACCGCGGCGACGATGAAGGCGTGCTCGGTTTCATTGAGAATCAAAAGCGGCTCGGCCTCGGGCGCAGCCGCCCGCGCCGGCGCGGGTGCCGGTTGCGGTTCTGCGGCTGCGGGCTGCGTCAAGCCGGTCGCAACCGCAGTGCCCGCAAGCCCCGCCCCTAACAGAAACTTGCGCCGCGGAATCGCTTCCTCAGTCATCGTGCCCTCTCCTTGCCGCGCATTCATCGCGCGGCGACCATTGTTCGTTGCAATGACCATAAACCGGAATGTACCGCTGCGGGAGGGGGGTCGTTCGCCTCGCTCACCGGCTCACGCGTGAACGAGCGGGCCCGGGCTCTTGATGTACCGCGTCGTGATCGCCTCCGCCGCATAATAGGCGAGCGCGCCGACGACTCCGGTCGGATTGTACGAGGCGTTCTGCGGAAAAACCGAGGCGCCCATGACGAATAGATTGTCGGCGTCCCAGGCCTGCAGATAGCGGTTGACCACACTGGTTTTCGGGTCCGTTCCCGTCATCGTGCCTCCGGTGTTATGCGTCGATTGATAGGGAACGACGCTGTAGTCACCACGCTTTACGCTCGGCGTGCTCATCACCGTCGGATTCATAGCGTGGCCAAGACGCCCGAGCACGCCGCCGATATAGTCTGCGAGCTTATAGTCGTTGTCGTGGAAATTATACGACATGCGCAGCAGTGGACGGCCGAGCGCATCCCGGTAGGTCGGATCGAGATCCAAAAAATTCTCCCGATGCGCGTAGTTGCAGCCCGACGCGCCGATGGTGAAGGCGTGGTTGTACCATTTCGCCGTCGCCTGTTTCCATTCGCGGCCCCAGCGCGGCGTGCCGGGCGGCACCGGGCGGGTCAGAATCGGACGGCCGTTTGTCGGCCCGGCCTGGATCCAGGCGCCGCCGAAAAAGCCCAATCCGCCATGATCGAAATTATCGCCGTTGAAGTCGTCGATCAGAATGCCGTGGGCGCCCGAGGCCATGAACGGATTGATCTCCTTGTACTCGAAGAACACCGTCACGCTGTTGCCGCTCACCTGATAGCAGTAGTTCTTGCCGACGGTGCCCTTGCCGGTCTTGTAATCATAGGGCTCGCCGATGCCCGCGGTGAGCATCAGCAGCAC
The DNA here is from genome assembly GCA_049519075.1 of Xanthobacteraceae bacterium. Taxonomy (GTDB): domain Bacteria; phylum Pseudomonadota; class Alphaproteobacteria; order Rhizobiales; family Xanthobacteraceae; genus BOG-931. The sequence continues at coordinate 39,289 of JBEKRD010000027.1, read as the reverse complement.
GTTGTTGAAGACATAGGCGCCGAGGACGACGATGCCCGCCGGTTGCTCGTATTCCTCGCCGCTGCGCGTGTCGACGTAGCGCACCGCCGTCACTTTGCGCGCGGCTTTGTCGTAGACGAGTTCTTTCACCTGCGCGTAGGTGCGCAGTTCGAATTTCGGGTCGGCAAATAGCGCCGGCAGGATGCAGACATTGGGCGAAGCCTTGGCGTTGGCTTCGCAGCCGAAGCGTTCGCAATGGCCGCAATATTCGCAGGCCCCGAGGGTCTGGCCTTCGAAATTGGTGTAGACCTCGCTCGCATTGCTCGACGGCGCCGGAAACGGATGGTAGCCGAGGCTGCGCGATGCCTCGTCCATGATGGTGCCGGCCATGCTGCGGCTGAGCGGCGGATTGGGATATTCGTTCTGCCGCGGTCCCTCGAACACGTTGCCGCCGTCGACGATGGTGCCGCGCAAATTGCCGGCCTTGCCGGAGACGCCGCACAGTCGCTCGAACTTGTCGTAATAGGGCTCGAGCTCGTCATAGGAGACCGGGAAATCCTCGATCGTCATCTCGGCCGGAATGGCATTCTTGCCGTAGCGTTCGGTGAGATGGGAGCGCAGCTTGTGATCGGACGGCAGAAGCCGCCAAGTCATGCCATTCCAATGCGCACCGGCGCCGCCGAGATCGGTGCCCGGCAGGAACGAGCCGAGCCTTCGGATCGGCAACGCCGTCTCGCCGGGCGAGTGGCGCAGCGACACGGTTTCCAGCTGCGCGTCCTGGAACAGCTCCTGCCGCACCGCGTATTTGAGATCGTCACGCACGGCGGGAATGGTGAAATTCTCGCTCGGCATGCGCCGCGAGCCGCGCTCGAGGCCGACCACATTGAGGCCCGCTTTGGTCAGTTCGCGCGCCAGGATCGATCCGGTCCAGCCGAGACCGACGACGACCGCATCCGCTTCTTTTAGGGTGATGGTCATGACCGACCTCGCTTTATGAAAAATCGGCGATCGAGTTCGGCGGCTTGTCGTATTTTTTGCCGAAATATCTTTTGATGTCCTCGCGATAGGTCGCCGGCAGGCCGGGATAGCCGACCATCTTCCAGGCCGCCATATCGCGATTGCCGCCATAGATGGGGTCGGCGAAAAAGCCTTCCATGGCGATCTGCAATAGCGCGTCGAAGAACATGCGGCTCGAAAACCCGGGAAAATCCGCCTGGCCCGCTTCCATCGCCTTCAGCACCGCTTCGCGCTCGGCCGGCGCGAGACGGTCGAAATCCTTGCCGTGGGCCTTGCGCGACCAGTCGTTCGCCGCGGCGATGCCGGCGCGAAAAAATTCGCGCGGGGTGAGCGGCAGCTGATAGCCGAGCTCGGGCTTGGCCTTGGCGAACGGACCGTCGCGATAGAGTCGCGCGCCCGAGCCGTAGGCGCCTGCGAGCTGACGATCGATGAAGACCGCGACGCCGCATTGGCTGCCCGAAGGCGACAACTCGTCGGCCGGGATCAACAAGTCGACGGCGGCGACGATAAAGGCGTGTTCGCTCGCCGTCAGCGTGAGCAGCGGCTCGGCGGCGGGCGGCGCCGCGCTGGGCGACGCCGATGTTTGCGCGTCTACCGGCGACGGGAGCGTGCTGGCCAGTGCAGTGCCCGCCCCCAACAGAAAATCGCGCCGCAGAATCGTTTCCTCGGCCATCGTCCCCTCGCCATCGCCCTTGTCGGGCGCTAATCGCACCGCGGCTCTTGTTGGTTGTCGTGAGAATAGACCGAACCGGCGGTGCCCGAAAGGGCATCGAAACTTCAGCGACAGTGCTGCCCAGCGATCAACCGGGCTCCATGCCCTTTGCCTTAATCACCGGCAGCGCGGCCGGCGCAGTCAGAAACTTGATGAATGCTTTGGCCGCGTCGGCCTCTTTGCTGGCCGCCGCCACGCCGGCGGAGAAGTACGTGTAGGATTGGATATCCGCCGGCAAGGGTCCGACAAGTTCGGCGTTGGCATAAGGCAAGATCTCGCTGATCTGCGTCAAACCGATTTCCACTTCGCCGGTGGCGGCGGCCTCGCCGGCTCCGCCCTGCAACAATTTGAGCTTGGGCTTCAGCGCCTCGGCGATGCCGAGTTTATCGAACATGGTTTTGAGATAAACGCCGCTTGCGCCCGCCGCCGTAAACCCGACCGATTGCGCGTTGAGCAGCGCGCGCTTAAAGGCCTCCGTGGTGCTGATATCGGGCTTCGCAGCGCCCTTGTGGATCGCAACGCCTATTCCGGCATGCGCAATCGTGGTGCGCGTCGCGTCGATCTTGCCTTCGCCGGCAAGCCCGTCGGAGAGAGGCGCCGTCAGGATCGCGACCTCGAATGCCGCGCCCTGGTCGATTTGCGTTTTCAAGACCGCGGCCGGAGCAAAAGTGAGGACGACTTTGGTCTCGGTCGCTTTCTCGAATTGCGGTGCGAGTTCCTCAAGCACCGTCTTCACGGCGGTCGAAGCCAAAACCTTGATTTCCGCTGCCTGCGCCTGAACCGCCAGAAGCGGCAGCGCCAAGCCGACGATCGCGGCGACCGCGCGTTGAGCTTTCATGTCATCCTCCCAAGCCGCCGCTGTTTCATCGCGGGGTCAGGGGCAACTTAGCGATAAACGCCGGCAATCGCCAGAAACTCGTCGGCGAAGAGGCTCGCGCCGCCGACCAGCGCACCGTCGACGTCTTCCGTCGCCATCAACTCCTTGGCGTTCGCAGGCTTGACCGAGCCGCCGTAAAGAACCCGCACCGCCTGCCCGGCGGCGCCGAAACGCGCAGCAAGCCGAGCGCGGATAAAGCCGTGCATATCGGCCACATCGCTCGGGGTCGGCGTCACTCCGCTTCCGATTGCCCAGACCGGCTCATAAGCGACGACGGTATCGACGGCGTCCGGCAACGAACCCTCGAGCTGTGCGCCCACCACCTCGCGCGCCCGGCCGCCATCGCGTTCGGCGCGGGTCTCGCCGACGCAGACGATGGCAAGAAGGCCGGCGCGGTGCGCGGCAGCCGCCTTGGCGCGGACCACCGCATCGGTTTCGCCATGGAGCTGCCGGCGCTCGGAGTGGCCGACGATGACCGCCTGCGCGCCGGCGTCGCGCAGCATTTCTGCAGCAATGTCACCGGTATAGGCGCCAGAGGGCAATGCGTGGCAGTCCTGCCCGCCGATCGCGACGCTAGAGCCGCTTGCCGCCGCGGCAAAGCGCGCGACAAGGGTTGCCGGCGGACACACCATCAGATCGACATTGGCGCCGCGCTGCGCCAGCACCCGCGCCCCGGCGATGATTTTTTCCAATTCGGCGATGGAGGCCGAAATGCCGTTCATTTTCCAGTTGCCGGCAACCAGCGGACGACGCGCCATCGTTTCTGCCCAAATCCTGCGACAATGAGGCGTTAGCAGACCGGTTGCACCCGGGAAAGGGGCGTTTTACCTGTAAAACCCGTCGGTTGCGGCGCCACCAGGGCATCCTTATAGTGCGCCGCCTTGCGTCGGGCCCAGTGGCAGTCATATCTGCCGGCACTCACAGCTTAAGTTGGACACATGCTTCGAGGTATCCGGAAAGCCTCCGAAAATTGGCTGGGCCGCTCCGTCATGGGCGTGGTCATGACGCTGCTCGCCGGCAGTTTCGCGGTCTGGGGCATCAACGATATTTTCAGCGGCTTCGGCCGCTCGACACTCGCCAAGATCGGCTCCGTTGAAATACCGATCGAGCAGTTCCGGCAGACCTATAACGACCGTCTGCAAGAGATCAACAAACAGCTGGGGCATCCGTTGCCGCCGGACCAGGCGAGCGCCATCGGCCTCGACCGGCAAGTTCTCGGCCAGATGCTCGGCCAAGCCGGGCTCGATCAACGCGCGCAGCAAATGGGACTATCCATCCCCGACGCCGAAATCGCTCGCCATATCACGACCGATCCGAACCTGCAGACCGTGAACGGACAATTCGACCGCCAACGCTTCCTCGACGTGTTGCGCAACATCGGTACGACGGAGCGCCGCTTCGTCGCCGACCAGCGGCAGAACGTGCTGCGCCGGCAGATCGCCGACAGCGTGTCCGGCAACCTGACGCCGCCGAAGGCCTGGCTCGAAGCCATCGATCAGTTCCAGAACCAGCGGCGCGGCATCGAATATCTGGCGCTGGGACCGGCGCAGGCCGGCGACATCGCGGCGCCGACGCCTGAGCAGCTTGCCAAATATTACGACGACCACAAGTTTCTGTTCATGGCGCCGGAATATCGCAAGATCGACGCCGTCGCGGTAACGCCGGCCGAACTGGCGAAATGGATGGAAATTTCCGACGACGACCTGAGAAAAGCCTACGAGCAGCGGCGTGCGAGCTTCTCGACGCCGGAGCGCCGGCACATCGAACAGATCGTGTTTCCGACCATGGCGGACGCACAAGCCGCCGCCGAGCGCATTAAGAGCGGCACCCCATTCGCCGCTCTGGCCGCGGAGCGCGGCCTCAAAGAGCAAGACATCGATCTCGGCACGGTGAGGAAAACGGCGATCGTCGATCCGGCCGTGGCGGACGCAGCCTTTTCGCTCAAAGAGGGCGAGGTGAGCGAGCCGATCAAAGGGCAATTCGGCGCCGTCATCGCCACCGTGCTCAAGATCGAGCCCGAAGTCGTCAAATCACTCGCCGACGTCACGCCGCAATTGCGCAACGACATCGCACTTGAGCGCGCCAAGACCGAAGTGACGGACATTCACGACAAGATCGAGGACGATCGCGCCGGCGGCAGCTCGCTCATCGAGGCGGCGCAGAAAGAGAAACTTCCCATCGTCACCTACGCCGCGGTCGACCGGTCCGGCCGCGACCCGGCCGGCAAACCGGCCGTCAACCTGCCTCATGGCGGCGACGTCATCGCCGCCGCCTTCACCGCCGAGGTCGGAGTCGACAACGACCCGATCGAGGCCGACGGCGGCTATGTCTGGTTCGACGTTGCCGCCATCACGGCGGCCCACGAGCGTAGTCTCGACGACGTCAAGGCCGAGGCCGAACAACGCTGGCGCGCCGACCAGACGGCATCGCAGTTGAAGACCAAGGCGGCCGACCTTCTCGACAAGCTCAAGGGCGGCACACCGCTCGACGCGCTTGCCGGCGCCAACGGCCTCAAGGTCGAAACCGCGGCCGAGCTCAAGCGCGGCGCTGCGACTGGCAACATCTCGGCCAAGATGACAAATGCGGTATTCCATACGGAGAAGGACGGCGTCGGCAGCGCCTCAGGCGACGATCCGACGCAGTGGATCGTATTCCGCGTGACCGACGTCAAGACCCCGGGCCTCGACCCGGATTCGCCCGACGCCAAGCACGTCGCGGAAACCGTACAACGCCAGATGAGCGACGACATCATGGGCGAGTACGTCGATCGGCTGCAAACCGATCTCGGCATCACGATCAACGCGGCGGCGCTGGCGCAGGCCATGGGCAACAGCTCCGGCACCAGCCCCGGCAGTGGCCCGCCGGACATCGACTAGATGCATATCGAGCCTTCGGCGCCGAACTTCGCGGCGCGCTACACAGCCGGCGAGCCGCAAGTCGTATGGACGACGCTCGTGGCCGATCTGGAAACGCCGGTCTCCGCCTTTCTTAAAATTGCCAGCTCGCGGCCCGGGACCGGGTCAGCGATGAGTTTTCTTTTGGAGTCGGTCGAGGGCGGCGCGGTGCGCGGCCGCTATTCGATCATCGGGATCGAACCCGACGTGATCTTCCGCGTCAGCGGCAAGCGCGCCGCGATCAATCGCACGGTACAGACCGATCCCGCGGCCTTCGTCGATATTGACGATCCGCCGCTCACCGCGTTACGCGCACTCATCGGCGAAAGCCGCATCCCGCTCCCCGCCTCGTTGCCACCGATGGCGGCTGGCGTGTTCGGTTATCTCGGCTACGACATGGTGCGGCTGATGGAGGATTTGCCGGAACCGCGGCCCGACCCGATCGGCGTTCCCGACGCCATTCTGGTGCGCCCGACCTTGGTGATCGCTTTCGATGCGGTCGAGGATACTATCACCATCGTCACGCCCGTGCGGGTGCACTCCGGAGTGCCGGCAAAGACAGCGCTGGCGCGCGCGATCGAGCGTCTCTCCGCTGTCGTCGACGCGCTCGACAAACCGCTCGACAAGGCGGCGGCGACGCCAAGCCACGCCGGCCCCCTTCATGTCGAGCCGCAATCGAACACCCCGCCCGCCGAATTCAAGCGCATGGTGCTGCGCGCCAAGGACTATATTGCCGCCGGCGATATCTTTCAGGTCGTGCTGTCGCAACGTTTCGAGGCGCCGTTCGCACTGCCTCCGTTTTCGCTTTATCGCGCGCTGCGTCGTGTCAACCCGTCGCCCTACCTCTATTTTCTCGATTTCGGCGCTTTCGCCGTTGCCGGATCAAGCCCGGAAATTCTGGTCAAGACCTCGGGCGACAGCGTCACCATCCGGCCGATCGCCGGCACGCGGCGGCGCGGCGCCACGCCGCGCGAAGATCTCGCATTAGAGGCCGAACTCCTCGCCGATCCCAAGGAACGCGCCGAGCATCTGATGCTGCTCGATCTCGGCCGCAACGACGTCGGCCGCGTCGCCCAAATCGGCACGGTTAAGGTCACCGATCAATTCTTCATCGAACGCTACAGCCAGGTGATGCACATCGTCTCCAATGTCGAGGGCAAATTGCGCAACGATCGCGACTCGATCGACGCGCTGTCGGCCGGCTTCCCGGCCGGCACGGTGTCGGGCGCGCCGAAGGTGCGCGCCATGCAGATCATCGACGAATTGGAGAAGGACAAGCGTTCGCTCTATGCCGGCTGCGTCGGTTATTTTTCAGCCGGCGAAGACATGGACAGCTGCATCGTGCTGCGCACCGCCCTGATCAAGGACGGCATCATGTATGTGCAGGCCGGCGCCGGCATTGTCGCCGACTCTGATCCCGAATTCGAGCAGCAGGAATGCATCAACAAGGCCAAAGCGCTGTTCCGGGCCGCCGAAGAAGCCAAGCGCTTCGCGTCGGCCGCGCGGCGGGGCCAATAGCTCGGCCGTGGCTTACCGCCTCACCGCGCCGTGCGTCGCAGCGCCACCGCCGATCTCGTTACCGGCTCACGCGCGATAACGCCACGGCGCAACAGCGCCGTCGCCTCCGTCGCCGAAACCGGCGGACTGAAATAATACCCTTGAACGTAATGGCAGCCGGCGCTCAAAAGAAACGCCAGCTGCTCCGCCGTTTCCACGCCTTCGGCAATGGATTCCAAACCGAGTTCACGCGCCAGCACCAGGACCGCCCGCACGATCGCGGCACTACCTGATTTGATCGCGACCTCCGGCATGAATTGCTGCGCTATCTTTAGACGGTTCACCCGATAAGTCTGTAGATACTCAAGCGACGAGTAGCCGGTGCCAAAATCGTCGATTGCAATGCTCACGCCGAGTTCTCGCACGCGGTGGATCATGTCCCGATTGGCCTTGGTGGACTCGACCAGAGCAAACTCGGTCAATTCGATCTCGATGCAGCCAGGATCGACGCCGTATCGGGCCAGCGTTTCTCGCAGTTCGCGATCCAGAGGGGACGCGGATCGGAAATGCGCGGCGGAAATGTTGATCGCAACCATGGGCGACACGATGCCGTCGGCTTGCCAACGATTGATCTGTCGGCATGCTTCTTCAAGGGCCCATAGGCCGAGCGCATGAATGGCGCCGGTCGTTTCCGCGATCGGTATGAAGACGTGGGGCATCAGGAAGCCGCGCGTCGGATGGTTCCAGCGCATCAGCGCTTCGAGCCCAACAATGCGGCCGGACGGCACTTCCACTTGTGGCTGGTAATAGAGCTCGAGTTCATTGCGGCTCAATGCGGCGTGTAGATCCGCCGCAATTGATACGCGCTCGCGGATTTCGCGGTCGAGTTGGACCGAGTGGAAGCAAAAGCCATCGCGACCGTCGTTCTTTGCCTGGTAGAGCGCGAGATCGGCCTGCATCATCATGTCCTCGGATGACGCGGTGTTGCGGTCGAACAATGAAATGCCGATACTCGCCGAGACATGGACCTCGTTGCCGTCGAGATCGTATTGCTGCACGATCGCACTCTTAATCTGTTCGGCGGATCGGATGACGGCGGAAACGTCCGGTGCGTGTGCCAACAAAATCGCGAACTCATCGCCGCCGAGCCGCGCAATCAGATCGTCGGCGCCGAACAACGGCTTGAGCCGGTCGGCGGTGATCTGGAGCAGACGGTCGCCGCACGGATGACCGAGCGTGTCGTTGACGTCTTTGAAATGATCGAGATCGAGGCAAATGACGGCAAAGCAACCGCCGTCGAAACACGCTGCTGCAAAGGCGCGTTCAAGATATTCGGCAAACGTCGCCCGATTGGCCAGCCCAGTCATGGAATCCCTGCGTGCAAGGTTGACCACCTTTGCGCTTTCGTTCCGCAATTCCATCGTCGTGTCGTGCAGGCTGTGCGTCAGAAATTCCAGATGCAGCGTGCGCTTCAAAGAAAGCAGCAAATACACCACGATCAAGCCCGTCATCATCAAACCAGCAGTGAGCGCCGCGGTTGCCTCCCAGTTCCGGGCCGCCGCCGCGAGATCGCCCTCGGGCGTAAAAATCGCACCCCACTCCTGGTCGGCGACGCGGATTTGACCGAGCCAATGTGACTTCGTCAGCAGGGCGGATTCAGTCGGCACCACAGACGGCGTTGCGACGCTTGGCGCCGAATACCAATAGATACGACGGCTCCCCGGCGCGGCGTTCGGATCGAAGAAGTAGATATCGATATCGGCGGGAAGCGTATGCGCACGCAAAGTATTCTCGATCATGCGCGCTGTCCCGAATACGCCATACATGAAGCCGACCGGAGCGTGCGCATGGGGGCTCGTGCCGATGCCATCGGCGTAGACCGGAATAAAGGTCATGAACCCATCCGGCTCGTCTTTCGTGATTAAATTGATGGGCGGCGTCGCCGCCGGAATTTCGGAGCTTCGCGCGCGCAGCAGGGCATCTGCCCGCACCGGCTCGGACGCGATGTCGAAGCCCAGAATTTGCGATGTGTACTCGACGGGATCCGGATATAGGATCGGGAAATATTCCGCACGATCGCGCGCTCGAATACGATTGCCCTCCGAGTCGCGCTCCCAGATTTCGAAGCCGGGGAAACCCTCGGCCCGCACGGAGGCTTCGAAAGCGGCGCGCCCTTCCCGCGTGACGCGAATTGCCCAACCTGTATTGCGCATACCAACGAGCCGGCCGCGCAGATCCTTCGCGAACGCTTGAAACTCGGACCGGCTGATCGCACGGCCAGTGTTGTAGTATGCGCGCAGCGTATAGAGCACCTCCGTTGCGGAGCGGAGGTCGGAATTCAGCATTTGCTCGCTGTGCTTCGCGAGCTCTACGAGTTTCAGCTCGGCGAGCCTATTTTCCCAATTCGAGACGGCGACGTACGCAACCACGGAAACCGTAATTCCCAAAAGCGCCGCAACGGCGATGACGAGATACCGTGCCGGGCGCACATCCTTCGCGGAAGGCTCGCGAGATGTGATATCCATAATGTTTCCCAGAATCTGGAATGCGTGTGTGGCGCGTGGGACCGGGCGATAATCGTTCACCCTACCGAGCACTGCTTAATGAAGGCGCGGCAATTTTTATCCGCATTTATACTTACACGCGCAGCCGCGATTGGGCTTCCAGCGAGCCCGCCAAACTGCCGACTTCGAGGACGCATTCGCGCGGCAGGAATGCACCAACGAAGCGCAGGCTTGGTTCCGCGCCACCGAAGCAGCCGAGCGCTCAACTTCGCGGCTCGGCTGGAGGACTAGCGCATCAGCGGGTATCGTTGTACCTGCCTCGGCCGCTTGCCGGGCCCGACCCGCTAAGAACCACAACTGAGCGAGCGGTCCGCCAGCTGACAGTGGTTGATGGGTTTGCCGTCGACATCGAACAGCGTGCCGCGCCACGTATTATCGTCGAGGCGGTCCCATACCATGTAGGCAAAGCCGGAATAGGTTACGGCGGAAAGCGCCTTGAGGCCATTGATGTCGGCGCCGGTCACGCTCGCCGTCGGCATGCCTTCGAGATTATCGCCGCCGGTGCCGACCACCAGCTGCGGCGGCCGCGCGCCGCCGAAATCAACGGCCTGGAAGAAATGGATGTGGCCGCCAACCTCCATGCGCAGACTTGCCGGCAGGTCGGCGCCAAGCGCTGCCTGCAGCACCTTGTTGGACACGATGTTGTTCTGCGGGTCGCCCGGCTTGGCGAGCATCGCGTTCACCGGCTTGTGCGTCACCAGCCACGCAGAGCCGGGGATCTTGGCGAGCACGTCGATCAATTGCCGGCGCAGGATCGGAACCTGCTCGCTGTCCGCGCCGGCACTATCTTTGACTTTGGCGCTATCGACGACAAGGACACCGAAATCGCCGAGCCGCACCACATAATCGCCGGTCAGATCGCGGCATGCCGGCTGCATCGGCGACGGATCGAGAAAGCGGAACCAACCTTCGCCGGCGCGGGAGCAGTCTTCGTGATTGCCGCGCACCATGATCCAGGGCGCGGCCGCAAAGAGCGGTGCCGCCGCCTCGAAGAAATCGGCGTTCCAGGCATCCCAGCCGTAGCCGAAAGGACTGCCGGCACAGCCGTTGTTGCCGGCCGGACAGGCGCTCTCGCGATATTCGTAGTCGCCGACATGGATCATGAGATCGGGATGGGTCGCGGCCGCCATTGCCGCAACTTTCGGAAACGGCCATTCCTTTGGATCATTGCAGGCCTGCGTCGGATCGCCGGTGAGCAGCCGGCAGCCGGTATCGCCGAACATCACAATGCGCTGCGGATTGGGCCTCGCGAGCGGCAAGGCATTGCCGTCGAGTATGGCCGTGATCGCTCCGACCGGGACCGCCAGCTCGCAGCCGCGCACCGGGAATTGCGCGGGCTTCACGCCGTCGAACTTCCGTGCGGGCTCGGAACGAATGTTCATAGCCATCGGCGTTCCATCGAAGGTCACGGACGGGCATGCCTCGTCGGTGATCGCGCGCACGCTCGAACTGCCGTCCGGGCCGAGTTCGACCCATTGCGCAAAAATCTTGGCTTCGGCGTCTTGCGGCATTACGGAAGCCAACAACGCTGCTACCGCAATGACGGTGCGCGAAGCCATCGGCCGCCGCCTCATGGTCTGTCTCCCTCGTGCGATGGACCACAAGTCAGATCATAACCCGTATTTGCGATGCTACCGTGTCTGCCTGGTTCGGCGCCGGTGGACCCAGGCGCAAACCCAATGCGAAACCTAACGCAGACTCGGTACGGAAGCTAAAGCCGCGCGGCTAGCTCGGCGCCAGCGCAATGGCATTGAGGATAAACGTTACGCCGACGACGGCACCGATCGCCCAACCCAGAAACGAAAGCGTCCGCCGCTCATCCATTGGAATTGCTCCTCTGGAGCCTCAATGCGCGCGCCGCGAGAAAGTTCAACGGCAACAGCCTTAACTTCTCCGAATCATGCACCGCAACTTTTGTAACCAACCGGCAAAGCCAATCACCGTTTTACGCGGTTGTTCGACCCTGCTCTGCTGGATGATGTCGGCGGGCCGCATCCAGCGGCGGTAGCCGTTTTCCTGTCCGGACAAAGCCTTCAGCAACACGCGGTGCGACTTGTCATTGGTGGCAAGCATAACCGCCTCCCTGCCCCACAAGTGTGAGACAGGGTCTTAAAAAAATCTAGCTCGGTGAATGAGTTACACACAGGTACCGAGTCGTTCGGCCGGGATAGGCGCCGCGCAAGTTTCACGCTGGTGCGCCATGAATGCGAGCGCCCGTTGCGCCCGAAAAAGCTACGGCTCCGCGTCAGGTCGCCAGTTTGGCAACGGCGCCGGTGGCGTCGCCGGCGCTCTTCGCCAGCCGCGCCCGGTCGGCCGCCGGGTTGATCAACCATAGACCGAGCAGACCGCCGATCAGGGTCACGATGCCGACGATCACAAAGCCTTGGCGAAAGCCGTCGGCGGGGCTGGCGGCGGCCTCCAGCGAATAACCCATCGCGGCCGGCGCGATGAAGCCCGCGGTGGTCAACAACGCGGTATACATCGTCAGAACCGCGCCGCGCCGTTTGCTGGGCGTGATCTCGCTCACCATGGCGAAATTGAGCGGGGCCGTATTCTGCGACAGCACGTAGCCGACCAGGAGCAGCGCCGTCTTGGCGAGCCCGACCGGCTGGATGGCCATCACCGCAATCAATAGCCCGCCGATGGCGGTGGACAGCGAGCCGAATATGCCGCGCGCCCAGCGACTTGAAATTCCGCGCTTCAACAGCTTCTGCGACACAAAGCCGACCAGCGGGCTGCAGACACCGCTCGCAAACCAAATCATCGACACCAGCCAGGCCGCGTTGGCCGGATCGAAATCCATGCCCTTGGTGAAGTAGGACGGCAGCCACGCCACGATCAGCGACAGATCCCAATACAGAACGAAATTGGTCGCGATCAGGCCGAGCATCGTGCGGTTGGTCATCAGCCGCCAATATGAAGGTAACGGCTCCGCCGCACCGCCGAGCTTGGTGTCGACGATGTGATCGGCGATGGGGCCTTCCTCGGCGAACCACATCCACAGCGGGATGACGGCAACTGCCACGAGGCCCAGCGCAAGGAAGGCCATGTGCCAGTCGTAGGTGCGAATGATCCAGGTCAGCGCCGGTGCCGACAGAAAGATCGCGCCGGTAATGCCGATATGCACGACGCCGGCCGGAAAGGCCCGGTTTTGTTGCGGAAACCACTTGAACAGGAAGTGGTGGGTGACCCCGGTGGCCGGCCCTTGCGTGGCGCCGAGAACGATGCGGGTGGCGAGCAGCGTCGCAAAGCCGATTGGCGCTGCGGCCGGCAACAAACAGACCGCCCAGCCGATCGCCATCACCGTCATGACGTTTTTGCTCGGCCAGCGATCCGACAGAAAGCCCAACACGATGCCAGATGCCGCGAACAGCAGAAAAAAGCTCGATCCGAGATAGCCGAATTCGACCGGACTCAGCTTGAGTTCCCGCATCATCGGCTGGGCGGCAAAGCCGAGGATGGCCTTATCGGCGTAATTGAGGCCCATCATGATGCCGCACAGCGCCACCATCAGCCAGGCTTTGGTGGGAGAAATGGCATTGCCAGGCGAAACGGACTGTTGCACGGCCCCTCCGACCGCTCGCCCACATTGCATCGCGAGTCGAGCTTGCTACGCCGTCATAATGTGCAACCGGTCGAAATGCGAGCAATGCCTTATGGGCGCACTTTGCCGGCCATAGTCACGTTTGCCTTTCCGCTGGCTGCCAAGCTGTCGAGCGAGTCGTAAAGCAGCTGCAGGACGTAGCGGCCGTTATGGTACGCGCCGCCGGGATCGCGCACCGAATAGGTGTAGTTGTAAACCGCCTGCAGCAGACGCGGCGTATAGGCCGGATACTTATTAGTCGGAGCGACCTCTTCGGGATCGATCCTGCCGTTGCCGTTGCGGTCGGCGAACCAGTGCGGATAGGCGGCCTCGGAGAAACCTATGCCCACGCCGCCGACGTTCTTAGCGTAAGTCTGGATGGCGGTGTAAAGCTGTGCCTGGAGGCCTACGATTTCACGCCCCAGACCTTCCTCCTTGCCGTTGCCGTCAAAGTCGCCGCGGGTCGACATGCGAATATTGGCGAGGTCGGCTGCGGTCTTGATGCCGTCGTGGCAGCCGCCGCAACGGTCGATCTTGACCTCCCCGTCGTGGGGGGAATGACACCCGGTACAGGTGCTCACATTCGGCATATGCGGGAAGTAGCCGACATATTTCTTGCCGTCATACTCGTAGCCGACTTTCGCCTCGGTTCCGTATCGCGTCGCGCCGGCCCCGTAAAAGTGGACGTGGAGGAAATTCAGCTTGGGGTCGGGCGTATCCAAGGGAAGACCGGCGATGGCCTTGTTCACGCTCGCCGTCGACTCCCGGCCCTGATGACAGGTCATGCAGAGATTGGAATCGTTGTCGTGAGTGTCGACGATCAGCCCGCTCGGAAAAGTGACCTTCGCAACATTGTGACGCGCGTAAGTGAGAAGGTCGGCGTGGCAATTGGTGCAGGCAAACCCATTTTTGACGTGCTGCGCCGGTGCGTTTTTTCCGTCCGTTAGATATTCGGGAAGACCGGTGGCGCTATGACAGCGCGCACAAACTCCCGGGACTTCCTTTTCCGTATCCCAGTCATGGAACGCGTCGGCGTTGCGGTTGAAATGACCTTTCCAGAATTCGAGACGCACGCCCGCTTCCGGCTTCTCCTCCGACCGGGCCGGGCCGCCGGCCAATAAAATCGCCATGACCGCGGCAGCCGAAAGCACCGTCAAGCCGCGCTGGAATAAATTCGCGCCCGATAAAAGTGCAGGCATGGCCTGATCCTCCTCAGCCGGAATCCGAGTCGTCCGGATAATTGCCACCAGACTCTCATGACATGACAATCGATCGAAGCCGTGACAGACTCATTGACATGCATCAACCGTATCCGCGCACCGTTGGCGAGCAGGCTTCCGAGACGACGCGAGTGGGATAAAGCAGCATGGATCAGCAGTCAGTAACTTCCGACGACATTATTTTCGACTTGCGCGACGGCATCGGCCGGGTCACGTTCAACCGCCCGCAGGCCCGCAATGCGTTTACATTTGCGATGTACGAGCGGCTCGCGGAAATCTGCCAACAGGCCAATGCCGACCGCGCGTTCAAGGTGCTGGTCTTCCAAGGCGCCGGCGATAAAGCCTTCGCCGCGGGGACCGACATCAATCAGTTTCGTGCGTTCACGACGCCGGAGCATGCGCTCGAGTATGAATCGCGCATCGACCGCGTGCTCACCCAGCTCGAGCAATGCCGGGTGCCGACGATCGCAGCCATCAACGGCGCCTGCACCGGCGGCGGCGCGGGGATCGCGGCGTGCTGCGATCTGCGCATCGGCACCAAGACCACCAAAATGGGATTTCCGATCGCGCGCACGCTCGGCAATTGCCTGTCGATGTCGAATATCAGCCGGCTCACCGCTTTGATCGGACCGGCCCGCGTCAAGGATCTGATTTTCACCGCCCGCCTGGTCGGCGCCGAGGAAGCCGCAGGCGTTGGTCTGCTCAGCGAGGTGGTCGAAGACATCCCCGCGCTGCAGCGGCGAGCCGACGAGCTTGCCGTGCTGATCGCGGGCCATGCGCCACTGACGCTCAACGCCACCAAACAGGCGCTGGTCCGACTGCAGCGCCGGCTTACCCGCGAAGAAGGCGAGGACCTCATCCTGATGTGCTATATGAGCAAGGATTTTCGCGAAGGTTTGGATGCGTTTCTCAACAAACGGCCGCCGCAGTGGCGGGGCGAGTGACGGCATCCGCGGTTAATGCCAGGCTACGGCGTATGGAGCCCGAGCGAGTTGAGATAACCGGCGTTGACGTGACCGTTCCTCGACTTGGCGGCTACCAGATAGGCATCCAGGATCGCTTGCGCCTGTTCGCGGGCCGGTAGCGAACCTTGCTCGGCGGCGTCGGCATTGGCGATCAAATCCCATCCTTGGGGCTTTTGAATCGAGACCACGGTGGTGTCGGAATCGAGGCTCTTGTAGGTCCAGAAACACCAGCCGATACCAAACCGCTCATTGAGCTGGCGAAACATTTCATTCCAATGATCGGAATTCTCTCCAGTCTCGCCGATCAGCAGCGGCACCTGCCAACGATTGCTGAAATTGACATAGCTCTGGAGCGAGTCACGGGTCGGATTGGCCCAGAATTTGTGATAGGTATAAACAGCGTTGCCATCGAACGGCCGGTCGAAGACGGCGAAACTCGTACTCCATTGCGCGCCGGCCAGCAGCACCACGTGGTTGGGATCGACGCTGCGGATCGCGGCGACGATGTCGCGATAAAACGGCTCCAGCCGCGGATTTAAATAGTTCTCGTCGCTATAGGGCGAGATTGGTTCGTTCAAGAGATCGTAGCCGAGTATGCTCGTTTCATCGCGATAACGCGCGGCGAGCTTTTGCCATAGCGCGATGGTGAGCCGTTCATAGCGCGGCACGTAGAATGTAAGCGGGAATCCGGTACCGTCGTCGTGATTGACTCCGGTCTGGCCGCCCGGTGCGGCATGCAGATCGACGATCACGCGCAGGCCGTAGTTTCGGCACCATCCGATGAGCCGATCGAGCAACGACCAGCCCGGTCCGTCGAATCGGTCGGCGCCGCCATCGCCCGGCTCGACGAATAGCCGCCAATTGAGCGGGACCCGGACGGTATTGAAGCCGGCTGCTTTGATGAAACGGATATCGTCCTCGGCGATGTAGACGTCGCGGAATTCCGTCCAGAAACGCGCCGCCGCCTCAGGACCCATCAGCGCCTCGATCAGTCCCGCAATTTCCGACGGGCTATGGGCATGTTTGAACTTGAACATGTAGCCTTCGGGGACCAGCCAATTGCCGAGATTGATGCCCTTGACGGCAAAATTGTCGCCGCGGCCATCGACGAGTTGCTTCCCATCGGCATGGATGAAGTCGGCCGGTGTCGTCGCGCCGGCCCGATGGCCGATCAACAGCGCGATAGCAAACACAAGCGCGCCGAACTGAGCGGCCATCGATCGCTTAAACACTTTATTTCTATCCACAAATCGAAGACATCTTAGGAAGGGGGGCATATCCCCGACGCCGCGACGCGCGCTTTGTCCCGGTCCCAACCACGAGGTCGAAGATTCGATGTCCGCCATGCCTTTATTCCAGGCGCTCGCTCTATTTTCCGCAGTCCTTCTTCTCGTCATCGCAACGCAATCGCGCAATGTCCATCCGTTTCTGGCGCTGGTCGTCATTGCATCGGCGTTTGGCATGGCGGCCGGATTTTCTGTGGGCTTTCTCGGCAAGGCCTTCGGCATCGGCTTTGCCGAAATGATCTATTCGCCGGGATTGGTGATCGTCGCGGCCGCCTTGGTTACCGGCCTCGCGGAAAGCAGTACCGCTTCCGATCGGCTGAAAATGCTCATCGATCGTTGGCGATGGTTTCGATCCACCCGGCTGGCGGCGCTGTTGGGCTTGATCGCAGGTCTCGGCGCCTCGCCCGCCACGGCTTTCGCCCTCCTCACGCCGCTGTTCCCGGCGCTTGCCGGAACGGCACAAAAGCGAGGGTCGGTTGCGGTGACGACGGCACTGGCGATTTCCGCGAGCCATGGTCTCTTATTGCTTTCGCCGGTACCGATTGCAGCGGCGGCCATCCTCGGCGCCGAATGGGGCCGTGTCGCTCTGTTCGGCTTGCCGGTCGCAGTTTTATTGAGTGCATTCGCCGCGCTGTTTCCGCGCTGGCTGTCGATTGATAACGCCGCATCGCGACCTCGATTCGATGAGCCTCAGCCAGCCGCGGAGAAACGCGACGGCGGGTCGGCGGTCGCGCTCCTTCTGGCGATCGCTATCCCTTTGTCGATGTTGCTGATGCAATCCGTCGGCGACATTCCCAGCGAGCCGCTCGGCGGCGGCACGTCGCGGGAGCTGGTCCTTGGCACGGGTCGGCCGCTGGTCCTTTTTCTCGTTGGCCTGGGCATCATGAGCGTCGGCCAGTGGCGCCAAAGCGTGAAGCTCCTCACCGATACCGCCTGGACCGCGCGCATGATCGGCAACGTCTCGGCTCTCCTCCTTACCATTTGCGCCGCGGGTGGCTTGCAGCGGCTTTGCCAGGAGACCGGAATGGCGGAACTGCTCGGCGAGCGGCTGTTGGGATGGCATGGCGGAACTTATGTCGGCGCACCTCTCGGCCTGCTTGGCGGATTGCTGATCCCATTCCTGGTCGCGGCGACGATCAAGACATTGCAGGGTTCCTCGTTGGTTGCCGCCATCACCGCCGCGGGGATGGTGCAGCCGATCTTGACGCCGCTTGGACTGGACGGCGCCAATGCAAAGGCGCTCGCCGCACTCGCGATCGGCGCCGGCGCGATGACGTTATGCCACGTCAACGACGAATATTTTTGGCTGGTCGCCGATCGCGCCGGCTTAAGTCCGCTGCGCGCCCTCACGGTGGTCAGCGTCGGCACACTGCTGCAGGGCGTCATCGCCGTGACGGCGTTGCTCGCACTATCGTTGCTGGCCTGAGCGGCGGCGGCAGGATCCCCCGAAGCCGCCAGAATGAGCGCACGCAAGCTGAGCGATCACTGGCACCGGAGTTGCATGGCGATTGCCGGGGCCGAAGTGGCAATTGTACAACGAACGTATGGATTCGGATAAGCACACGTCATCGAAAATCGCGCAACCGCCGAGCCCGTCGCGTCGCGATTTAATCAAAATCGCCGGTGCCGGCGCGCTCACGGCGAATGCCGTGGCATCGGCGAGCGCCAGACCGCGCGCCGTACCGGTGGATTCGGGTATCTGCGAATTCCGAGCATTTCCGCCAGGTTTTCTCTGGGGTACGGCCACCTCCGCCTACCAGATCGAAGGTGCCTGGAACGAAGACGGCAAAGGCCCCTCGATCTGGGACAAGTTTACGCACAGCCCGGGTAACATCCGCAACAACGAAACCGGCGACGTGGCTCTCGATCACTATCATCGCTATCGGGACGACGTGCAGGCGATGAAGGCGCTCGGAACAAGGGCGTACCGGTTCTCGATTTCCTGGCCACGCATCTTTCCGCAAGGCACCGGCGCTGCAAATTCCAAGGGTTTGGATTTTTACGACCGCGTGGTGGATGAGTTGCTCGCCGCCGATATCGAGCCGTTCGCGACGCTTTATCACTGGGACTTGCCGCAGGCGCTCCAGGACGGCGTCGGCGGCTGGGAATCGCGCGACACCGCGCAGGCCTTCGCCGATTATGCCGGTTACGTCAGCGCGAAACTCAGCGATCGGATCAGGCATTTCTTCACCGCCAACGAACTCACCACATTCGTCGAATTGGGGTATGGAACGGGCCTCCTCGCACCCGGCCTCAAATTGACCCCGGCGCGTTTGAATCAGGTCCGCCATCACGCCGTGCTCGGCCACGGTCTTGCGGTCCAGGCGATCCGGGCACACGCAAAGCCGGGAACCAAGGTCGGCCCGGCGGAAAACATCGCGGTCGCCGTGCCGGTTATCGAAACGCCGGACAATATTGTTGCCGCCGAGCGCGCCACGCGCGAGCTCAATGCCGGCTACCTGACGGTCATCCTCGAAGGACGCTACACCGCCGCTTTTCTGTCGTCGGCCGGAGCCGACGCACCTTCGTTCACCGACGGAGATTTGAGCGCGATCGCAAGTCCGCTCGACTTTGTCGGGGTCAATATCTACACGCCCCTTTACGTTCGGGCGACCGGCGCGTCGACGGGCTATGAAATCGTACCGTTCTCCAAATCGCACCCCCGGATGGCGTCGTCCTGGCAATATATCGGGCCGGAGTCGCTGTATTGGGCGCCGCGGCATTTGCAGAACATCTGGAAAGTGAAGGAGATTTATATCAGCGAAAACGGCTGTGGCGCGGCCGATGAGCCGGCGGCCGACGGCGTCGCCTACGACAGCGACCGGATCATGTTTTTACGCAGCCACCTGAACATGTTGGAGCGCGCGACTTCCGAAGGCGCGCCCGTTCGCGGCTATTTCCTGTGGAGCTTGTTTGACAATTTCGAATGGGCAGATGGCTACGGCATCCGTTTCGGATTGCACTATGTGGATTACGCCACGCAAAAGCGCACCGCCAAGCTGAGCGCCAAATATTATGCCGAGGTCATCAGCCGCAACGCCGTGCTCTGAACGGGCGTGTGAGCCGCGCAGGAGACGCCGCTTGCCGCCGAAAAACTACGGTTTGAAATCATCGGCAATCAGATCGTAAGACCCTCTGCGACTGCGGCCGTAAACCTTCGCTGCGGTCGCATAAATCAGGTTGCGATTCAGATCGAAGGCGCCGAGAAGTCCGTCCTCGTCGACCTGCAGGTCGGGCTTGATGCGCTTTAACGCGTCGGCATTGACGAAAAACGACGCCTCCATGGAGCTGTCGTGGCCCCAAAATCGCACGGCGCGCCGCGTCGCATCGTAAAATCGGCTTTGATTTGGAAAATTAAGCGTCATGGTTGAGGTCGTGTGTTTGAGCCGCCTGGAGTTCTTGTGGATCGATCGCCACCATCTCGACGACGGAAGCATGGCTCGAATCCGCCGGCACGAACATCATGGTTGCGACACGGCGATAGACCGGAAAGGACACTTGCTCGATCAATTCTTCGTCCGTCACCACCCGGTATTCGCCGGGCGGCAGAATTCGACCGACACCTTTCAGCTCAAACGGATGACTGAAGACGACGGATTTGCTCTGCGAACGGCTGGTCATCGGGTCAGGTCAGGGCGCCGCGGGCCAAGGGATAGTCCGCGCGCTCGTACAGGCGACGAATCCCGTCGCTGCTGTATCGGGCCTCGTCGACTTCGAGACAGGCTCCAAGAAGAAATTCGGGCGGAAGTTCTTCGATCGCGAAGCGAATCGCTTCCGCGGCGTGGCCAAAGCGTCGATAGGCGATAGGTTGGCGCCGGGATTTCCGGTTGCGACTGGGAAACAGCTCCGCCTCCGCGCTGTAATCAAATCGATCTTCGGGTTGCTCGGCTGTGGCTGGTTCGACTGTCGCTTGCTCTATCATGAATGTTCCGATTCCTCGCTCCGGCAATGTTTGCATGTCTCTATATATGATCGAACTGCGAAAAAGTTAGCCGTGACGGCGGAAGTATTCGGAGCGCGGCGTCAGCGAACGCTCCTGGAGCGGTGGCCGGGTGTGGATATCAGAGGGAATTGATGTCCGCTACAATCGCCAAAGTGCCTGGCGTTACGGGCTGCACGAACGTGATCGGGGGCTACGATGGCGAACACACATGAGGGTCCAACCGGCTGGTATCGCGAGCTTGACCCCGGCGAGCGGCGCACGTTCTGGGCGTGTTTCGGTGGCTGGATGCTCGATGCCATGGATGTGCAGATTTTCAGCTTCGTGATTCCGGCGATCGTCGCCGCGTTCGCAATCACCAATGCCAATGCCGGGCTGATCGGCACCGTGACGCTGCTCACCTCGGCACTCGGCGGCTGGTTCGGCGGCGCGCTGTCCGATCGTTTTGGACGGGTGCGCACGCTGCAACTCACCATCCTATGGTTCGCCGTCTTCACTTTCCTGTGCGGATTCGCGCAGAATTACACCCAGCTTTTCGTCTTCCGGGCGCTGATGGGTTTCGGCTTCGGCGGCGAATGGGCGGCCGGAGCCGTGCTGATGGGCGAAGTCATCCGCGCCGAACATCGCGGCAAGGCGGTCGGCACCGTGCAGAGCGGCTGGGCGATCGGCTGGGCGATCGCCGCCGTCGCCGCCACCTGGTTTTTCAGCGTGCTGCCGCAGGACACCGCCTGGCGAGCCTTATTCTGGATCGGGCTCCTGCCGGCGTTCCTGGTGTTTTTCGTGCGGCGCTTTGTCGAAGAACCCAAAGTGTTCACGGCAACGCAGAGCGGACTGAAGGCGAAAGGCACGACGGCGAATTTCATGGAGATCTTCTCGCCCGGCATGTTGCGGACAACG
This sequence comes from Xanthobacteraceae bacterium, assembly GCA_049519075.1. Taxonomy (GTDB): domain Bacteria; phylum Pseudomonadota; class Alphaproteobacteria; order Rhizobiales; family Xanthobacteraceae; genus BOG-931. Next base: position 17,858 of record JBEKRD010000027.1, on the reverse strand, counting down.
ATCCTGACATCGCTCCTCGCGACCGGCGCCCAGGGCGGCTATTACGCCATTACGACGTGGCTGCCGACTTATCTGCGCACCGAGCGCAAGCTGACGGTGCTTGGCACCGGCGGCTATCTTGCCGTCATCATCGCCGGCTCCTTTATCGGTTACCTGGTCGGCGCCTACCTGGCCGACCGCATTGGACGGCGGGCGAATTTCATCCTGTTTGCGCTCTGCTCGGTGTTGACGGTGTTTGTCTATACTCAGCTGCCGATCAACGACTCGATGATGCTGATCTTAGGCTTCCCGCTCGGCTTCTTCGCATCGGGCATTTTCTCGGGCATGGGGGCGTTTCTGACCGAGAACTTCCCGACCCGTATGCGCGGCTCCGGGCAAGGCTTTGCCTATAATTTCGGACGGGGGATCGCGGCGCTCAACCCGTTCTTTGTCGGCGTGCTCAGCGCCACGCTGCCACTCGGCCAGTCGATCGGCATTTTCGCGGTGATCGCCTACGGCATTCTGATCGTAGCCGCGTTGCTGCTGCCGGAAACAAAGGGACGTGTGCTCACCGCCGAAGCCTGATCCGGCGGCACATGCGACCGTAGCCTGCAAACGTAGCCTGCGGCCACCACGCGCGGGAAGACCAGATGCGCATCAGTTGCGAGCGCTTGCGCTCCAAGATCATGACCGCCGAAGACGCGGCACGTTTCATTACCTCCGGCACCACCGTCGGGATGAGCGGATTCACCGGATCCGGCTATCCGAAGGCCGTTCCGCTCGCGCTCGCGGCACAGATTGAGGCTGCACATGCGGCCGGCGACCCGTTCCAGGTGCGGGTTTGGACCGGCGCGTCGACAGGCCCAGAGCTCGATGGCGCGCTGGCCAAAGTCGACGGCATCGAGTTTCGCCTGCCTTACAATTCCGATCCGATCGTGCGCGACAAGATCAATCGCGGCGAGATGGAATATTTCGATATGCATCTGAGCCAGGTGGCGCCGATGGCTTGGCAGGGCTTTCTCGGTCCGCTCGACACCGCCGTCGTCGAGATCACGGGCATCCGGCCCGATGGGGCGCTGATCCCCTCGTCCTCGGTCGGCAACAACAAAACCTGGCTCGATCGGGCGCAACAGGTGATCCTCGAAGTCAACAACTGGCAGAATGAAGCGCTCGAGGGCATGCACGACATTTACTACAAGACCGCGCTGCCGCCCGACCGGGTACCGATACCGCTCATCCGCCCCGACGACCGCATCGGCGAGCCGTATTTGCGCTGCGACCTCGACAAAATCGTCGGCATCGTCGCAACGCACAGTCCCGACCGCAATCTGCCATTCGCGCCGCCTGACGCAGCGGCGCGCGCGATCGCGGGGCATCTTCTGGAATTCTTCCGTCACGAGGTGAAGAAAGGCCGCCTGCCCCCTTCGCTCTTGCCGCTGCAGTCCGGTGTTGGCAATACCGCAAACGCGGTGCTCTTGGGCCTGCTCGATTCTCAGTTCGAGAACATGACGGCCTATACCGAGGTGATTCAGGACGGGATGCTTGAACTGCTCGCCTCAGGCAAGCTGCGCTTCGCATCGGCGACCGCCTTTTCGCTCAGCCCGGAAGCTGCGGCTTCGCTCAACGCCGATATGGCGCGCTTTCACAGCAAGCTGATGCTGCGCCCGCAAGAGATCAGCAATCATCCGGAACTGATCCGTCGCCTCGGATCGATCGCCATGAATGGACTGATCGAGGCGGATATTTGCGGCAACGTGAATTCGACCCACGTCATGGGATCGCGGATCCAAAACGGCATCGGCGGCTCCGGCGATTTCGCCCGCAATGCCTATGTCTCGATCTTCATGACGCCGTCCACCGCGAAAGACGGCAAAATTTCCGCCTTTGTGCCGCAGGCGAGCCACGTCGATCATATCACCCAGGATGTCCAGGTGATTGTGTCGGAGCAAGGCCTTGCCGATCTGCGCGGGCTCTCGCCCAAACAGCGTGCGCCGCTGATCATCGAGAATTGCGCGCATCCCGACTACCGGCCGGCATTGGCGGATTACTTCCGGCGCGCCAAGGAGCAGTCCTACGGCAAGCACGCGCCGTCACTGCCCGCCGAAGCCCTGTCGTGGCACCAGCGTTTCATCGAAACGGGATCGATGCGCGCCTAGAACATGATTCAGAAAATGCCTGCCGCCGGACCCGATCCGGGGGTGGAAGCGGGTTTTCGGAAAAGATCAGGCGGACACGAAAAGTCCCGACCCCGATCCGATTCAATCGAACTGGATCAGGGTCTGATGGCGACAGGGAAACGCGATCGTCCCGCGCGTTAGTGGAGAATACCGACGACAAACAGCGGGTAACACGCCGAGTACACCGCGCCGCTCAGGTCATAACACGACACGCATTTGCAGCCCGCAGCGCCTGACACACACTGCGCCAAGGTCTTTCCGTGCAGCACGATCCTGGCGTGATTGTGCGCGGCGACGTTGACGGCGCAGTTCAACGGCAAAGCGTTTGCCGCGGAAAAAGAGAAAGCCGACACCGCGAGAGCAAGACTAAGCGAAAGCCGAAGATGGCGCATGAGTTCCTCCTCCTGTGAAATACCCTCGGAATTAGCCCCCCGGGGGAACGGTTCAGTGTCACATACCGCAAATCGCTGCGCAAGTTTGCGCCAGTGACGAGGCGCATCCTTGCCGCGGGACTATCACCGCATTCTTCGTCGCGGCCTCGCCCGAAATGGTTCACGGCGCGGCAGCGATCGGGGATTTATTGTACAGGTATAGCCTGGGAGAAGACCAAGGTATCGGGAAACCGCTTCGAATTGCGGCCCCGCCCCATTCACTCCTTCGCCGCCGGATCGCGGTGAATCGGGTCCACCCACAAAACGGTTTCCGGCTTCTCCACCGGCTCGATGTCGAGATTGATTGCGATGGCCTGGCCATCGCTGCGCACCAGCACGCACTCGAGAACCTGATCCGGGCTGGCATTGATCTCCTGATGCGGCACGTAGGGCGGAATAAAAATGAAATCGCCGGGATTGGCTTCGGCAGTGAATTGCAAATGCTCGCCCCAGCGCATGCGCGCTTTGCCGCGAACGACGTAGATGATGCTTTCGAGATGGCCGTGATGATGCGCCCCGGTCTTGGCGTCCGGCTTGATCGTGACGGTGCCGGCCCACAGCTTCTGAGCGCCGGCGCGGGCGAAGTTGATCGCGGCCTTGCGGTCCATGCCCGGCGTCGAGGGCACGTTGGGGTCGAGCTGGTCGCCCGGAATAACCCGCACGCCGTCGTGCTTCCACCGTTCGGCGTCGTCAGCGGCGTGGGGATGATCGTGATCATGCGATTGGATCATGGGACCCTGATACCACAAAAGCTTTGCAGTTGGACTTACAGTTCCTCGGCCACCACGTCAGCGAAAATTCGCCTCAATCCGGCGCCGATTGATTTCTTGACAATTAAACTCCCAGGTTCACAATTTCGTCGCAAGCTTATCGACACGGAGGTGCGAATGATTCCGCCGGGTCAAAGGGCCGCGACGATTGCCGCGTCACTCGTTCGGGACGCGACATAGCGGCAAGCACGCGAACGGTTCGCCGGGCGCGACCTCCGCGGGTCGCATCAGTCAGGCAAGACCGCAATTCGGCCGCCCCCGGCGAGCGCTTTTGAGGCGCCGCGGTAAATGTTCGCTAGGCAGCTTGAGAACAGTCGAGCGCTAGCTTGTTTGCTTCGGTGGTCGGGATGTCTTGGACCTCCGCGCCGGCCGGGAGAACGCGCTGGATCGGGTGTCCGGCATCGACCCACGCATCGATGCCGCCGAGTAGCGGTCGTATTTTCTTAAATCCCGCGCGCTTGAGGTGCCGCGCCGCAATAGCGGCCGACGTCTCGTTCGGACAGTCGCAATAGATCACGACCTCCGCTTCGCCGGGACGATCGGCCAAAAACGTATCGACGTCATCGGGATGCGCGCCCACAGCGCCTGCAATCATGCCCGCCTCGGCGCGAATATATTCCGGCCGCACGTCGAGAATGACGATGTCTTCGCGCGCGTCGATCAAGCGGCGAAGTTCATCGACGGTAATGCGATCCATCCGCAATTGGCGGATGAACAATTGCCGCCGCACCCATTTCGCCATGAGGTACAAAGCGAGCGCGGCGATGACGAGGAGCCCGCCATACTCGCCCAACTCTCTGAGCACGGCGAGCGCATCCGCGATTGCATGGCGAAAAATCCGGCCCAGCGCCACAGCCACGCTGACGAACAACAGCTTGCCGATGCCGTCGACCACCAGAAAGGCCGGCAGCGACATTCGGGTGGCACCGGCCATCACCACGGAAATCAGCGAAAAGCCCGGGATGAATTTCGCAAACAAGAGCGTCCAGGCGCCGACCTTGGCGAACAACGTCTCGGTGCGCAGAACGCAAAAGTCCGGCGACAAAGACATCCGGCACGCCACGCTCAGCACCTCCCGGCCATAGCGCCGGCCGAGCCAATACGGGACGTTGTCGCCCAGCATGGCGCCGCCGAGGCCGGCGGCGACGACTTCGGCAATCGGATAGGTGCCTTGGCCGGCCAGCGCTGCAGCCGTCATCAGCGTCGGGACCACCGGCAATGGCACTCCGATCTGGGTCAGAAGAATGTTGAAGAACACGACCCAGACGGCGTGCTGCTCGAAATTGGCGACGAGGTGTTGCATTTCACTCAGGATGCTTGGGGGACGGGACCGGGAAACACTATGTGGTGTTCGCGACGCCGAAAGTCCCTGGGCCTCCGCATTTTGTGATCGGCCCCAGAGCAGCGGAAAACACCGCAGAAGGCTTGATTGCAAAGCCCCGACGCGTCGGGCGAAGGCATCATCCCCGCGTCACGATCACGTCACGAATTCTATGCACTTGCAGGTTGTCTTATAGTAGAATACGCCACACGTCGAGATGTTTGGGAGGGAGACAATCATGGCAAAAGGTTTTTCACGTACTCAGCGCTGGGGCTCGCGCCTCTACTTGTTGGCCATCGTCGCAGGCTTCGCATTTGCCGGCACCGATGGCGCGCAGGCCCAACAGCCGCCGACATTTCGCTGTCGCGAGCTTCCCATCAATCCCGACCCCGACCTGCCCAAGATCGCGCCGGTGTTTCGCTCCACCACGGATCTCTCCGAGGATGAATTCGACTGTATGGCGTGGCAGGATTTCATCTATTTGATCTGGCCGGCGACACCGGGTCAGCGCGGCGTTCCCAACCCCCAGGCCAGACTGGGCGCGAGCGGCCCAACGGTTTGGGAGACGTACAAAACCGACGACACCGTGTTCCTGCCGAACGGCACGGATCCGGGTCCGTGGGACCAGCCGCAGCTCATGGCGACGCTGCACGCCTCGCTCGCCCAAGAGGTCGCGAGCGGCGCGGTGCGCCATCTGACGACGACTTCGAAAGTCTCCCGCGCCGTGCTCAGCAGTCTGTTGCGCAACGGCGCCGCGATCCCGCCGGCTGTCCTCGATGGCATCTCGCAAGCCGGCGGCGGCACGCTTTACGATCTCAATGGCAACCCGGTCTATTACGAAGTGTCGATGGACAAGGTCCAGTACGACTACATCGTGCAGCACCAGCTCTACAACGCCTACAAACAAGTCACCTTCGCCCGCGACAACGTTATCATTTTGCCAGGCGGCGTGGATGCAAAGACGCCGGGCGCGGTCGAGATCAAAGCCGCTTGGAAAGTTCTGACCGACACCGAAAAGAAATCCGGCCGCTTCCATACCATTCAAGCCTTGCTCGGCGGTTCCCAGACGCCGATCACCGTCGGCCTGGTCGGTTTCCACGCCTTCATCGCCACCGGCGGCCAGGGCGCCTGGGCGACCTTCGCGCAGACCGACAATGCGCCCATCCAGCCGGTCCCGACCACCGGCACGTTTAATTTCTTCAATCCGAAATGCACCCTGCCCGGCACGACGACGCCGTGTCCGTTCAACGTGAAGGATGCCGATCCCGGCCAGGTCGTGCAGATCACGCCCAACGCCGCCGCCGCCGACAAGCTCAACGCCTATGTGCATTACATTCTCAAGCAATACGATCCGAAGACGCCGTGGCAATATTACAATCTGGTCGACGTGCAATGGCCGACCAGCCCGGTCCAGCTATCGACATTGAAAGCACCGGCGTCGGCGCCGCTGCCGACCGGCGCGCCCAACGTGGCGACTTTGGTGAATGCGGTGGAGGAAACTTTCCTGCAAAAACCCAATATGAGCTGCTTCACCTGCCATCAATACGCAACAACCGCGGCCACCGGCATCAACCAGCCGCCTTACGCGACGAGCTACAGCTTCATGTTCGGCCACGCGACGGCGTTGCCGACGGAGACGAGGTGAGCGTGTTGGAGGGGCGGAGCGCGAAACGACCTGAAGTTTTTGGCGTGACGCGGATGCTCGCCCCTGCCGTTCTCTTCACTTTCTTCGGGCAACCACCTCCCCGATGCCATGAGCTTGATTGAAAACGAGCGGACCAAGCTCCTCGCCACGGCGATGAATAATACCGCCGTCGCGACCATCGTCACGGCTATTGTAGCACCGGTCGCCGGCTTTCTCTATGGATCGCGGCGTCGGCATACATAGAATCGCGTGGATCGTGCTTGGGAAACTCAAAGAATGACAGCTGTGCAAGCCTACCTGCTGGTCGCTCCCTTCGTCCTGCTGGCAATCGCCGGCGCGGCTGCCTACTGGTGGACGCACCGCACGGACGGCGAGCAGCATCGCGTGCCTTAGTTTACCTTCGGTTGAGTTTAGATGGCCGCAACTGCGAAAAGCCCGACGGAAAGCCTCGCTCACTCCTCGCCGTTTTCCTCGCCGCCTTCTTCCGACAACCGCTCCACCGAGGCCACCTTCTCGCCTTCGCCGGTCGAGAACACGATGACGCCTTGCGTCGAGCGGCCGGCGATGCGGATGCCGTCGACCGGGCAGCGGATTAATTGGCCGCCGTCGGTGACCAGCATGATCTGATCGCTTTCCTCGATCGGGAACGAGGCGACAAGGCGCCCGTTCTTCTCGGTGATCGACATGGCGACGATGCCTTTGCCACCGCGGCCGGTGGTGCGGTATTCGTAGGACGAGGTGCGCTTGCCGAAACCTTTTTCGGAAATAGTGAGCACGAACTGCTCGGCTTCGGACATTACGACGTAGCGGGTCTCGCCAAGCTCGATTGCGCCCTCGGCCTCCTCGGCATCGGTGGCGCCGTTGTCTTCCGCCTCGCCATTGCCGCCGCGCCGCACCGCATTGGCGCGCTTAAGGTAGGCCGCGCGCTCCTCGGCGGTGGCCTCGAGGTGGCGCAGGATCGATAGCGAGATCAGCTTGTCGCCGTCCGCGAGATTGATGCCGCGCACGCCCATCGAGGTGCGGCCCTGGAACACGCGCACGTCGTTGACGGCAAAGCGGATGCATTGGCCCGCCGCCGACGTCAACAGCACGTCGTCGTCCTCCTTGCAGATCTGCACGTCGACGATGGCGTCGCCCTCGTCGAGCTTCATGGCGATGATGCCGGAGCGGCGCACGTCGGAGAAATCGGACAGCTTGTTGCGCCGCACCGTGCCGCGCGTGGTGGCGAACATCACGTCGAGCTTGTCCCAGGTCTTTTCGTCCTCGGGCAGCGGCATGATGGTGGTGATGGCCTCGCCCTGCTCCAGCGGCAGGATATTGATCAGCGCCTTGCCGCGGCCCTGCGGCGTGGCCTGCGGCAGCCGCCAGACTTTTTCCTTGTAGACCTGGCCGCGCGACGAGAAGAACAGCACCGGCGCATGCGTCGAGGCAACGAACAGCCGGGTGACGAAATCCTCCTCGCGCGTCTGCATGCCGGCGCGGCCTTTGCCGCCGCGCTTTTGCGCGCGATAGGTCGACAGCGGCACGCGCTTGACGTAGCCCGCGTGCGACACGGTGACGACCATGTCCTCGCGCTGGATCAGGTCCTCGTCCTCCATCTCGCCTTCCTGATCGATGATCACGGTGCGGCGCGGCGTGGCGAACTCGGTCTTGATCGCGGCGAGCTCGTCTTTGATGATGGCCTGAATGCGGACGCGGGAGCGCAGAATGTCGAGGTAATCGGCGATCTCGCTGGCGAGCTTGTCGAGCTCGGCCTTGATCTCGTCGCGGCCGAGCGCGGTGAGCCGCTGCAGGCGCAGATCGAGGATGGCCTTGGCCTGCTCGGCGGAAAGTTTCGTCGTGCCCTCGGGCGACACCGCATGGCGCGGATCGTCGATCAGCGTGACCATGGTGGCGACGTCGCGCGCCGGCCAATCACGTTCCATCAATTGCTCGCGCGCCTCGTTGGCGTCTTTGGCCGCGCGGATCAGCTTGATCACGTCGTCGATATTGGCGACCGCGATGGCGAGACCGACCAACACATGGGCGCGATCGCGCGCCTTGTTCAACAGATGCTTGGTGCGCCGGTAGATTACCTGTTCGCGGAACGACAGAAACAGCGTGAGCAGGTCCTTTAAGTTCAACAGCAGCGGCCGGCCGTTGTCGAGCGCGACCATATTGGCGCCGAACGACGACTGCAGCGCCGTGAAACGATAGAGCTGGTTGAGCACCACGTCCGGCACCGCGTCGCGGCGCATTTCGATCACGACGCGGAAACCGTCGCGGTCGGATTCGTCGCGCAATGCGGAAATGCCTTCGAGCTTCTTGTCGCGCACCAGTTCGCCGATGCGTTCGACCAGATGCGCCTTGTTCACCTGATAGGGAATTTCGGAAATGATGATGGCTTGGCGATCGCCGCGCAGCTCTTCGAATTCCACCTTGCCGCGCATGACGATGGAGCCGCGGCCGAGATGATAGGCGGAGCGGATGCCCTGGCGGCCCAGAACGATGCCGCCGGTCGGAAAATCCGGACCCGGCACGATGGTGATCAGATCCTCGATCGACAGCGCCGGGTTTTCGATCAGCGCAATGCAGGCGTCGATCACCTCGCCGAGATTATGCGGCGGGATATTGGTCGCCATGCCGACGGCGATGCCGCCGGCGCCGTTGACCAAGAGATTGGGAAACCGCGCCGGCAGCGCTGTCGGTTCGCGCTCGGTATTGTCGTAGTTTTCCTGAAAGTCGACGGTATCCTTGTCGAGATCGTCGACCAGCGACTGCGCGACCTTCTCCAGCCGCACTTCGGTGTAGCGCATGGCCGCAGGCGCGTCGCCGTCGACCGAGCCGAAATTGCCCTGGCCGTCGATCAGCGGCAGGCGCATGGAGAATTCCTGCGCCATGCGCACCAGCGCGTCATAGATCGATTGGTCGCCATGCGGATGGTATTTACCGATGACGTCGCCGACGACGCGCGCGGACTTGCGATACGGCTTGTTCCACTCGTAGCCGTTCTCATGCATCGAATAGAGGATCCGTCGATGCACGGGTTTGAGACCGTCGCGGGCGTCCGGCAGCGCGCGAGCCACGATCACGCTCATGGCGTAATCGAGATAGCTCTTCTTCATTTCCTCGGTGATCGACACCGGGCGAATGTCGGAAGGCCCGCTGGCACCTGGACCGGAACCACTTGCGGAACCACCGTCACCATTGCCCGGCGGGGCATTATCCTGGTCTGACAAAGTCTGCGAATCCTAGCTCAAGAAACCTGAACGAATCGAATCTGATTTTCATAGCCGATCCAGCGTCGCAACGCCATCTTTATCGGCCCCCAGACGACGGGACTTTCCGTATTATTTTCAAGGCCTTATTGCGGCAATCGATGCCTTCCGGCCGGCCCCGGCGGCGCCGGCCTTAATGTGTGCCACAAGACGGCGACACACGATGCTGGCACGCTGCGCCGCGGGCAAAAAACGGCGTCCAAAGTCGGAGCTTTTATGCTGTTCAATTACGCGACCTCGGCGTTCATCACGCTGTTCGTCGTGGTCGACCCGATCGGGCTGGCGCCGACCTTTCTCGCAGTGACCGACGGGCTTCCGCGCAAGGCCCGCCGCAACGTCGCGGCGCGCGCCAGCCTGATTGCCGGCGCCATCCTGATCGGCGCCGCGCTCATCGGCGACTGGCTCCTCGGCACGTTGGCAATTTCGCTCGCGGCCTTCCGCATCGCCGGCGGGCTGCTGTTGTTCTCGATCGCCTCCGAAATGGTGTTCGGCGTGCGCATGCGCCGCGAAGGCCAGGCCGCTGAACAGGCGGTCGAGGAGCACGTGCGCAATATCGCGGCGTTTCCGCTGGCGATCCCGCTGTTAGCCGGCCCCGGCGCCATCACCGCGACCGTGCTCTTGGCCGGCCGCGCCAATGCGAATGCGTTGCTGATCGGCGTCTTGATCGCGGTGGTGATGCTGGTCGCCGCCGCTTGCTTCGTTACGTTCTGGTTTGCCGCGCGGATCGCCGGGCTTTTGGGAATGACCGGGAACATCGTGCTGTCGCGACTCTTGGGCGTGCTGCTTGCCGCGCTCGCGGTGCAATATGTCGTCGACGGTATCCGCAGCATTCTTGCCGGATGACGGCCGCGGTGCGGCTTGGCGCCGGTCCGCGCTAATCCTTCGTTAACCATGGACGTTCAGGTTTGCTTAGGACTTCCATTCGGAATTTTGCCGCTGGAGATCGGACCATGGCTCATTCGGGCTTGGCTATTTCGGGAATTGGCGCTGCGCAAAGCTCGCAGCCGGCGCAAATGTCGCAGTCGACCGGTCAGCACCGGCACGGCGGCCATTCTCATTCCATCAGCGACGTCGACGCGCAAAGCTCGAGCGTCGCATCGGCCGCAAAATCAACCGGCAGGGTCGGCAGCAAACTGAACGTCACGGTGTGATCGTTCGGCGAGGATAAAATCAGACCAATGCCCGCGGCCTTGTTCGACATCCGTGCGGCGCAGCCGCGCGACATTCCGGCTTTGATGCGGCTCAAGCGCGCGCTGGCCGAGGCCGAGGATGGGCTGCACGCCTTGCGCGCCAGCGAAGCTGACTGGCTGCGCGACGGTTTCGGCGCCCATGCCGGCTTCACCGCTTTCATCGCCGAATCGCATGTCAATGTCGGCGACGATGCCGTCGTCGGGATGGTGACCTGCAGCCAGCGCATCATCACCGGATGGAACGGACCGGTGATCTTTCTGCAAGACCTGATCGTCGAGCCCGCCTATCGCCAGCATGGCCTTGCGCGTGCGCTGGTGGCGCGGGTCGCTGCGCTCGCCTGCGATCTCGGCAGCCCGATTGTGGAGCTCACGGTGCGCGCCGACAATCCGGCGCAGGCCTTCTACCAGCGCGCCGGTTTTCAACCGATCCCCGAGTGCCTCACTTACGTGCTGGCCGGACCGGCGCTGACCGCGCTGGCGGAATGCGGCAAGGGCGAGCTCGCGCTCACGGGCTAGCGGTAGCGAGCGATAAGGCGCGAATTCGTCGCTACGCCCAGGCGAACAACGTACGAGTGTCCACTTTACCGCGACTGCGACCGAAGCTCATTTTTGAGATTTGCAACACAATCACCCCCATAACGGACACGGAGGCAGCCGCGCGTGTCCGATTCAGGCTGAGGTGCAACATCCGTTGCACAGGCCTTTCCCTTAATTCACTGCGGAAGCGATATGTCTGTGGACGATCCAGACGGTCAGGTTCCAAACTAAGGGAATAGCCAGAGCCGCCGAAAGCGCTATCGCTGCGCCAAGCGGCACAATCAAAAGATTGATTGCGATTAGGCTGAAACCGATTCCGAATAAGCTCCACAGGCTGCTGGCGAGCACCGCGGCGGCTGCGCGGCCCCCAATCCGCGGCTGCAAGATCAGTATCAAGGATGTGCTCGAGATTGGATAGACGGCGAGAATTCCAGTCAAGACCGGTCCCGCCCAATTGCCGGCCTCAATGATAGCGGTCATCAGAGCGCAGACCATAAACGTGCGCGTCGGCAAGTCGTACCACGCATGCTTGATCTGCGGCATGTTGACGGCACGCATGCTGCTGCTAAGCCACAGGCAGACGGGGTAAATGAAAAAATTCAAAAGAACGGCGCTCTCCAGCTTCCATCCGACTGACCTCGCAAAGCCGGCGAGCGTAATCCAGGACGCTACGGAGAGCGTAAGACTGAGGACGGTCCCTCGCTTTTGTGCGAGCGTGGCATAGAGCAATAAAAACAAGCCGGTGAAGGCGTTGATAACGAGACCGCTTCGCGCAGCCTCGGCCACGTAGGCCGTATCGTGGTTGAGCGAAAGAAATACATATGCCGGCCATATTGTGACGGGCAGAGTGGCGATCAGCGCTCCAGTGAGTGCGCCGACGCGCTCAGCCACTATCGAGGCGGTCACAACGATTCCCGCCGTCAATATCAATTTTGCCACCAATGGAAGCCACGCAAGCAATTCTTCAGGCATATGTCGCCGTTGTTGTCGCGTCCGGAATCGGACGAGACCTCGAATTGAGTGAACGGCAAAATGGAATGTTAGGTTTTGATCTTGCGCAAGTGCGCTTCCAGTGGCGCATTGGGAGAGCGCTCGCCGCGCAATACTGGCAAAGGGGCGCGAAAGACAAAGGAGACGCCATGTCTCAGAAGATCACCGCATCACGATCAGGATGGAATTAACCCATCGCACCGCGTCAATTGACCCTGTCAAAATGACGCTCAGGCGCAATCGCGACCGCGTTGCCGCCATTCGGCAGAAGGTTCAAACTTCCAGACTAGAGGCGCAAATCATGCCCTGCGAAGGCCGCTCTTGAGAGTGCCGCTCAATCGAGCCGCGGCTGCCAGATCATCAGCGCGTAGACGACGATCATGGCGGCAACGAGCGGACCTGCGAGCACGCACCAGACCCGAAACAGTGGCGGGTAGCTCGCCGGCAAGCGCACCGCCTCGAGCGCCGCCTGCCGCGACACGGCGCGGATCCGCATCTCGATGCGCAACACCGCGATCCAGCAAATGACGATGCCGGCATAAAGGACCAGCGAGACGTCGATCCAGAATTCGCCGAGCGGATCGAGCCCGATGGCATAAGCCAGCGGAAAACCACTGATCGGCTGTAACGCCAAGGCGGCCGCCATGACCGTGAACTCGGCCCGCACGATGAATTGCGAGGTCAGGGCGACGACCGCGGTATTGCCGGAGCGGTGCGCCAAGAGCATGAACAAGGCAATGCAGAGCCAGGTGCCGACCATGACGCCTGAGGCGAGCAGGTGCACCAATTTGATGGCGAAGATGACGTCAATCATCGTTGAGCGAAGACGCGCGCGGAATTAGCGCTGCGCTTCATTCAGAACGGGATCTCGTCGTCCATATCGCCGCGCCCCGAGGCCGCGGTGGCGGCGACCTTGCGCGTCGGTCCGGGCGAGCCGAATTCGCCGCCGCTCTCGCCCGCACTGGCATCGCTGCCAGCGCCAGGGCCGCCGGCGCGGTCGAGCAAAGTGAGCTCGCCACGGAAGCCCTGCAGCACGACCTCGGTCGAGTAGCGTTCCTGACCGGCTTGATCCTGCCACTTGCGCGTCTGCAACGCGCCTTCGATGAAAACCTTGGACCCCTTCTTGAGATATTGTTCGGCGATCCGACACAAATTCTCATTGAAGATGACGACGCGGTGCCATTCGGTCTTTTCGCGCCGCTCGCCGCTGGTCTTGTCTTTCCAGGACTCCGACGTCGCGACCCGCAGATTGGCGATCGGCCGGCCGTCCTGGGTGCGACGGATTTCGGGGTCGGCGCCCAGATTGCCGACCAGGATCACTTTGTTCACGCTTCCTGCCATGGCATGCTCCTGTTCGCGCGCTGCCGTCTGCACTGCTTTGCCGCAACGGTTTGCGGACTGCTCCAGCCAGCCAGGACAGTAGTGCCCGACCCGTCCCCTGCAAGGAACATCGGGGCTTATCCACACGCGTACCTTGGCCGCAGCGTGCCTTGTAACTATGTTCCGCGTTTGTTCTAAGTCGTCCGCTGACCTAATGCAAGGGGCTCTGCCTGGGAAATCCCAAGGATTCGCGTCGGAAGTGGGCTAATCCGCGGCTCGGGGAAGTCCCGCGGCGCGAGGTGTTTCGCATTGGGACAGCGTGGAAAACTGCGCGTTGTTGCTTTTTGGATACACCTTTTTCATGGCGAATCAACTAGTTATCAGCGATGATGCGACAGGTGGCGATTCTGTCGGCTCGATGTATTGTAGCGCCGCGAATTTTCGGGAGATCGGCATGACGCGATTGTTGATAGCTGCAGCCTTAGCATTCGCTGCGGTCGGACAAGCCATTGCCGCGGACCTGCCCGAGGCAGCACCGCCGCCGCCGCGCGCGCCTGCGGCTTACATGCCGGTGGTGGCCCCCGTCTACAACTGGGGCGGCATCTATTACGGCATCAACGGCGGTTATGCCTTCGGCAAGACCGAGTGGACCAACTCGCTCAATGCGGCCGGTTCGACCGGTGATTTCAGCACCTCCGGTTACGCGGTCGGCCCAACCCTCGGCGCCAATATACAGGCCGATGCCTTCGTGTTCGGCGTCGAAGCCGATTTCGACGCCATGGGGATCCAGGGCACCAATACCAGCGCGTTCTGCCCGGCCGGCTGCGAAACCAAAGAGACCTGGCTCGGCACCGTGCGCGCCCGCGCCGGCTATGCCGTGGATCGGGTGCTGTTCTACGGCACTGCCGGCGGCGCCTTCGGCAATATCGAGACCGGCACCAACGGCTTCTTCGACAAGTCGACCAAGGGCGGCTGGACCGCTGGCGCCGGCGTCGAGGCCGCTTTCGCCGACAATTGGACCGCGCGGGTCGAGTATCTCTATGTCGACCTGCAAAACGCCACCTGCTCGTCGCTCGGCAATTGCGGTTTCCCCGCCGGCGACACCGTCTCGTTCACGACCAGCGTGATCCGCGTCGGCCTCGACTACAAATTCCGCTGACGGAAATCGGCTCAAAACCGTGCTAAATGCGGGGCCTGCGGGCCCCGCAACTGTTTTGCATTGAATTCCGGTGGGTTGTTGTTTTTTTGCACTATTCAAGGGCTTGCAGAAGCATTGTATTGTCGACGGGCACGCCGATGTAGGCGTGCCGGCAAAGGTGCCGGATGAAACGTCTGGGTGATGGCCTAGGCCGTGCTGGGGCCTTATTGGCGCTGGCTTTGCCCGTAGGTTTAGCGGCAGCAGGTGTGATGACGGCAGCTCTGGTCGCCGCGCCGGCGCGCGCCGCGGACCTGCCGGTGCCGGCTACCCCCGGTTACTATCCGCCCGTCTATTCGCCCGCGCTCTACGACTGGACCGGGATCTATTTCGGCGGCCATGTCGGCGCCGATCTGTTGGCCGACAACGTCACCCAGTCAGGCCCTTCGGCTGGCCCCACCAATCTCGATGGCCCGACGGCCGTGAGCCAGGTGGATGTCGTCGGCGGCGGACAAATTGGGGCGAATTACGAACTCTCGCATTGGATAGCCGGCGCCGAAGCGACCTGGTCGGCGACCAACCTCAGCGCGTCGGGCAAAGTACTGACCTCGGTGCCGAATACCACGCGCTCCACCTCGGCGCCGACATGGTTCTATACCGCGGCCGGCCGCGTCGGTTATGCCGGCAATGACCTGATGCTCTACGTCAAAGGCGGCGGCGCCTGGATGCGTGTCGGCTATACCCAAGATACTCTCACCAGCGGCCAGGTTTCCGCCACCCAATCGCTTGGCGATACCCGCTCTGGCTTCGTCGCAGGCGTGGGGCTCGAATATGGCTTGACCGAGAACTTCTCGGCCAAATTCGAATACGACTTCCTCGATTTCGGCACCAAGGCCTACAACTTCGCGGTGACGCCGGTCGGCATCCGGTCCGATCTTCATGTGCTGGAACTCGGCGTGAATTACCGCTTCAACTGGGCCGGCGGCGGCCCTCTCGTCGCCAAAAACTGAGCCGGCAAAATTAGCCACACAGCTATTCGCTAGGCGCGAAGTTACTCACAAGCACCCTGGCAAAAAGCCCGCGTTCTCACTACGTTCGCTGGGCATGAGCGATCTTCCCGAAAAACGTCCGGCGCCTCGCGACCATCGCGTCATCGCCATCCGCGGCGCCCGCGAACACAACCTCAAAAACGTCGACCTCGACATTCCGCGCGACCGGCTGGTGGTGTTCACCGGCCTGTCCGGTTCCGGCAAATCCTCACTCGCCTTCGACACCATCTATGCCGAGGGCCAGCGCCGCTATGTCGAAAGCCTCTCGGCCTATGCGCGGCAATTCCTGGAAATGATGCAGAAGCCGGATGTCGACCAGATCGACGGGCTGTCGCCAGCCATTTCCATCGAGCAGAAAACCACCTCGCGCAATCCGCGCTCGACGGTGGGCACCGTTACCGAAATCTACGATTACATGCGGCTGCTCTGGGCGCGCGTCGGCGTACCTTATTCGCCGGCAACGGGCTTGCCGATCGAAAGCCAGACCGTGTCGCAGATGGTCGACCGCATCATGGCGCTGCCGGAGGGCACCCGGCTTTATCTCCTTGCGCCGGTGGTGCGCGGCAGGAAGGGCGAGTACCGCAAGGAACTCGCCGAGTTCATGAAGAAGGGCTATCAGCGCGTCAAAATCGACGGCAAGTTTTTCGAGATCGCCGACGCGCCCACGCTCGACAGGAAATTCACCCATGACATCGACGTCGTGGTCGACCGCATCGTGGTGCGGCCCGACATCACGGCGCGGCTTGCGGATTCGCTCGAGCAGGCGCTCAAGCTCGCCGACGGTCTGGCGGTCGCCGAGCTTGCCGATACCGCGGCCGGCGCCGCAAGCGACAGCAAGGCCAACAGGCAGCGCAACGCCACCGCCGAGCGGCTCACATTCTCGGAAAAATTCGCCTGCCCGGTGTCCGGCTTCACCATTCCGGAAATCGAGCCGCGGCTGTTCTCGTTCAACAATCCGTTCGGCGCCTGTCCGAAATGCGGCGGGCTCGGCGTCGAGCAGCACATCGATGCCGATCTCGTCATTCCCGACAAGGACCGAAGCTTGCGCAAGGGCGCCATCGCGCCCTGGGCGAAATCGAGCTCGCCTTATTACGTGCAGACGCTCAATGCGCTCGGCAAGCATTACAAGTTCACGCTCGACACCAAATGGAAGGACCTGCCGAAGAAGACGCAGGACGCGATCCTCTACGGCTCCGGCGACGCGGAGATCCGCTTCTCCTACGACGACGGCATGCGCGCTTACGAGACCAAGCGCGTGTTCGAGGGCGTGGTCACGAACCTTGAGCGCCGCTTCAAGGAGACCGAGAGCGACTGGGCGCGGGAGGAACTCGCGCGCTATTTCACCGACGTGCCTTGCGAGGCCTGCAACGGCTATCGGCTCAAACCCGAAGCGCTGTGCGTGAAGATCGGCGGCAAGCACATCGGCGAAGTGTCCGACATGTCGGTCAAAGGCGCAGCCGTCTGGTTCACTGAGCTACCCCAGCGGCTGACATCGAAGCAAAACGAGATCGCCGTCCGCGTGCTCAAGGAAATCCGCGACCGGCTGAAATTTCTGGTCGACGTCGGGTTGGAATATCTGACGCTGGCGCGGGCAAGCGGCACGCTGTCGGGCGGCGAGAGCCAGCGCATCCGGCTCGCCTCGCAGATCGGCTCCGGCCTCACCGGCGTGCTTTACGTGCTCGACGAACCCTCGATCGGCCTGCACCAGCGCGACAATGCGCGGCTCCTTGAGACGCTCAAGCGGCTGCGCGACCTCGGCAACACCGTGATCGTGGTCGAGCATGACGAGGACGCCATCCGCACCGCCGATTTCGTGCTCGACATCGGCCCCGGCGCCGGCATCCACGGCGGCCATGTCATCGCGCAGGGCGGCATTGACGATCTGATGGCGGCGCCGGATAGTTGGACCGGCAAATATCTGTCCGGCGAATTGATGGTGCCGGTGCCCGAACGCCGCGCCAAGAACCCGGCGCGCACGCTCAAAATCATCGGCGCTCGCGGCAATAATCTGAAAAACATCACCGCCGAAATTCCGCTCGGCTTGTTCACCTGCGTCA
>JBEKRD010000026.1:0-48041 GCA_049519075.1 Xanthobacteraceae bacterium | reverse complement strand
TCTCAGTATCAAAGGCAGTTCTGGAGTTGAGCTCCAGGATTTCACCCCTGACTTAAAAAGCCGCCTACGTGCGCTTTACGCCCAGTGATTCCGAGCAACGCTAGCCCCCTTCGTATTACCGCGGCTGCTGGCACGAAGTTAGCCGGGGCTTCTTCTGCGGGTACCGTCATTATCTTCCCCGCCGAAAGGGCTTTACAACCCTAGGGCCTTCATCACCCACGCGGCATGGCTGGATCAGGCTTGCGCCCATTGTAGGAGTCTGGGCCGTGTCTCAGTCCCAGTGAGGCTGATCATCCTCTCAGACCAGCTACTGATCGTAGCCTTGGTGAGCCGTTACCTCACCAACAAGCTAATCAGACGCGGGCCGATCCTTCAGCGATAAATCTTTCTCCTTACGGACGTATCCGGTATTAGCCCAAGTTTCCCTGGGTTGTTCCGAACTGAAGGGTACGTTCCCACGTGTTACTCTCCCGTCTGCCGCTCCCCTTGCGGGGCGCTCGACTTGCATGTGTTAGGCCTGCCGCCAGCGTTCGCTCTGAGCCAGGATCAAACTCTCAAGTTGGATGAGAACTTTTTCCCGGCAGATCACACGTTTGACGAGGTCCCACTTTAGTTTCCTGCGAAGCTTGCGCCTCGCAAGAGGTCCAAAGTGTTGACTCCGCCGTCCACGTTTCTCTTTCTTCCGATTCACTTGTCAAACAGCCCGGAACCATGCGGCCCCGTCTTCAAACCGCCTCCGGCGCGAACCGGAGGTACCGAACCCCTCACATCCGACACAGCGACGCGAACATGGCCAATAAGAGCATGGCCGAATGCTCGGTCACCGTGTGAACAGTGAGGGGCTTCGCGGACGCGCCATCGCGCCAGGCGGCGGCGCGTCCAGAGCGGCGTATATAGGCTTCGGCGCCCGACGTTGTCAACCGTTTGCTTGCTCGCAAATAGGCCTGTGGACGGTCGGCCTGGCAGTATTTTTTTGGCGGCAATTCGCGCCAGCCACTTGCGCCGGCCGCCTCGGGCCGCCGATCGGTTTCTGCGCCGCACTGCGGCCACATTCCTCGGCCGTTCTTGGCATCCCGTGCCGGATGTCGCAACAAGGGGTAAGCGACAGCACACCTTACATTTTCGAGCGTCTTACACCGAGTCACTTTGACGGTCTGGGGGTACCGGGGCATCCTGTTCGATAGCCGATCCGGCCTTAAATTTGGGCGGAGGCGGAAGGTGCCGTAAATCTTGGCACCCCAAGTTGGCGACAAATAAAGAATCTGCGGTCGAAAAGAAGCAGGTGAAATAGAGACTAGTCGCACCGCTTGCGATGGCGCGTGCGGGGGATCTTTTAAGGGGACTTTAGGCTTTGGACCAGGCTCGGCTACGCGGCGCTGCTCGCAGGATCTATGCCGAGGCCATCGACCTCGGCAATGAGCCACCGCTTTCGGCGGATGGCGGCGCCGGAGGCTTGGTCGACCGGCGGCGACTTTCGGTCCAGTGGTTCTCGGGAACGATCCTAACCGGCTTGTGCGGCGCGGCCTTGATGGGCGGCGCCGTTTTTGCGTCGCTCGACGGCGAGACCAATTTCGCCAGCGCGCCTGAGCAGGTCGAGACCGCATTACGCGGCGCGATTACCAGCATCGGCGACCGTTTGAGCGGGCTGCGCAAGACGGATCGGCTGCCGGCGCTCACGGAACCGAGCGTGGCGCGGCAAATCCTGCGCGTTCCAACTTCGACGCATGTCCGCGACCGCGAATTGGTGCGCGTGCGCCCCTATGTGCGGGTCACGGGCAACCTTTCGCTCACCGTGACCGATCTTTCCGCCAACATTCCCCGGTTCAATTCACAAAAGCTGCTCGCCGACTCGGTCTCTGGCGACGACCAGACGCCGGCGGCGGAGCCGGATGCCGAAGTCTCTTTCGTCACCTGCGATCTCGGGTCGAGTAGCGGGCGCGGCAAGGTCGTGCCGGCGGTCTGCGACCTCAATTCGTTGCTGGCAAAGGTCAAGCCGTCGACCCAATTGCCGCTCGACGATGTGCTCACGCGCGTGCGCGACACCGCCTCCCGCGCCGGAACCGGCACCACGCTGACCATGAACGCCGACGGCACGCCGAATCTCAAGCTCAGCTACGCCGCGGAAAACGATCCCGCGGCGTTCTTCGGTTTCCAGCCGCGCGTCGTGCCCGAAAACGTGACGCTGTTGCCGAAGACGACGACGCTCTTGAACGGCGGCGATTGGAGCGAGCGGATGATCGCCGCCAAGAGGGGCGAAACGGTCGGCTCGATCCTGCGCGAACTCGGCGCCGCGCCCGACGAGATCAAGAGCATTATCGGGGTGATCGGACCACCGGCGCTCGAAGGCGGCATCAAAGAAGGTCAGAAGCTGCGCGTGCTGATGACGCCGGCCGGCCTCGGCCACATCCAGCCGTTGCGCGTTATCATCGCCGGCGACAGCGGCATCACTGCCGCGGTCGCACTGTCCGATCTCGGCAAATACGTTCCGGTCGACATTCGCAACATCGATACCGATGTCGCTGACACCAATGAGGACCAAACCAACGACGACGGTGGCGGCGTGCGGCTCTACCAGAGCCTCTACGAGACCGCGTTGCGCAACAACGTGCCGAACTCGGTGATCGAGGATCTGGTCCGCATCTATTCCTATGACGTCGATTTCGATCGCAAAATACAGCCAGGCGACAGCTTCGATGTGCTCTATGCGGACGACGAGACCGGCGAGGGCAGGAACGAAGTACGCTACGCCGCTCTCACCGTCGGCGGCGAGACCAAGAAATACTACCGCTTTCAAACCGCCGATGACGGCGTTTACGACTACTACGACGAGACCGGTGTGAGCGCCAAGAAATTCCTGGTGCGCAAGCCCGTCGCGGTCGGCATGGTGACGTCGCCATTCGGCTGGCGCACGCATCCCCTGCTGCACATCAGCGAACTGCATAGCGGAGTCGATTGGGGCGCGCCGTTCGGCACCCCGATCTTCGCCGCCGGCAACGGCGACATCGAGGAGATCGGACTCAAAGGCGGCTATGGCAAATATGTGCGCATCCACCACGCCAACGGTTATGAGACCGCTTATGGCCACATGACCGCGTTCGCGCGCGGTCTCGATGTCGGCAGCCACGTGCGCCAGGGTCAGATCATCGGCTTTGTCGGCTCGTCCGGCATGTCGACCGGCTCGCACGTGCATTTCGAGATCATCGTCAACGACCGTTTCGTCGATCCGATGCGCATCAAACTGCCGCGCGGCCGCGTGCTCGCCGGCGGAGCGCTTGCCGGTTTCGACAAAGACCGCGATCAGCTCGATGCCGTGCTGTCACACGCGCCGTCCGCCCACATCGCCCAGGCGCGATGAGTGCAACTCCGGTCGACCACCTCGAAGTCCGTTCCAGCCAGCTGTGGGCGGTATTCCACTTCAATCTGACGCGGTGGATATTCCCCGGCCGCATGATCGCCGATCACGTCGGGATTTCGACCAAGGAAGTCAGGTTCTGGCTTACGCCGTGGGTCCGCACGGACGATCATCTGCCGCTGGCCCATATCGCCGAAGTTCTTCATAAGCGCGGGCTGTTTTGGGACAGCATCAATGTGGAAAGCAGCGGCGGCGCCAATCCCCTGACGATCAAGGGCGTGTCGAAATTCTTTTCCGGTTCCTTTGTCGAACACATGCGCGAACGCATCAACGCCGCCGCCGGCGCGGCGCCACGTTGAGACGTGGCGCGCGCCGTTACGCCGCCGCCTTCACCTCGGCGCCGTTGAAGACGAGGCCGTTGCGGCCGGCCGAGATCGCGACCTTCTCGCCGTCCTTGATGCGGCCGGAGAGAATGAACTCGGCGAGCGGATCCTGCACCGACTTCTGGATCACCCGCTTGAGCGGCCGCGCCCCATAGGCGGGGTCGTAACCCTTCTCGGCGAGCCACTCGCGCGCTTTGCCGTCGAGCGCGATCGTGATCTTGCGATCCTCAAGCAGCTTTTGCAGCCGCTCAATCTGGATATCGACGATGCGGCCCATGTGCTCGCGCTTTAAGCGATGGAACAGGATGATCTCGTCGACGCGATTGAGGAACTCGGGCCGGAAATGCGCGCGCACCTCCGCCATCACGTGATCGCGTACTTTCTCGGTGTCCTCGCCATCGGCTTGCGCCACCAGATATTCGGCGCCGAGATTCGAGGTCATGATGATCAGCGTGTTGCGGAAATCGACCGTGCGGCCCTGGCCGTCGGTCAGCCTGCCGTCGTCGAGCACTTGCAAAAGCACGTTGAAGACATCGGGGTGCGCTTTCTCGATCTCGTCGAACAGCACGACCTGATAGGGCCGCCGCCGCACCGCTTCGGTCAGCGCGCCGCCTTCGTCGTAGCCGACATAGCCGGGAGGGGCGCCGATCAAGCGGGCCACCGAATGCTTCTCCATGTATTCCGACATGTCGACGCGAAGGAGCGCGTGCTCGTCATCGAACAAATATTGCGCCAGCGCCTTGGTCAGCTCGGTCTTGCCGACGCCGGTGGGACCTAAGAACATGAATGACCCGATCGGCCGGTTCGGGTCCTGCAAGCCGGCTCGCGCGCGGCGCACCGCGGTCGACACCGAACGCACCGCTTCCGCCTGGCCGACCACGCGCTTACTGATCGCGTCCTCCATTTTGAGGAGCTTATCGCGCTCGCCTTCGAGCATGCGGTCGACCGGAATGCCGGTCCAGCGCGACACGACTTGCGCCACGTGATTGGCGGTCACCGCCTCCTCGGCGACGACCGCACCCGCGGTGGCGCCTGTCCCGGCGGCCGCTTTCAGCTTGGCTTCGAGCTGCGGAATGGTCGAATATTGCAATTCGCCGGCGCGCTGGTAGTCGCCGCGACGGATAGCGTCGGCGAGATCGTTTTTGGCCTTGTCGAGCTGGTTCTGCCATTCGGCGGCCGACGAAAGCTTGTCCTTCTCGGACTTCCATTTGGCCGTGAGCGCGTCGGCCTGTTCCTGGAGGCTTGCGAGATCTTTCTCCAGCCGCTTGAGCCTGTCTTTCGAGCCCGGATCGCTCTCTTTCTTCAGCGCCTCCTGCTCGATCTTGAGCCGCACGATTTCGCGGTCGAGATTGTCGAGTTCTTCCGGCTTGGAATCGATCTGCATGCGCAACCGCGCCGCCGCCTCGTCGATCAGATCGATCGCCTTGTCGGGCAGAAAACGGTCGGCGATGTAGCGATGCGATAGCGTCGCCGCCGCGACCAGAGCCGCGTCGGTGATACGCACTTTGTGGTGCGCCTCGTATTTCTCCTTAAGGCCGCGCAGGATCGAGATGGTGTCCTCGACCGACGGCTCGTTGACGAAGATCGGCTGGAAGCGCCGCGCCAGAGCCGCGTCCTTCTCGACGTGTTTCTTGTATTCGTCGAGCGTGGTGGCGCCGATGCAATGCAATTCGCCGCGCGCCAGCGCGGGCTTGAGGAGGTTGGACGCGTCCATCGCGCCGTCGGCCTTGCCGGCGCCAATGATCGTATGCATCTCGTCGATGAACAGTACGTAAGCGCCGGCCGAGCCGGTGACTTCCGACAGCACCGCTTTGAGCCGCTCCTCGAACTCGCCGCGATATTTGGCGCCGGCGATCAAGGCCCCCATGTCGAGGGCAAGCAGCTTCTTGTCCTGCAGGCTTTCCGGCACGTCGCCATTGACGATGCGCAGCGCCAAGCCCTCGACGATTGCGGTCTTGCCGACGCCGGGCTCGCCGATCAGCACGGGATTATTCTTGGTCCGCCGCGACAGCACTTGAATGGTGCGGCGGATTTCCTCGTCGCGGCCGATGACCGGATCGAGCTTGCCATCGCGCGCGGCTTGAGTCAGGTCGCGGGCGTATTTCTTCAGGGCGTCGTAAGCATTCTCGGCCGAGGCAGAGTCGGCGGTGCGGCCTTTGCGCAGGGCTTCGATCGCGGCGTTAAGCGTTTGCGGCGTGACACCGGCATTGGCCAATATCTTTCCGGCCTCGCTGCCCTTTTCGAGCGCGAGCGCGAGCAACAGCCGTTCGACGGTGACATAACTGTCGCCGGCCTTCTCGCCGGCTTTCTCGGCGGTGTCGAACACCCGCGCCAGCGCCGGATCGAGATAGACCTGGCCGGCACCGCCGCCGGACACGCTCGGCCGCTTGGCGAGCGCCGCCTCGACGGCGGCAAGCGCCGCGCGCGAATTGCCGCCGGCGCGATCGATCAAGCCGGCGGCAAGCCCTTCGGGGTCGTCGAGCAGGACTTTGAGCAGATGTTCGGGCGCGAATTGCTGGTGTCCCTCGCGCTGGGCGAGCGACTGGGCGGACTGCACGAAACCGCGGCTACGGTCGGTATATTTCTCGAAATTCATGACACTCCCTCAGCCTATCCCGGACGCCCTTGCGGCGCGAACGGAACATCGTCATTGGGTTCACGGGATAGCAGCGGCGACCTTGACGAAAATCAAGGAGACCGACGCCAGTGAATCCCAAAAGGCGATCCACCGCATAAAATATGGGGGCTCAAGTGGCCGGGAAAAGAGGCAGAATTGTTCTATGGCAAAAATTCAAGCGATCTACCGCTACCCGATAAAAGGTCTAAGGCCCGAGCCGCTTAACGGCATCGCCTTGACGCCGGGACAAACCATCCCTGGCGACCGGCTCTATGCCATCGAGAACGGGCCGTCCGGCTTCGACCCCGCGGCGCCCGCTTATCTCGCCAAGACGCATTTCTTGATGCTGATGCAGCACGAACGGCTCGCCAATCTGCGCAGCTCGTTCGATCAGGACAGCCACACGCTCACCATCATCGATGGACAACGCGAGGTACGCGGTGACCTGCGCAGCGCCGCCGGCCGCGCCGCGATCGAGCGCTTCTTCGCCGAATATTGCGCCGGCGAATTGCGCGGGCCGCCGAAGATCCTGCACGCCGAAGGCCACAGTTTCTCGGACGTCGCCCGCAAGGTCGTGTCGATTATCAACCACAGCTCGGTCGCCGCGGTCGAAGCCATGATCGGCGCGCCGGTCCATCCCTTGCGGTTTCGCGGCAATATCTATGTCGAGGGCTTGGCCGCCTGGAGCGAACTCGACCTCGTCGGCAGGGAGCTGACGGTGGGTCGGCCATTCTCCGACCGCACGGCACGGCTGAAAGTGGTTAAGCGCACGGTGCGCTGCGCCGCCACCAATGTGGACCCCGACACCGGCGCGCGCGACCTCGAAGTGCCGAAAACGCTGCTGCGCCAACTCGGCCACGCCGACTGCGGCATCTATGCCGAAGTCATCGCAGGCGGCGAGATCGCCCCGGGCGATCGGTTTGAAATTCTCTGAGCCTCAGCCGATGATGGCGGTGAGCGTGGCTGGGCTGTCGATATGCACCGTGGAGCTGCGCACACCGGACCACACCGCCACCACCGCTAAATCGCCACTCTGGCTCAGCGCCACCGGGACGGTGAGCGTGGTGGGGATGCGGCCTGTGCAGAGACGATCATGGTCATTCCCGCCATAAAGACGCGGCCGCGTGGCGGGCCGCGCAAATCTAATACGATCTTGCAGGCCATTACAACCTGTATGAGAGCGCAGGTATATTACACTAAAATATCGGGGATGTGACCACGCACCTACGTCCGCAGCAAACGCTTGGCGTTGCCGGAAAGGATCTTGGCCTTGTCCTCGTCGCACAGCGGCACGCTCTCCATCCACAGCGTCGCCGGCGGGTTCGGCACGAACGGCCAATCCACGGCGAAGAGGATACGGTCTATGCCCATTTCCATCACACAACAGAGCAGCGCCGGATTGGAGAAGTTGCCGCTCGTCGTGACGTAAAAATTATTGCAGAAAACATCGCGGAAGCTCATCGCCTTCTGGCCCGGCCGCCGCAGGGTGTAGTCGACGCGCCAGACCAGATAAGGCAGCGTCTCGCCGAGATGGCCGAGGATGATTTTCAGCTTGGGATATTTTTCAAATACGCCGGACAGCACGAGGCGGATGGCAAGCGTCGCGGTCTCCACCGTGTAGCCCCAGGTGGCGCGCGTGAGCATCGGGAAATCCTTGACGTAATCCTGGTAATAGCTCTCGATCACCCCAGCGTGCGGCAGTGACGGATGCATATAGATCGGCACGTCGAGTTGTTCGGCGCGCGCATAGATCGGCCAGAATTTCTTGTCGTCGAGGAAGCTGCCATTGGCGAGGCCGTGCAGCATGGCGCCCTTGAAGCCGAGTTTGACGGTGCGTTCGAGTTCGTCGGCGGCGGCTTGAGGAACCGCAGTCGGCAGCGCGGCGAAGGCGGCAAAGCGGGACGGATTGCCGGCGACGACCCGGTGCAGGCGGTCGTTGACGCGGCGGGTGAGGTCGACTGCGGTTTCGGCGGGCAGCTTTTGCGTCGACGGCGCGCCATGCGAGAGCACCTGGATGTCGATTGAGGCCTCGTCCATCTCTTTGAGCCGCAACGCGCCGAGATCGTGCAGTTGCGTCATCTGCAAGCCGGGCCGCGCCGCCTCGCTGCCGGTGTAGGTCTTGACCAGCTCCTCGTCCCAATAATGCTCTTCGAGCGCGATCACGGGACAATGCGGTTTCTTGAACATCGTAGCTCCCTTGTCGATAGCCGGTTTCGCCTTGCTTGTTTCGCTTGGTCGGCCGCGCGTCGTAGCAAGCCCGCGTGCGCGAGTCACGAGCGCCTCGTTCCACCGGCGGTCGAGGCTGGAAATGGCTTCGCGGCCAGGAACTATCCGTTCGGCGCCGGTGTTGATGGGGGTTGGAGGTTGGGATTTCGGGCAATCTAGGAGACTAACGCATGCGTATGATCACATTGTCGGCCAGTTTGCTCGCGGCCGGACTGTTCGCAGCGACGCTTCCCGCATCGAGCGCGTCGGCGCAATCGGCCTCGAACTATCCCTGGTGCCTGATGACGGGGCCCGCGCAATCATGTTTCTACACTTCGATGGCGCAATGCATGGCGTCGCGGCGCGGGGCCGTCGACTTTTGCGAGCCGAACAATACTTATGTCGGGAACAGCTATTCGCGGTCTTACGGATATCGTGCGTCCCAATAGCGCATAACCGACCGCGCATTCAGACGACCGGATGCGTCCGATAATATTCGGCGTCTTCGGCGCTTTGCGTCCACCCGGCATGGCCGCGCCATTCGCTGTGCCGCGAGACCATGTCGCTGCCGTAACGAACCCGAAAGAGCAACGTGCGCTCGGAGCCGTTGGCATATTCGTGCACTTCGCCGGGCGGATGAACGATGAAGGCGCCGGGCACCACGGCGACAGTCTCGCGCGGCGTGCGCATGGCGCCGCCGCCCTCGAAACAGAAATAGACTTCGGTGGCCTGCGGATGGCAATGATACGGGCTGATCTGTCCTGGCTCCCAGCAGGCGACCGTGACGTCGCCGTCTTCGATAGTGCCGAGGATCTTCTCGACGTGCTTTTTGGGGCTGAACTCGGCCTCGCGCACCACGCTGAAAACATGCATCGCTGATCTCCTCCGCCGAGCTTTTGTAGAATTTCACGCGCGCAAGCTTAAGCCATGATCCGAAAAGTGGAAACCGGTTGTTTATTTGCCGGTTATGCAGAAAGCCACGCGGCTCTCGCAATGCTGCCTTGTCGCCGCGCCCATACTGATAGGCCTGAGTCGGCGTTTAATACAAAGGGGGGAGCGTGCGGCTGCATCGCCGCTAAGACTGCCAGGGACGACGACCATGGTCCATTTCGCCGATCGGGTTCATTTTGACAGGATCCATCTCGACAGGGCGACGCTCGCCCGGGTGAATTCCGCCGTCATGCTCGGCGCGATCGTAAGCGGGCTCGCGGCCTGCGCGGTCGGGGCTCTGATTATCGACATTGGCCGATTGTTTTCGATCTGGTGAGTTCGCCTGAGCAATGTTTCGCGGGGCGTGCGCCGTCCGGCGCGACTTGGTTTTTACCGTGCTGGCACCGCACTCGGCGCGCTCCAAGGCCCTGAATTTCCGAGCGAACTCCCGGTAACACGGCCTTAATTATGTACGGCGTAAATTGCTTGCCGTGCGCGTCGTTGGGGGTCGCTATGGGCGAACGTCGCAATTCCAGACGGTCGAAGAGTTTTCTCCAGGGCTTCGTCTATGTCAGCCGCAAGCGCGGAGCGCTGGCTTGCCTGGTCCGCGACCTGTCCGACAAGGGCGCCCGCATCATCTTTTCCGATACGGTGACGCTGCCCGATATGGTCGAGCTCTACATCCCGATATGGTCGAGCTCTACATCCGGAAACGCGAGCAGACGCTGCGCGCCCGCGTGCAATGGCGTCGTAACGACGAAATCGGTCTTTTGTTCATCGCAGTCGAGCGCGCGGCCGAGCCCGGTCCGACGGCAAGCGAAGTGGTCCAGCGCGTTGCCATGCTCGAAGCCGAGATCGCTTCGCTACGCGTCCTACTCAAGCGCCTAAAGGGCGAACGAGCAGCAGTCGCGGCCGACGAAGCGGCCGCCTAACACACCCTCTCGCTTTCGACGTCCGGCCTCTGATAATCTCCCCCGCCGAACAGGGGAGAGAAAACGTCATGGCCAAGGCTTATTGGATCGCAACCTATTTCTCGGTTTCCAACGCGGACGCACTGGCGGAATACGCCAAGCTTGCCGGTCCCGCGATTGCCGCTGCCGGCGGCAAATTCCTCGCCCGCGGCACTGCCGCCAAGGCCTATGAGAAGGGGCTCAAGCAGCGCGTCGTCCTGATCGAATTCGACAGCGTCGACAAGGCGGCGAGCGCCCATGACAGCCCGGGCTACCAGGCCGCGCTTAAGGTTCTGGGCAACGCCGTCGAGCGCGATCTGCGCATCGTCGAAGCACTCGCCTGAGCAGCCGCGAAACCAACCATCGTCACGGAGTTTTGTCACATGCCGAAAGCCTATTGGGTGACCTGCTATCGCGCCATCTCGGACCCGCAAAAAGTCGCGGCCTATGCCAAACTCGCCACGCTCGCGATCGCGCCGTTCGGCGGCCGCTATCTGGCGCGCGCCACGGCAACGGCAGCTTACGAGGCCGGCCAGAAGGAGCGCATCGTGATGTCGGAATTCCCAAGCGTCGACAAAGCCATCGCCGCTTACGAGTCTCTGGCCTATCAAGAGGCGCTCAACGCGCTCGGCAACGGCGCGGTGCGCGACATCCGCATCGTCGAAGGATTGGAGTAACCACCCGGCCGGGCCGGGCTCGGGCGCGATTGCAAAATCGGCCCAACGCCACTATGTACACGCCATTCGCGATTTAGCCTGCCTTGCCGTCTCGCCCGAAACGCATGATCCGTAGGATCAGGCGCCATAAGATGCCGGAGCCAAATAACCCGGCGGGCCTTTCCCAAGACCACGCAAATCCGGATTGAAGACCGTGCGAATGGTTCGCACGGCCCCCAAAACGCATGATGCGTTGCAAAAGGAGGGCCATGATGGCTCAAGGTACCGTCAAGTTTTTTAACGCCCAAAAGGGTTACGGCTTCATCGTCCAGGATGCCGGCGGCCCGGATGTGTTCGTTCACATCTCCGCAGTCGAGCGTGCCGGCATGAGCGGCCTCGCCGAGGGCCAGAAGCTGAGTTTCGACATCGAAGCCGACCGGCGCAGCGGCAAGTCGTCGGCGACCAACCTGCAAGCGGCGTAATTGACGGCATAAATGAAGCGCCGGCGTCATAATGGCGCCGGCGTTATTATTTAGAACCTCACGGATCATGCTCGGACAAGAAGGAGAACAACAATGCCGAGAAAACCCGGACTGAATTCCGAGTTCGTCATGTTCGACGTCCTCTATGAAGACGGCACGCAGCGCTCCAACCGCAAGGTGCCGCGCGCGTTAACCGGCGGCATCGACGGCGACAAGCCCGCGCATGGCTTTCTGATCGAACAGGACCGCGAGATTGCCGAAAAATCCGGCCGGCCGCCGATTCCGATCAAGAGCATCAGCCGCTCCGGCGCGAAGAAGAAAGCGCAGGCCTACTCGTAACCGCGCATCAGTCTTAGACGCGGTCGCGCGCGAAATGCTGGCGTAGCAGCGCAACATTACGGCGATTGGCGCGGAAAAACACGTCGAACGCATCGCCGGCAAACGGCACGGCGCCGGCGGTGCCTTCGAGTAAGACGTTGGCGACCATGCGAGCGAACAACAGCCGCGGCACGCCGAGCCGATAGGCTTCGTAAAGCAGATAACACGACAGCGCCGACGCCGCGGCATCGCCGATGCCGGGCACAAGACGCAACAGCGATTCCACGCCGAAACGCACATTAGTGCCCGGCAAGATGAAAGCTGTGTCGAACAAAGTCGCCAATCGATCAAGCCGGTCGAGGGCGGCGCGGCGCGTTGTCGCGTCGTTTGGCCGACCGGAGAGGCCGAAACCGTCGAAGCCGGAGCCAAATGTGCCACTGCGTGAGAAGTTCATAGCGTTCCGTCTTTCTATCCCTTTGCGGAAGGTGGGAACGTGGCGGCCAAGTGCAAGAGCCGGCAAGAAATGATGCCGGCCCGCCCGAATGGCGCTAGTCTCGCCTCACCGCCCACCTCCAGCATCGCGGAGCCGCTCATGTCTGCAACCCCGCCACAAATCCAGATCCTCAATCCGGACAGCCTCGGCAAGTCGCTCGGGCAATATTCCCAGCTGACGCGCGTGAAAGCCTCGGAGTTTTTGTTCATCGCCGGCCAAGTCGGCGCCGACAAGGACGGTAAGGCGGCGACTGACTTCGACGCGCAATGCGGTCTCGTCTTCGCCAATATCGGCGCGGCACTCGCCTCGCAGGGCGCGGGCTTCGCCAATATCGTCGAGTTCACCACCTACCTTGTGCATTCGCAGGACATCGCGAAATTCATGGCCTACCGCACCCGCGAATTTCCAAAACTGTTCAAAAATGGCGTCTACCCGCCCAACACGCTGTTGGTGATCGATCGCCTTGTGCAAGAGCAGTTTTTGATCGAAGTGAGCGCGGTCGCGGCGTTGTAGAATTCATTACTCCGGAAATTTCCGTTGCTCCGTGGTCGCGGCCAGGAGCGTGCCGTCCGTTGCGAACGCCTTGACGGTGATCTCGTAAGTGTGGACTTCGCCCGGTGGCGGCGCGGGACCGATGAAGCCCGATGCGAAGGCATCGCACGGCACCTCGGTCTGGCCTCGGTACCCGACCGTGCCGCCGCCGTGGCTGAAGGCGGGCTTGTCGAGATCGCGCATCGCGAATTGCAGCGTCGTTGTGCCGCGAGGCACGTCAATGAGTCGAAAGGCCGGCGAGCCCGTGCACCAGGAGAAGGCAACGGAAAACGCAAAAGCCGGCGCCGCAGCAAAACCCAGCACGACAACCGCGACAGCGCATGCCGCGGCCTGACGAAGCAGGCGCGGGATGAAGCTGTTTTGCGCGTCGATCATGTCTGGCTCCAACAAAGCCTGTGTCTTCACGTCAGGCGACGAATTTATAGCCGTCGCCCCAGCGCCGCACGCGTCCGGTCGAGGGCGCCGGAAAGTGCGTCACGCACATGATCGTCGAGGAGTCGCAGAAGCGGTCGAATATCTTGCGCCGCGTTTGCCCGGCTTGTTTGGAGTCGTAATCGGCCATCATGCCGAGGTCCGGATATTTGCCTTGGATCGGCGAATGGATCATGTCGCCCGAAATCAAGGCATCCTCGCCGGAACGGCCGACCAGCACCGAAAAATGGTCGATGGTATGGCCGGGCGTCGGCAGGAACTGCACCGTTTCACTGAAGGCAAAATCGCTCGTCACGATCTGCGCGCGTTTGGCGGCGACGATCGGCAGCACCGAGTCAGTGATCCATGGCACCGCCGACGGGTTGGCCTTTTCCCGTTCGGTCCAAAACGCGAGCTCGCGATCGGCCATGAGGTATTTCGCCTTGGGAAATGTCGGCACCCAGCGGCCGTTCTCCAGCCGCGTGTTCCAGCCGACATGGTCGGTGTGCAGATGCGTGCACATCACGTAATCGATGTCGTTGACCGTGAGGCCCGCGCTCGCAAGACCCTTCTCGAAACGGTCGCTGTTGAGCATGTTCCAGGATGGGCGCGTCGGCCGCGGCTTGTGATTGCCGACGCAGGCATCGATCAGGATATTGTGGTGCTGTGTCTTGATCACAAAGCTCTGGATGCACATCAACAGCCGGTCGGCGGCATCGAGAAAGACCGGCTGCAGCCAGGAGCGGTTTTGCGCGAGCAGGTCCTTGGTAAGCCCGGGGAAAAAGGCAGTCGCCTCGAAGAACGCGCCTTCTTGCTCCACCACGGGATGAATGGTGATGTCCCCGAGGGCGATGGATCTGGTCATTGCTGCCGTCCTGGTTTTCCTGGCGAACGTTTCCTGAAAGCCGCAAGGCGGACTTTAATGCATCGCGCGGCGGCTGACACGTCCTACCGTCCGACATCCCCCGCAAGCCCAAGCCCGTCCCGGATCGCAGCGATGAAGCGTGCGAATGCCGCAGCGTCGCCCGGGCGTGACGGGCCAAAACCCCAGACCGGCTTCGGCCAAAGCGGATCGTCCCGGCGCCGCGCAACGATATGGACATGAAGTTGCGGCACCACATTGCCGATCGCGGCGATGTTGAGCTTGTCGCACTGGGTAAGACGCTTGAGGACCCGCGAAGCCGAGGCGACCTCGGTCATCAATTGCGCCGCGTCGTCGCCAAGATCGATGATCTCGGTGACGCCTGAGCGCCGCGGCACCAGGATCAGCCATGGATAGTCGGCATCGTTGATCGACAGCACCCGCGACAAGGCGAGGTCGCCGACCGGCGCCGTGTCGTTCTCAAGTTGCGGATGCAGCGACCATTCGGACATGGGCATTTTTAGCACCATTCGTCGCAATTTGAATGAATCCGCAACCGCGCCTTAAACCCGCCTGCGGTAAGGGATCCCGCGCGCAGTTTCACCGCAGCCCCTGAGTGCGCCATGTCCGATACCACGTCCGATACCATGCCCGACGTCATGCCCGGCGCAACGCTCGACGCTTCGCCGGGCTCACGGTCGCAAGAGGCACAACGCTACGACGTCTGTTTTTTCCTCAACCGCCGCCGCGCGCTGCGGTGGCTGGACCGCGGCATCGCGCTCGGCGCGGGCGGCATTTCCTGCACGGCGGATGGTGAGGCCGGCGCCGAAGGCTTCGGCAGCATCGTCGCGGTGCACCTGCAAAGCCGCGGGCAGCGGCCCAATATCGAGAGCTGCGCCATCACCTTTGCCGATAACAACGTACTCACTGTGCTTAACTGCAATCCCGGCGGCTATGCTGATGCCGCGTGCGCCAAACGCTACCGCGCCTTTGTCCACGACCTGCACGCTACGCTCGCCGAGGCGGGGTCGCGCGCCATCCGCTACTCCGAAGGCTGGCCGCTATGGCGCTGTCAGGCGATGTTCGGCTTGGCCGCAGCCACCGCACTGCTCGCCGCCGCACTCGGGCTGTCGAAGTTTTTCTGCGTTGGCGATCTCAAGGGGCTTTTTCTCGTCGCGCTGGGCGGCTACGGCGGCTGGCGGTTCTACCGCACGGCGCTCAACAACGTGCCGCGGGATTACACACCCGACCGTTTGCCGGAATTTTTGCTGTCATAGGGGCGTAGGCCCAGCGCCGTTTGTCCAAGCAAGACGGCTGCCGGGGCTATAGGCGTCAGTTATCCAAGAAGCTCCGCAGCTTCCGCGATCGCGACGGATGCTTCAGCTTGCGCAGCGCCTTGGCCTCGATCTGACGGATGCGCTCGCGGGTCACCGAGAACTGCTGGCCCACTTCTTCCAGCGTGTGGTCGGTGTTCATGCCGATGCCGAAACGCATGCGCAGCACGCGCTCTTCGCGCGGGGTGAGCGAGGCAAGTACGCGCGTGGTCGTCTCGCGCAGGTTTGACTGGATTGCTGCGTCGATCGGCAAAATGGCGTTCTTGTCCTCGATGAAATCGCCGAGGTGGGAATCCTCCTCGTCGCCGATCGGGGTTTCGAGCGACAGCGGCTCCTTGGCAATCTTGAGGACCTTGCGCACCTTTTCGAGCGGCATACCGAGCTTTTCCGCCAATTCCTCCGGCGTCGGCTCGCGGCCGATCTCGTTGAGCATCTGGCGGCTCGTGCGCACGATCTTGTTGATGGTCTCGATCATGTGCACCGGGATACGGATGGTGCGGGCCTGATCGGCAATCGAGCGCGTAATCGCCTGCCGAATCCACCAGGTGGCGTAGGTCGAGAACTTGTAGCCGCGGCGGTATTCGAACTTATCGACCGCTTTCATGAGGCCGATATTGCCTTCCTGAATGAGATCGAGGAATTGCAGGCCGCGGTTGGTGTATTTCTTGGCGATCGAGATGACGAGACGCAAATTGGCCTCGACCATTTCCTTCTTGGCCTGGCGCGCTTCGCGTTCGCCCTTCTGCACCATGTGCACGAGCTTGCGGAACTCGCCGATTTCGAGGCCGGTCTCCGACGCCAGCGTGTGGATATGCGTGCGCAATTCCTTGATGCGGTCCTTGTCGCGGGCGACGAAATTCTTCCAGCCTTTGGCGGAGAGTTTGGAAACGCGATTGAGCCAGCGCGGATCGAGCTCCGAGCCCTGATAATTGCGCAGAAAATCTTCGCGGATCACGCCATGGCTTTCGGCCAGCCGCATCAGGCGGCCTTCGTGGCCGACCAGGCGCTTGTTGATGTCGTAGAGCTGCTCGACCAGCGCGTCGATGCGCGCTTGGTTAAGCCGCAGCGACTTCACCTCCTGGATGATCTCTTCCTTGAGCTTCTTGTATTTGCGCTCCTGGGAGGGCGTCAGCGTCTCCGAGTGCAGCTTGTTGTGGATGTCCTGTTCCTGCAGCCGGCGCAGCCGCTTGAAGGAATCCGCAATGTTGTCGAAGGTCTCGAGCACTTTCGGCTTGAGCTCGGTCTCGATCGCGGCAAGCGACATCGAATTTTCGAGATCGTCCTCGTCGAGATCGGCCTCGCCGATCGGCGGCTCTTCGCCGCCTTCCTCGCCAGCGCCGGGAACGGCGCCTGCCGCCTTAAACGGCGTGGCGCCGGGTGGCGC
Source organism: Xanthobacteraceae bacterium (assembly GCA_049519075.1). Classification (GTDB taxonomy): domain Bacteria; phylum Pseudomonadota; class Alphaproteobacteria; order Rhizobiales; family Xanthobacteraceae; genus BOG-931. The sequence goes on along the minus strand of JBEKRD010000026.1, from coordinate 31,112 downwards.
CGACGGCGGCGAAGCCGCCTGCATCGGCTGCGGCGCGAAACCCGGAACGGCTCCGGGCACGCCGCCTGGTCCGGCGCCGGACATGGCGTTCGGCATCGCTGTGCCGTCGCCGCCGGGCATAACGGCAGGCGCCACCTGTTTGGCGTCGGGGCCGGCATAGGTCGCTTCGAGATCGATGATATCGCGCAGGAATACCTTGCCCTCGTTCAATTCGTCGCGCCAGATAATGACGGCCTGAAACGACAGCGGGCTTTCGCACAGGCCGGCGATCATGGCCTCGCGGCCGGCCTCGATGCGCTTGGCGATGGCGATCTCGCCCTCGCGCGAGAGCAGCTCCACCGAGCCCATCTCGCGCAAATACATCCGCACCGGGTCGTCGGTACGCTCGGTCGGCTCCTTGGCTTCGGATTTGGCGACGGGCTTCGGGGTGACCTCGACGAGTTCGCCGGATTCGGCCTCTTCTTCCTCGGGCTCCTCGCGGGCGGCTTCCTCGTCCTCGGCCTCGGCCTCCTCGGTCTCGACGACGTTGATGCCCATTTCGTTCATCATCGCCAAAATGTCTTCGATCCGCTCGGAGGTAACCTCCTCCGACGGCATGACGGCGTTGAGCTGCTCATAGGTGACATAGCCGCGCTTCTTGGCCTGCTTGATCATCTTCTTGACGGCGGCGTCAGAAAGATCGAGCAGCGGCAGCGGCGCATCCGGGGTTTCCGGGGTTTCCTTTTCCGGCGTATCGGCATCCTTCGGCGGGGGCGCCTTGGCCTTGGTCGCGACGGTCTTGGTGGCCACGCTCTTGCTTGCCATTCTTCTCTCCACCGACCCTAAATCTCCACGGGGCGCGTCCTCGCACCCCCCTACCCTATGGCGTGAGTCTCGGTCGTGAGTCTCGCCGCCGGATAACGGAACCGGGCGCCATGCCCTGGGCCCCGTGTTATTGGACCGCCCGACCTCTGCCTGCCCGGCTGACGCCAAAAGTGGCATTTCACCGGGTTTAGCTCGCGCCGGCGGCCAAAAAGGGCCGCGCCGAGAGCGACGCCGCCCGAATTGAGGCCGCAACCTTGTCGGAACTCCGTTAAGCTCCGACTAACCTTGAACCGCGAGGGCGACCTCTTAGTCCCTCGCCAACATGCCGTCCAGCCGATCTATGCCCTAAACCGGCGCGATCCTAGATGGACCTGAATGTTACATAGACTGGGCCGGGCGACCCGAAGACGCACCGAAACCCTCGATGAGGGCCTCGGTACCGTCAAGCGAGGACAGCCGGGCTTTGACGTCGCGCAACCGCGCGTAGTTCGCTTCGGTATTGTCCTGACCGAGGGCTGCTTCCGCGTCCCTCAGTTCCCTAGTTAGGGAATGCCATTGCCGATGCAAGGCGACAAGCTGCTTCCAGGTCTGCAAAACATCGACGGCGGCAGCCTCCGGTCTCGCGCCCCAGACCGATCGCGTGGTGATGGTGCGCTCGATGCGCGACAGCAGATCGGCAAAACCGCGCCGGCCCAATTCGGCGGCAAGCGCGGCTGGCTGCTCGGTTCCCGCGGCGTCGCCATGCTGGCTCGAAGCTTTGGCCATGTCCCCCGCGAAATGATCGGCAAAAACATCGATCAGCGCACCTTTGAGTTTTTGCGTATCGGCGTGGCGGAACTCGGCTTCCGCCAGTTCCTCAAGGTGATCATGCAGCAGCCAGGGGTAATTGAGCGCCGTCAAAAGGATGAGCGCCTCCCGGCGCGGAATGGACGCGCGGTGACCGCGATGCAGCGGGCCCGCGGCAAGTTGCGCACTCGCTGCGACATAGGGCCCTTCACCGCTGTAGCTCGTCGCTGTGCTTTGCGTCGACATCCCGCCACGGCCGCCCTTGTCGTCGAAGCCGCCGCGACGGCCCTTATCCGCGAACCCACCGCGGCGCATTGCAAAGTCCGTTGCGGCGAACCTCTGCGGCGAGAACATCTGACGCAAACGCGCCGAAAAATCCTGCCGGTAATAGCGACGCACCGCCTCGTCGCCGATGGCCGCCGTCACCTCGGCGATGCGGGCCTCCAGGGCCGCGCGCCGTTCCGGCGTGTCGAAGGGACCGGCTTCGCTCTCGCGTGTCCACAGCACCTGGGCGAGCGGCAGCGCAGCGCCAAGCACGTCCTCGATCGCCCCGCGGCCGCCGGAGCGGGCAAGATCGTCGGGATCTTGGCCGTCCGGCAAGGTCGCGATCTTGAGGCTCTTGCCGGGCTTTAGCAGCGGCAGCGCCAGATCGAGCGCGCGGTAGGCCGCACGCCGGCCGGCGTCGTCGCCGTCGAAGCACAAGACCGGTTCGTCGGCGAGGCGCCACAACAGCGCCAACTGGTCCACGGTAAGCGCGGTGCCGAGCGGCGCGACGGTGGCTTCAAAGCCCGCCGTTACCATGGCGATGACGTCGATATAGCCCTCGACCGCGATGACGCGCGCGCCGTCGTGCGCGGCCTTGCGCGCGGCGGCGATGTTGTAAAGCGTCGCGCCCTTATGGAAGAGCGGCGTCTCCGGCGAATTGAGATATTTCGCCGGAACGTCCTTATCGAGCGCCCGGCCGCCGAAGGCGATGACGCGGCCGCGCCAATCGCTGATCGGGAACATCACGCGGTCGCGGAACCGGTCGTAGGGCACCGGAATGTCGTCGCCGGCGACGACAAGACCGGCTTCGGCCATGTCCTCGACCGAGATTTTCGCGGCGCCGAGATACTCTTTCAGCGCATACTGCTCCGACGGCGCATAACCGAGGCGGAATTTGAGCTGGGTCGCCGACGAAATACCACGGTCAAGCAGATAGCCGCGGCCGCGGGCGCCATTGCGGGCGGCAAGCGTCGATTCGAAAAACCTTGTCGCCAGTTCGACGATGTCGTGGAGCGTCTTGCGCCGCTCCTCGTGCTCGGCAGCCTCGCGCGTGACCAAAGGCAGCGGCACGCCAGCCTGCGTGGCGAGCCGCTCGACGGCTTCCGGGAAGCTCACGCCCTCGGTCAGCATCAGAAAATCGAAAATATTGCCGTTCTTGCCCGACGAAAAGTCGAACCACATCGCCTTCTGATCATTGACGAAAAACGATGGCGTCTTCTCCTGGTTGAACGGCGACAGCCCCTTCCATTCACGCCCCGCTTTGCGCAATTTGACGCGCTGGCCAACGACTTCCGAGACCGGAAGCCGCGCGCGCAGTTCGTCGAGAAATTGCGGGGTGAAGCGCATGGTGATTCGTTACGGTAGCGAAGACCCGGCGCGAAGATAGGGCAGCCGGTCGGCGCGGCAAGGCCGGGGTGGCTTGTCCTAGTTATCCACAGGGCTTGACGGTCGCATACAAATGTATATACGAAAAAGAGGCACCAAACCAAGGAGGGTAGAATGTCGGTCAAAAGGGATGGGTTAAATGATCGACGACCCGACGTACCCAACTTTTCACAAGTTCGATTGGAATCCTAAGAAGCGCGAAGGCAATCTGCGTGACCACAAGGTCGACTTTGAGGACGTGAAAGGAATTTTCGACGGCTACCACATCATCCGTCGATCGGACCGCCATGGCGAAATCAGATACGAAGTCTTCGGATACGTCGACAGCCGCGAAGTCCTCGCCGCATTCACGGTCCGCGGCGACGTCTGCTGGCTCATTTCAGCACGTCGGGCATCACGGAAAGAAAGGCGAGAGCTATACCACCGTCTCACGCGACGCTCCGCGACGGAAGGGCAAGACTGATTGGGCCGCGGTCGATGCACTCACTGATGAAGAGATTGCAGAAGCGGTTCGCAATGATCCTGATGCCGTTCCGCTCGATGTCGATTGGTCCCAGGCCGTTCTCGTCATCCCACCGAAAAAGAGGGCGATCTCGATCCGCGTCGACGAGGATGTGCTCGATTATTTCAAGAAGGAAGGCGCCGGCTACCAGCGCCGCATGAACGCGGTACTACGCTCGTATATGCAGCAAAAGCGCAAGAAACGGGCCTAATTCACTCCGGTCCCATTCCCGCCTGCTTGACCACTTGTTCCGCCACCACGCGGTCGTCGGCGATCAGCTTGGCGAATTCATCCGGGGTGTCGGTCGAGCCGACCAGACTGCGGTCCTTCAATTGCTTTTCGGCAAATTCGGGATCGGCGACGATGGCTGCGGTCTCCTTGGCGATGCGGTCGATGATCGGGCGCGGCGTGCCGGCCGGGGCGAACAGACCGTACCAGCCGCGCGACGGCGGACCGTTATAGCCGGTCTCTTTCAGGGTCGGCACTTTGGGGAAATTCGGCGAATGGATGTTGTTCATCATGACCAGCGGCGTCATGGTGCCGGCCCTGATCTGGCCGATCACATTACCCTCGCCGATCAAGGCAATCGGCGTCGAGCCGCCTAAGACCGCATTGACCGCTTCGCCGCCGCCCTTGAACGGCACCCGCACCCAATCGGCGCCGCGCTCTCTTTTCAATGTCTCCATATAGAGCACCATCGGCGCGCCGGGCGTGACATAGCTCAGCGTGCCGGGTCGCGCCTTCGACAACGCGACAAGATCGTCGACGGTCTTCACTTTCAGATCCGAATTCACCACCAACACGTGGATCAGATCGAACAGATTCGTGATCGGCTGCAGGCCGTGCACCGGATCGAACGGCATGTCCTTGATCAGGAACTGATTGTAGATGATCGGATCGGCGTTGATGATGCAGATCGTATAGCCGTCCGGCGCCGCATCCTGGCAAGCTCTGGCGCCGACATTCTGCATGCCGCCGGGCCGGTTCTCGACCACGATCGGCCGGCCGAGGCGTTCGCCGAGCTTTTCGCCGAGCGCGCGCATGAACACGTCGCTGATGCCGCCGGCGCTGGCACTGGTCAGCGCGCGGATCGGGCGCGTCGGCCAATCCTGCGCCTCCGCTCCGCCTGCCCAACCGGCAAATGCGAGAACCGTCGCGAACAGCAGCAAGGATGAGCGGCGCACGTTTTTCTCCCTGAACAGGCGACTTGCTGCCGGCGAACCTAGCACTTTGTCGAGCCGCCGCGCAGATGCGACCGGCGCAACATTTTGTCTCGGGCAGTTCTAACCGAGGCGGTCGCCGTCGGCGGTATAGCCGAACAGCCGCTGCACGCGATAATAGCGCGCCGAGCGCGGCTGCGTGATCCCCCATTGGTCGGAGCGGCCGGGCGCGAATTTCCAATATGTCGACGGCCCCGGCTGGTAGCTGTCGTCGATCTGGAGCACTTCGGCGGTGTATTCGAGCGGCACTTCGTCCGGCCCGCAAAAATAGGCGAACACGTTATCGCCCGGCCCGTGGCGGCCGGGTCCCCATTCGATCGGATAGCCGTTGTCCTTCATCCGCCCCATGCCGCGCATCACCGAATCGAAGTCCGGCATCTCGAAGGCGACGTGGTTGAGGGTGGGCAGGCTGGTCTTCGCCAGCACGATCGAGGAGTGATCGCTGTTTGCGCAATGCAAAAACCACAGCGGCGCATTGTCGTCGATGACGCGAAAGCCGAGCGCGCCGGTGAAGAACGCGAGGCTTCCGTCGAAATCCCGCGCATTGAGATTAAGGTGCGCGATCTTGCGCGGCCGGTCGGGCCGGTCCGCCGTATCGGCATGATCGGCGGCCTCGCAGACGAAAGCGAGGTTGCGGCCGTCGGGATCCTTGCAGCCGAAACCGTAACCGCCGCCCGCCGCCGTCAAAGCGGCAGGCGCAGTGCACGCGGCGCCGGCCGCGGTAACGGTGCGATGCAAGGCGTCGACGGCTTGCCGGTCGGCGACGTCGAACGCGATGCGCGCCACCGCGGGCTGCGCGCCACGATGCAATCCGAGCACATGGTGATATCCGATGGTTGCGCGAAAATAACGCGCATCGTTCCGCGTCTCGACGGGCTCAAGATTCCACACGGTTTCGTAAAATCGCGCCGCTTCTTCGAGATTGGTGACCACGAAATCGACGCTGCGCACGCCGCGAATGAGACACGGCGGCATTCCTGACGGCATGACGGTTATCCCCCGAGCAGCTTCTTCACCATCGCGCCGGCCTTGGCGAGATCCATCCGGCCGCCGAATCGCTGCTTGAGCGCCGTCATGGCGCGGCCCATGTCCTTGATCGTCTCGGCTTCGATCTCCTTGATCAGCGCCGATATCGCGTGCGCGGCGTCGACGTCGGACATTTTCTTGGGCAGATAGGCGTTGATGATCTCGATCTCCTCGCGTTCCTGGGCGGCAAGTTCGGCGCGGCCAGCCTTCTCGTAGATGCCGAGCGATTCCTCACGCTGTTTGACCATCTTGCCCATCACATCGAGGATCTCGGCGTCCGACAGCGTGACGCGCTCGGCGCCGCTGGTCTCGCGCGCAAGAATCGCGGCGTTGATGAGGCGGAGGGTCGACACGCGGCGCGCCTGGCCGGCCTTCATCGCTTCATTCAAGGCGCTTTTGATATCGTCGCGGAGCACGTCAACCTCGCTGTTAGGATCTCACCATCGGCACTTCACAATTACGCGGACGCGCCTGATGGCCGCAGCCACCACCGCCGTAGCGCGACAACGGCCCACACCGCCTCAACCAGCCCGAATGGCCAAGCGCCCTGCATAAATCCATAGATCGATCCCAATGCACAAGCGCCTGCGAACGCCAGAACGAATATACGGCCGCGGTCCTCGATGGCATAGAAGATCAGCATCGCGGTGACGGCAAAGAGTCCGAACGCCGTAAGCCAGTCCACGTGCTTTTTGCCTCTTTGACGCAGCGAACACCCGGGGCTATGTAGGCCGCTCATGACACGCGAACAAGACGATTCCAGCTGGTCGGAGCCTACTCCGACGGCGCTGTTGGTTCTTGCCGACGGTACCGTGCTCGAAGGCACAGGTTTCGGCGCAACCGGCCATGCCGTCGGCGAAGTCTGCTTCAATACGGCGATGACCGGCTATCAGGAGATTCTCACCGATCCGTCCTATGCCGGACAGATCATCACCTTCACATTCCCCCATATCGGCAATGTCGGCACCAACGACGAGGACATCGAGACCGTCAACCTCGCAGCGACCCCAGGCGCCCGCGGCGTGGTGCTGCATTCGGCGATCACCCAGCCTTCGAACTACCGCTCGACCCGCTCGCTCGACGTCTGGCTGAAAAGCCGCGGCGTGATCGGGCTCGCCGGCCTCGATACCCGCGCGCTCACCGCGCTCATTCGCGAGAAAGGCATGCCGAACGCCGTCATCGCCCATGAACCCTCCGGCCGCTTCGATCGCGATGCGCTCAAACGCGAGGCTTCAGCCTGGCCCGGTCTCGTCGGCATGGACCTGGTGCCGATGGTGACGACCGGGCAGCGTTTCACCTGGGACGAAACGCCATGGCAATGGGGCGAGGGCTATGGCCGGCAAAATCCGGCGGACGGAGAGCCTGAGTTTCACGTCGTTGCCATCGATTACGGCATCAAGCGCAACATCTTGCGCCAGCTTGCCGGCCACGCCTGCCGGGTGACGGTGGTGCCGGCGACGACACCGGCGGCCGACATTCTGGCGCTTCGGCCCGACGGCATTTTCCTCTCCAACGGTCCGGGCGACCCGGCAGCGACGGGAGCCTATGCCGTGCCGGTGATTCGCGCGCTGATCGATAAGAAGCCGGTTTTCGGCATTTGCCTCGGCCATCAGATGCTTGGGCTCGCGGTCGGCGCCAAGACCATGAAAATGCACCAGGGTCATCACGGCGCCAACCATCCGGTCAAAGATCTGGTCACCGGCAAGGTCGAGATCACCTCCATGAATCACGGCTTTGCCGTCGACCGCGCGACCCTGCCGGAGAACGCCGTGGAGACCCATGTCTCCCTGTTCGACGGCTCCAATTGCGGCCTGGCGCTCAAAGACCTGCCGGTATTCTCGGTGCAATACCACCCGGAAGCCTCACCCGGCCCCGCCGACAGCCATTATCTGTTCGAGCGTTTTGTCGAGATGATGCGCAAATCGAAGCGGGCGTGAACCGAGCCGCCTCGGCGCCGCATTTGCGTTACAGGATTTCAACCTGAATTCCGCTAGAACCGCTACGGATCTGGCGCATTAGACGGATGCCGAGAGCGATGTCCCCCTCCTCTCCCGCAGCGCTGAAATTCGCCGACGACGGCAGGATTCCGAACAATCCTTCGCTGCCACTGATCTTTTACCGCGGCGGCATCGATCTCGCCGGATCGCCAGATCCAGAAAACATGATTGAGAAAGTCTTCGCGTCGAACGGCTGGGGCCATATGTGGCGCAACGGCATCTACCCTTACGCGCATTATCATTCGATGATCCACGAAGCGATGGCGATCGCCCGCGGCCGCGCCACGGTGCGCTTCGGCGGCGGGAACGGACAAGAGATCGAGGTGGTGCCCGGCGACGTCGTCGTCCTGCCGGCCGGCACCGGCCACCAGTGCCTGAGCCAGACACCGACTCTGGTCGTCATCGGGGCCTACCCGCCGAGCGGCAAATACAATCTCTGCCGAGGCAGCAAGGCCGAGCACGCCAAAGCGCTCCTTTCGATCCCGAAAGTGCCATTGCCCGCGGCCGATCCGGTGTTCGGACCGGACGGGCCGCTGCTGGCGCTGTGGCGGCATTGAGCCGCCCTTTGCGGGCGTCGGTCGCGATCGGCGCACCCCACCGGCGCACTTTGCTCTAGTTATCGTGCTTACGGAACGATGGGCGGATGATATTCCAGCGTATAAGCCAGCGCCCATAACAAAAATAGCACGACCGGCACGTGGACCAGCAACTGCAAGAAGGTGAAGCCGACCAGATCGCGCGCGCGCAGGCCCAACACGCCGAGCAGCGGCAGCATCCAAAACGGGTTGATCAGGTTCGGTAGCGCCTCGGCGGCGTTGTAGATCTGCACCGCCCAGCCGAGATGCACTTTGAGGTCGTTCGCCGCCTGCATGACATAGGGCGCCTCCAAAAGCCATTTGCCGCCGCCCGACGGAACGAAAAACCCGAGAAACGCCGAATAAATGCCGATCACCAACGGGTAAAGATGTTGGGTCGAAACGCTGACGAAGGCATGGCTGATCTGATCGGAGACCGAGACGCCGGCGGCGTTCTTCGCCGTAGTCAAGATCGCGGCGATGGCGCTGTAGAGCGGAAACTGGATCAAGATGCCCGTGGTGGCGGGCACGGACTTGGCGACCGCAGCCAGGAAGTTTTTCGGCCGCCAGTGCAGCAACAGGCCGGCCGTGATGAACAGGAAATTGTAGGTGTTCAGGTTCGAGATCGCGGCAATCGTACTTTGCCGCGCGAACTCGTAATAGATCCATCCGCCCGCGAGCAGCACGATGAGAATGGTCAGCAGCGGCGAATGCTCCAGCCACTCGCCGGGTTTCCTGGGCGTCGTCGACTCGGGCTCGCTCCCGCGCGAGACGTCGACGCCCATCGCTTCGGCGGTCACCGCGGTGGCCGGGCCGGGCGCCGACCACAGCGCGATGATGACGGAGACAACCAACAGCGCGCCGGCCACCACGAAAGATTGCCACATGAAGATGGTCTCGGTGAACGGAATGACGCCGGTGATCGGCAGCAGCGTCTTCGGCAGGCTCGCGGCGTTGGCTTGCAGCAATGCCGCAGACGACGACAGTCCCATCGCCCAAGTGGCGCCTAAACCCAAATAGGCCGCCGCCCCCGCGGCGCGGTAATCCATGCGCAGTTCGCGCCGTTCCGCCAGCGCGCGCGCTAATAGGCCGCCGACGATCAAACTGAGGCCGTAATTGAGCAATGACGCGATCATGCTCGCCGCTGCGATCAGGCCGACCGCTCCGGTCCCGGTTTTCGGCAATCCGGCAAGACCGCGGATCAGCCTCTGCGCCGGCGCCGCGGTGGCGACGACATAGCCGCCGATTACGATGAACGCCATCTGCATCGTGAAGGTAATGAGATTCCAGAAGCCGTTGCCGAACGCCTCGCTCACCGCGAGCGGCGAGGCGCCATTGACGATGGCGCCGAGCGACACGATCACCACCGCAGCGGCGACGAAGATGTAGGTATCGGGGAACCAGCGCTCGGCCCAGACCGTAAACGCAACGGCGATGCGGACCAGGGTACCTTCGGATTTGCTAGGCGCCTCGGAACGCGGCCCCGGCGAAGTACTTGTGGTGTTTGACATGACCGCCCTCCCGGCTTTTTTCTCACATCCGGATCATGCTCTCGATCCGGCGGCATTGACTAGACCTACATCACTGCTTGATCTGCAGGTGGAATTCGTTGACGACCTTGGTGTAGCGCGCGAGATCGTCCTGCATGAATTGGGCATAGGACGCGGTGCCATTTTCCTGAATGTGCATGCCCAGTGTTTTCATGCGCTCGGCCATTGCAGGCTCGCGCAAGATTTTCGCCACCGCGGATTGCAGGCGGGTGACGATCGACGGCGGCACGCCAGCGGACGATTGCAGGCCCAGCAGCGTGGCGACATCGAAGCCCTTGTAGCCGAGCTCGTCGCAGGTCGGCACTTCGGGCAGGGATTCGTCGCGTTGCAGCACGCTCAGGCACAGGGCGCGCAATTTGCCGGTTTTGATCAGAGCGAGCACGTTCGGAATGCCGGACCAGCCGGCGTCGACTTCCCCGGTCAAGAGCGCGTTAACAAGACCAGTGCCGCCGCGATAGGGGACGTGCAGCAACTGGATCCCGGCCTGCTGTTCGAACATGATCATCGTCATCTGATGGATCGAGCCGGTACCGGCGGAGCCGAAGCTCATCGTGCCGGGTTTGGCTTTAGCCAACGCGACGAATTCAGCCAGCGTATCGGCCGGCACCGCGGGCTTGATCACCAGCACGGTTGGCAGTGTCGCCAGCGCGGTGATCGGCGTGAAATCCTTGAGCGTATAATTGATCTCGGGATTCATCGCGATGCTGATCCCGAGCGAACCGGAATCGTTGAGCCCAAGCGTATAGCCGTCGGGCGCTGCCGCCGCGGTCTGCTTGGCCGCGATCACGCCGCCGACCCCCGGCACATCCTCGACGATGAACGGCTGTGCGAATATCGCGCTGAGCCGGTCGGCAAGGAGCCGCGCCAGCACGTCGGGATTTCCTCCAGCTGCCGACGCCGCCAGCATACGAACCGGATGCGAGGGATAGCCGCTGTCTTGAGCGAGCGCGGGCGCGGCGAAGACAATGAACGCCAGGCCCATCGCCGCCGCGCCCGATCTCCGACCGATTGTCTTTGCCGGCATGTGTTTCCCTATCGTCTTGTTATGTCTCGCCCCAGATATCGCGCGCCATGTCGCACACCAGTTCGAGCTTGCGCTGCTGCGCCTCGGGCGTCACCGGGTTGCCGGTGTCCACGCTGGCAAAGCCGCATTGCGGACTGATGGCGAGCCGGTCCAGCGTCACGAATTTGGTCGCATCGTCGAGCCGCCGCTTCAACGCCGTCTTATCCTCGAGTTCCGGCAATTTCGATGAAACCAGACCCAGCACCACCGACTTGTGCTTGGGAACAAAGCGAAGCGGCGTGAAGCTGCCGGCGCGCGGCGTATCGTATTCAAGAAAATAAAACGGTATCTCCAAGGCATTGAACAGCCGTTCCGCGACTTCGTCATAACTGCCTTCGGCATGCCAATGGCCGCCGCGATTGCCGCGGCAAAGATGCATGCCGATGCGCAGATCCGCCGGTGCCGCACGTAATATTCGATTGGTCACGTCGATATATTTATCGATCAGCCTATTCCAGTCGTCGCCTCGCGCGGACAGCGCAGCCTGAACGTCCGGATCGCCGAATTTGGCAAAGGCCGTCTCGTCGATCTGAACGTAACGGCAGCCGGCGGCCGCCAAAGCGCGGAGCTCGCTTGTGAAGGCGTCCACCGTATCGGACCAGAACAGATCGACATCCCGGTAAGCCACTGCGGTTACGGCGGCATCGCCGCCACGGAAGTGAAGCGCGCAGGGGCCTGGGATCGTGACCTTCGGCAGAAGTTGCGAATTCGCCTTCATGAATGCCACGTCGTCGGCATTGATCGGATGCGTCCAGCGCACGCGGCTGCCGATCAGAGCTACGGGCTGTGCGCCGCGGCCGGCGTTTCCCGCGCCCGCCGCGTTCGCTCCGCCGATGGTATCGATGCTCAGGCTGCCGAGCTGACTGTAAAAGAAGCTGTGATACGAGCGGCGGCGGAATTCGCCGTCGGTCACAAATTTGAAGCCAAGTTTTTCCTGCAGCAAAAGCGCGTCGCGAATGGCCCGGTCTTCCGCCTCGGTCAGATCGGCCTGACCGATCTCGCCGCGGGCGAACCGGGCACGCTGTGCCAACAAATCCGGCGGACGCAGAAGACTGCCGATGTGTTCGGCGCGAAACGGCGGCTTCGACGCGGTCACCTTGGCGCGGACGTTCACGGCGTGGCGTTCCCCAAGTTGTTTTCCTTACTGTCGACGGGGGGTAACGGAAGTCAATCGCGGCTGCGGCATCGCAAGACGCGGTTCCCCACCTTGGTGCGCCCGCCGGCTGGGTCTGGACCGGCCACCCTTCCCTCCCCGTCGAATCTGGTCTAAGACCCCCTGCGCGCGGGGCCGAGCCCCGGCGCCGGCCCAGGGACGCGCAATCGGCGCGCCCTTTTTTTGTGCCTTATCTTTTAACGCCTTACATACGGAAGCGATGCCCAAGCGGACCGACATATCCTCGATCCTGATCATCGGCGCGGGTCCGATCGTGATCGGCCAGGCCTGCGAATTCGATTATTCCGGGACGCAAGCCTGCAAGGCGCTGAAAGCCGAGGGCTATCGCGTCGTCCTGGTCAATTCCAATCCGGCCACGATCATGACCGATCCCGATCTGGCGGACGCGACCTATATCGAGCCCATTACGCCCGAGATCGTCGCCAAGATCGTCGAAAAGGAGCGCTACGTTCTGCCCGGCGGCTTCGCGCTGTTGCCGACCATGGGCGGGCAGACCGCGCTCAACACCGCGCTGTCGCTGCGCCGCATGGGCATCCTGGAAAAATTCGACGTCACCATGATCGGCGCCACCGCGGACGCCATCGACAAAGCGGAAGACCGCAAGCTGTTTCGCGAAGCCATGACCAAGATCGGGCTCGCGACGCCGCGCTCGCAGCAGATCAAGACGCTCATTCAAGCGCTCGAAGCGCTCGAGGATATCGGGCTGCCGGCCATCATCCGCCCCTCGTTCACGCTCGGCGGCACCGGCGGCGGCATCGCCTACAACAAGGCCGAGTTCATCGACATCGTCGAACGCGGCATCGACGCATCGCCGACCTCCGAAGTGCTGATCGAAGAATCGGTGCTCGGGTGGAAAGAGTTCGAGATGGAGGTGGTGCGCGACAAAAACGACAATTGCATCATCGTCTGCTCGATCGAGAACATCGATCCGATGGGCGTGCATACCGGCGATTCGATCACCATCGCGCCGGCGCTGACGCTCACCGACAAGGAATATCAGATCATGCGCGACGCCTCGATCGCGGTGTTGCGCGAGATCGGCGTCGAGACCGGCGGCTCCAATGTGCAATTCGCCATCAATCCGGCGGACGGCCGCATCGTCGTCATCGAGATGAATCCGCGAGTGTCGCGGTCGTCGGCTCTGGCGTCGAAGGCGACCGGTTTTCCGATCGCCAAGGTGGCAGCCAAACTCGCGGTCGGCTACACCCTCGACGAGATCAAAAACGACATCACCGGCGGCGCCACTCCGGCGGCGTTCGAGCCGACTATCGACTACATCGTCACCAAGATACCGCGATTTGCGTTCGAGAAATTTCCCGGCGCCGAGCCGGTGCTCACCACTTCGATGAAATCGGTCGGCGAGGCGATGGCGATCGGCCGCACTTTCGCGGAAAGCCTGCAGAAAGCGCTGCGGTCGCTGGAAACCGGATTGACCGGGCTCGACGAGATCGCGATCCCCGGCCTCGATCAGGGCGACGACAAGAACGCGCTGCGCGCCGCGCTCGGCACGCCCTCGCCCGACGGCCTCCTCAAAGTGGCGCAGGCGATGCGGCTCGGCATGAGCGACGCCGATATCCACAATGCCTGCCGGATCGATCCGTGGTTTCTTGAACAGATCCGCGCCATCGTCGAAACTGAAGCCGAGATCCGCACCAAAGGCCTGCCGACGTCGCCGGCGACCCTGCGCCGGCTCAAGGCCATGGGCTTTTCCGATGCGCGACTCGGCCGACTCACCGGGATGACCACGGAGAACGTCTCGCAGCGCCGCCGCGAGCTTGGCGTGCGCCCGATCTTCAAGCGCATCGATACTTGCGCTGCCGAATTCGCTTCGCCTACGGCCTATATGTATTCGACCTACGAAGTGCCGTTCGCCGGCCGCGTCGTCGACGAGGCCAAGCCCTCGGGCAAAAACAAGGTCGTTATCCTCGGCGGCGGCCCCAACCGCATCGGCCAGGGCATCGAATTCGACTATTGCTGCTGCCACGCCGCCTTCGCGCTCAAGGACGTCGGCTACGAAACCATCATGATCAATTGCAATCCGGAGACGGTGTCGACCGACTACGACACCTCGGACCGGCTTTACTTCGAGCCGCTCACCACCGAGGACGTGATCGAGATCATCGACGCCGAGCGCGGCACCGGCACGCTGCATGGCGTCATCGTGCAGTTCGGCGGCCAGACGCCGCTGAAGCTGGCCGAGGCGCTGGAGAAAGCGCACGTGCCGATCTTGGGCACCTCGCCAAACGCCATCGACCTCGCCGAGGATCGCGACCGCTTCAAGCAATTGCTCGATCAGCTGAAATTACGTCAGCCCAAAAGCGGCATCGCCACCAGCCCCGAGAAGGCCCGCGCCATCGCCGAATCGATCGGCTATCCGATCGTGATCCGGCCGTCTTATGTGCTCGGCGGCCGCGCCATGGAAATCGTGCACGACACCCACCAGCTCGACCGTTACGTCGCGCGGCTGACAGCCGATCTTGATCGGCCGTCGGAGTTCGCGGTGTCGGACAAGCGGCCGCTCTTGATCGACCGCTATCTCACCGACGCGATCGAGGTCGACGTCGATTGCCTGGCTGACGGCAAAGATACCTATATCGCCGGCATCATGGAGCACATCGAGGAAGCGGGCATTCACTCCGGCGATTCCGCCTGCTCGCTGCCGCCGCATAATCTGTCGGCCGCGGTGATCGGCGAACTCGACCGGCAGACTAGGGCGCTGGCGCTGGCGCTGAAAGTCGGCGGCTTGATGAACGTGCAATATGCCATCAAGGATGGCGATATCTACGTGCTCGAAGTCAATCCGCGCGCATCGCGCACGGTGCCATTCGTCGCCAAGGTGACCGGCGTTCCGGCGGCCAAGATCGCGGCCCGCGTCATGGCGGGCGAAGCGCTGGCGAGCTTTAAGCTCAAACCGCAGAACTTCGAACCCGGCGCCGCCAGCCACATCGGCGTCAAGGAAGCCGTGTTTCCGTTCGCGCGCTTTGGCCCCGACGTCGACACCGTGCTCGGTCCGGAAATGAAATCGACCGGCGAGGTGATGGGGATCGACCGCGACTACAATGTCGCCTTCGTCAAAAGCCAGCTCGGCGGCGGCACGCGGCTGCCGAAGACCGGCACGGTCTTCGTTTCGGTCAGGGACATCGACAAGGCGCGCATCCTGGAAGCGATCCGGCTGCTCGTCGGCTTGGGTTTCAAGGTCCTCGCAACGTCCGGTACCCAGCGCTACCTCGCCGCCGAGGGCGTCGCCGCGGTGAAGATCAACAAAGTCGCCGAAGGCCGCCCGCATATCGTCGACGCCATCAAAAACGGCGGCGTCCAGCTGGTTTTCAACACCACCGAGGGGGCCACCGCGCTCAATGACAGCCGCTCGCTAAGGCGCGCTGCCCTCTTGCATAAAGTGCCGTACTACACCACTCTTTCCGGGGCCGTCGCCGCAGCGCAGGGCATCAGGGCCTATCTCGGGGGCGACCTCGAAGTTTGTGCGCTGCAGAGCTATTTCGGGGCCGGGTCTGATCAATCATCGGAGCGGCCGCGGCGACGGCAGGTGTAGAGCCAGTTTTCCCGTCGCGTGGCCAGGCAATGCTTCGGCCCGCGATTGGAATTTTGACTCTGCGGGTAAGGGAGGTTTTGAGATCGATGGACAAGATTCCGATGACGGCAGCGGGGTACTCGGCACTCGTGGCCGAACTCAAACACTGCCAGCAGGTGGAGCGGCCTCGGATCATCCAACAGATCACCGATGCGCGAACCCATGGCGACCTTTCGGAAAACGCCGAATATCACGCGGCGAAAGAATCGCAGTCGCTTAACGAGGGCCGCATCGCCGAACTCGAGGATAAGCTTGCGCGCGCCGAAATCATTGACGTTTCTAAGCTTTCCGGGGAGACCATTACCTTTGGCGCGACCGTGACTTTGGTCGACGAGGACACCGAAAAAAAAGCCGTATGGCAGATCGTCGGCGAGCCCGAGGCAGACGCCAAGAAGGGCAAGATTTCCATCACCTCGCCGCTCGCCCGTGCGCTGGTCGGCAAGAAGAAAGGCGCGCAAGTCGAGGTCGTCACGCCGGGGGGCGCCAAGGCCTACGAAATCATGAAGGTCGAGTGGAAATAGCCCCTGGTCCTTCATTGTGGGCTTAAGCCAAGCGCCGAGGGCACAAGTCTTCGCCACTGTGGGCTGCTGGGTTGCGTATCTTGCATAGCTCCGGAGAATCCCTACATTCCGCGCATTGGCTGCCAATCAGCCAAAAATCGGGCCCGTCCTAGTCTGGCCCGTTTCCAGGCGGTTGAACTCCAAGACTGCCGACTTTACGGGGCATCAGGCGGGTCGGACCTTCAAATCTCGGTCCGTAAATCTGCCGCAACGATCGAGATTGACGGTGTCGGATACTGTTCACGCCAAGGTCGTGATTATCGGATCTGGGCCGGCCGGCTATACGGCGGCGATCTATGCCGCCCGCGCCATGCTCGATCCGATCCTGATCCAGGGCATCGCGCCCGGCGGCCAACTCACAACGACCACCGATGTCGAAAACTATCCGGGCTTTGCCGACGTGATCCAGGGCCCCTGGCTCATGGAGCAAATGCAGAAGCAGGCGGCCCATGTCGGCACGAAGATGGTCGCCGACCATGTCAACAAGCTTGAGCTCAAAACGCGCCCATTCCGGCTCGAATGCGATTCCGGCACGGTCTATCTCGCCGATGCGCTCATTCTGGCGACCGGCGCCCAGGCACGCTGGCTCGATCTGCCCGGTGAGCAGAAATTCCGCGGCTATGGTGTCTCCGCCTGCGCCACCTGCGACGGCTTTTTCTACCGTGGCAAGGAGGTGCTGGTGATCGGCGGCGGCAATACCGCGGTCGAGGAGGCACTGTTTCTCACCAATTTCGCCGCCAAGGTCACGCTGGTGCATCGGCGCGACCATCTGCGTGCCGAGAAAATTCTGCAGGAACGGCTGTACCAAAACCCGAAAATCTCGGTGCTCTGGAACACCGTGCTGGCAGACGTCGTCGGCGATGCCAACCCGCTCAAGGTCAGGGCCGCGGTGCTGCGCGACGTCAAAACGGACGATGTCACCGAGCGGCCGGTCGACGGCATTTTCATCGCCATCGGCCATTCGCCGGCAACCGAACTGGTCGCCGGCCAAGTCGAGATGAAGCCGTCGGGCTACATCAAGACCGCGCCGCATTCGACCGCGACCTCCGTGCCCGGCCTGTTCGCGGCAGGCGATGTCGCCGATGAGGTCTATCGGCAGGCGGTCACTGCCGCAGGGCTGGGCTGCATGGCGGCGCTGGAGGCCGAGCGATTCCTCGCCGCACATGGCGAGGCCGAGCCGCGTATGGCGGCGGAGTGAATTTCACCTCTTCCCGCCAGCGGGCGGAGGCAGAAAGCATCAGCGATGGATTGGGATAAACTCAAAGTATTTCACGCGGCCGCCGAGGCCGGCAGCTTCACCCATGCGGGTGAGCAGCTCGGGCTGTCGCAATCGGCGGTGTCGCGCCAGGTCTCGGCGCTCGAACAGGAACTGACGGTTTCGTTGTTTCACCGCCACGCCCGCGGTTTGATCCTGACCGAGCAAGGCGAATTGCTCTATCGCACCGCGCACGAGGTCTTCATGAAGCTCGAAGCCGCGCGGGCAAAACTCACCGACAGCCGGGAGCGGCCGAACGGCGATCTGCGCGTGACCACGACACCGGGCATCGGCATCCACTGGCTCACCCCGCGGCTCGGCGAATTCGTCGACCTATACCCCGACGTGCATATCACGCTGATCACCACCGACGAGGAGCTCGACCTCGCCATGCGCGAGGCGGACGTCGCCATCAGGCTGCGCCAGCCGACCCAGCCCGACCTCATCCAGAGGAAGCTGTTCTCGGTGCATTTCCACGTCTACGCCTCGCCCGAATATCTCAAGAAATTCGGCACCCCGCGCACCTTCGAAGATCTCGACAGCCATCGGGTTCTGGTGCTCGGCGGCGGCAACGTGCCGTCCTACCTGCAACGCTCGCGTTGGCTGATCGAGGTCGCGCGCGACGGTAAGGGGCCGCGGGTGCCGCACCTCGTCATCAACAATATTCTCGGCATCTTGCGGGCCTGCCAGCGCGGGCTCGGCATTGCCATGCTGCCGGACTATCTAGTCGAGGAGAATGGCGGCCTCGTCCAATTATTCAGCGAGGCCGACCCGATCGCGCTCGACGCCTATTTCGTCTACCCGGAAGAGCTCAAATCCGTCGCCCGCGTGCAGGCCTTCCGCGACTTTCTGGTCGCCAACGCGCAACGTTGGAATTTTTGACGCGCGCGACATAGCGAAAATAGCACAAGCGTGCTGAATTTTACGCAGCAGTAACGCCGGTCAACTCACCTTGCGATGACCGCATGGCTGTCATGTGCAGCACCGCGTTGTGTGTGCGGTTTCGCAATCGCATACTGTCACTCTGCTGCAAGGCAATCGGTTGCCGCTATCCTCCCAGATGGGCAACCGCTAGTCAGGCAGCTGTTCCCCTCTGGAAGGTGTCGTCGGCGCCCCCACGCCGGCGAACTCAACCGGGCCCGCAAGGGCCCGGTTTTCTTTTGTGCGCAAGGCGAGGGCAGACGCGAACGCCGCTGCACGCCGATTCGCCAATTCGTACGCGCTTCTTCGGCCTCCAGATGTTGACATATTGACATATCATCGATATGTCTTGACATATGATCGAGCGAACCACCGTCAGGCTGCCCAAGGACCTGCTCGCCCGCGCCAAGAGGAAGGCGCTGGCCGAGGATCGCACGCTGACCTCGCTCATCGAGGAAGGGCTGCGGCTGGTGGTCAGCGACGCGCAAAAGAAAGCCAAAGCCAAGCGCATCCTGCCGCGCTACAGCGACGCGGTCGGCGGCCCGCTGCCGGGTATCGACATTTCGAATTCGGCGGCGCTCCAGGAGATGGAAGACCTGGAATATGTTGAGCGCATGAAGCATTACAAATGATGTTGCCGGACGTTAACGTCCTTATCCATGCCTTCCGCAGGGAAACGCTTCAACACCCGACCTGTCGCATTTGGCTCGATAATGTCGTACGCGGGGACGAGCAATTTGGCATTTCACCACTGTCACTAGCTGCCGTCGTCCGTATCACTACAAATCGGCGCGCCTACAGCCCGCCAAGCTCTTCCGATGCCGCATTCGGCTTTTGCGAGGATTTGCTTCGCCAGCCGCACTGCCAGATTATCGAGCCACGCGAACAGCATTGGAATATCTTCAGCCGTTTGTGCATCGAGACCAACACGTACGGCCCCACAGTCACCGACGCTTGGTATGCCGCGCTCGCGATCGAATGGGGCTGCGATTGGATCACGCTCGACCGGGACTATGCGCGATTTCCCGGCCTGCGCTGGCGCCTGCCGGGCGCCGTGACATAGAGGAAGCATAGGTTCATGAAAATCTCCATTCTGGATGATTATTTCGACACGCTGCGCACGCTGCCCTGTTTCGCCAAATTGGCCGGCCGCGACGTCACGATCTGGAACGATCACGTGCAAGATGTCGACGCGCTCGCCGAACGTTTGAAGGACACCGAGGTGCTGGTGCTGTTTCGCGAGCGCACGCAAATCCGCGGCCCGCTGCTGGAACGCCTGCCCAAGCTCAAGCTGATCAGCCAGCGTAGCGTTTATCCGCATATCGACGTCGACGCCTGTACGCGGCTCGGCGTCATCCTGTCGTCGAGCCAGCACCCCGGCACGCCGTCTTATGCCACGGCGGAAATGACCTGGGGCCTAGTGCTCGCCGCGATGCGGCAGATTCCGCAACAGATGGCCGGGCTCAAAGCCGGCAAGTGGCAAGTCGGCGTCGGCACCACGCTGCGCGGCAAGACGCTCGGCGTTTACGGTTACGGCCGCATCGGCGCCGCCGTGGCCGGTTACGCACGCGCTTTCGGCATGAACGTGTTGATCTGGGCCCGCCCGGCGACGCTGGAGGCCGCGCGCGCCGACGGCTATACGACGGCCGCCAGCAAGAAAGCGTTCTTTGCGCAATGCGACGTCATCTCGCTCCACATGCGGCTCGTCCCGGCGACGCGCCACATCGTCACCGCAGCGGACCTGGCGCAGATGAAGCCCACGGCGCTTTTGGTCAATACCAGCCGGGCGCCGTTGATCGAGCCTGGCGCGCTGGTCGAGGCCTTACGAATGGGCCGCCCCGGCATGGCCGCCGTTGACGTCTATGAGGACGAGCCACTGCTCGATACCGCTCACCCGCTGCTCAACATGGGCAACGTGATCTGCACGCCGCATATCGGCTACGTCACCCGCGACGAGTACGAGCTCCAGTTCACCGATATCTTCGACCAGATCACCGCCTATGCGGCGGGGAAGCCGATCAATGTGATCAATCCCGACGTGCTGAAAGGCGCGTCGCGTTGAAAAAGAAGACCGTCGTCGTCAATGACAGGATGCAGCGCGGTTATCGCTACGAGCTGACCGCGCCCACGGGACGGCATTTCGATCCCGAGTTCCGGCCCGAACTCACGCCCGCGGACATGCTGCAGCTTGGCGTATTCGGTGGCAAATACATGACCGACTGCCGCAAGGAATTCCCGAAAAGCTGGTTCGCGCGCGCCAAGCTTGCCGGCAAGCGGCGCGACAGCGCGCTGAATTATTTTGGCGTCGACGCGAGCCAGCCGCTCTCGGTATGGCGCAAGAAGGGATGGTTTTTTCGCGGCGATCCGCGCGGCTGGTTTCAATGGTACTGCCGCTATCACATGGGACGGCGCATCCCCCGCGAGGACGCCCGGCAGATCAAACGCTGGAAAGCCATCCGCCGCCATGTCCGCCAAATTCAGAAGAACTGCGAGCCCGGCGACGTCACCTGCCGGGCGCGGCAGCGCCAGGCGCTGCTGCATTGGGCCTATGACAGCCGCAAGATCTAAGCCGGCTCAAGCCCTCTCGCTTTAATGACGCTCTTGGCGGCGGGCGTGACGAGGAAATCGATCAAGGCACGGCCGGCATCGGGATAGTTCGCGGCCGCGGGGATTACCGCGGTGAACAAGGTGACGCTCTGCAACTCGTCCGGCAACGGGCCCACCACATCGATGCCGTCGACCGCCATCAGTTCGGCCATCTGTTGAATGCCGAGTTCGGCTTCGCCGCGCAGCACAACGAGCCCGGCGAGGCCTTTGGCGCCGCCGGCGCCGTATTGCGCCTTGGCCGCCATCGCGTCCGCGATGCCGAGTTGCTCGAACACTTTGGCCATATGCGCGCCGCTCTGGCCGCCGCCGACCGGCTTGCTGACCGCAATCGACTTCGCCGCCAAGAGCGCGCGCTTGAACGCGTCCGGCGTGGCGATATCGGGCTTCAGCGCGCCCTTCGCCACCGCGATACCGATCGACGAGCGCGCCACGGCGACCAGGCTGCCGGAAACGAGCTTGCCGCGCGCCGTCAAGTCCGCGGCCCCGGCCTTGGCGATAATCGCGACGTCCGCCATCTCACCTTCCCCGATTCGCTTTTCGAGCTGCGACGACGGACCGAGGCTGACGGCAAACCTGTTGCCGGTCTCGCGCTCGAAGCGCGCGGCCAGCGCCTCGAACACCATTTTCATCGCGGTCGTGCTCAATACCTTGATCTCGATGGACGCGGCCACGCGAATGCCCCCGGTTATCTGCAGCTCACGCGTAGAATAAAGACCAAAACCAGGCGCCGATAGGCACCCGTCGCCGCCGAGGCGCATGCGTGCTTTCCGGCGGCCGTCATCAACTCTGTGTGAGCTTTCCGTGCCGGATCATCAAATCAGCTGCGGGGGCGTCGCGCACCGGCGAATTTGGGCTACAAGATGCGTATACTCGGTGCGCGGATGCGCCTGGGTGCGGCGCTGGAGGAGCGACACATGCTGACACGCAGACACGTCTTTTACGCCGGCGCCGCCGGTTTGGCGGCATGGTCGATCGGCAGGCTGGCGCAGCCCCGCGCCGTCAGGGCCGCCACTCATCCCTACGAAGTCACCCACAGCGATGCGGAGTGGAAGAAGCTCCTCACGCCGGAGCAATACGACGTGCTGCGCGAGGAAGGCACGGAGCGGCCCTTCACCAGCGCGTTGCTCGACGAACATCGCGCCGGGACCTTTGCCTGCGCCGGCTGCGACCTGGCGCTGTTCTCGTCCAAGACCAAATTCGAAAGCGGCACCGGCTGGCCGAGTTTCTGGGCACCGCTCGACAAGGCCGTCGATGAAACCACGGACCGCTCTTTCGGCATGAGCCGCACCGCGGTGTCGTGCCACCGCTGCGGCGGCCATCTCGGCCATGTCTTCACCGACGGGCCGAAACCCACGGGGCTGCGCTACTGCATGAACGGCGTGGCGTTGAAATTCGCTCCGGCACCGGCGGGATCGAGCTGAGCCGGCGCCGCGCCGTTGTAGGTGCGCCCGCGATGCGCGAAAATGTCCTAACGACCTGACGCGTCAAAACGGCGATAAAGTCGCGACTTGGCGTAAGACTTGCGGGCGGGAGGACTGGATGAATCGTGGGCGGGTCAGCGCGGCCATCGCGGCCGCGGTCTTTGCATGGGTGGGGCTCGCATCTCCGCCCGCCGCCGCCCAATCTATTTCCAGTAGACCGATCAGGATCATCGTTCCGTTCGCCCCGGCCGGCTCCTCGGACGTGCTTGCCCGGGTTCTGGCCGGACCGCTGCAGCAGGAACTCAAGCAGACCGTCATCGTCGAGAACCGCGCCGGCGCCGGCACCAATATCGGCACCGGCGAGGTGGCGCGCGCCGAGCCCGACGGCTTGACGCTTTTGATCACCTCGAGCGCGTTCGTCGTCAACCCGGCCCTTTACAAGAGCATTCCCTACGATCCGACGAAAGATTTTATCCCGATCTCGGCGCTTCCAATCGCCCCCAATATTTTTGCGGTCAAGGCGAATGGCGCCATCAATTCGCTCTCCGACGTGGTCTCAAGCGCCAAGGCTGATCCGCAGAAGCTGAATTATGCAAGCCCCGGCAATGGCACGACGCCGCAGCTGACCATGGAGCTCTTCAAGCTGAAAGCCGGCATCAACGTCACCAATATCGCCTACAACGGCGGCGGACCGGCAACGCAGGCGCTGATGACCGGAACGGTGGATATTCTGTCGACCGCATTGCCCGGCGCGCTGTCGCAGGTGCAAGGCGGCGCCATGAAGGGTATCGCGCTAACCACCACAGAGCGCTGGCCGGTCCTTCCCGACGTGCCGACTTTCACCGAACTCGGCTTTCCCGATATCACGCTCGCCACCGGACATTTTTTTCTTGCGCCTGCGGGCACGCCAGCGGACGTCGTCGAACGGCTGACCAAAGCGACGCTCGCTGTGCTGGCGCAAGACGAAGTGAGAACGCGGGTGCGTCAGGTCGGCTACGAACCGGTTTCCGGCGGTCCTGAGATGGCCAAGCAATGGATCGCCAGGGATGTGCCGTTCTTCAAGGATCTGGTGAAAAACGCAAAGATCCCGCAGATCGAGTAACGCAGCGGCTCACGTCCCGACTTTCAATTCCGACACCAGCCCGCGCAGCGCCGCGACCACGCTCAATGGCACGATGCGGCCGGTGCGCGGATTCTCCGATGGGATGCCCTCGATCGCCAGCGAAAACCGCGCGGTGTCGGCGTCGACTTCGATGCGATGGGTGTTGCGCGTGAGCGCGGGATCAGCCCAGATTTCGAGCCGCGTCTTGTCCGGCCCGATGCCGGCGAGGCTGAGCGCGGCCGCAACATTGACGTTGGCGGGAAAACCGCGCGCCCCTTCCCGCGCGCTGCCGTCGAAAACCTTCAGCGGCGCTTTCAAACCTTTAAGCGAAATGCCGCGCTCGACCAGATAGGGCGCGCCGTCGAGCCCGTCCGGCGGCTTGCGCGTAATCATGATCACCGAGCGGATGGTGCCTTCGGCCGCGGCGCGCACGGCGTCGAGGCCAAGGAGCGCGCCGGTCGGAACCAGAATGCGGGCGCCGGTTTCTTTCGCCCTTCCCACCAGATCCCAGTTTTCCAGAAGCTGGCCGACGGACAGCGGCATGAAAATTCTGCCCGCCTCGATCACCGACGACGCCACGGCGCGAAACAGCAGCGGCGGCAGGCATTCGACGACCAGGTCGCAGGATTGGGCGAGCGCCTCGGCAGGAACGACGGGGATGCGGTCGCCGGCGCCCGGCAGATTGCGCTTAGCCTTGTCCGTGTCGCGCACCGCTATGGCGGTGAGAATGAGGCCGGGTATGCCGGCCTCGATGCGGCGCGCCACGCCAAGGCCTACGGCGCCGAGCCCGGCCAGTCCGACCTTCAATGTGTCTCGTGCCACCTTAAGCTTTCCCCACACTGGTAGCCGCCGACGCGGCCCGATACATTCTGTCTGTATGCGCCGGCCTTGCTTCGTGCAACAAGCTCCGCGCAACAGGCTGGGCGGGGCTGCACATGACCGAAAACCCCACGACAGAAGAGAACAAGAGAACGTTCATGACCAACATCAACCCGAACGCATTCACCACACGCCCCGAGATCGAAGGCACGTTCGGCGTGGTCACGACGACGCATTGGATCGCCACCGCAGTCGGCATGGGAATATTGGAAAAAGGCGGCAATGCGTTCGACGCCGCGGTCGCCACCGCATTCACGCTGCAGGTGGTCGAGCCGCATCTCAACGGTCCCGGCGGCGACGTGCCGGTCATTCTTCACGACGCGCGGCGCGGCAAGCCCGAGGTGATCTGCGGCCAGGGCGTTGCGCCGGCCGGCGCGACGATCGCCTATTACCGCAGCCAAGGCCTCGATCTCGTCCCCGGCACTGGCCTCCTTGCGGCATGCGTGCCCGGCACGTTCGAGACCTGGATGCTGCTGTTACGCGACTATGGCACGATGCGGCTTGGCGAAGTGATCGCGCCCGCCATCGGCTATGCGCAAAACGGTCATCCTTTGCTCGAGCGCACCCAAGCCACCATCGGCACGGTCGCAGAACTGTTCCGCCAGCATTGGCCGACCTCGGCCGCCGTCTATCTGCCGGACAATGCCGTGCCGGCCGCCGGAACGCTGTTCACCAACAAGACGCTGGCGGCGACCTATAGCCGCATCGTCAAGGAAGCCGAAAGTGCGGGCGGCGATCGCATCGCGCAGATTGAGCGCGCGCGGCAGTCCTGGTCGAAGGGCTTTGTCGCCGAAGCCATCGACCGGTTTTGCCGCACCCAGGAGGTCATGGACACCAGCGGCGAGCGGCACCACGGCGTGCTCACCGCCGACGACATGGCGCGCTGGACACCGCATATCGAAGCGCCGCTGACCTACGATTACGGCCGTTACACCGTGTGCAAGACCGGACCGTGGGGCCAGGGCCCCGTAACATTGCAACAGCTCGCGCTCCTGAAAGGCTTCGATTTCGGCCGGCTCGATCCGACGGATGCGGATTTCATCCATCTGCTCGTCGAAAGCTCGAAGCTCGCTTATGCCGATCGCGAGGTGTTTTACGGCGACCCCGACTTTGTCGAGGTGCCGATGGCCACACTGCTCTCCGACGCCTACAATTCGGCCCGCCGCAAACTCATCGGCGACGTGGCCTCGCTTGAATTGCAGCCGGGCTCGATCGAGGGCTTCGGAGCGGTGGTCAAATTGCGCCGGGCGCCCGCCACCGCGGCGGCCGGAGCCGGCGAGCCAACCGTCGGGAGTCTCGGCGCCGGCGAGCCGACCGTCGGCAGGCTTGGCGCGATGCGCGGCGACACCGTGCATTTCGACATTGTCGATCACGCGGGCAACATGATTTCGGCGACGCCCTCGGGCGGCTGGCTGCATTCGTCGCCGGTGATCCCGGAACTCGGCTTCTGCCTCGGCACCCGCGCGCAGATGTTCTGGCTCGAAGAGGATCATCCGGCGGCGCTCGCGCCAGGCAAACGGCCGCGGACCACTTTGTCGCCGACGCTCGCGTTGCGCGACGGCGAATCTTATCTCGCCTGGGGCTCGCCCGGCGGCGACGGCCAGGACCAATGGATCACGCAATTCTTCATGCGCCACGTCCACGCCGGCATGAACCTGCAAGAGGCGATCGACGCGCCGGCTTGGCATTCCGAGCATTTTCCGAGTTCGTTCTGGCCGCGCACGTCACGTCCAGGGGTGCTGGTGGTCGAAGGCCGCTTGCCGAAAAAGACCGTCGACGAGCTCGAGCGCCGCGGTCACATTGTCGAAGTCGGGCCGGAGTGGTCGGAGGGCCGCCTCACGGCTGCGTCCCGCGTCGGAGACCGCCGCCGCGCCGCGGCCAATGCTCGCGGCATGCAGGGTTATGCCGCGGGGCGGTGAACCGACGCGCTACGCCGCCACTGTCCCCAAAAACTCCTCGACCTCGCCGCGCAGCTTGGCGGTCGCGGTTTCGACGTCTTCGCAAGCCGCAAGCATTGTTTCCGCCGAGCCGCGCGTCTGCGTCATGCCGCCGGCGACTTCGCCCAGCGCCGCGACAATCGCTTTGGCGCCGCTCGCGGCGCTGGCGACGTTGTGGGAAATCTCGCCGGTCGCGGCTTCCTGTTGCTCTACGGACAGCGCGACCGCGCTGGTATAGCTGTTAATGTCCGCCATCCGCTGCGTGATCTCACGGATCGCCGACACCGCTTTGCCGCTCGAATTTTGCACAGCCGTGATCTCGTGCGTGATCTCTTCAGTCGCCTTTGCGGTTTGCACGGCGAGCGATTTCACCTCCGAGGCAACGACGGCGAAGCCGCGGCCCGCTTCGCCGGCACGCGCCGCCTCGATGGTGGCGTTGAGCGCCAACAGATTGGTCTGACCGGCGATGTCCTGGATAAGCTTGACCACGGCGCCGATCTTCTGCGCCACTTGGGCAAGCACCGCGATATCGTTATTGGTCGCGCCGGCGCCGGCGGCGGCTTCGCGCACGACGTCGTTGGCCTGGCCGAGTTGGCGGCTGATTTCCTTGATCGAGATCGAAAGTTCGGCGGCGGCGGTCGCCGCAGTTTCGACATTGACCGAGGCTTCGTTGGAGCCCTGCACCGCGTTCTCGGCGCGCTGCAGCGTACGCTCCGACGTGGCCAGCAGCGTCCGCGCCGCCGCTTTCATCGCGCTCGCGCTTTCACCGAGAGTTTTCAGCACGGTCTCGACTCGGGCGCGGAATGACGCGATTGCGACGTCGGCACTGCGACGCCGGCTTTCATGCTGGCGCAGCGAATCGCGTTCCTTTTCCGCCAGCAATTGCTCGGTGACATCGGTGTGGGTCGCCAGCCAGCCGCCGCCGCGCATCGGCCGGCTGACCACTGCGACGATACGCCCGTCCTTGAGCTCATTCGTCTTTTCCGCCGTGCGCCCCTCGGCGACAAGCGCCAGGCACTCCGCGACGTAGCGATCCGGATCGCCGGAGAAGTTGCCTGCGGCAAGCCGGTGGCTCAGTAACTCCCGCAACGGCGTGCCGGCATGTCCGTGCTCGGGCCGCAAATGATACATTTCGATATAGCGTTCGTTGCACAACATCAGCCGCGCCGTGCCGTCGAACATGCACAGCCCCTGGGTCATGTTGTTGAGCGCCGAGCGCAGCATTCTCGCTTGTGCGCGCCGTCGGCCGGTGGCGAACAGGCCGGCAACGGCCGCAGCGCCGAGCGCGAACGGGAGCGCCATCACGATGGCCGCTTCCGACGCGGAGGTCTGGGTCAATGCATCGACGATCCAGCCGGAACCGCAGGCCACGAAAACGGCAATGCCTACGGCAAAACCGGCGGCGCCCGCCGTGACGACGAGTGTCCAGTTACGGCTTGCCTTTGACAGGAGTGGACTGCCGAGCATCGCCTGCGCGCCAAAAGACGCCAACAGAGGAATAGACGGCGGACCCTATTCGCCTACCGGTTGTTTTGAAGTTAAGAAAAGGTGCAGGAATTGTTAACCAAAGCCGACGCCGCGCTCGGACCGTTCGTGGCAACTGTCGATCAGCCGGCCGGCGCGGGGATCACCGGCAGCAGCAGATAGGATTCCTTGTCGCCGCCGGCGTAGATCGTGTTGGTGCCGGTATTGTAGTCGGCGTGATAATGCATGTAGTGGCTCGAGCCGACGCCGTCGCGCGGCTGGATGTCGAGCCGGATGCGATGGCCTTTCTTGAACACCATCGAGGTCGGCCAGATTTCGACTTCGACGCGCACGATCTCGCCCGGCGTCAGATAGAGCCGGCGGACGTGACGATGATAGGGACGATAGGGCCGCGACAATTCCGGATCGAGCTCGCGATGCGACACCCGCAGCCAGCCCTTCGCCACCGGCACCGGCGCGCCTTGCTGCCCGGTCTCCATCACGTCATTGCCGGCGGCATCGATATTGCGCAGCGTCAGGAACAGATCCATGTCCTCAGCTGAACTAGACACCCACAGCACGGCGGCAAGTGGTCCGGTGATCTCGGTATCGACCGAAAGATGCGAGGTGACCAGCGAAATTCCCATCCCGGGCTTGATGCCGCCGCCCAAAACTTGCGACGAGGCAGCCGACGTCGAGCCCATGGTGCCGAGGCTCGAAGCCGCATAGGTGCGCGAGCTTGTCTCGGCCGGGTTCTTCACTTCGAGCGCACCTGAAAGCTCCGCGCCCACGGCGGCCGGCTGCGACAGATCGAGATAGAGCTTGGTCCAGCGCGTGCGCTTGAGCGGCCATTCGTTCTCGTGGCGCCATTCGAAGGCGTCGCCGCCTTTGCGGATCGCGAGCTTTACCGGCGGCTCGTCCATGACGCCGTTGTCGATTCCTTTAAGCCAGTAATCGAGGAAGCGGATCTGATCCTGCCTGCCGTCTTCGGTATAGAACGGGTGCACATGGGAGCCGAGATGAACGCGCAGCTTCTTGTGTGGCGTCTTAGCCCGCATGAACGCTTCGGTATTGCCGCGCAGATGCAGGCCCATACCCGACCAATTGCCGACCGAAAACATCGGCACGTCGATCTTGTCCCATTGCGCCTGCGCGCCGCGAAAGGCGCCGCTGTCGAGATTATTGCGTAGCCAGAAATGCAGCGTGTTGACCTGCCAGCCGTCGGGCTGCAGCTGCGCGGCGCGCCCCAACAAATGATGCAGCAAATGCGCGGTGTACCAATTGGTCATGAACAGACACAGGATGCCGCCGTGATAGAGCGCGTCGCGGTAGAGATCGGCAAAACCCTCCCAGGGAATGATGGCCTTCAACGACGGCGGCTGCAGATTGGCGGCGAACCATTGATTGATGGCGAAGTATGAGATGCCGAGGAGTCCGACGCTGCCGTTGCACCACGGCTGCGCCGCCGCCCACTCGATGGCGTCGTGCAGATCGACCGCTTCGGCGAGCGACCACGGTTCGCATTGGCCCGGCGACTTGCCGGTGCCGCGGCCGTCGACCCGGACGGCGGCATAGCCGCGCGGCACCCACCATTTCGGGTTGACGGTCTCCCAGTTCATCCAGTCGTTGGGCGCTTCGGCCAGCGTGTCCGGCACGACCCAGAGCTTGTCTTTCTGGTACGGCCCGAGATTGAGGATGGCGGGAAATTTGCCGTCGTCGTATGGCCGGAACACGTCGGCCTTGAGCCGCGCACCGTCGCGCATCGGCACGTCGACGTCCTTTTCGATCACGATCGGATAGTCGGGCGCCGGGGCGATCTGCTTATCGCTCATCTTCGATATGCTCTCGGAAGGGATCTACTCGGTCTCGATCTTCACTTCGCTGGTGATTGTGCGCCAGTTCGCCATCTCCTTGGCGAGCCACGTCTTAGCGTCGGCGAGCGAGGTGTTGGGAACGGTATTGAAGCCCTGGTTCTTGAACGCGTTGCTGACTTCGGGCGTCAGCATCGCCGCGACCGTGGCGCCGAAGATTTTTTGCAACACGCGTTTGGGCGTGCCTGCCGGCGCGAACAGGCCCTGCCAGGCGATGGTGCCGACGCCGGGAAAGCCCGCCTCTTGCATGGTCGGCAGGTCGGGATAGTCCGGCAGCCGCGCATGATTGACGACCGCGAGCGCGCGGAAGCTGCCGGCCTTCACCTGCGGCGCGGTGCTCGCCACATTGAGAAAGGCAACTTGCGTCGAGCCGGTGAGCATATCGTTGATGACGCCGGAGGCGCCGGCTTTGTTGGGGATGGCAATCATGTCGAGATCGCCGGCGCGCTTGGCAAAATAGGCCATGTCGTAATGCGGATAGCTGCCGGGGCCAACCGTGCCATACCGCACCTGGCCGGGGTTCTGCTTCGCATAAGCGATCAATTCCGGCACGCTCTTGGCGTCGAAACCCTTGGTCGTCGCGACCAGAAAGCCCGGGATATCGACCACGTCGGTGATCGGCACCACATCCTTGAGGTAATCGAGGTCGAGTTTTTGCGCATAGATAATCGGCGTGATCGCGTTGGTGGACACATTGCCGATCATCAGGGTGTAGCCGTCCGCCGGCGAACGCACCATGTCTTGGAGCGCGACGATGCCGAAGGCGCCGGGCTTGTTTTCGACGTAGAAGGACTGGCCGAGACTTTTGCCCAATTGGTCGGCGAGGATGCGCGCCACGATGTCGGTCGCGCCGCCTGGCGCATAAGGCACGATGATCTTCACCGGCTTTGCGGGATATTGCTCCGGCGTTTGGCCAAAGGCTGTGGCGGTGGCGAGACATGACAGCGCCGCCCCAAGGATTGCCAAACGTTTCATTCCATTCTCCCAATCCGCGTCCCGGCGGCGGCTGCCGGCGCTGGTCTTAAGCCTTTATGCCATGCAGGCCGTGCGAGGCGTCTTTCACCGTAAAGAATACGACATCGCCGTCGGCGCCGGCTTTGCCCGAATGCATGACATCGGCCGGCACATAGACCACCGAACCGGGTTTCGCCTCGATCGC
>JBEKRD010000025.1:0-47698 GCA_049519075.1 Xanthobacteraceae bacterium | reverse complement strand
ATATTTCGCCAATTGGCGCAGCATCTGACCGGGCGTTCGGAGCCGAAGAAGCAGCGCTCGGGGCTGCTGTCGCCGCTGTTCGACAAATTGCTGCAACGGCAAGCGTAATCAGTTGGAGTTGCGTTAAGTGTTTGGCAAACGTCCCACCACTGGCAGTTCACCTCCGGGCGCAGCGCCCGGCGCGCCGGTGCCGCGCGCGGTGCCGCCGCCCACTCAGGCCGCGCCGCCGCCGCCCGCGGCCAATCCCGGCGGTGGCGGTCGCACGCCGTTTCCCTCCGCGGGCCTCGGCGCCGCCATCATCGGCGCGCCGACCGGAAAGCAAAATGTCGGCGGCCCGGCCAACCCGCCGCCCCAAGTGCCGACGGCGGTCGATTCGCGGCGGTCGGAAACCTATTACGAGGTCAAGGGCACCATTTTCGGCGCGCTGATCGAAGCCATCGATCTGGCGCAACTCGCCAAGCTCGACGCCGATTCCGCGCGCGAGGAAATCCGCGACATCGTCAACGAAATCATCGCGATCAAAAACATCGTGATGTCGATCGCCGAGCAGGAGGATTTGCTCGACGACATCTGCAACGACGTGCTCGGCTACGGGCCGCTGGAGCCGCTCCTGGCGCGCGACGAAATCGCCGACATCATGGTCAACGGCTCCGGCACGGTTTACATCGAAGTCGCCGGCAAGATTCAGAAGACCGGCATCCGTTTCCGCGACAATCAGCAGCTGTTGAACATCTGCCAGCGTATCGTCAGCCAGGTCGGCCGGCGCGTCGACGAATCCTCGCCGATCTGCGACGCGCGCCTGCCCGACGGTTCGCGCGTCAACTGCATCGTACCGCCGCTGGCGATCGACGGTCCCGCGCTCACCATCCGCAAGTTCAAGAAAGACAAGCTGACGCTCGAGCAGCTGGTGCGCTACGGTTCGATTTCGCCCGAGGGCGCGGAAATCCTCAAGGTCATGGGCCGCTGCCGCGTCAACACCCTGATCTCCGGCGGCACCGGTTCGGGCAAAACGACGCTCCTCAACTGTCTGACGCGCTACATCGACGACGACGAGCGCATCGTCACTTGCGAAGACGCCGCCGAATTGCAATTGCAACAGCCGCATGTGGTGCGGCTGGAAACGCGGCCGCCGAATCTCGAAGGCGAAGGGCAGATCACGATGCGCGATCTGGTGCGCAACTGCCTGCGCATGCGACCGGAACGCATCATCGTCGGCGAGGTGCGCGGTC
Source organism: Xanthobacteraceae bacterium (assembly GCA_049519075.1). GTDB lineage: Bacteria > Pseudomonadota > Alphaproteobacteria > Rhizobiales > Xanthobacteraceae > BOG-931. The sequence continues at coordinate 46,469 of JBEKRD010000025.1, read as the reverse complement.
CCGAAGCGTTCGACCTATTGCAGGCGATGAACACCGGCCATGACGGCTCAATGGGCACGCTGCACGCCAACACGCCGCGCGAGGCGCTATCGCGCTTGGAATCGATGATCACCATGGGCGGCTTTTCGCTGCCCTCGCGTACCATCCGCGAGATGATCTGTGCCGCCGTCGACGTCGTCGTCCAGGCGGCGCGGTTACGCGACGGTTCGCGGCGCATCACCCACATCACCGAAGTGCTCGGGTTGGAAGGTGACGTCATCATCACGCAGGATATTTTCCTCTACGACATCGTCGGCGAGGACGCCGCCGGCAATCTCGTCGGCCGTCACCGCTCGACCGGCATCGGCCGTCCGAAGTTTGCCGAGCGCGCCCGCTACTTCGGCGAGGAGGGGCGCCTCGCGGCAGCACTTGATGCGGCGGACACCGGTGAACCGGTCCGAGCCTAACGCGCGGGAGCGACAATGAGCGCCTACGGCTTGTTCTTTCTGGTGACAATCGCGATCGGCGGCGTCGCCTGGGTCTTCGTCTACCCGTTACTGTCGGGCGAGCGCAAAGCGGAACAACGCAAGGCCAGCGTGGCGCGCGCCGAGCCGATCGCCGCGCGTCCGGTGCGGACGACGCAGAAGACGCGCCGTGAACAAGTCGAGGGCACGCTCAAGGAAATCGAGGAAAAGCGGAAAAAGGCCAAGCGGCCGCCGCTGTCGGTGCGGCTTACGCAGGCTGGGCTCGCTTGGTCCAAACGCCGCTTCATGGTGACCGCGGGCGCGCTCGGCGTCGGCGCGTTTCTCGCCGCGATGGTGCTTGGAGGCGGATTTTTGCCGGCGCTCGGCTTCGGCTTCGCGGCCGGATGCGGCCTGCCGTTCTGGATGCTGAGCTTCCTCAAGAAGCGGCGTGAATCGAAGTTCCTCAACGCGTTTCCCGACGCCGTCGACGTGATCGTTCGCGGCATCAAGGCCGGCCTGCCGCTCCATGACAGCCTCAAACTAATCGCCGTCGACGCCCAGGAGCCGGTTCGCAGCGAGTTCCGCAATATCGTCGAGATGCAGACGATCAGCATGCCGATCGGCGAGGCCTGTCTCAAGCTCTACGAAAACATGCCGGTTCCGGAGGCCAATTTCTTCGGCATCGTGATCTCGATCCAGCAGAAAGCCGGCGGCAATCTGTCAGAAGCGCTGGGCAACCTGTCGCGGGTGCTGCGCGACCGCAAGAAGATGAAGGCGAAGATCCAGGCGATGTCGATGGAAGCCAAGGCGTCCGCAAGCATCATCGGCGCACTGCCAATCTGCGTAGCCGGCCTCGTCTGGCTCACCAGCCCCGCCTATATCGATCTTTTGTTCACCGAGCCGCTCGGGCGCATCATGATCGCATGCTGCGGCATCTGGATGACGATCGGCGTGCTGGTGATGCGCAAGATGATCAATTTCGATTTCTGACGGCCAGGGCAATGACGTCACTCATAACCCAATATCTCGATCTGCAGACGCTGACGGTGATCTTTGCCGCCATCGCGGCCGGGGCGACGGTGCTCACTTTGGCAATGCCACTGATGGTCACCGACACGCTCGGCAAGCGCATGAAGGCGGTCGCGCTCGAGCGCGAAAAAATGCGTCAGCGCGAGCGCGAACGGATGGCGCAGGGCAGCAAGGTCGCGCTGCGGCAGTCGCCGAAAGTGTACATGAAGCGGGCGGTCGATAACTTCAACCTGGCGAAGTGGGTCGGCCAGGAGGAAGCGCGCGCAATGCTGATGCAGGCAGGCTTCCGCGGCCAGGCGCCCTACGTCACTTATCTGTTTTTCCGCATGACCATGCCGGTGGTCATGCTGCTCGGCTCGCTGTTCTATATCTTCGTCGTGATCGATCTCGATTATCCGCCGATGGTCAAGATCGCGATTTCGATCGGCTGCGCCTATCTCGGCATGCACAGCCCCAATCTGTTCCTCAAAAACAAGATTCAACGCCGTCAGGTATCCATCAAGCGCGCCTTTCCGGACGCGCTCGATCTGCTCTTGATCTGCGTCGAATCCGGCATGTCGATCGAAGCCGCGTTCCGCAAGGTCAGCGAGGAGGTCGGCACGCAATCGGTGGCGCTGGCCGAGGAGTTTACGCTGACCACGGCGGAATTGTCCTATTTGCCGGACCGGCGTCAAGCTTACGAGAACCTGGCGCAGCGCACCGGTCTCGAAGGCGTCAAGGCGGTGTGTCTGGCCTTGCAACAGGCGGAGCGCTACGGCACGCCGCTGGCGACAACCTTGCGGGTGCTGGCGCAGGAAAATCGCGACATGCGCATGTCGGAAGCCGAGAAGAAGGCGGCCGGCCTGCCGCCGAAGCTCACGGTGCCGATGATCCTGTTTTTCCTGCCGGTGCTGTTCGTCGTCATTCTCGGGCCCGCCGCGATCCGAGTGATGGCCCTGCAGTAGATTGTTGGCGAGATACCTCGCCGTCATTGCGAGGAGCGAAGCGACGAAGCAATCCAGATCCGGGGCGCACGAAGCTGGATTGCTTCGCGTTGCTCACAACAATGACGAAACGCTAGCTCGATCCCAACCCCGAATGGCCGGCCTGACCGCTTAGCGGAACGTTGCCTTTTTGCGCGAGCATCTGCCGCAGATAGGCGACGTTGGCGGCCGCCTGATCCGGCGGCAGGTCGGCGCGGGCGATGGCCTCGGCCTCGGCGAAGCGGCCTTGTAATCCGACGACCAGCGCGAGGTTCTGCCGTACCCGCTGATCGACCGGGCGTTGCGCCGCCGCGCGCCGTAACGTGGTTTCGGCGTCTTTCAGATCCTTGGAAAGCGCATAGGACAGCCCGAGATTGGACAGCACGGTCGCTTCGTTGGGCGCGATCTTGAGCGCGGTCAGGTAATGGCGTTGCGCTTCCTCGTGCCGGCCCATCTGGTCGAGCACGGCGCCTTGCGCCGACAATATGTGCCAGTCCGGCTGATCGGGGGTGTGGGCGCGGTCCAGGACTTCGAGCGCCTGCTCGTAATTGCCGGCCTCCGCGAGCGCGCGGCCGTATTCGCCCAGCACCACTTTATTGGTGGGGTTGCGGATCGAGGTCTGTTCCAGGATGGCCACCGCCTGCGCGCGTTGCCCGGTGGCGCGCAGTGCCTGAGCGTAGCGCAGCGCCACCTCGACGTCGGTCGGTTTGTCGCGGTATTTTTGCCCGTAGGCTTCGACGTCGCGCTGCCAATCGGCGTCCGGACGGTCGGTCGCCGCCAGCGTCAGCGAACCGGTCGTGTCGGTGCTTTGTGTCGTCTGGCATCCCGCTGCCGCAGCAGCGATAACGACGACGATCGCGGCCGAGGCGAGCAGGCGTGCAGAGCGGGATCGGGTCGAACGCATCTCGATCGCTGCCGATGGCTGCCGGGTCGCAGCAACGGCGCGGAAACAGCCGTGCCGCAGGGTCGGTCAGCAATAGAACGTTAACCCTAACGCGCGGTTAACGGGTTACGGCCGGTTAATTGCCGGCTTCGAGCAGACCGAGCAGGCCGCGCAGCAATTGCAGCGGTGTCGGCGGGCAGCCTGAGATGTGCAGATCGACCGGAACGACGGCGCCAACGCCGCCCGTGACGGCGTAGCTGCCGGCAAAGATGCCTCCGTCGGCCGCGCATTGACCGACCGCGACCACCCATTTCGGGTCGGGCGTCGCCTGATAGGTGCGTTCGAGCGCTTGGCGCATGTTGCGGGTGACCGGTCCAGTGACGAGCAGCACGTCGGCGTGGCGCGGCGAAGCGACAAAGCGCAGCCCGAAACGCTCAAGATCGTAGAATGCGTTGTTAAGCGCATGGATCTCGAGCTCGCAGCCGTTGCAGGAGCCGGCGTCGACCTGACGGATAGCGAGACTGCGGCCGAGCCGGCGGCGCGCCGCGCGCATCACGCTCAGCGCCAACTCGGCAGTCGCCATGTCGTCTGGTGCCGGCCGAGCTTCCGTCAGCGGCCGATGCATCAGACCTTCTAACAGTGTCCTTCGCATTACAGGTCATGCCCCGAATACGAGCAGTTGAACGATTTATTGCAGAGCGGAAAGTCGGCGACGATATTGCCCTCGATGACGGCTTCGAGCAACGGCCACTGCAGCCAGGACGGATCGCGCAAGCGGCAACGCGCGACGCGCTGACCGTCGAGCCGCACCCAGGCAAGCACTTCGCCGCGGAAACTCTCGGCGAGGCCCAAACCCTCGCCGCGCGCGGTGCCGGCGTCGAGCGCGCGCATGATCGGGCCGTCCGGCAGGCGGTCGAGGATTTGCTCGATGAGCGCGATGCTCTGCTCGACTTCGCGGATGCGGATCCAGATGCGCGCATTGACGTCGCCCGCCGTCAACACCGGCACGGTAAAATCCAGATCGGCGTAAGGCGCGTAACCCGGAGTCTTGCGCGCATCGAAATTGCGCCCGCTGGCGCGGCCGATAAAGCCCGGCGCGCCGAACTGCCGTGCCAGCTCGGTGTGCAGAATTCCCGTCGCCGCGGTGCGGTCCTGCAACGATGCGGTGTTGTCGTAAAGTTCGATCAGGCGCGGAAAGCGCCGCCGGACATGCGACAACATCTCGCGGATGAGGCTCGCGCCGCTTGCATCAAGATCGGCTGAGACGCCGCCCGGCACCACGCGGTCCATCATCAAACGGTGACCGAAACACCCGTCGGCCACGCGCAACGCCAGTTCGCGCAACACGCCACAATGGGCATGCATGAGCGCAAACGAGGCGTCATTGCAGACGGCGCCGATATCGCCGAAATGGTTCGCCAGCCGTTCAAGCTCGGCCATCAGCGCGCGCAAATAGCGCGCGCGTGGCGGCGCGTCGATGCTGCGTGCCGCTTCTACCGCATGCGCAAAGGCGATGCCGTAAGCGACGGTGCTGTCGCCGGAGGTGCGCGCGGCCAATTTCGCCGCTTGCGCGATGGGGACGTCCGACATCAGCGACTCGATGCCCTTGTGCACATAGCCCAGGCGCTCTTCGAGCCGCACCACGGTTTCGCCCGAGGCGGTGAAACGGAAGTGCCCGGGCTCGATGATGCCGGCATGCACCGGGCCGACCGGGATCTGATGCAGGCTCTCGCCTTCTACCGGCAGGAATGTGTAGGCGGACCGTTCGGCGGGAGCCGCCTCACGCGCGCCGAGCGGATGCTGCACATCCCAAAAGCCGAGATCGATCCACGGTCGCGGGTCCGGCGCACCGGTCGATTGAAGTCCGTGGAGGCTTTGAATGGCGCGCTCGAAGCGGATTGCGGCTGGATGCAACGCGCCGACCGAGGGAAAGCGTCCGTCCGGACAGGGTAGGCTGACGACCGCAATGTCACCTGAGGCTTCGTCGATCAGCGCCATATGCACCGCGGGCGCATCGTCACCGGCCGCCCAGAGGTCGAGCAGCGTCGCTCGGCCGGCGGCGATCTGTTGTGCGACATGGGTCCAGCCCTCCGCCGTAACGATGTGGCGCGGCCATGGCCGATGCACCTCGACCCGCGCGCTTTGTGGAATGATGTCGAGGAGGGCTGACATCGCGTTATCCGAGCATTCCGGCGACGTGCTGGAACCACACGACGAAAGCCGGCGGCATATAAATTCCGGCAGTGAGCACGATGCCGAGATGCGCGAACATCGGCACAAAGGAGGCTTGCGCCTTGGCGTTGCCGCCGCGCGGCTCGCCGAAGGCGATGCTGTTGAGTCGCAGAAACAGGCCACCCAGGGCGACCAGGATGCCGAAGACGAGGATGAGCGCAAGGATAGGCGCGCGCGCGAAGGTCGAGCTCACCACCAAAAACTCGCTCATGAAAATGCCGAGCGGCGGCAGGCCGGCGATCGCGATGACGCCGAGGATCAAGCCCCAGCCGAGCACTGGATGGGTTTCGGTGAGCCCGCCCATGTCGGCGATGCGCTGCGTGCCTTTGACCTGGGTGATGTGACCGACGGCAAAGAAGATCGCCGATTTGGTCAGCGAATGCATGGTCATATGCAGGAGGCCGGCGAAATTGGCGAGCGGCCCGCCCATGCCGAAGGCGAAGGTGATAATGCCCATATGCTCGATCGACGAGTAGGCGAACAGCCGCTTGATGTCGCGCCGCCGGTACAGCATGAAAGCGGCGAATACCAGCGACAGCAAACCGAGCGTCACCATCAGCGGACCGGGCGCGAGCGCTCCGGTATTGACGGCAAGCAGCATCTTAAAGCGCAGCAGCGCGTAGAGCGCGACATTGAGCAAGAGGCCCGACAGCACCGCCGAGATCGGGGTCGGGCCTTCGGCGTGGGCGTCGGGCAGCCAGGCGTGCAGCGGCGCGAGGCCGACCTTGGTGCCGTAGCCCAGCAACAGAAAAACGAACGCGACATCGAGCAGCGCCGGATCGAATTCGGCGGCGCGCTTGACCAGGATGGTCCACACCATGGCGTCGAGACCTTCGCCGATGGCCGGCCGCGCCGCCATGTAGACGAGAATGGTGCCGAACAGAGCGAGCGCAATGCCGACGCTGCCGAGAATGAAATATTTCCACGCCGCTTCGATCGCTTCGTGGGTGCGATAGATGCCGACCATCAGCACCGTGGTCAGTGTCGCCATCTCGATCGCCACCCACATCAGGCCGATATTGTTGGCGACCAGCGCGAGGTTCATCGCGAACATCAGCACTTGATACATGGCGTGGTAGAAGCGCACCGACGACGGCGTCAGCCGTCCGGTCGAAAGTTCGTGGCCGATATAACTTAAGCTGAAGACACTGGTGGTGAAGCCGACGAAGGTGGTCAGCACGATGAAAGTGGCATTGAGATCGTCGATCAGGAGATAGGGTCCGGGCTGTGGCCGCACCACGAACAGCGACAGCGCGCATGCGAGGGTGAGCGTCGTCGCCGCCACATTGAGCCGCGCCGTGCCGCGGTAATCGGGCAGCACCGCCAACAGCGCGGCGGCGACGGCCGGGATCGCAAGCACGCCAGTCAGCGCGTCGATCGTCATTGGCGCTCTCCGCGAAAATCGTCGAGCGCCTGGACGTCTACCGTGTCGAACCGCTCGCGGATGCGGAACAGGAAGATTCCAATCACGATGAAGGCGATGAGCACCGAGAAAGCGACGCTGATCTCGACCACGAGCGGCATGCCCTTGGCGCCGGTCGCCGCCAGCACCAGGCCATTCTCGAGCGACATGAAGCCGACCACTTGGCTGACCGCATTGCGTCGCGTCACCATCATCAACAGGCCGAGCAAAATCACCGACAGCGCGAAAGCGAGGTCTTCTCGCGCCAGCGGATCGGCCTCCTGCGTCACCCGCAGCATCACCACCATGGACAGCGCGACGAGACCCATGCCGGCGAGCATGGTCGAGCCCGAGCCGACCACCTTCTCGATCTGGCGATGAATGCCGAGCTTGACGATGATCCGATGCAGCGCCACCGGGATGACGATGGCCTTGAAGGTCAGCGCGATCACCGCGGTGATGTAGAGGTGCGGGGCGTCCTGCACGAAGGCCTGCCAGGCGACCGAGGTGGCAAGTGTCAGTGCATGCAGCGCATAGACGTTGAGCAGCGAATAAAGCCGGTCCTGATAAAGCTCGAGAAAGCTGATCAGCACCAGCGAGCCGGCGAGCAGATGGGCGACGTCGAAATCGAACCTGCTCATCAGAAACTCCCGGAAACGAAGCGCAACAGCGTCGCCAAGAGGCCGAGCATCAAGGCGACGCCGAGAAATTCCGGCACACGGAACACCCGCATCTTGGCGATCGAGGTCTCGAACATCGCCAACAGGAAACCGCCGACCGCGAGCTTGGCGACATAGGCCACCATGCCCAGCGCGAGCGCCGGCAGGTCGGCGCCGGCCGCCTCGATGCCCCAGGGCGCGAACAGGCAGGCCAACAGTGAAACATAAAGAATGAGTTTTAGCGCCGCCGACAATTCGATCAGCGCCAGATGGCGGCCTGAATATTCCAGCACCATGGCTTCATGCACCATGGTCAGTTCGAGGTGCGTCGCCGGGTTGTCGATCGGGATGCGGCCGTTCTCGGCGATTGCCACCATGACGAGGCCGAACAGGCCTAAGCCGAGCGAGACACGCAGCCCGACCTGAGGCGAGGCCATGAATTCGGCAACGTTCGAAAGCTGCGTCGAGCCCGCGATCAGCGCCAGCGTGAACACGATCATGATCATCGCCGGCTCCGCGAGCGAGGCGATCATCACCTCGCGGCTCGATCCGATGCCGCCGAAGCTGGTGCCGACGTCGAGGCCGGCAAGCGCGAGGAAAAAGCGCGCGCTGCCGAGAAGCGCGATGATGGCGATGAGATCGGCCGACCAGGAGAACATCAGGTCGGTGCGGAAGGTCGGAACAAGTGACGCGGCGACCCAGGTGGCGGCGAAGACCAAATAAGGGATGACGCGGAACAGCCACGACGCGTTGTCGGCCAGCACCACGTCCTTGCGCAGCAGCCGCGCGAGATCGAGATAGGGCTGGATCAGCGGTGGGCCCTGCCGGCGCAACAGCCGCGCCTTGACCTTGCGCACGAAGCCGGTGAACAGCGGCGCCAGGCAAAGCACCAACAGCATCTCCGTGCACTGGATGAGGAAATCGCGGATCATGACCATATCGCGAGCACCAGGAGCAGAATGACCAGCGCGCCGAATACCAGGCTTAAGAACTGCCGGATGGTCAGGAATTGCAGCCGGTTGAGCCGTTCGGCTGTGGCGCTGATGCCGGCAGCGAGCGGCGCGTAGATGAAGTCCCAGATCAGATCGCGCAGTTCGACCACGAGCCGCGCCGGCCGCGTGTCGCCGGGCGGCGGCATGTCGACCGTCTCGCGGGCATGAAACAGCGTGGTGCCGAAGACACGGCGGATCGGCTGGGCAAAGCTCATGGCGGTGTATTGCGTCGCCGGGCTTGGGTCGGGATAGCCGCAGTCCCAGGCCGGGGCGCGGCGCAGCCGCGCCGAAGCGAGGCGGTGGATTGCCGACGCCGCGAGTGTGCCCGAAATGATCATGAACAAAAAGACGAGGAGCCCGTCATAGGAGCTGCGGCTTGCGGCGATCGGCACGATCGAAAGCCATGGTGCGCCGAGTTGCGCCGGCATCCGCGCGCCGATCAGCGCCAGATTGACCGGCGCCAAGGCGTCGATGAACAGCCCCGGCAGGATGCCGGCGAGAAGGCACAGAGCAGCAAGGAACATCATGGCGGCGAGCGAATAATGATCGGTCTCGCACGCGCGTTCTGCGGCCGGCGTTCGCGGACGGCCGAGAAATGTCACGCCAAAGGCTTTGACGAAGCAGGCCGCCGCCAGCGCCGCCGACAGCGCGAGCAGCGCGCCGACCGCCGGCACTAAGATTTTCAGCCCCCATGACGGCAGTTGCGGACTGAGCAGGATGGCCTGGAAGGTCAGCCATTCGGAGGCGAAACCGTTGAGCGGCGGCAGTGCAGAAATCGCCACGCAGCCGACCAGAAAGGCGAACGCGGTCTGCGGCATCCGGTGGATCAAGCCGCCGAGATGCTCCATGTCGCGCTCGCCGGTCGCGGTGAGAACGGCGCCCGCGCCGAAAAACAACAGACTCTTGAACAGCGAATGATTGAACACGTGAAACAGCGCCGCAGTGAACGCCAGCGCCGCGGCAAACGGCATGCCATGCGCCTTGAATGCCAGCGCAAGGCCGAGCCCGATGAAGATGATGCCGATATTCTCCACCGTGTGATAGGCGAGGAGCCGCTTGAGATCGTGCTGCATCAGCGCGTAGAGCACGCCCATCACCGTGGTCACGCCGGCCAAGGCGAGCACCACGATACTCCACCACCATGCCGGACCGCCCGCGAGATCGAACGCGATGCGTACGAAGCCGTAGACGGCGACCTTGGTCATCACGCCGCTCATCAGCGCGGAGACGTGACTCGGCGCCGCCGGATGCGCGAGCGGCAGCCAGACATGCAGCGGCACGATGCCGGCCTTAGAACCGGCGCCGATCAGCGCCAGAATCATTGCCAATGCACCGAGCGTCGTTGTCGGTGGCGCGGCGCGCATCGCCGCGAAGGTATAAAGTCCTGCCGGACCGGCGAGCAGTCCGAAGGCGAGCAGCAATGCCAGCGTGCCGAAGCTCGCCATGATCAAATAGACATAGCCAGCGCGCACGTTGTCCGGCACGCGGTGATGCGACATCACCAGCGCCCACGATGTGAGCGACATGAACTCCCACGAGGTGAGGAAGGTGAACGCATCGTCGGCAAGTACGACGAGCGTCATGCCGGCGAGGAAGGCGGGATAGAACGGCAGTACGCGCTGCGGCGCGGTCTCGTGTTCGCCGTAGCCGAGCGCGAACACGCTTGCGGCGAGCGCGCCCAAATCGACGACAAGGAGGAAAAATGCGGACAGCGCGTCGAGCCGGAAATGCGCGCCGAGCCACGGCACGCCGAGCGGCAAAGTCAGCGTCACCGGCGTCGCGGCGCCGAGGAGCTGGATGGCCGCGGCCAGGAGCGAAACCACGGCAACGATGGTGCAGGCGGCATAGATGATCCGGCTGGCCGCCGCCACATGCGCAAGCATTACGGCAAATACCGCAAGTGCCAACAGGACGGCGGCACCCGAGAGCGCGATCGTCAGCGTCATGGGCCGGCCCGCTTCAGCCGCACGCCGCGACCGCCGCCCTGGCTCGCCGCATTGTCGGGGAGGAGGTCGACGCCGAGCGCGTCGAGCGCCGCGGCGAGCTTCATCAGCGAATCGACAGTGCCGCGGATCACGCCCTCGCTCGCTTCCATGCGCTGGATGGTCGGTAGCGACAGTCCGGCGTGCTCGGCGAGCTTGCGCTGGTCGATGCCGAGCAGCGCGCGCGAGGCGCGCAATTGCCCGGCGGTGATCATGGAAAGCCGCTCATGACGGTGCGCTCATGACAGTTCACGCATCCCGGAATACGCATTAATACTGATGTTTAATTTATCAGAAATGCCTACTGCCACAAGATTGCTGATATTTCAACCGTAATTGCCAGTCCCGCAGGAAAATCCACAAATCCGGTCATGCCTCGGCGCGAGCCGGCAGGGTCAGCCCCGCGCATCGCGGTGCGGCACCGCTTGCAGCGACGGTAGTCTCCGGAGTGCAAACCTCTCGGACAATGCGCGGAGACTTTTGACGCCAGGCGACTGTTGTTGGTTTGCTCAATTGGACGGAAGTCCCCCGCAGCGAAAGGCGAGGTGATACGCGCGCGTGCTCCCGTAATGCTCCTTAGGTGCAAGACCTGAATTTTTCGCAGCGCAGGCATGTGCGAAAATTTGAATGGGAGCGTCATTGCGTCACGAAGGGGCTGACCGGCCAGGGCACTGCGAGAACTTTTCCATGTGGCAAGATCTATCCAACGCTCTTCGCGATCTGTGGCAGGCTTCCGAGCCGAGCGGCGCGTCCTACCGGGCCGACCTGCACTATACGCGTGGTCCGGGACCCAAGTGGCACGCCAAGCATTCGGGCTTTCGCAGCGTCGCGCAGGCGAGCGCCAAAAATGCCATCACCACACGCCAGCACGCGCCAAAGCCGCGCCGTTGCCCGACCTGCGCGCAATCCATGCGGGTCATTCGCTCGACCGAACGGTTCGGCGACTTGCCGGTGCTGCACACTTACGCGTGCTCAGCCTGCGACGTGGTTCTTGCTCATGAGGCGGAACCGGTATTCGCCTGAATCACGCGCGGCGTCGGCGAGCGCTCGCGTCTTGTGGCGAAAACGCCATGGTTGTCCTCTGTGGCCCATCATTGAAACTTCAGGCAGTGGATAGTCGGTGCGCGATGTCGTATCGCTTGCAGCTTGGCAAGGACTGCTTGCAAGGACTGCTTGAATGTTTCGGCTCTCGGTTGCCGACGGTGATTCACCCTCGTATTTCGTGGCGACGGCTGCGGCCGAGCTCGGATTCTTCAAGGCCGAGGGAATAGACATTGCGCTCGAATTCGGCTTCGGCGCCAAAGACGGGCCGGAGCGTCTGCGCGACGGGACATTGCATTTCTTCGGCGGTCCGGCCTATGCGGCGACCCGGGCCTTTCCGGCCTGGCGGGGCGCCAAGCTCCTGTGCGCGCTGTCGCAATACTCCTACTGGTTCATGGCGGTTCGCGCCGATCTCGATGTCAAACGCGGCGATATCAATGCGTTAAAAGGGCTGCGCATTGCTTCATCGACGGCGTTTCCCAATCTCGGCCTCAGATACATGCTGGCGCAATCGGGGATCGAGATTGAGCGCGACAATGTTCGCATTGTCGCGACGCCGTCCAAGGACCATGACCGGCAGCTGCGGGGCCGCGACGGCGTCGATGCGATCGAGCAGGGCAGTGCCGACGCCTATTGGGGCAATGGCATGCGGGTCGCGGTCGGCGAGAAGCTCGGCGTCGCCAAGCTGCATCTCGATCTTCGCCGCGGTGACGGTCCGCCCGGCGCGCGCTGGTACAATTTCGCGGCATTGACGACGACAGAGCGGCTCGTCAACGAACAGCCGGACGTCGCGGCCGGCGCGGTGCGCGCGATCGTGAAAACCCAACACGCGCTCAAAGCCGATCCATCGCTCGCTACGCAAGTCGGAAATAGGCACTTTCCCGCCGAAGAGGCCGAGCTGATCGCCGGCCTGATCGCGCGCGATGCGCCGTTCTACGACGCCACGATTTCGCCCGAGGCGGTCGAAGGCCTCAACAGCTTCGCGCTCGCCAACGGATTGCTCACCGAGCCGATCCCCTACGACCGGCTGGTGGCTGTGCAATTTCGCCGGCTCTGGAACGGCTAGGCGAGCCGGATACCGGCGGCACTGACCAAAGCTTGAGTTTTCAAAGCGCGGCCGCCCGCAGTTTTCGGCGGATCAGCGTCCGGAACATAAGATACTGCAGCAGGAACGCGGCAACCTTGGCGCCGATCGCGCCGAAGGAGATGAACCACGCCCACACGGTGATGCTGTAATGCAACGCCACGAACAAATTGAGCAAGCCCAATCCAAACATCAGCGCCGCCCAGGCGTAACCATTGGCGATCAGCACTTGCTCGGGGACGTTATCGGTCACGATCGGCGGCAAATAGCGAACCATCCAGCCCCGACGCAGCATTACAGCGCCGATCGCGAAATGGATGATGCTCGGCTTCGCCATGACGAAGCGGCTGTCCTGGGTGAAAAACGTGGCCGCCCCCAGCGCCAATACCAGCACGAGGCTGATCCAATGCATGATATCGATGCGCCGCCTCTTCAGATTGAGGACGGCCAATTGAGCGATGCCGACCGCCATGGAAAGCGCCACGGCAACCAGCAGATTCTTGGTCAGCAGATAGGCGACCAAAAAAACGATCGTCGAAAGAAAGTCGTCGGCAAGCTGGATCAACGCGGTTTGCATGTTGTCAGCCTAGGCGCCTTGCAGCCCAACTTCAACCGAATGTCTTTTTTAGGAGCTTTTCGGCATTGCCGGAAAAAATCTTGCGGCGGTCGGCCGCGGAAATATCGAGCGCATTGAGCGCCTCGATCGCCGGCTTGATCGGACCGAGCGGCGTGTCGGTCGCGAACACCACCTTGTCGGCGCCGAAGAAATCGAAGCCGCAGCGCAGCGCGTGTACCCCGCCGCCGAACATCGCGGTGTCGGCGTAGAAGTCGTGCATGTAGTCGAGATGCGGCCGCTTCAGCGACGGCAAGATCCGCGAATAATCCTCATCCGAGGTGCGCGCGCCGAGCACATCGAGGCCGGGACCGACGCGGCCGTCGTAATAGGGGATCATGCCGCCAAGATGGTGGGTGATGATTTTCAGACCGGGATAGCGGTCGAACACGCCGCAAAAGGCGAGCCGCACCATGGCGACCGAGGTGTCGTAGGGCCAGCCGAAGCACCACCACATCTCAAAGCGGGATTTCTGCTCAGAGGCGTAATCCGGCATCGCCGCGGTGCGGGCGGGATGCAGCCAGATCGGCCGGTCGAGCTGCGCCATGGCGGCGTAGAGCGGCTCGAAGACCGGTTCGTCGAGCGGCCGGCCGGCGAGCGGCGAGAAAATCTGCACGCCGGCGGCGCCCAATTGATTGATCGCGCGCTTGGCCTCCTCGACCGAGCCCATGACGTCGGTGAGCGACAAGGCGGCGACAAAGCCGGCAAAGCGATCGGAGTGTTTGGCGCAAAGCTCGGCCATGGCGTCGTTGGCGACGCGCGCCAGCGTCAGTCCCTGGCTAGGCGTCGCGAAATCCTCGATCGGCGGGTTCGGCAGCGAAATCACCTGGCGGTAATCGCCGAACGTGTCCATCTCGCGAAACCGCGCGTCGAGGTCGTGGATCTTGGTCACGCCGCGCAGTCGCGCCGCGATATTGCCGAGCTTCGGCGCGGTCCTTTCCATCTCCCGGAAAAAACGGTCCGGATAAATGTGGCAGTAGAAGTCGATCAGCGCGTCACTCACGGCGTGCTCTTGGCGATCACGTCATCACCCGAACCGGCTTGCCGTCGAGGAAGCCGCGGATGTCTTCGACGACGCCCGAGAAATAGGCGCGGTAGTTCTGCTCGGACACATAACCGATATGCGGGGTGATGACGACATTGTCCATCTTGCGGAACGGGTGATCGAGCGGTAGCGGCTCGACATTGAATGTGTCGAGGCCGGCGCCGCCGATTTTTTTGTCGAGCAAAGCCGCAATCAGCGCCGCCTCGTCGACGATCGGTCCGCGCGAGGTATTGATGAGAAAGGCGGACGGCTTCATCAGCGCGATTTCATTCTTGCCGACGAGACCACGGGAGCGTTGCGAGAGAACGACATGGATGGTGAGGAAGTCGGATTGCCGGAACAGATCGTCCTTGCCGACATAGCCGACGCCCGCGTCCGCGCATTTTTCCGGCGTGAGGTTCTGGCTCCAGGCGATCACCTTCATGCCGAAGGCCTTGGCGATGTTGGCGGTGCGGATGCCGAGCTTGCCGAGGCCGAGCACGCCAAGGGTTAAGCCTTCGAGATCGGGCCCGATGGTGGTCTGCCACGGCGCGCCGTGATGCAGCCGCGCGTTTTCGTAGCCGATATGGCGGGTCAGTTCGAGCATCAGCCCGATGGCAATGCCGGCAGTCGGGTTGCCGAAGGCGGGGGTGCCACAGACGGTGACGCCGCGCGCCTTGGCCGCCTCGGTATCGATCGAGGCGTTGCGCAGCCCGGTCGAGATCAGGAGTTTCAGCTTGGGCAGTGCTTCGATGACCTGGCGCGGAAAGCCGGTGCGCTCGCGCATGGCGACGATGATTTCAAAATCCTGAAGCGCCGCGATGACCTTGTCTGGGCCGCCGAGATGGTCATTGAAGACCGTGAATTCGACGTCGTCCTCCACCGTCGACCAATCGGCGACCGTGAGCACCACGTTTTGATAGTCGTCGAGAATTGCGCAGCGTAACGCCATGATTTCCACCCCATACACCGATCGCTTTGTCCGGTAGCCGTCTCATAACAGCCTGGGCAAAACAAGCGGGTCGGGCCGGTGGCGGTTTTAAGCGCCGTGTTCGGCCAAATCGGCCAATCCGGACAAAGCCGCACGGGTTGCGGCGTGCGCCGGCTGCGCCTTGGGGTGGAGATGGCCGTATTTGGCATGCCATTTCGGGCCGGGGCCGCGCATATAGTGCAGATCGGGCCGGTAGGTGCCGCCCTCAGGAGTCGATAGCCGCCAGATCTCGCGCAAAGCTTTGGTAAAATCACGCCACATGACACAGTTCCCGTAGCCTATATCGACAAGCCTGCCCGAGGATGCGGCTTCCGCCCTTGTCGTCGCCCGCGTCGCCGCCGCTCTGAGACGCGGTCGTGCGCGGAACTTTTTCAAACACGTGTTTGACGGCAATTGTCGGCCAGAAACCATTAAAATTTGTTGCGATTTTGGTCGGCGTAAGTCCCCACTGTGATTTGGCTTTACGAAGTTTTACCGCGATCGCTAAAAGGCGAACCGCAATGGCCCGGTGACGGCGTCGCGCCGCCGCTCGATATCCCGGCGCCCAAGCCGTGCTTATAACGGCGCTTGCCGTCGGCGCGCGGCGTCGCTACATCAGCGCCATATTTCCCGAAATGAGCGCCTTTCGTGTCACGCCTGTGCCGAGCGCAGAGGCTGAAACGGCGCCAACCGAGAGGGCAGGGCGGCAACGCCCGAACCGAACCATGGCCCGGCAATTCATCTATCACATGCAAGATCTGTCCAAGACCTATCCGCCGAACCGGAAGGTCCTCGACACCATCAACCTCCAATTCTACCCCGACGCCAAGATCGGCGTGCTGGGCGTCAACGGCTCCGGCAAGTCGACCTTGCTCCGCATCATGGCGGGTCTCGACAAGGAATATTCCGGCGAAGCCTGGGTGGCGCAGGGGGCCCGCGTCGGCTACCTCGCGCAGGAGCCGCAGCTCGATCCGCAAAAATCGGTGCGCGAGAACGTCATGGACGGGGTGGCGCCGCAAAAGGCGGTGGTCGACCGCTACAACGAACTCGCCATGAATTATTCCGACGAGACCGCCGACGAGATGACGAAGCTCCAGGACGAGATCGAGGCCAAGGGGCTGTGGGATCTCGATTCCAAGGTCGATCTGGCGATGGAAGCGCTGCGCTGCCCGCCCGACGGCGCCGAGGTTGAAACATTATCCGGCGGCGAGCGGCGCCGGGTGGCGCTGTGCCGGCTGCTGCTGGAGCAGCCCGAACTCCTCCTGCTCGACGAGCCGACCAACCATCTCGATGCCGAGTCGGTGATGTGGCTTGAAGGCCATTTGCGCAATTATCCGGGCGCCATCCTCATCGTGACCCACGACCGCTATTTCCTCGACAACGTCACCAGCTGGATTCTCGAACTCGATCGCGGCCGCGGCATTCCCTACGAAGGCAATTACTCGTCCTGGCTCAAGCAGAAGCAGAAGCGGCTGTTGCAGGAAGGCCGTGAAGAAGAGGCTCACCAAAGGACGCTCGCGCGCGAGGAGGAATGGATTTCGTCCTCGCCGCGCGCTCGCCAGGCGAAATCCAAGGCGCGCTATGAGCGCTACGAAGAGCTGTTGAAAAAGGCGGGCGAGAAGCAGACCCAGACCGCGCAGATCGTCATTCCGGTGGCCGAGCGGCTCGGCCAGAACGTCGTCGACTTCGACCACCTGAAAAAAGCCTTCGGCGACAATCTTCTGATCGACGATCTCAGCTTCAAGCTGCCGCCGGGCGGCATTGTCGGCATCATCGGCCCGAACGGCGCCGGCAAGACCACGCTGTTCCGCATGATCACCGGACAGGACAAGCCCGACCAGGGCACCATCAAGATCGGCGAGTCGGTCCATCTCGGCTATGTCGATCAATCGCGGGACTCGCTCGACGGCAAGAAGAACGTGTGGGAGGAGATTTCCGGCGGCCTCGACCAGCTCATGCTCGGCAAGCGCGAAGTCAATTCGCGCGGCTATTGCTCGGCCTTCAACTTCAAGGGCGCCGATCAGCAGAAGAAGGTCGGCCAATTGTCGGGCGGTGAGCGCAACCGCGTGCACTTGGCCAAAATGCTCAAATCCGGCGCCAATGTTCTGTTGCTCGACGAGCCGACCAACGACCTCGACGTCGACACGCTGCGCGCGCTCGAAGAGGCGCTGGAGGATTTCGCCGGCTGCGCCGTCATCATCAGCCACGACCGCTGGTTCCTCGACCGCATCGCCACCCACATCCTCGCCTTCGAGGGCGAAAGCCACGTCGAATGGTTCGAGGGCAATTTCCAGGACTACGAGAAGGACAAGATGCGGCGGCTCGGGACGGATACGGTCATCCCGCATCGGATCAAGTACAAGAAGTTTTCGCGGTAATTGCTGGCCCGCTACGCCTCTTCCGGCGTAATCAGCGGGACATCGGGAAAATAGGTCCGGTATCGCCGCACATCGCGGGTCAGTAGCGAACAGCCTAGCACTTGAGCGTGCGCCGCTATGAAAAAGTCGGGAAGAACACCCGTACGGATGCCACCGGATGCGCGGTAACGGCTGTAGCTTTTGCCGGCAACAAACAGCGCGCGCAATGGCGCGCGTTCGAAGCGTATGTCAAAACCTTCCAAAGCCTGTTCGACTTCGGCCTGACTTTCCAAGCGTGCCGACATCTCGGCGTAGACAATCTCGTTGAAGATAACAGGGCCAATCGCGGCACGCCGGGCCAACTGCCGGAACGACCACTCCGACCAGCGTGGATCGTTCGACAACACGTCGAGAAGGACGTTCGTGTCGACTAAGGTCATTTCTTACGGGGGCGGAACGTAGCCGATTCACCGCGGCTGAATTCCATGAATTCGTCGGTGGTCATGCCGTCGCGAATAATCCGCCGCTTGGCCAAGGCGCGTAGCCTTTCCTCGTATTCGGAAGCCTTATCCGGATGGCCCACATAGACGCCGCCCGATGCGGTAGCGCGGACAACGACTTTGTCTCCCGGCTTGATGCCGGCAGCCTCGCGCACGCTCTTTGGAATCGTCACTTGTCCTTTGGACGTCACGGTGGTGATCATGGCAGCCTCGGTATTACCTTATCGATAAAAGTAATACCGGGACTTGGGCCGGTCAACGCAATACCCCCGAACTGGCGTGGGTTTCGCTTCCCCGCCTCAATACCTATTTAGCTTGGTGGACGGGTTGGTTTAGGAACGCGGCGCGAATCAGACGCGGCGTGTCGTTGACAGGTTCCGCTTTTTTTGCGCAGCAGGAGAGGACGAATTGGCTTCCAAAGCACCATTGGCGAGTACGGCACCCGAGGCCAAGGCCCGGGCCGAAGCGAATTTCAAAAAAGAAGAGCGCGCCAAGGATGGCGCCAAGGCGATGCAGGAATATTTGGCCAATAGCCGCGTTGTTCGGGAAAGAATGGCGCGGTTGAAGGCGTTGCGTTTGGCGAAGGAAACGGCGGAGAAAACCGCCGGCAAGGGTTAATCCATCGGCAATCGCGCAATATCCGGCCGTTTTCGGTCGCGGATAGAGCTAAACGGACATCCGGCGCGGGTGAGTGCCGCGCTACGCCTTGAAACGAACATATCTTTGGGCCATATCAAGGCAGCGGTCGATTCGGCCGGCGGCGAGCCGCGTGTACGGGACCCCGTGAACTGCCTTTTGCAACGGCCTATTGGCAAGCGCATTTCGGCAAACGGCTTCTAGCTCGCTCTTCATCACATTCATCGACAGCCCAGATCGCGCGGGATGTCTCGTTTCCCCGCAATGCAGGTCCCGGCCATTAGCGCCGCGGCTGTGACAATGCGCATAACAGAAAGCCTATTCATTGACCGAATTTCGCGACTTTAATCTGCACGACGCCATCACCCGTGCCCTCGCCGAAGAAAAATACCTCACCCCAACCCCGATCCAGGCCCAGACCATCCCGACCGTGATGTCGGGCCGCGACGTGATTGGAATAGCCCAGACCGGAACCGGAAAGACCGCGGCCTTCGCGCTGCCGATCCTGCACCGGCTCGCCGAGAAGCCGCGGGCGCTGGAACCCAAAACCTGCCGCGTGCTGGTGTTGAGCCCGACGCGTGAATTGTCGGGCCAGATCCTCGACAGCTTCCGTGCTTATGGCCGCCATCTGCGTCTTAAATCCGCGCTGGTGATCGGCGGCGTGCCGATGGGCGCGCAGGTCCGCTCGCTGTTTCACGGCCTGGACATTCTCGTCGCCACGCCGGGTCGGCTCCTCGATCTCGTGCAGAGCAATGCGTTGCGCCTCGGCAGCGTCGAGTACCTCGTGCTCGACGAAGCCGACCGCATGCTGGACATGGGCTTCATCAACGATATCCGGAAAATCGTCGCCAAGCTGCCGGCCGTACGGCAGACGCTGATGTTCTCTGCGACCATGCCGCGCGCCATCGCCGAACTCGCCGGCCAGATGCTGCGCGATCCGGTCAAAGTCGCGGTCGCGCCGGTCGCCAGTACAGCGGAGCGCGTCGATCAGCGCGTCATCCTGGTCGACCGCGCCGCAAAGCCGGAAATGCTCGTCGAGGTGCTGCGACACGAAACGGTCGAGCGGGCGCTCGTCTTCACCCGAACCAAACATGGTGCCGACAAGGTCGTGCGCAGGCTGGTCCAGGCCGGCATCGAGGCCGAGGCGATTCACGGCAACAAGTCGCAGGGCCAGCGCGAACGCGTGTTGGCGGCATTCCGCAACGGCAAGGTCAAGACGCTGGTCGCGACCGACATCGCCGCCCGCGGCATCGACGTCGACGGCATCAGCCATGTGGTGAATTTCGATCTGCCGAACGTGGCCGAGACTTATGTGCATCGCATCGGCCGCACCGCGCGCGCCGGCGCGGAAGGCATCGCGATCTCGCTGTGCGACGGCGAGGAAATGGCGTTCTTGCGCGATATCGAAAAGCTTATCCGGCTGACCATCCCGTCGACCGATCGGCGTTCACAGCGGGAGCGATCAGCGGCGCCTGCACATGCTCCGGCGCGTAATTTTGCCAATGCGCCGGGCAAGCAACGGCGGCGGCAGCGTGGCAATGGCGGATCGCAGCAACGCCAGCACGGGCAGCCAAGAAACGAACAGTCAAGAAACGCGCAGCCAAGAAGCGCACAGCCACGCCACGAGTCGTCACGGCACCAGCAGCCGAGACGCGAACAGTCAGGCCACGAACAGTCAAATCAAGCCGGGATCGCGTCTGTCGCCTTCCTGCATCGCAATGCCTCGCCGGGGCGTGACGATGCGCATGGCGCGCCGCGTTCGACCGGGCATTCGAAGGGATCGTGACATGCCCAAGGAAGAACTCTTGGAATTCGAAGGTCTGGTGACCGAGATCCTGCCCGACGCGCGTTATCGCGTTCAGCTCGAGAACGGACATGTGCTCGTCGCCTATACCGCCGGCAGGATGAAGAAGAACCGCATCAAAACGCTGGCCGGCGATCGCGTGACCGTCGAAGTGTCGCCTTATGACCTGGAAAAGGGACGGTTGATCTTTCGTCACAAGGACGAACGCGCCAGTTCGGCCGCCCGGCCACCACAGCGCCAGCAGTTTCGACGGCGCTGACGGCAGAATGTGACGTCGCGAATGCGATCCCGCGGCCGATTGCCTGCCGCGGGAGACGCTCGTTACTTTGCCAGCAGCCCATTGAGCACCATATCGAGGTGCGCATTGAAATAGGCCTTCAGATCGAGCGGCTGGCGGTCGTCGAACATCATCATCCACAGATCGACCAGTGCGATCGGCGCGATAATGACCTGCGGGGAATCGACGATCGCGGATTTGCGGATTTCGCCGCGATCGACGCCGCGCTGGATCGCCTGCCGCAGCATGTCGAGGCACGGCCGTAAGATTTCCTCGTGATAGCGGTCGGCGAGCGCCGGAAAACGCGGCGCCTCGGCGATCAGCATGCGCACCACTTCACGCCGGCGCTTGTCGCTGACAATGTGTTCGTAGATGAAGCTGAACTGCGCGCGCAACAGATCGGCGGTCGAGCCATCGTGCGATTCAAACATGCCGTGCACGATTTCGGTCGTCGCCTTGGTGAATTCGTGCACCATCGAGATGAACAAGTGTTCCTTGTTCTCGAAATAGACGTAGATGGTGCCCTTGGTGACGCCGGCGTGCTCGGCGATCTGGTCGAGCGTCGTTTGGGCGTAGCCGTTGCGCGAAAATTCGACGAAGGCGGCTTCCAGAATTTCCTGCGGCCGCTCCGCTTTGCGGCGGCGTCTGGTTTCCGGGCGCGCTTCCACTAAGACGGTCATGGCCGCAGCTAGGCGCAGGTGCCGCCGAAAGTCAAGTTATTGACTAACCGGACAGTTAATAATTAGGCTGACTCCTTTGAGGGTCTCGCAAGTGCTCGGTTCCAGTCAGTTGAGGCGGCGCAGCCGCCCGGCAGCCTCCGCGAAAAGGGGCGAATTTGCGCGTCGTTTCGGCGCTTTTTCGCCGATGGCTGCGGCTGCGCTGGTGCTGTTGGCCTTGTCCGGCTGCGCGGTTGGGCCGGACTTTAAATCGCCGCCGGCACCGCCGGTGGAGAGCTATACGCCCGAAACCAAGCCGGCGACGACCGCGTCAAGCGATATCGGCGGCGGCGCCGCGCAGAAGTTCGATGTCGGTCGCGACATCCCGGCCGAGTGGTGGAAAATCTTCCATTCCAAAGAGCTCGACGGTCTCCTGGTCGAGGCGCTGCGCGCCAATCCGGGCCTTGAAGCGGCGCAAGCCGCGCTGTGGCAGGCCAAGGAAAACCTCTACGCGCAGACCGGCAACCTGTTGCCGAAAGTCGACGCGAATTCTTCTGCCGAGCGTCAGCAATTCTCGCCCGCCGAATTCGGATCCGCCGGCTCGCCGTCTATTTTCAATCTGTACCAAGCCGCGGTGAACGTCTCCTATGCGCCCGACGTATTCGGCGGCCAGCGCCGGCAGATCGAGGCGACGGCCGCGCTTGCCGATTATCAGCGCTTCGAGCTCGAGGCGACCTATCTGACCCTGACCTCGAACGTGGTCACCGCAGCGGTTCAGGAAGCGTCGCTGCGCGGCCAGATCGAGGCGACGCTGGAAATCATCAAGATCGAGACCGACCAGCTCCAGGTCGTGCGCCAGCAATTCGAGGTCGGCGCCGCGTCGCGCACCGATGTGCTGACGCAGCAATCGGAAGTCGCCACCGATCAGGCGACGCTGCCGCCGCTGCAGAAACAGCTCGAGCAACAGCGCCACGTCATGCTGGCGCTGATCGGCCGTTTTCCCAACGAGACGGCGCATGAGCATCTGACGCTGGCATCGCTGCGGCTGCCGACGGATCTGCCGGTGAGCCTGCCCTCGCAGCTCGTCGAGCAACGCCCCGACATCCGCGCCGCCGAAGCGCAATTGCATCAGGCCAGCGCCCAGATCGGCGTCGCCATCGCCAATCGGTTGCCGCAATTCACGCTCTCCGGAGCTTACGGCACCGCCGCCCTGACCACGGCGACGATGTTCGCACCCCAAACAATTATCTGGAGCGCGGCGGCGAGCGGCACGCAGCCGATCTTCCACGGCTTCACGCTGTTGCATCAACAGCGCGCCGCCGAAGCCGGATACGAGATGGCGGAAGCGCAATATCGCAACACGGTGCTGCAGGCGTTCCAGAACGTCGCTGATGCCTTGCGTGCATTGCAACTCGATGCCGCCACGCTGAAGGCGCAGCGCGCCGCGCTTACCGCCGCATCCGATACGCTCAATCTGGCGCAAGGCCAGTACCGCCTTGGCGCCATCGCCTATCTGACGTTGTTCAATGCACAGCGCAGCTACCAGCAGGCGCGGCTCGCGGTGGTGCAAGCGCAGGCGGCGCGCTACGCCGATACGGCGGCGCTCTACCAGGCGCTCGGCGGCGGCTGGTGGAATCGGAACGACGTGGCGCCCAATCCGCACAGTCCGGACGCGTTGATACCCGCGCCCGACGCCGCCCCGCACCCAGTAACGGAGCTCAATCCATGATCAAACGCATGGTGATCATGCTGATCGCGGTCGCCGTCGTGCTCGGCGGAGTGTTCGGATTCCAGGTCTTCAAAGGCATCATGATCAAGAAATTCATGAGCGCCATGGGCTCGCCGCCGCAGACAGTGGCGACCGGCAAGGCCGGCTACAGCCAGTGGCAGCCAACCATCGAGGCGCTCGGCAGCCTGCGCGCGGTGCGCGGCGCCGACCTCTCGATCGAAGTGTCGGGCGTGGTCGATTCGATCTCGTTTAATTCCGGCGACGACGTCGAAGAGGGCGCGGTGCTGTTAAAGCTGCGCTCCCAGGACGACGCCGCGAGACTTGAATCCTTGCAGGCAACCGCGCAGCTCAACCAGATCATCTACGATCGCGACCAAAAGCAACTCAAGATCCAGGCGGTGAGCCAGGCCAATCTCGACACCGACGCAGCCAATCTCAAAAACGCCAACGCCCAGGTCGCCCAGCAGCAGGCGGTCCTCGACAAGAAGACGCTGCGCGCGCCATTTGCCGGCCATCTCGGCATTCGCGCCGTCGATCTTGGACAATATCTCAGCGCCGGAACCGCGATCGTCACCTTGCAGGCGCTCGATCCGATCTTCCTCGACTTTTTCGTGCCGCAGCAGGCGATCGCTCAGGTGCGCCTGGGCGAGACGGTGGCGATCAAGATCGACGCCTATAAGGATCAGACCTTCGACGGCGAGATCACCGCGCTGAACCCGAAGGTCGACGCCTCGAGCCGCAATGTTCAGGTCCGCGCCACGTTGAAAAACGCCGATCACAAGCTATTGCCGGGCATGTATGCCACGGTCGACATCGCGACCGGCGCGCCACAGAATTACATCACGCTGCCGCAGACCGCGATCAGCTACAATCCCTACGGCAACACCGTCTACATCGTCGACAGCAAGGGCGCCGACGCCGCCGGCAAGCCGCAGCTGATCGCGCGCCAAACCTTCGTCACCACCGGGCCGACGCGCGGCGATCAGGTCGCAATCCTCAAGGGCGTCAACGACGGCGACACCATCGTCACCGCCGGCCAGATCAAGCTGCATAACGGCTCGACGGTGCTGATCGACAATTCGATCTCGCCGACCGCGGATGCGGCGCCCAACGTTCCGCTGGATCGCTAGGCGAGCGCCGCCATGAATTTTACCGACATTTTCATCCGCCGGCCGGTGCTCGCCTCGGTCGTCAGCCTCCTGATTCTGGTGCTGGGACTGCGCGCCTACAGCGTCCTGCCCATCCTGCAATATCCGCGCACCGAAAATGCCATCGTCACCGTGACGACGATCTATTACGGCGCCGATCCCGATGTGGTGGCGGGCTTCATCACCACGCCGTTGGAAAACGCCATCGCTCAGGCCAATGGCATCGACTACATGAGTTCGACCAGCCAGAGCGGGGCCTCGACCATTCTGGTCTATCTGCGGCTGAATTACGACGCCGACAAAGCGCTGACGGAGATCAACACCAAGATCAATTCAGTCCTCAATCAATTGCCGACCGGCACGCTGCAGCCGACGCTGACCGTCAAGGTCGGCCAGACCATCGATGCGATGTATATCGGGTTTAACAGCGACACGCTGGCGCCGAACCAGATCACCGATTACCTGGTGCGCGTGGTGCAGCCGAAGCTGCAGGCGGTGACGGGCGTCCAGACCGCGGAATTGCTCGGACAGAAAGTGTTCGCGCTGCGCGCCTGGCTTGATCCGTCAAAGCTCGCCGCCGTCGGCTTGACCGCAAGCGACGTCAGCGCGGCGCTCACCGCCAACGACTACATTTCCGGCATCGGCACCACCAAGGGCCAGATGGTCCAGGTCAATTTGACCGCATCGACCAGTCTGCATTCGGCGGAAGAATTCCGCAATCTGGTGCTCAAGCAGGCGAACGGTGCGGTGGTCCGGCTCAAAGACGTCGCCAATGTCACGCTCGGCTCCGAAGATTACGAATCCGAAGTGGGCTTCGACGGCAAGCAGGCGGTCTATATCGGCATCCAGGTCGCGCCGACCGCCAATCTGCTCGACGTCATCCAGGGAATCCACCGGGTGTTTCCAGATATCCAGGCCTTGCTGCCGCAAGGGCTCAACGGCGAAATCATTTACGATTCCACCGAGTTCGTCCACAGCGCGATCAACGAGGTCATTCACAGTCTGCTCGAGGCCCTGGCGATCGTCACCGTCGTGGTGTTTCTGTTCCTTGGCTCGGTGCGCTCGGCGCTGATCCCGACCATCGCCATTCCCTTGTCATTAGTCGGCACTTTCATCGTGCTGTTGGCGCTCGGCTATTCGATCAATCTGCTCACTTTGCTGGCGCTGGTGCTGGCGATCGGGCTCGTGGTCGACGACGCCATCATCGTGGTCGAAAATGTCAGCCGGCATCTCGAAGAAGGGCTGAAACCGGTCGACGCCGCGATCAAGGCGGCGCATGAGCTCGGCGGGCCGATCATCGCCATGACCGTGGTGTTGGCCGCGGTCTATGTGCCGATCGGCTTCCAAAGTGGACTGACCGGCGCGCTGTTTGCGGAATTCGCCTTCGCGCTGGTCGGCGCCGTTACGGTATCGGGCGTGGTGGCGCTCACGCTGTCGCCGATG
Source organism: Xanthobacteraceae bacterium (assembly GCA_049519075.1). Lineage (GTDB taxonomy): Bacteria > Pseudomonadota > Alphaproteobacteria > Rhizobiales > Xanthobacteraceae > BOG-931. The sequence goes on along the minus strand of JBEKRD010000025.1, from coordinate 20,603 downwards.
CTGTGCTCGCGGCTCCTCAAGCCGCACGATCCGGAGCGTCGCGGCTGGGAATCCCGGCTTACCGATTTTATCGATCATAGCTTCGAGAGGCTGCACCGCGGCTACGACAGGTGGTTGCGCAGCAGCCTGGATAATCTGCCGGTGACCCTGGTGTTCGCCGTGATCGTGTTGTCCAGCATCTATTTCCTGTTCACCAGCGCCAAAACGGAGCTGGCGCCGCAGGAGGACCAGGGCGTCGTCATCACCCAATCGATCGCGCCGCCGAATGCCACGCTGCAACAGCGCCAGATGTATTCGCGCGAGGTGTATAAGATTTTCGCCAAGCATCCGGAAACCGAGCACGTCTTCCAGCTCGACGTGCCGGGCCAGTCGATCGCCGGCATGGTGTTCAAGCCCTGGGACCAGCGCGCCCAGACCACCACCACGCTGCAGCCGATCTTGCAGCAGGAGCTGAACAAGATCGCCGGCGTTCGGATCGCGGCGTTTCAGCCACCCGCTTTGCCGGGCAGTATCGGTCTGCCGGTGCAATTCGTGATCACGACCACCGACCCGTTCGCGCGGTTAAACGAGATCTCGCAGCAATTTCTGCAGCAGGCGCTGGCGAGCGGCATGTTTATCTTCCTCGATTGCGATCTCAAGATCGACAATCCGCAGTCCGACATCACCATCGATCGCGACAAGACGGCGCAGCTCGGCTTGCGCATGAGCGACGTCGGCGGCTCGCTCGCGGCGATGCTCGGCGGCGGCTATGTCAATTATTTCAGCATCAGCGGCCGGTCCTATAAAGTGATTCCGCAGGTGCAGCAGCGCTTCCGGCTCAATTCGAGCCAATTGCTCGACTATTACATCCGCACCGGCGACGGTTCGCTGGTGCCGCTGTCGACGGTCGCCACCGTGTCGACGAGGACGGTTCCGGAATCGCTCAACCACTTCCAGCAGCTCAACAGCGCCACCATCCAGGGCGTCGCCATGCCAGGCGTAGCGCAGGGCGATGCGCTGGCGTTCCTGCAGAACTTGTCGGCGCGGGTGCTGCCGCAGGGCTATTCGATCGATTACGGCGGCTTGAGCCGGCAATATATCCAGGAGTCGAGCGGCTTTATCACCGTGTTCGGCTTTGCGCTGATCATCATCTTTCTGGCGCTCGCCGCATTGTTCGAAAGCTTCCGCGATCCGGTCATCATCCTGGTCTCGGTGCCGATGTCGATCGCAGGCGCACTGATCTTTGTCACGCTCGGCTTCGGCGGCATGTCGCTCAACATTTATACCGAGGTCGGCCTCGTCACGCTGATGGGCCTGATCAGCAAACACGGCATCCTGATCGTGCAATTCGCCAATCACCTGCAGCTCGAGGGCCGCACCAAGCGCGAGGCGGTCGAGCAGGCGGCCGGGATCCGGCTGCGCCCGATCCTGATGACGACCGCCGCCATGGTGCTCGGCGTCATCCCGCTGATCACGGCGTCGGGCGCCGGCGCGGTCTCGCGCTTCCAGATGGGCGTCGTCATCGCCTCAGGGTTGGCGATCGGCACGCTGTTCACGCTGTTCGTCGTTCCCGCGGTGTACCTAATCTTCGCGGCGGATCATCATTCTCGCACCCACCTGATGGACGAGGCGTGACGCCGTCGATCCACGCTCTGCGCGGCGTACGTGATTTCGGGGCCTTCCAGTGCTATGGATCGGCGCCGGCGTATCGAATCGGAGTCTAGCGCGCGATGGAAGACTGGAGCGCCCGCCAATATCTGAAATTCGAGGACGAACGCACCCGGCCGCCGCGCGATCTTTTGGCGCAGGTGCCGTTGCAAAAACCGCGGCTCGTGGTCGATCTTGGCTGCGGCCCGGGCAATTCGACCGAGCTTCTGGTCGAGCGCTTTCCGCAGTCGGACGTGGTCGGACTCGACTCCTCGCCTGACATGCTGAAAAAGGCGCGCGAACGGCTGCCGCAATGCAGTTTCATCGAGGCCGATATCGCGACCTGGACGCCCGACCCGCGCACCGATCTGATTTTCGGCAATGCGGTGATGCAATGGCTGCCCGATCATCCCGCGATCATGCGCCGCCTGCTTGAAAAACTGCCGCAGGGCGGCGTGCTGGCGATCCAGATGCCGGACAATACGCGGGAGCCAGCGCTGCGCTTTCAGAAAGAGGTGGGCGACAGCGGCCCCTGGAAGGACCACCCTGAAGTCAAGGCGGCGGCGCGCGACGACCTGCTGTCGCCGGAGGCCTATTACGATCTGCTCAAACCGGTTTGCTCGCATATCGATATCTGGCACAGCATCTATAATCACGTGATGGCATCGCCGGCCGCTATCACCGAATGGTTCAAGGGTTCGTCGCTGCAGCCGTTCCTGTCGCCGCTTGACGCCGCGGCCCGCGAACAATTCCTCGCCGCCTACACGGCAAAAATCATCGGCGCCTATAAGCCGCGCTTCGACGGCAAGGTGCTGCTGCGCTTCCCTCGGCTGTTCAGTCTGGCGGTAAGGTGAAAGTCCGCACTCGTCATGGCCGGACTTGTTCCGGCCATCTCGCTTAGTGATGAATAGTGCCCGCCTAAACCGGATGCCCGGCACGAGGCCGGGCATGACACGCGAGAGAACTACGCATGGTTCGAAAATTATTTCTGATGGGGGTATTGCTGACACTCTCGCCGGCGCCCGCCCATGCCGACCCAGCCTTCCAATCTTGGCTGCAATCGCTGTGGCCGCAGGCGCAAGCGCTCGGCGTCAGCAGCGCAACTTTCGACCAGGCGACGCGCGGGCTCGAACCCGATCTGACGCTGCCCGATCTAGCGCTGCCGGGACGGCCGGAGCGACCGCCGCCGGGCCAGCCGGAATTCGTGCAGACGCCGGCGGATTACATCAAGGAGCCGTCGATCGAACGGCTCGCGGTGCAAGGCCGCAAGCTTTACGAGCAATATCGCGCTCCTCTGACCGCCATCGAGCAGCAATTCGGCACGCCGCCCGCCGTGCTGCTCGCGATCTACGGCCGCGAAACCGATTACGGCCGCGCCGCCGATACCCATAGCGCGATCCGCGTGCTGGCGACGCAGGCCTATCTCGGCCGGCGCAAGGATCAGTTCCGCAACGAGTTCCTGCTCGCCTTGAAGATCCTCGACAGCGGCGCGATTACGCTTGCCGCCATGAAAAGCTCCTGGGCAGGCGCCATGGGGCTCACGCAATTTCTGCCGTCGGATTATCTGAAATATGCCGTCGATTTCGACGGCGACGGCAAAGCCGATATCTGGAACTCGGTGCCGGACGCGCTGGCGTCGGCCGCCAAACAACTGCTCGACAAAGGCTGGCAGCGCGGCTTGCGCTGGGCCTATGAGGTGCGCCCGCCGGCCGATGTCGATTGCACGGTTGGCGTCCCGGAAAATACGTTGCCGCTGGGGGATTGGCTCAAGCGCGGCTTCGTGCCGACCTATGGCCGCGTCGTGTCGGCCGCCGAACGCGCCGAGCCGGCGTCGCTGTTGCAGCCGGCCGGCCTTTACGGCCCGTCATTTCTGGCCACCAAGAATTATTTCGTCATCAAGGAATATAATTATTCCGATCTCTACGTGCTGTTCGTCGGCCATCTTGCCGACCGCATCGCCGATCCGCGCCCGCAGACGGCATCATTCGAAACGCCATGGGGCAACGTCGCGCAACTGCCGACCACCGCTCTCGACCGCATGCAGCAGATCCTCACCGCACGTGGCTATTATCACGACAAGATCGACGGCAAGGCCGGCATGCTGACGCGCGCGGCGCTTGGCGCCTATCAGAAGAAGAGCGGGCTGAAGGTGGATTGCTGGCCGACAGCGGCGGTGTTGCAGCAGATGGAAGCGAGCGGCCGGTAAAGTGCGCTGTCGCGCGGCCCCGTGACCGGATCACAAACTGATGGTGCTGGCGAGCAACGCTTCCGTCGAGCAGAATTCGATCGGCGCAGAATTCCCAGCGTCCTGTCCGACGCGATCGTCGAGCGCGTGCCGCGCCTCGGCGCGATCGTTCATTTCTGTCTCTCGTTGGCCGACCCGCCGGGTCAGGAACTGCATGCGCTGATCGCATGCCGGAGCGGTATCGAGCGTATCGAAGCTTTTTAGCGCATCGCCAATCAGCTTCGAACTTGACTGCACGAGTTCCAGCAGTTGACGCTCCTTGACCCGAAGCGAGTTCTCGAGCGATTCGAGTTTTAGGTTGGCCGCCTCGCACGCGGCGCTCGCATCGGCGGCCCTGCGCTCGGCGCTGCTATACTCCTGGATCTGCACGAGCCAATTTTCCTGCGCCTCCGCGAGTAGCCTTTCCGCGATCGCTGCGCGAGCCGACACGGTTTGGAGACGAGTGTGCAACGTATTGATTTCGGTCCGTCGCTCTTCGTTCGTCTCATTAAACGCAAAGGCCAGTTTGCGGAGCTCGGCGTCGGCAGCGATCAGATCCGCTTCCTTCCGTTCGAGTTGTGAGCGCATTTCGCCGGCGCCAGCAAGCGACGCCTGGAGCGATCGATTCTCGTCCTCCCGGAGCGCAAGTCGCCGGCGCATCGTGCCTAATTCACTTTCGAGTTCGGCGATCCGCTTTTCCGCGGCGGCTGCGCTGATCGACAGGTCTTGGTGACGAGTATGCAGCGCGCCGTTTTCAGCCTGTGACTTTTCGTTCGGGCCATTGAACGCGATGGCCGACCTGCCGAGTTTGGCGTCGGCGGCAGTCACCGCCGTCTTCTTCCGCTCAAGCTCGGAGCGTGCCTTTTCGGCAAGCGCCAGTGACGCGCGAAGGGATCGATGCGCATTCTCTCCGAAAACAAGCCTTTGACGCGTGGCGACGAGCTCATCTTCGAGTTCGGCGATCCGCCTGTGCGATCCCGCCGTTGCAGTCTGCGTGAGGCAGTGGGACAAACGAGAGTTCTCGCTGACAAGCAAATCGAGCGAGACTTGAAGCGAGCAGTTTTCATTCTCCCAATGGATGCGCTCCTCTTGCACCCAGCCCAACTCGGCCCGCAGCTCAGGGGGCCTCGGATCTTCGTTCGCGACGCCGCTATCAATCGGCAATGCGGACGCGCGTGCGATTTCGTCGACGAGTCTTTCGAGCGATGTCCGAGGGGGAGGGGCGGCTTTATCGCGGAGAATTTGCTGGTCAGTTGGCGAGTGCTGCGTACCGTAAGGTTTGGCGCTATTCTTGCTCACGGTCTGTGCCGGCGACGTTTCCCTATGCGCGATCGATATGAGCCCGCGTTTCAATTTTTCTTCGGCGGTTTGAAAGTTGCTCGTGCGCCGTTGCAACGGCGGCCGCCGGCGCGGTTGCCCGGTCGCCGCGATTGCCGCCACCCCCACCGCCACATGCGCAATAGACAGGTGCTCGGCTTGACGCTGCCAGCCATGCTCCTGCACCGTTTTGTTAGTGAGCGCAGGCAGTTCCTCGGCTTGCCGCTGCCGCTCGTTCCAGCACCCCGTATTGCCGGTGACAGCCATGCGCCGCGATCCATACGATTATTCGATGCACCCAGCGTGGCGATAGAATGGTTAATCGGCTGTTAATCCGGGTCCAATTGCACCGTTCAGGGCGTTGAATGAGGCGTCCGACTTCCGCTTGTGACGCTGTGGACGGCCTCGTTCCCTGGCGCGTAAGTGCTTAAGGCCTAATCATCCCCCGGCACGGCGTCGGGCCGTCCGTCGTCGTCCTCACCGGAATAGCCGAGCGGCCGCGCCGGCGTCTGGGCTTTGATCGAGCCGGTGACGTTGGGATCGGGGTGCCGCGCGGCGAACTGCGAACGCGCGCGGGCCGCCGCGACTTCGCCTGGGATGGCGCCCGGCTCGCAGATGTGGCGGCCGTTATAGTGCCGCATCAGATCGACGTGGATGTGGTTGTAGTGATAGACGTTGGCGCCCGGCGCCAGCACCGTGGTGAACTGATCGCAGGCGGCCGCCTGCACGTCGTGCAGAAAGCCCTGCTCCTCCGGCGTTCCCTTCCAGCCATATTGCACGCTGATCTTGTGGCCGTCAGCGAGATCGAATTCGGCGACGTCGAGTGCATTGCCGAAGGCATGTTCGGAAATATGCGCATTGGGATTGCCGTTCATGCCGCGGCAGGAATAGGCCGAGATTTGTTTGATCTCGACCACCGGCTGGTGAAACCAATGCTGCGCCGCGGGCTGCACCGCGGTAGCGAGCCATTGATCGAGCGCCGACACAATCGGGCAGGCAAGCGTCGCCGGTGGTTTGAGTTCGACCGGCCCTGCCGATGCGGTGACCATCGGACCCGCGGGCGGACCGAGCGGCGGCAGGGCGGCAGCGGGCGGTGGCGGATAAGAAGGTTGCGGCCCGCCGTAATACGGATGCGGCGGCCCACCGGGAATTCCGATCTCGTCTTCGTCGTCGGGCGGCGGCAGTCCCGGCGGATTGAGCGACAGCGGCTGGCCGGCTTGCGCGGTCGGATACGGCTGCGGCCCGGCCGGGTAGGGCGGCGGTCCGCTCGGATAGCTCTGCGGTCCGACAGGATAAGATTGCGGCGCGACAGGGTAAGATTGTGGCGCGCTTTGCACTGGCGGCAACGCGCGCGATTGGATCGGGCTCGACGCAATGGGGCTCGACTGCATCGTGCTTGGTTGGCTACCGGGCCAGCGCTGCGGCATCGACGCATTCGGGATCGCGGCCGGCGGCGTCATTGCCTCGTCGTCGTAGCCGAGCGGCCCGCTTTCGCCGAGCGCCGACACTCGGATCGGATAATCGATGCCGCAGGCGCCGGCGCCATTGATCGCGGAGATACGCACGCGTTCGGGAGTTTCCTTCACCGCGCCGGAATTCAGACACGCCAATTCCGCCTCGTGCCGCCATGGTTCGCGCTCGGCGAGCATATAGTGGCTGCAGCCGGCGAGCACGATCAAGCCAACGAGGACGAGGGAGCTGACGAGATACCAACGAACTCCGCGCGTCATCCCCAGACAATGCGAGGAATTCCGTTAAGGACTGTTCAATGATGACATTGCGGGGTCGTGCAGCTGCGGCCGGGCAGAATTTCATTAACCATGATCGTCGGCCCTTGATCCGGACGCCGCTTTCAGGCCACATCGCCTGATGCTCTCCGCCCTCGCTCTCGCCCGCCGCATCGAAGCGGGCGATCTCAAGCCCCGTGCCGTCGTCGAACTCTGCGCCGAGGTGATTGCCGCGCGCGAGCCCGAGGTCTCGGCTTTCGTCGCGCTCGATCTCGATGCCGCGCGCCGCGCCGCCGAAGCGCCGCAACTTGCGTCGTCGCCGCTGCGCGGCCTGCCGGTCACGTTCAAGGATATTTTCGATACCGCCGACCTGCCGACGCAGTATGGCTCGCCGATCTATGCCGGCTTTCAGCCGCGCACCGACGCGACCGCGGTGGTGCTGACGCGCCGTTCAGGCGGCGTCATCATCGGCAAGACGGTGACCACGCAATTTGCGTCGCTCGTGCCGTCGGTCACATGCAATCCGCACAATCTCGCGCATACACCGGGCGGCTCGTCGGCGGGCTCCGCCGCCGCCGTCGCCGCGGGCATGGTGCCGCTTGCCTTCGGCACCCAGACCGCGGGTTCGGTGATCCGGCCCGCCGCGTTTTGCGGCGTCACCGGCTTCAAGCCGTCCTATCGGCTGATCCCGACGGTCGGCGTGAAGACCGTGTCCTGGCATCTCGACACCGCGGGCCTGTTCGGCGCCGGTGTCGGCGACGTCGCTTTTGCCGCAGCCGTTATCCTCGAACGCGATTTGCGCGTCGATCGCACCCCGCCTGACGCGCCGCGCATCGCGCTCGCACGCACCCATCTGTGGCCGCAGGCGAGCGAAGCCATGCGTAGCGCAGTCGAGACCGCGGCGCGGATCGCACAAGACGCCGGCGCCAGAGTGAGCGAGCTTGCGCTACCGCCGCTGCTGGAAGACGCTTATGCCGCGCAATTCATCGTTCAGGATTACGAAAACATCCGCGCGCTCGCTTTCGAATATGAGCGTCATCGCGAAGCGATCGATGCGCGGCTGCGCAAACACCTCGACCGCGCCACGGCAATCTCAGCCGACGCCTATGACACCGCGCGCCGCACCGCGAGCCGCGGCCGGCAGGTGTTGGCGGACGCGATGGCGGATCACGACGTGATCCTCACCCCGTCGGCGCCCGGCGCGGCGCCGCAGGGCTTCGGCTTTACCGGTGACCCGATGTTCAACCGGCTGTGGACGCTGATGGGCTCGCCTTGCGTCAACGTGCCGGGCTTGCACGACAACGGTTTACCGCTCGGCGTCCAGATCGTCGGCCGCTTCGGCCGCGACCGCGCCACGCTCGAAGCGGCGCTGTTTTTGGAGCAGGCGATCGCGCGGAAGATGGGTGGGTGATGCCTCGTCATTGCGAGCGCAGCGAAGCAATCCAGGCGGCGCCAAACCGGATTGCTTCGTCGCTTTGCTCCTCGCAATGACCGCTACTCCGCAGCGCTCCGCGCCGCGGCGAGCGGATCATAATTGAGGATCGGCGCCAGCCACCTCTCTGCTTCCGCGATACTCCAGCCCTTGCGGCGCGCGTAGTCTTCAACCTGGTCGCGCTCGATCTTGCCGACGCCGAAATAATAGCTGTCGGGGTGGCTGAAATAGACGCCGCACACCGAGGCGCCGGGCCACATGGCGAAGCTTTCGGTGAGCTTGACGCCGATTTCGCGCTCGCTGCCAAGGAGCTCAAACAGCGTGCCCTTCTCGGCGTGGTCGGGCTGCGCCGGATAGCCGGGCGCCGGGCGGATGCCGCGATAGGCCTCGGCGATCATGTCGGGGGGCCTGAGCGCCTCGTCGGGCGCATAGGCCCAGAATTCCCGGCGTACGCGCGCATGTATGCGCTCGGCCAGCGCTTCAGCCAGGCGATCGGCCAGCGCCTTGGCCATGATCGCGGAATAGTCGTCATTGGCGCGCTTGAAGCGCTCGGTCACGGCCTCCTCGCCGATGCCGGCCGTCACCGCGAAGGCGCCGATATAATCGGCAACTCCGCTTCCTCGAGGCGCAATGAAATCGGCCAGCGCGACATTGGCACGGCCTTCGCGGCGCGATAGCTGCTGGCGCAGCGTGTGCAATGTCGCGACCGGCTGTTTGCGCGCCTCGTCGGCGAACAGGACAATGTCGTCGCCGTCGGAATTCGCCGGCCAGAAGCCGATGACGGCCGAGGCGCGGAACCAATGCTCGGCCATCATCTGTCGCAGCATATCCTGCGCGTCGGCGAACAGGCTGCGCGCGGCTTCGCCCAGTGTTGCGTCGTTAAGGATCGCCGGATATTTGCCGTTAAGTTCCCAGGTGGCGAAAAACGGCGACCAGTCGATATAGTCGACCAGTTCGGCAATCGGCACGTCGGTAAAGCCGCGGGTGCCGATGAACCGCGGTTGCGGCGGCGTATAGGCGCCGGACCAATCGAGCTTCAGCGCATTTTTCCGCGCGTCGGTAAGCGAAAGCCGCCGCTTGTTGTCTTCCCCGCGCGCGTGCGCCTCGGCGATGCGCGCATATTCGGCGCGGACGTCGTCGACGACGCGCCCGCGGGTCTCGCGCGACAACAGCGACGCGACCACGCCGACGGCGCGGCTCGCATCGTTGACATAGACCGCCTGGCCGCGCCGGTAATGCGGATGAATTTTCACCGCGGTATGGACGCGGCTCGTAGTGGCGCCGCCGATCAACAACGGCACGTCGAAACCCTGCCGCTCCATTTCGGCCGCGACATGGCACATTTCGTCGAGCGAGGGGGTGATCAACCCTGACAGTCCGACGATGTCGGCCTGTTCGGCGATGGCGGCCTGCAGGATCTTCTCCGCCGGCACCATGACGCCAAGATCGACCACGTCGTAATTGTTGCATTGGAGCACGACGCCGACGATGTTTTTGCCGATGTCGTGCACGTCGCCTTTGACAGTGGCGAGCACGATCTTGCCGTTGGTGGACTTGTGCTCGCGGCCGTCCTTGCCCTGTTCCATATAGGGCAACAAATAAGCGACGGCCTGCTTCATCACCCGCGCCGATTTGACCACCTGCGGCAGAAACATCCGGCCGGTCCCGAACAGGTCGCCGACGATATTCATGCCGTCCATCAGCGGGCCTTCGATCACCGCGAGCGGGCGTGGCGCCGCAAGCCGCGCCTCCTCGACATCGACCTCGATGAAGTCGGTGAGGCCGTGGACCAGCGCGTGCGACAACCGCTTGCCGACCGGCCATTCGCGCCAGGCGAGATCGGCTTCCTTCTTTTCCTTGCCGTGGCCGCGATAGCGCTCGGCGAGCGCCAACAGCCGCTCCGACGCGTCAGCGCGGCGGTTGAGCACGACGTCCTCGCAAGCTTCGCGCAATTCGCGATCAAGATCGTCATAGACCGCCATCTGGCCGGCATTGACGATGCCCATATCCATGCCGGCCGCGATGGCGTAATAGAGAAACACCGAATGCATCGCCTCGCGCACCGCTTCGTTGCCGCGGAACGAGAACGAAAAATTCGACACGCCGCCCGAGACATGGGCATGCGGCAGAGTTTTCCTGATCCAGCGCGAAGCCTCGATGAAGTCGACGCCGTAATTGTTGTGCTCTTCCATGCCAGTGGCGACGGCGAAGATGTTGGGATCGAAGATGATGTCTTGCGGCGGAAAGCCCACGCGGTTCACCAGGATGTCGTAGGCGCGCTTGGCGATTCCGGTTTTTTTCTCAAACGTATCGGCCTGGCCTTTTTCGTCGAACGCCATCACCACGACAGCAGCACCATAGCGGCGCACGGTTTCGGCGTGGCGAATGAAAGCGTCTTCACCCTCCTTGAGCGAAATCGAATTGACCACCGCTTTGCCCTGCACGCATTTGAGGCCGGCTTCGATCACCGAAAATTTCGAGGAATCGATCATCACCGGCACGCGCGCGATGTCGGGCTCGGCCGCGACCAGATTGAGGAAGGTGGTCATGGCCTTCTCGGAATCGAGCAATCCCTCGTCCATATTGATGTCGATGATTTGCGCGCCGTTCTCGACCTGATCGCGCGCGACCGCGAGCGCGGCGGGATAGTCGCCCGCGGTGACGAGCTTGCGGAACCGCGCCGAGCCGGTGACATTGGTGCGCTCGCCGACATTGACGAACGGAATTTCGGGCGTGAGCGTGAAGGCTTCGAGGCCGGACAGCCGCAGTCGCGGTGCGACCACGGGGATCGGCCGCGGCGTTTTGCCGGCGACGGCGCGGGCGATGGCACGGATGTGGTCGGGCGTGGTGCCGCAGCAGCCGCCGACGATATTGACCAGGCCCGCCTCGGCGAATTCGCCAAGCAGCGCCGCCATGGTCTCCGGCCCTTCGTCGTAATGGCCGAATTCGTTCGGCAGTCCGGCATTGGGATAAGCGCAGATCAGCGTGTCGGCGACGCGGCCGAGTTCGGCGATATGGGCGCGCATCTCGGTGGCGCCGAGCGCGCAATTCAGTCCGAGCGACAGCGGCTGCGCATGCGCGATCGAGTTCCAGAACGCCTCCGGCGTCTGTCCGGACAAAAGCCGGCCCGACCGATCGGTGATGGTGCCGGAGATCATCATCGGCACGCTGATGCCGCGGCGGCTAAGCTCGTCGACGATGGCATAGATCGCGGCCTTGGCGTTAAGCGTGTCGAATATGGTCTCGATCAGAAGCGCATCGACGCCGCCGTCGAGCAGTCCCCGCACCTGCTCGGTATAAGCGATGCGCAACTCGTCGAAACTGATGGCGCGAAAGCCCGGATTGGAGACATCCGGCGAAATCGAAGCGGTGCGGTTGGTCGGACCAAGGGCGCCTGCGACGAAGCGCTCGCGGCCGTCCTCGTCCTGTGCGGTTCGCGCTGCCTCGCGCGCCAGCCGGGCGCCCTCGGAATTCAATTCGTAGGCGATCTCGGCCATGCCGTAGTCGGCTTGCGCGATCGAGGTCGAGGAAAAAGTATTGGTCGAGACGATATCGGCGCCAGCGCGGAAATATTCGAGGTGGATGGCGCGGATGGCGTCTTGCTGGGTGAGATTGAGCAGATCGTTGTTGCCGCGCACTTCGCGATTCCAGGCGTCGAAGCGGGCGCCGCGGAACTCTTCTTCATCAAGCTTCAGCGCCTGGATCATCGTCCCCATGGCGCCGTCGAGCACCAGGATGCGTTCGGCCGCCAAGCGGCGCAGCGCGATTTCGGAGTTGGAAGGGGTCACGGACTTGCTCATGATTTTTATGCGCGCTCTTTTTCTGGCTCGGACTGCGCGCCTGGTGTCGCTGCATGATCGGGTCTCAGCCCAAGCAAATGACAGATCGCGTAGACCAGATCGGCGCGGTTCATGGTGTAAAAATGGAAATCGGTCACGCCGTGATCGACGAGGTCGATCACCTGTTCGGCGGCAACCGCCGCCGCGATCAGCTTGCGGGTCGCCGGGTCGTCGTCGAGCCCGTCGAAGCGCTCGGCGAGCCAGGCCGGCACCGAGGCGCCGGTGCGCGCGGCGAAATTTTTGGTCTGCTTGAAATTCTGCACCGGCAGGATGCCCGGCACGATCGGGATGTCGATACCGGCCGCGCGCACCCGGTCGAGATAGCGGAAATAAGCTGAGTTCTCGAAAAAGAACTGGGTCATCGCCCGCGTCGCGCCGGCATCGACCTTCTTCTTGAGCATGTCGATGTCGGCCTCGACCGACGGGCTGTCGGGATGTTTTTCGGGATAGGCGCCGACCGACACTTCGATATCGGCCAAACCTTTTAAGTCGACCAGCCGCTTGATGCCCGCGGTGAGATCCGCGGCATTCTGGTAACCGCCCGGATGCGGCGCATAGCGTTCGCCGACGCCGCTGATCGGATCGCCGCGCAGCGCCACGATGTGGCGGACGCCGGCTTGCGCATAGCCCGCGATCACCGCATCGACGTCGGCACGGGTTGCGCCGACGCAGGTCAGATGCGCCGCAGGCGTCAACGCGGTTTCGCCAAGGATGCGTTTGACGGTCGCGTGCGTGCGTTCGCGCGTCGAGCCGCCGGCGCCATAGGTTACCGAGACGAAATTAGGCTTGAGCGGCTCAAGCCGCGCGATCGATTCCCACAGCGACTGCTCCATCTCGGCCGTCTTCGGCGGAAAGAATTCAAACGAGACATTAAGGCGCCGCCGGTCGCCGGCTGGCACGAAACGGCTTAAGCGCGACGCATTCATTACGCCACCTCGCGTGTGGCCGGCTGCGCCAAGACGATGCGCGGATCGCGCGCCAGCCACAGCGCCACCGCGATCTGGCCCTCGGGCCCCGGCGGAAAAGTCTGTTGCCGCAGCACGTCGAGGCCTGCCGCCTCGAGCCATTGCGCCACCGTCTCGGGCGCGAAACCGAGCCGGCGATGGGCGTGCTCCTCGCGCAAAAATTCCAGATCATGCGGCGCGAAGTCGACGACGAGGAGCCTGCCGCCCGGCCGCAGCACGCGGGCCGCCTCGCGGATGGCGCGCGCGCTGTCGTCGAGAAAATGCAGCACCTGGTGGATGATGACGACGTCGAAGCTGTCGCGCGGCAGCGCGAGATCGTAGATGTCGCCTTGCCGCACGCTGCAATGCTTCAAGCCCGCTCGATCGAGCCGCGCGCGGGCCAGCGCCAGCATGTCGAGCGACAGATCGAGCCCCAGCCCGCGCTCGATATCGCCGGCGAACAGTTCCAGCATCCGCCCGGTGCCGGTGCCGAGATCGAGCAGCGCCCGGATCGGCTTGTCGGCCAGCGCCGAGCGGATCGCGTCTTCGACCGCGGCGTCGGCGACATGGAGCTTGCGGATGCGGTCCCATTCCGCGGCATGACGGCGGAAATAATTTTGCGCCGAAGCCGCTCGCGCGGCGCGTACTGTCGCAAGCCGCTCGCGGTCGCGGACGATCACCGGGTCGTCGGGATCGAGCCGCGCCAAAAGCGTGCGCGCGATGTCGGCGCCTGAGCGCTCGCGCAGGCGAAAGAACGCCCAGGAGCCTTCGCGGAAGCGTTCGACGAGGCCGGCTTCGGCCAATAGCCGCAGGTGCCGCGACAGTCTTGGCTGCGACTGGCGCAGAATTTCGGTGAGGTCGGACACCGTCAATTCGGCCTCCGCCAGCAGCACCAGAATGCGCAGCCGGGTCGCTTCGCCGGCGGATTTCAGTGTTGCCGTCAGGCCGGCAAAACTCAGGAGCTCGTTGGTCATTGCGGATGTCATTTTGGGGGTATCATTGGAGGTAATTGTTTAGGGCGGCTTGCAAGGCCACATAAAGATATCTTTATGTCATTAAACCAGGTTATGCAAGAAATATTGGGACAGTGCCCATGAACGAAGGGAGTCCATCCCGTGGGCGCGAAACTGCTCGCACTGGCGCCTATCGGGGTCCCATGCCAATTTCGTCGCATGGGTGAAACGGACACTTACGGCCTGCGTGAAGGCGAGATCGCGGTCGAACTGCCGGAAGCGTTCGACGCCTCACTCTATTATATCGGCCGCATCCGCACGCCCTGGCGGCGGCGCGAAGACTGCCCGAAGAACGGCCGTGAGTCGGATGCCGTCTGCGCCGTCGAGCTCGATCCGCGCTGGAGTGCGGGCCTGAGCGGTCTGCAAACCGTCAGCCACGTCGTGCTGCTCTATTGGATGGATCAGGCCCGGCGCGACCTCGTCCTGCAATCGCCGCGGCATTACGCCGAGCATCGCGGCACCTTTGCACTGCGCTCGCCGGCAAGACCTAATCCGATCGCGGTTTCGGTGGCGCGGCTTATCCGCATCGAGGGCAACACACTCACCGTGATCGGGCTCGACTGCCTCGACAACACGCCCCTTCTCGACATCAAGCCGTATTTTGCTTCGACAGATTCCGTGCCGGGCGCCCAGGTGGGGTGGCATGCGGGGCGGGAACGGTGAACATTGGTCGTCGCAATGACGAGCATGAGCCGCCCTACGCGCTGACCATCCGATTCCACGCATCAAGGTCCGCGATCTTGTAGGCCTCGGCCAGCGTCGGATAGTTGAAGGTGTTCTCGATGAAATAATCGATGCTGCCTTTGAGATTGAGCACCGCCTGGCCGATATGAATGAGCTCGGTGGCGCCTTCGCCGACGATGTGCACGCCGAGGAGCCGCCGCGTCCGCGTCGAAAAAATCATCTTCATCATGCCGTTTGAGAGCCCCATGATGTGGCCGCGCGAGGTTTCGCGGAAGCGCGCCACGCCGCATTCGTAGGGGATGGCGCGCCGCCGCACCTCCTCCTCGCTCATGCCGACGGTGGAAATCTCCGGCACCGAATAGATGCCGTAGGGAAAAAATTCCGGCGGCGGCGGCGGCGCCATGCCGAAGGCGTGGCAGGCCGCCACCCGGCCTTGTTCCATCGAGGTCGAGGCGAGCGACGGAAATCCGATCACGTCGCCTGCGGCAAAGATATGCGGCACCGAAGTCTGCATCGTCTTCGGCTCGACCTTGATATGGCCGCGGTTGTCGACGTCGATGCCGACGGCGCCGAGATTGAGATTATCGATGGCGCCGACGCGGCCGGCGGCGAACAACAGCATTTCGGTGGTGACGGCCCGGCCGTCGGCAAGCTTGGTGGTGACCCGGCCGCCCGAGCCCACCTCGATCGCGCTGACGGCCGAGCCGAACCGCATGATCAGGTTGCGGTCGCGCAGATCGTGGACGAATTCCTCGATCAGCTCGCGGTCGACGAAATCGAGCAGGCCGCCGCGCGGCTCGATCAGTGTGACAGCAACGTCCAGAGCGTTGAAGATGGTGGCATATTCGACGCCGATCACGCCGGCGCCGATTACGGTGAGGCTGCGCGGCAGCGCCGGCAAGTCGATGATCTCGTCCGAATCGAGCACGGTCTTGCCGTCAAACGGCACATAGTCCGGCCGGTACGGCCGGGTGCCGCAGGCAATCAAAATATTGGCGCCGCGATAGGCGTGGGTTTCGCCGGCGTCGTCGATCACTTCGATCTCGTGCAGCCCGACAAAGCGGCCTTCGCCGCGCATGTGCTTGACCGCATTGCGGTTGAACTGATGCTCCAGCACCTCGACCTCGTGGTCGAGCGTCTTACGCAAGCGCACCATAAGATCACCGGCGGCGATGTCCTGCTTGACGCGATAGGAGCGGCCGTAAAAGCCGCGCTCGCGCCAGCCCGATAGATTGAGCACGGTTTCGCGCAGCGTCTTCGACGGAATGGTGCCGGTATGCACCGACACGCCGCCGACGCGGCGGCCTTTCTCGACCACCAGCACGGACTTGCCGAGCTTGGCCGATTGCACCGCGGCCCGCCGCCCGGACGGACCGCTGCCGATGACGATCATGTCAAAGTCGTGCTGCATGCGGGCCGAGGGCATGCAGGTTCGGTGCCAGATCGCGGGATACCCCGGGACGTAGGATGGGTGGAGCGAAGCGATACCCATCATCCGACGGCGAGGCTGCATGATGGGTTTCGCAAGGGCTCAACCCATCCTACGGAGCTATTCCCCCCACGTTCGTCCCAGCACCCGCAGCCAATTGCGAAAGCATATCTTCTCGATCAGCGCTTTGCCGAAGCCGCGCTGCCGCATCGCCTGTACCAAAATTTGCAGGCCGGCGGCTGTGCCGAGTTCGGCCGGGATCATGGCGCCGTCGAAATCGGAGCCGAAGCCGACGCCGTCCTCGCCCAAATGTTCGAGCAGATGCTCGATATGCCGGATGATCAGCCCGATCGGCGTGTCCTTGTCCTGGCGGCCGTCCGACCGCAGAAAGCTCACGGCGAAGTTGACGCCGACCAGGCCGCCGGTCTCGCGGATCGCCGCCAATTGCTTGTCGGTCAGATTGCGCGAATGCGGGCTGATGGCGTGAACATTGGAATGTGTGGCGACCAGCGGCGCGTCGCTCAGTTCCGCAACGTCCCAGAAGCCGCGTTCGTTGAGATGCGACAGGTCGATCAAAATCCGCAAGGCATTGCAGGCGCGGATCAGCGCCTTGCCGAGGTCGGTCAGCCCCGGCCCGGTGTCGGGCGACGACGGACAGCGAAACGGCACGCCATGGCCGAAAATATTCGGCCGGCTCCATACCGGCCCGAGCGAGCGCAGCCCCGCCGCGTGCAGCACCTCCAAGAGCTCGAAATTCGCATCGATCGCTTCCGCGCCTTCGATGTGCAGCACGGCCGCCAGCGCGTCGTCGGCAAGGCAGCGTTTGATATCGCCGGCAGTCCGGCACACGCGCAGGCGGCCTTGCGACTCCCGCTCGATCCGCAACAGCAGTGCCGCCATGGCGAACACCACGCGCTGCGCTTCCGCGATATCGACCGCGGGCGGCGCCGGGTCATTGCCGATAACGCTGTCGGGCGCTTGTGCCGGCACTTGCTCCTCGGCGCGCTCTTTGCGTTTCGGCGACGGCACGAAGATCGCAAACAAGCCGCCGGCAAAGCCGCCCTTGTGCGCTTTGACAAGATCCAACTGGCCCTTGTCCTCGCCCTTGAGGAACGCCGCCACCGCATCCGCGCCGCCGTGCAGATGCAGGCGCAAGAGCACGTCATTATGGCCGTCGAAGATCGGGATGGGCTTGAGGGAGGGCACCTGGAGTCCTTTGCTCGCCAATACGTAGCCCGGACGGAGCGGCTGCGAAATCCGGGATCGCTGTTTGAGCCGCTCGTTCGTTACCGGATTTTACTTCGCTCAATCCAGGATGCATCGCCCAAACAGGCTATTGCTTTGCCGACGCTGCGGGCCGCAAAAAAATATCTGGCCAATGTTCAATTTTGAACACCCCAGTCAATGTACGTTAGTGTACAACAAAAAATCTTTGGCAACGGTGTTTAGACACCGGCGGCTGAGAAAGTGTCTGCGTTCCTCTTCAAAAATTCGGGCCGGGGAGCGCGCTATGCCGCTGCACTATTTTCATACCCGCAATGGCGTGACCACTTTGGATCACCGCGGCGTCGATCTGGCCGACATCGACGCGGTCCGCGCCGAAGCGGTGATGACCTTCGCCAATATGCTGCTTGAGGACAATGTGGACGTCCTTTGGGACGGCAAGCCGTTGCGCCTTTGGGTGACCGACGGTCCCGACGACAGCGGCGAGACGCTGCTTGTGCTCCAGGTCAACCCGGACCAGCTGCTAGGTCGCCCCGTGCGGCGCCGGCGTGCACGACGGCGAAAGCCCGCGTAGCACACCGGCGGGTCAAGCCCGCGTATGACGAAATGGAGAAGCGGCGCGCCCGCTACAAACGCGCCTCGTCAAACGCTCGCACCCACATGGCGCAAATGCCGGAGCGGACGATATCGTCGCGGCCGAATTCGACCACCGGGACCGACAGCGTCTGCGACTTGATCAGGTGCAGCACCGTGCTGAGCCCACTGCCGTGATCAAGATCGCACTGGCTGACATCGCCGTTGATGACGACGGTGCAGTCCTCGCCGATCCGGGTCAGAAACATCTTGATCTCGGCCGGCGTGGCGTTCTGTGCCTCGTCGAGCAACACAAAGGCATTTTTCCACGACCGGCCGCGCATCACCTCGAACGGCACCAGTTCGATATTGCCGCGTTTGAGCGCGATCTCATAAGCCGCCTTGCCGATGCGGTCCTTGATGGCTTCCGACACTGGGACGGCCCAGGGCGCGAATTTGTCTTCCATGCTGCCGGGGAAGTAACCGAGCGAGCGGCCGCATGGCACGTTGGGCCGGGTCAGGATGATTTTTTCGATTGAACCGCTGCGAAGGAGGTCGGCGGCGTGGGTGGCGGCGATCCAGGTCTTGCCGGTGCCGGCGGGCCCGAGAACGATGACTTGCGGGCTAAAACGCAGGGCGTCGAGATAAGTGGCCTGCGTCGGATTAAGAGGCTTGATCGGAGGAAGAATGCGTTCAGTTTCAAATTTGGAAGTTTGAAATTCTATGATCTCGGCGGTTTGACCATTGCGGCGGCGTTTTTTGTTGAACTGCTTGCTGTTGAGGTGTTTGTCACTGAGGTGCTTTTCACTGAAGTGCTTGCCACTGAAGTGCTTGCCCAAAGCCCGACTCCTTGTGTTGGACCGAGAAGATTGGACGACTGCACGCGCTACGAATCGTAGCGCGGAGACATTGAGAATTTGTTGATGGGGATAGTTGCGATGGGGGCCGTCGGCGGGAGCCTGGCGGGCGGCGGCGAATGACGGTATCCGTTTCTGGATACGTCAGCGTCTCATGCCTTGCCAACTTACAAGCCCACATGTCGCAGCAATATAACTGATTCGTGTGACAAAATCATGCGCCGTCCAGCATTTGCTCCGAACGCCGCGCGAAGTCCGGACGGGGCGGCGGCTAATCCGGGACGCCGTTATCGCGGTCAGGCGGGCAGACGCAGCAGTTTCGACGCGGTTCCGCCGAGGATGGCGATTTTGTCGGCCGGGCTGAGATTGGGCGTCGCCAGCACCAGATCGACCGGGTCTTTCTCCCACGGAAAGCCGAAATCGGTGCCGACCATCACTTGGCCGGCGCCGACCGTGGCGACGAGGTGGCGCAGCGCCTCCGGTGTGAACACGATCGAATCCACGTAGACCTGCTTGAGATATTCGCTCGGCTTTTTCTTCAGCGCCACATCCTTGCAGCGGTTGGGGAAGGTGACGCAGACCGCGTCCGATCGATCGGCATAAGAGGCGAGATAGCCGCCGCCATGCGCCGCACAGATGCGCAAAGTCGGGAAGCGATCGAAGGTGCCTTCGAAAATCAGATGCGACAACGCGATGGTCGTTTCCAGCGGGTTGCCGATGGTGTTTTCGAGATAGCCCTTGCCGCGGGCGCGCTTGTCGATGCCGGTGGCCACCGCGGAGTCCTGCGGGTGCATGAACACCAGCGCGTCGAGTTCCTCGCACTTCGCCCAGAATGGATCGAACCGGGGCGACGACAGTTCCTCGCCCTCGACCGTCGGTCCGATGGCGCCGCCGACCAGGCCGAGCGTCTTCATGGCATGCTCGAGCTGTTCGGCGGCAAGCTCGGGAAACTGCAAAGCGACGCTGGCAAAGGCGACCAGCCGGCCGTTCGAGGCCTTGGACATTTTGGCGAGTTCTTCGTTCTGCACGTCGATCAGCCGCCGCGCCAAGTCGCGATCGGCGCCGTACCAGAATTCGTTGATGCTCATCGCCTCGATGTCGATGCCAGCCGCGTCCATCGCGGCGATGCGCTTTTCCATCGGCGGATTGTTGAGCGGGCTGTCGAGGGTGACGCGGAAGTGCTTTTCGAGCGCCGTGCCGGCGACGACTTGCAGCGCAGCGGGGATCACGCAATGGCAATGCACGTCGACGACGCGCGCCGGCTTGCCGTCGACCTCGACACGGCGGCGCGGGCCGCCCGCATCGCCTTGCGCGAAGGCGCGCCGGCGCATGCCGCAGCCGAGGCAAACGGCCGTTGCGCCCGCCACGCGCAGGAACTGACGCCTTGGAATTTCCATTGTCCTCCCCAGCGATGTCGCGCGAGGCGTAAGCCTCGATATGAACGGGTTTTGGGCGGTCCCTGCGCGCGGTGATCGCATCAGGCTACACGAATCTCTCGGCTGCCCGAAAGAGCCTTGCCGGACGGACCCCTTATCACGGCAACGAATACCAATACTTGACATTGGTCTCTGATATAGTTACATAAGGCCCACCTCGCTCACCGGAAGGGCGCTTCTCGAGACGATCCTTGAAGTGGAGCGAGTGCGGTGCCTGCGGGCGGGGCTCGTAACCCCGTTCCCGGGCGGCTTTGGGTCCCCGACCGACCGGCACTACG
>JBEKRD010000024.1:0-47836 GCA_049519075.1 Xanthobacteraceae bacterium | reverse complement strand
ACAATACGTTTGAGCCCATTGGCGTCGCCGGCCAGAGCCATGCACAATTCCCGGAACAACGGCAGGCGTCGCCGCAGGAAAGTGTAACTGAAATAAGCCAGATCCAGCACGAAATACCTCGGGATGAGGCTCCATCGCGCCGAAATATCGCGACCGCCGCCGGGGCAGTCGCCGACGGCGCGCTCGATCAGCGCGGACACTTGCCGCTCTTGGCGTTGCCATTCGCCATCCAAATCCTGTGCATGGCAGCGAATCGGCAACCAGAACACGTCGCGCTGCAACCGATCGTTCAATCGGCCGGCGTGAAACTTCATCGAGGCGCGGATGCTGCCGCGCGACACGAAGTCGCCAAGCCAACCGCGCTGCGGGCGACGCGCGTTCGTTAGCAAAGGACGCACGCCAACGGCTTCCGGTGTCAGACTCAACAGTCCGAATTCGTCAGAATCCTGCACGACGTAAAGACCGCCGCGATCGTGGAAATTGTGGCCCAGATAGACGTTTTCAAAAA
The DNA here is from genome assembly GCA_049519075.1 of Xanthobacteraceae bacterium. Taxonomy (GTDB): domain Bacteria; phylum Pseudomonadota; class Alphaproteobacteria; order Rhizobiales; family Xanthobacteraceae; genus BOG-931. The sequence continues at coordinate 47,328 of JBEKRD010000024.1, read as the reverse complement.
CGCCCGAATCGAGGCAGTCCGTGTCGTGGATGCCAATCGCGCCAAAATCCATCATGATCGGTTGCAGGAGGAACGTATGGAGCAGGAGCCCGCTCGGCATTTTCCAGTAGCGATACGGCGAAATAAACGGTTGCCCGATCGCCCTCTCCTCGAAAACCGCCACTTCAGAATGCAAATGCCGGACCTGAAGATCGGCCAAGACCCGCGCGGGAACCGAAATCGGGCGTCCGCTTCGCGAAGCCGGCACGTCGTTCGACAGAAAATCGCGTTCGCTCAGCTCCGCGAGAACGCGTTCCTGGATCTGCCGTAGCGCGGCCACTAAGACCAAGTGACGCCCGGCGCGCGCGTGCCTCAGCAACGATGCGACCACGCCATCGGAGAAGATGAGATCGGGCCAAAGCAAGCTGCCATAGGCCCGCTCGCGATACGCGGCTTCGACCAGCTTCCTCTGGCAGATACTGAGATATTCGATGGCGTTTACGCTCCCGGGCGCGGTCTCGATTTGCGGATGGGCTATTTCGAGGAGCTTCGGGAGCGCGTATTCGCGAAGGCGCTCCATGATGGGCAGCGCTTCTATGGCCCGCCAATCCTCCGCCGTCGTCGCAATGAGGAAAACGTGTCCCTCCTCGGCCTTGAGGAGCGGAAGATTGTTCGGCGCAAGCAGCGATGGCAGGCAGTAGTTGACGAAATAGTCGCGGTAACGCTGACCCCAGAATGGAATCAGGAAGAAGAAAGGTCGAAGGACCTGCGCTGCTTCGCCGGCCGCACTGTCGCTGGGCTTGAGCATGAGTTGGATCGGCCTCTGGTGGCTCGTTCGCGATCGAAGACGAACTTGCCGCAAACTTGCCTAGATCAGGATCATCAACTAGAAACGCCGGAACAAACGACGTTGGACACACGCAATATAATTCGCGGGCAGACCGCATGGCTGGCCTGACCGTGAATAGCTCGAATTGGGATCAGAGACTTGATGGACTTCTCTCGCATCGGGCCTGTCGTGATGCGCGCTGTCGTGGAACGTTCGCCACCGATGACGCGCATGCCTAATACAGGTCGTTCCTTTCAAGTCGTCTCCAGCCGTCGCCGCCGATGACGACAACGCAGCCTGCGCGCGCACTCGTCGTCGGCGCCGACGGGGTCATTGGCTCCGCGTTGTGTGACCATCTGTCCCGCCGCGGGCTGACCGTCTTCGGCACAACGCGGCGCAACACCGAAATCGGCTCGCGCCGCTCGCTGTATCTCGATCTTGCCGAGCCGCAAATCGCCATAGACAGCTTGCCCGATGTCGATATCGCCATCATCTGTGCGGCCATGGCGCGCTTTGCCGATTGTCGAGCGCAACCGGAACTAGCGCGGCGCGTCAACGTCACTACACCTGCGGAACTTGCGAAAGGATTAGTCGCGCGCGGCACCTTCGTGGTGCGGCTGTCCAGCAGCGCCGTCTTCGACTGCCGCGCGCCTCACGCTCGTGCGGATCAGCCGACTGCTCCCCGGAGCGTGTACGGCCGCCTGCAGGCCGACGCCGAAAGCGCCATATTGGGGATTGGCGACAAGACGTCGGTCCTACGGCTGACAAAGATCATGACTAGCGATTTTCCACTGGTCAGGAATTGGGTTTCAACCCTGGCGCGAGGCGGCAATATCGAAGCCTTCGAGGACCACACGCTCTGCCCGCTGCCGCTCGCAACTGCCGTCGAGGCCGCTGCCACCGTGCTCGAACGCAAACAAAGTGGAATTTTTCAAGCGTCCGGAGCGTCTGACATCAGCTATGCGGAGCTGGCGCGGCATCTTGTGCGCGGCCTCGGACTGGCCCCCGACAGAGTCACTCCGGTGCGCGCCGTCGATCGGGGCGTGCTCGCCGATGACGTCACTCCCTACACTTCCATGGATACCATCCGGCTGACAGCGCTTAGCGGTTTTATCCCGCCCGAGCCGTTTGCCGTCTTCGCTGAAGTCTTCGGCCAGATGCCCACAAGACTTTATGAGATCGAGGCAAGCCACACCTGACTATCGCCGACCGCGCGGCCGGCGCGTCGTCACGAGGCCTCGACAACGCGCCTGACGGCGCGGCCGATGATGCGCCAAGCGTCGCGATCGCCCCATGCCGCCTGAACGATGACTCGGAAGTGGCGCGGCCGGACATAGACCCAATATAGCAGATCGCCGAGCCGTCGCCGGAATTTAACACTCAGTCGAAGCGACGCCCCGGGTGGCTCGGTGGCGGGGCCGTAAAAGTCCGCCGTCGCCTGCTCGATCAGTCGATCCAATTGCGCCTGCTTCTCCGTCCAAGCGCCGTCGATTTCGTCGCCGTGCCAAAGAATTGGCACACGAAACAGGTCGCGGCGAATGCGATAGCGGTTTTGTTGGGTGTGATGGAGCATGCCCGCTCGCAGTCGCCACGACAAAGCGAGACTCTGTCCGCGCTTTGAGCGTTTCGGATTCTTGCGCTTGGAAATACTGCCGACAGCCGTCGGCGTCAGGCTCAGTATTCCAAACTCGTCCGAGTCGCGAACGACGTGGATTTTCCGGCACTCGGCGAAATTCTCGTCCAAATAGACATCCTCGAAAAGACCCTGTGACAGACAATCGGTATGGTGCGTTTCGATCGCGGCGAAATCCATCAATATCTGTTGGCCGTGAAAGGTATGCAGAACTATGCCGCGATTGCCCGGAATTCGCGCATAAACGTGCGCCGGGGCAACGGGGAACCGCGGGTCCTCGAACTCATAAGCCGAGACTTCAGGATGCAAATGGCGCACCGAGATGTCGGCGAGGACGCGCGGTGGAAGAACCAACGGCCGGCATGTCAACGATGGCTGGCCATCGCGCGGCAATAGGCCTCGCGCCGACAATTCATCGAGCACCGGTTCCTGAGCGTGACGCAATGAAGCAAACAAGACCAGCTCATGGCCCGCGGCCGCCCAGCGCCGGAGCGCCACGCATAGGCCGTCGGAGAAGATGATATCCGGCCACAGCATGCAGCCGTAAGCGCGATAGGAATAGGCGGCTTCCAGCAGCAGTTTATGGCAGCGATTCTGCTGAAGGATTGCGGACTCGCTCCCCGGCGCTGTCGCGGGCGGAGGCTCAATCTCCAGATGGACCGGCGCTACGTAGCCGCGAATCGTCCGCATGATCGGCAATTGCTCGATCGCCTGCCAGTCTTCCAATGTGGTGGCGATCAACAGCCGATGGCCGTCCTCGGCGCGCAGTTGCGGAAAATTCCCCGGCGCAAGTAACGACGCGAAGCACCGGTCGACAAAATATTGCCGATAGGCCGGACCCCAAAACGTCACCATGAAGATGAACGGTTGCATGTCTTTCGGCGCGCGCCTTTGGACGCATCTCCCGGACGCGTCGCGCGAGCATTCCGCAGTGCTTCGAATTACGTCGTTTCGATAAGGTCGTAATTGGGCGCATCGTGGCCGCCGAGAAGCTGACCTTGCCAGTTCTTGAGCCGTTCGATGCGGTTGTAATAGGTGAACTCCGGCGAACGGCGAATCAGAAGGCCGTCGCGAATTTCTTCTTCATATTCGTATTGGGCCCAGCCATTGCAATTGGTGCAGAACGGGACTTTGTCCCACTGCCCGGTCTCGTGATAGTAGCGAACCTTGGCGAATTCCTCGCCGTTCCACACCGCTTTCACGCCCTGTTCGAAAACATTGCCGACATTGGTGCTCTTGAAGCCGTCGAGGCAACAGATCGTCACCGCGCCGTCGTTGTGGACCGGCAAGGTCTTGTAAAGCGTCGGGCAAGGCAGCCGCTTCTCCGGCGGCTTCATGTCGGTAAACGTGCCGTTCTCGAACAGAAGGTTGACGCGCACGCAATCCACCACGCCGCCCCAGCGCTCGACGAACGCGGCCTCTTCGTGGCGATTGTTGTCCTGCAGCGTGAACGACACGCTGATGCGCGGCAGGTCGCGGTCGCTGCGCGCCGCCAGCATGCGAAATACCGCCGCCTCGATCTTTTCCAGCTTGTCGACGCCGCGAATCTTCTCCAGCGTCTCGCGAGTCACGGAATCGATGCTGAAAGAGATCGAATCGAGTTCGATCTCAACCATGAATTTCGCCAGGTCGTCGTCGAGCGTCAACCCGTTGGTGTTGAACGCAATGGCGATGCCGCGCGCTTTCATGTCGCGCAAGCGTTCGCGCAAGTTCGGCACCAAGAGCGGCTCGCCATACATATTGGGCTGTACCAGCGGACGCGCCGGCGCGATCTCGTCCAGCAGGCGTTGCGATGCGTCGACGTTCATGATGCCCTTGACGGAGTCGATGGCTTCATTGTCTTCGGAACCCCAGACCGGGCACATCGGGCAGCGCAAATTGCATTTGGTGGCGTAATCGATCAGCACGCGCTCCGGCAGTTCGGACACCGCAAGCGGCTTCCAATTCAAGGCGGGATCGACCCAAGGCGCGCGCGAATAATCGCTCATTTTCTCGCCGTTCGTTGCTTTGATGCTCATATTTTCTCAGGCTCCGCCACCGACAGCGCTTCGAGCCGACGGCAAGGCATATAGCACCGTCTCGATGATACCGCCATCATGCTGGCGCAGATAGAGATCGTAGTCCGGGTTCAAGTCCAACACCAATTGCGGAATGCGCCAGAGGTCGCTTGCGCGGTGATAAACCGAGATCGCGAGCCGCGGCCGCCAGCGGCGGATGACGTTGCGGCCGCCATTGAGTGCGTCGATTTCGGCGCCCTCGATATTCATCTTGACATAGGTCAGCGGCCGCTCGCCGAGCACGGTATCGATGGTCGTGACCGGCATCTCGATCTCACCGTCGGCGGCGAAGATGGCGCCGCGGCTCGCGTCGTCGCGGAACCGAAGAGTGCCGCCATGGCTATGCAGTCCGGCATGGATCGGATGAACGCGCGGCTCGTCGCGGAAATTCGCGGTGAGCTTGGCAAAGGTCACCGGGTCCGGTTCGAAAGCGTAGACGTCGGCGAACCGGCCGCGGACGCGCCGGATAAAGCTTCGGATCGTGTCGCCGTCATAAGAGCCCCCGTCGACATAGACTTCGGCGTCGGCGAATTCGAACAAGCCCTCGGGGGCGTAAAGGTCGTGCTCGGTGACTATCGGCTGCAATACGGCGGGATCGAGCGTGCGACGAAATCCGATCACCGCTTCAAGCACTGCCCGCGAGCGATCGTCCGCCAAGCGTTCGCGCAGCACCTGGTATTCCGAATGATGCGTCCACAAATCGTCCAGCAGCGCGTCGTAGAACATATGCGGCGCGAACACATCAGGCGCCAGAACCTGCAGCATTGCGAACGGCACGACTGTCGTGAAGCCGAGATCGCGCAGCCGTTGGGTGACGCGAAGCACCCGATGCGAGGCGATCACGATGGGTGTGGACTTCGGCAGTTCGGCGAGCGTTTGCACCGGCGCGACGGGCAAGTCCCCGACGGCCAATCCCTTCTTGGCCGGATCGTCGTCGACGATGGCGTCAATCCTGATGCCTTCCGCCGCGCAAATCCGTGCCAATCGCCGCCCTTCGGGGGCCGCGCCGACGATTGCCAATGAGCGCAAATTCGCGATATCGAGCGCGCTGCGCGATTGCATCGCATCGCGCAGGCTCCCCGGACCACCCGTTGCGGCGATACAGGACAACCAGCCAGCGTCGCCGCTCACGCTTAAATGTGTTTGTTTCATTGAACTCTGCAAAGAACTTTGGGAACGGGCGTCGCCTCAATCGCGCGCTGATTCACAGCCGGATGGCCCTTCGCAAGCGACGGCGCAGGGGCGGTAAACTAGCCATTTATCAACCGGGCGCAACGACGGATTTTCCTTTGCATTCAACGAGCCTGTCTATAGTTTCGCGGCCGGCGCGCGATGTCGGTTCGCGACCATCGGATAGGCGCGCCGCACAGCTTGAGGCATGAATGTCGGTTGACGCCCAAAGCGCGATATCCTCGCCGGCAGCGCTCGATAGGCCGTTTTATTTCATCGTGGTGTTGTGGGGCGAGCGGTTTCGCAACTACTTTCTCGACTATTGCCTGGCGAGCGCATTGTCTCCCGGCAACATACCCGCGCTGCGGAAATCGCGCCGCAGCAGATTCCTGATCGCCACCCGCCCCGAAGACTGGGCCGCGATGCGCGACACGCCCGTGTTCCGGTTGCTCGAGAGCTACCTCGAGCCTGTCTATATCGAAATTCCGCCCTGTCCGCCGGGCCGCTCCGGTTATCAGCATATGAGCATCGGCCACCGCATCGCCTGCGAGACCGCGCATCGCGACAAGGCCTATGCCGTGATCCTTACGCCGGACTGCATGCTGTCGGACGGCAGCGTCGCGCGCTTGCAGGACCTTGCGCGAAACGGCTCGGAACTCGTTCTCACGGCTGCTTTGCGCTTCGGCGAGGAGCCGTTTTTGGCGCATTTGCGCGAATTGGGGGTCCTTGGAGATGTAACCCGCGGCAAGGATGCCACGCCCCTCGTCGTCACCGGGCGTCAGATGGTCTATGCCGCCGTCAACGGTTTCCACAGCGAGACATTGGCTTATGAGTGGGATGCGCCCGGCCTTATGGCCATCAGCCCGGCCGCCTGGTGGCGCGTGCCCGGCGAAGACGGCATCGTGCTGCACAGCTTGAGTTGGGCGCCGCTCTTGCTCGATTACGGCGCCATCGGCGACCACGACACATCCACCTTCGATCAATGGACGCTCGACGGCGATTACCTTTACAACAATACCAAGCGCGTCAAACAAATGCATGTGGTCCAGGATTCCGACGAATTGTTCCTCGCCAGCTGGGGTCCGCTCGCCGAGCGGGCGGTCACCAAGGCCAGATTTCCGTTCGACAAGTTCCTCGCTGGTCATTTTTTCAAACAGAGCTTCTACAGCGGCTTTTTCGATCCGCTCAAACGCAAGCTGTTCTTTCTGCCGGTGCGCTGGCATGCAAACCCGCTCAACGGAAAGTGGGACGCCGTCGAAACGCATGCTTTGAGCGAATTGCTGTCCTGGGTAAAGCCGCCAGATGAGGCGCCGGCACCCGGCCCGCCCCAGGCTCTCTTGCGCCGGACTTGGACAGCACTGGCAAACCTGCCGCTGTCGGTGTTGAGATCGCTCGCCTATGTCTGGATCTTCCGGCGCCGCATTGGAGAGCTTCTTGGCCGCATGCTGCGCGGCGACCGCAACACGTTTTCCCGCGTCGCTTGGTTTGCCCGCTCGTTCGTGTTCGGCGCCGGTCGCCGCTCGCAAAGCATCGAGAAGTAAGACCCCGACGCTTTGTGTCGAAACGACTGCGCTCAGCTGCCGCGACACAACACCTCACACCATAAAGCCGCCGCGTGCTGCAGGCCCGCCGCGGAAAAGTGACAGCCGTCGAATCGTTCATCTCGCCCGACAAGATCGAGATCGGGGCCGGCTAAAATTCCGGCATCGGGATCGACGACCCGGCGCTGGGCTTGCCGAATCTGTTCGTTGGGATCGTTGCGGCAAATCGTGCATTGCGCGACGTAGATCGGCGCCGCGGCGCCCGCTGCACGGATCGCACCGACCATTGCCATGAAGTGGCGGACCCATTCGTCTGGCTTGGGATCGCTTAGCGCGGCTTCGGACTCACCCTGCTGCCAAAGAATATGAGTGATATTTATCTTGCATTCTTTCAGGCGCTCAAGCGTCCACTCCAATCTTGGAAACATCCTGCCGCCGGGCGCCCACTCACGCGCATAGGTACCGCCATGCGCAATGGGCGCCAGCAATACGCGGCGATATTGGCCTCGTTCGAGGAGCAGATCGCCAAGCCTGGTTAGCACATTACTCCTGTTGATGCTGGCGCCAAGCAACGGGTCGCTGGCCTCGTAGCATTTCCCGTCGAAGAAATTGAAATTGTATACTTCGCCCTTGGGTCGATAGAGCCCGCTGGCATCGCATTCGTTGGCAATGTTCGACTGTCCGACGCCGAGGATGACCGCCGTCGTGGGGCTGGCCGAAAACATGGCCTCGCTTACGGTTCGCCGCCCCGACGTCGTCCGGAAACTGAGATGAAGCGGATCGTAGCGGTCGAGATCTTTGCCGCCGGACGACAACCGGAACAGCGCCCGTTTGAACGGTCCGAGGAGCGTAAATGAAATTCGCCGACGGATATGCGCGAGCTTGTGACGATCGCCAAGTACGGCCCTCACAAGGAAGCGTAAGTATGGAATGGACGACGCGAAGAGCGGTGATTTAAGATACGCGGACAGGATTGTCCCCACGGGCCGGGTATGGCTTGAATACTGCACCGCGCGATCGATGAAAGTCGAAATCCGATCCTCATCCTGTATCGCCGCCTGATCGAATTCACGGCCATGCCAGCGCACCGACTGCTGGAGCAACATCCGTTTGAGCGGCTTTTGTGCCGCGTGAAACGAGATCGAAACAGCGGTCGTGCAGCAACGCACAAAACCCTCGGCATTAGTGTCGGATTCATTGGCTGGGATCGCCGTCGAGATCTGTCCGACGGCAGCGGGTGTAAAGCTCGCGATACAGAATTCGTCGGAATCCCGCACGACATGGACGCCACCCACGGCTCCGAAATTATGCGCGACATAGACATCCTCGAACGAACCGCGATCGAGACACGCCAAATCGTGGGTCTCGACCGCGCCGTAATCCAACAGCATCGGGCTCGCATGAAACGTGTGAAGAATGATCCCGATGTCATTTGGCAGCCGCCAGTAGCGAAATGGCGCCAGTAGCGGCTGGCCCGGCGCGCCCTCCTCGAACTTCGCCATCTCGGGGTGAAGATGACGCACCATAAGATCGGCAAGCACCCGTTGGGGAATGCTTATCGTCGTCGCGTCCCCCACTGAGCTTGATCCATCGGACAGATAACCGCGGCTCTTGAGCTCGGAAATCGCGGATTCCTCGGTCTGCCGCAGCGCAGGGCACAACACCAGATGACGCCCGGCACGAGCATGCTTGATCAGCGAAGCCACCATCCCGTCGGAGACGATGCAATCGGGCCACATCAAGGAACCGTAGCCCTTGCCCTGAAACGCCGCGCTCGCCAGCAACTTCAACGCGACGTCCTGATGTTGAATTGCGTTTGTGCTGCCGGGAGCGGTCTCGGCCGTCGGTTTCGGGATTTCCACTAATATTGGCGCAGCGTATTCCCGCAGCCGCCGCATGATCGGAAGATCGATAATCGCGGCCCAATCTTCCGGCGTCGTTGCGATCAAAAATCGGTGGCCGTGATCGGCGCGCAGCAGCGGCAGGTTGTTCGGCGCCATAAGCGACGGCAGCAACCGGTCGACAAAGTACCGTCGATACCGCTCGCCCCAAAACGGCACCATGAAAAAGAACGGCCGCAACAGCTCGGCGGTCGGTTCAAAGCCACTGTCAGGCTCGATCACGCCGGACCTGTCGGAAATCCAAGCCATGCCAAGGCCGCGGCTCTCATTTCTCTGTCGAGGTGAAAGACTGATTGCGCAAGGTCCCGCGCGGGTCGGCAGCCAAAGCCGCGAAGACGGCATCCAGCAGGTCGGCAAGCGCAACGACGGCGTAAGGGCAACCATCGAGATTTCCCGAGCTCATCACGCCAGCCCGCTGCAGTGGCGCGCCGAACTTGGGAAAGTCCCGATCGAGCCGCCAATGCCGGCGGGTACGGACCTGATGCACGACACCATGACGGTCGCGGCACTGATAAAGCTCGACCTGCTCGGGTGGCCGGACGTAGACGTCGGGCGCGACCGCCTCTTCGGGGAAATGGATCGCGGTACACGATTCAAGCCCGACGCCGAGGAAGAGCACATAGGCCGGCGTCTCGCGCATCAGCCCGTAGGGGCTGTTGGCCGATACTGGCGTGTCGTCGAGATGATGCCGCGCGACCAGTCGCCGTGCCTGCGGTCCGTAGGCTGCGACGGAATGGGTCGGATGGATGCTGCGGGCGTCCGCGTAGCGCGTCCGGAACACTTCGGTCAGGACCCCGGTATGCGACGGCGTGTTGAGCTCGTCCCATGTCGGCTGCTCCGGCGTCACCGTTCGCCACGTCATTGTCGGCATGGCTACGGTCCCGTGCCGCATGTAATCAAGAAGCACCTCGATCATGGCCTCGGCCCGAAAGCCCTGTCGGCTCAATGTTGCGATCGCGCTATGAACGACGAGCACGCCGTGGTCCGGGACCTGCATGCGCTCCAGAATCGGTATCAGCGCTCCGTATTCTCGTGTGACCGCAATCGACATGCGCAGAGCTATTGCGTTCTGATGCGTTCGATAGCATCGAGGCAGCGCTCAATATCGTTGAAGGGAAGCCCGTTGAGCTGATGGAGCTCGAGGTCCCACCATTTGCAGCGCAGTAGCCGGTCGATGATTTTCTCGGCGAACCTGAAGCGCTTAATGGTCGCCGGCACCCCTGCCACGACGGCGTAGGGCGGTACGTCCTTGGTGACCACGGCACCCGCGGCAATCACCGCACCGTCGCCGACGTTGATGCCGCTGAGCACATTGGCGTTATGTCCCATCCAAACATCGTTGCCGATGGTTGCCCGCAAACACATCTCGGGTGTCCGCGGCACGCGCTCCAGCGACTCGTATTCTTCGACCCAGTCATAGGAATTCGGATGATATTGGAATTCGTGCGTACTCAACCAGTCAACCGGATGATTAAACGGATTAATCGCCGTACGGGCTCCGATGGCGCAAAATGAGCCGACGGTGGCTCTGGCAACGTAGGTATTTTCGTTCATCCCCGAATATTTGCCGATTGTCACTTCGGGGCCAAGCTGGGCATTGCGGTTGAGATACAACGGCCCCCGCATGGTGGACCTTATGATCTTGGCTCCCGGCAAAAGCCGCATCAGCGGGTAGGGGTGCGTCGTTTCCTGCGACGTGTTGCAGAAAAAATCGACGTAGGTTTCTTCAAATTTCATTGCGCACGCCGTCCGGGAATTGCGTTTCCGACCATATCGACTATGCGATTGAAAGCGGCGGCGGGCAGACAGCGCGCATACCGGTGGTGCTCAATCGTTCGGCCGAGTTGCGGGCTCGCTCGGGCGGCAGCGCCATAAATACCGGAATATCGCCCGGCGCGTCGTTCGGCGCGATGACGGGCTTGCCGTCATAGAACTTCCCGATGCGCGCGGGATCCTCGTCCACGAAAAACCCTACGCGGTCGCGGAACGCGCCATAGAACGCCATCCCGGCAACGGAGGTTCCGAAAATCCCGATCTGACTGTTCTTCGCGACAGCGGCGATCTGTGTCATTACGTCCCGAAGCCAGGCAACGGTTGAGCGCGCCAGCCGCAACCCCCGCTCGGGGTCGCAATCAGCCTTGCCCGGCGCGGTGCGAGCCCCCAGCAGCGTAATTTCCTTCGGCACGAGATCGTTCGTCAGCAGCGTGGGCGCAATGCCGGCGCGCGCCGCCATCGCGCCAAGCGACGCGCGCGAAAAGTGCATCAAATGATCGGCGACGAGGAGGTCAAACGGCGACGTCTCAACGTCAGGGACCTCGACGAAAAGCATTCCTCCCGGCTCGATCAGCCCGGCCGCGTCGGTCAACGCTTCGAGCGGTACCGGCATGTGCTCCAAGGAGTGGATCAGGCTGACCAGCGTGAAGCGCTCCGCGATCTGCGATGGCGCGGTCGTATATAGATTTTCAAAGTTCGGCAGCCGACGCAGCTCCGGCAGAACTTTATCCGTCAACTCGGCGCCGCAAAGCCGCCATTGCGGCAGCGCGCGCGAAAAATTCCCGAGCGCCTCACCATTGCCACAGCCGATATCGATCAGCGTACCGGTTGCCGGCAACGACGATTTGTCGAGAACGAACTCGACCAGACGCTCGGACCGCGGCCTCGCTGACCCGGCGTCGGCGAACACCAATTGCTCCGCGCCCCGGGAGAGATGATACATTTCGTAGTTTCGATAGATGGCCGCCGCTTCCCTTTGCCACTTGTCGGTCGGCAGCTTCTGGATCGCGCCACAGGCTTGGCATACGCTCAACTCACCGCCCGCGGGCCAGGGCTTCGAATCGGACGTGACGCGTGGCAAACCCCGGTACGCCTCCAAAATTTCGAGGCCGTCTGCCGAGCATATCTGGCAACTGAAGCCAACAGTCATGAGTTTTCTCGACCTTGTAATCTCGCCAGACGCATTATTCGAAGAAGGCCGCTAAGCTTCGACGGAGGCGGCCGAACCGAAGCGGTTGCGGGCGTAATGCAGCCACAGCGCGAACGAATCGTAAGGTGTCAGCCGCAGCTCAAAGAGCTCGGCCGGCGCGACGAGCCGCATCTCGGCGCCCTCGTGCAGCACAAACCTGGAAACCTCGGTCTCCGTAACCTTGATTTCGTAATAGGTCCGGTAGCACTGCTTTTGACCGAGCCGACTCAGATCGAAATCGAGCGTAACGAACTGCGCCGCCGGTACCGCTTGCATCTCCAGTTCTTCCGCGAGCTCGCGCCGCAATGCGTCGAGCCCGCTTTCGCCCGGCCCCACCGCGCCGCCGAAGCAGCCCCAATGGCCCGGATAGAAGATGCGTGGAACGTCGTCGCGCAATTGCATCAGGTAACGACCATCCTCGACCGTGATGATCGCGGCGACCGCGTCCTCGCCGCGAATCGGACTGGAGTCGGTGAGAAAGTGCCCGGGCAGCACGGCGTGTCGCGATTCTAGCGGATCAGCGGGCGTAATAGTTTTCGACTTTAACAATTGCCTTGGTGCAATCTGCCGCTTCCGAATTTCCGTAATTCTCGTTGAGATAAAGCATGAACGAACGGTCGCGCATGACGCGGGCGTTGGGGGTATTGAAGTCGTCCGGCAAATAGGATTTCAGCCAGGGCCAGTCGGACACCAGATAGCGGTAGTGCGGGTTAAGTCCGATGCCTTCGGCCAGCACGGCGTCGGCAAATCGCTCCTTGCTGCAGGCGATCCGATCGAGATCGACGATAATGGGATAGACGAACGGCGCGTCGTTCGGCGAATAGCCGTACGGTTTGCAAATCTCGGCGCGATCCTTGAGCCGTCCCGTCAGCTCGGCGAGAAACGTAAGACGCTTCAACAGAGTGTCCGACAGTCTCCGCAGCGACGCAACGCCGATACCGCAGGATATTTCGTCGGTGTGAAAGTTAAGCGCCGGAAACAGGAACTGATTTGGATCGCGGTCATCGAAGTCGTCCCGCCACGACGGTTTGCCGCGGTCCGCCATGGCGAGAGCGCGACGATGCAGGTCGATGTCGTTGGAGAACACGACGCCGCCGGCGCCGCCGGTCATGTGCGCCTTGCGATACATGGTCGAGAAAGCGGCGATATCGCCGAAATTGCCGATCGGCCGACCTTTGACGCGCGCGCCGTGCGACTGGCTGCAATCTTCGATGACGCGAATACCGCGGGCATGCGCCTCCTTGACCACGCCGACGACATCCGCGGCTCGGCCCAGGGAGTGCACCAGCATGACCGCACGGGTCTTCGGCGTAATCCGAGCGACGAACTGCTCGGGGCCCATATTGAACGTGCCCGGCTCGCTGTCGGCTATGCGGGGGATCAGGTTGTTGAGAATAATCGATGACAGCGTGCCGGGATCGGTAATGGGCGACACGACCACTTCGCTGCCCGCCGGCAGGTCGAGCGACGCGACCGCGATATAGAGCGACGCCGTGCCCGTCGCGACCGCGTCGGCGTAGCCACCGCCCATGAATTTGACGAAGGCGTCGGTATAGGCCTTCTCATAGACGCCCGCGTAGCCGGGATCGACCTTCTTCTCCTGATAATGCGCGATCACCTCGTGGATCAGCGCAATTTCAGCTTCGCCAAGCGCAAAGCGCGCCGGCATCGGCCGGCCGCGCACCGGCTCGCCGCCGTCGATGGCGAGTTGAGCCACGTTATGCCCGACGTTGGCCATGCTCACGCGACCTAAAGGCTGCTCATTGGAGGCCCAGGCGGGCGGCCAGTTCGGGCACGCCGAGACCATGGGCGTCGAGGATGTCGTCGTGGCTCCCGTAGCAGTGAATAAACGCATCCTTGAGCGTAAACGTATCGATTCGGCAGGTCGCCTCGGCGTCCCAGGCCAGCTCCTTAACGCGCATGGCTAGGCTGCCGTTCGGTGCGCACTCCTCGATTACCACGACATGGGGGTAAGTTTGCAGAACCTTGGTCAGCCCTTCGCGATCGAGCGGTTTGAGCGTATGCACCGAAACAATCGCCGCACTTTTGCCGGAGGCTTCAAATCGCTCGGCAAGAGCGAAGGCGCGCTTCATGATGGGACCGTACGACAGGATGCAGACATCGCGGCCCTCGCGCAGTCGGCGGAGCTTGCCAAACACCCAAGGATCAAGCGCCGCTCTTGAGAAATCCGGCTCGCCGGCTTTACCCAACCGGAGATAAACCGGTCCTTGCTCCTGCGTCGCGCACCAACGTGTCGCAGCCTCGACTTCGCTTGGATCGCACGGCGCAACGACGGACAGGTTGGGGATAGTGCTGGCGATTGCGACATCCTCCTGAGCGTGGTGCGTCGCTCCGAGCGTCGAGTAGGTTACGCCGCCGCCGATACCAACGACGGTCACGGGGAGGTTCTGATAACACAGGTCGTCCCGCACCATCTCGAAGGGACGATAGAGCGAGAAGGTCGCGATCGTGTAAGCAAATGGCTTGAGCCCGCGCTGCGCCATGCCGGCGGTCATACCGATCATGATTTGCTCGGATACGCCGGTATTGATGAAGCGGCGCGGAAACTCGTTGCGAAATTTTGCGATCGAACCCGCCGGTGAGATATCCGCGACGACGACGCAAAGCCGCGGATCGGCCTTGCCCAATTCGTAGAAAGTATCGGCAAATCGATTTCTCATAGTGGCGCGTTCGCCAGTTCCTTGAGACCTTGCTGGTATTCTTCCTTGTTGGGCGAACGGTAATGCCAGATCGGAACGTTCTCCATAAACGAAACACCCTTGCCCTTGACGGTGCGACACACCAGCAGCATGGGGCGGCCACCGCGGCGGCTCATGACCGCCTCGTGCATTGCGCCCTCGTCATGACCGTCGATTTCCACCGCCTCCCAGCCAAAGGCTTCGGCCTTGGGCACCAGCGGATAGAGCGCCGGATGGCCGTCGCTCATGCGTTCCAGACCGCCGAAATCGTTGAAGTCCATGAAGGCGATGAGATTGTCGAGCTTGAGATTGGCCGCCATCATCATCGCTTCCCAGGTCGAGCCCTCCTGGAATTCGCCGTCGGAGAGCACGCAGTAGATCAGCACATCGGTGCCCTTGAGCTTCTCGGCGTAGGCTTGGCCGGTCGCCATGCCGAGACCGTGGCCCAGCGAGCCTGTTGATGCGGCGATTCCCGGGGTTTCGTAATCGGGATGCGCGCCGAGGCGACCATTCGGCTTGCAATAGGCGTCGAGGTCGGAACGGGAAAGGACGCCTTGCTCCTCAAGAATAACGTATTGGATCATGCAGCCATGACCCTTGGACATCAGAAAGACATCGCGATATTCGCCGCCGGCCTCCCGGCGCATCAGGTTGTTGTACAACACGTCGGTGATTTCGGTGCACGAAAACGCCGGCGCGATGTGCAGCGCCCCGACCTGCTGCGAAATGTCGAGAATGCGGCGGCGATAGCCGACGCAGCGCCGCTGCGCCGCGGCAGTGTCGAGGCTGTTTCGTCTGAGTGTTGCGATCGCCGCGTCCACGGCTTTATCCTCACGCACGCAAAGTGTAGCCGGTTGGCCAAGTCTTGAGTTCGTCGAAATATTTGCGGCCCCAGGCGACCGTTTCCGCGAGCCCCTCGTCCCAGCCGATCTGCGGCTCCCAGCCGATATCGCGCTTAATCGCCGACGAATCGAGCCAATAGCGCGAATCCTGGCCGAGGCGGTCGCCGGTGACTTCGCACAATTGCTCGAACGGCACACCGAGTGCCTTGGCGGTGCGCTCGACAACTTCGCGAATCGAAGTCGGCAGCGCGGGGCCGGCATTGTAGACTTTGCCGAGCGGCGCCTTTTCCGACACCAGATGGATGGCGCGGCCGAGATCGCGGGCGTGAATGTAAGATTTTTCGGCGCGGCCGCCGCCATGCAGCGGCAGCTTCTCGCCCTTGAGCCCGCAGATCACCGCCTTCGGGATCACCCGGTGCAACAACTGGCCGGGACAATAGGCATTGGACGGCCGGATGATGTTCATAGGAAATTTAAGGAACTTGTGCACCGAGAGCAGATACATGTCGAACGCCACCTTGGATGCGGCGTAGGGGCTCGACGGCTTGATCGGCTCCTCCTCCGTGGTCGCGTGCTCGACCGAGCCGTACATTTCCGAGGTGCCGATCTGAATAAAGCGCTCCAGCCAGTCGCGTTTCATCAGCTCTTCCGACAGTCGCGCCAGCGCCATCGAATTGGTTTCGAAAAAGCGCCACGAATGTTTCCACGACACGGCGCCCTCGCCCTGGGCTGCGAAATTGACGATGACTTGCGGCTTCTTGCGATCGAGCAGTTCGAGCAACAGGTCGAGTTCGTAGGTGACGTGATAAGCGTGATACTCGTAGCGCGGCCGCTTCTCGATATTGAGCGAGAACGGCTCCGGCCGCATCAGATTGCGGCCGATGCCCATCACCAGCTCCGGTTCGGCATGATCCAGCAAATAGAGCGCGGAATGAATTCCGAACGATCCGCCGCCACCCAATATCGCGTATCTCTTGCCCATCAATAATTCCTTCCCGGCCGCAGGTCCGAAACGCTACTCGATAATCGTCCAGTCGTAGTCGCCGGTATAGCCCGCCGCGGCGAAGACCTCCAGCCAACCCTTTGGAAAATCGTGGAATTCCGCCGTCAGCACCCAGCTCTCGAAGATCTCCTTCTGCTGGGGCGTGACGTAAGAGTCAACCTGAACAAAGGCGCGGCCACGGCTCAGCCGCTGGATCTCGCGCATCGCGATCACCGCGCGCGGCCGCGGGAAGTTATGGATGGTGTTAAGCGACAAAACGCAGTCGAACGAACCGTCCGGAAACGGCAACTTCTCCGCGGTGCCGAGATGCAAGCGGCCGATTACTTCCGGCGCGCAGTGCATCAGCGCGTAGAGCGAGATGTCGAGGCCGAAGGCTTCGAGCCCCTGGCATTCCGCCAACAGCGCCTTGACCAGAAAGCCCTTGCCGCAGCCGACGTCGAGCACGCGCGTGCCGGGTTTCAAGCCATAATGCGCGATGATATCGCGCGCCACGGGATGCCAGCGGCCGTCGTCGCGATAGCCGCCGTAGCCGTATTCGCGCGGGCCGTCCCAATACATCTCGCCATATTGCTTGGCGATGGCGATGACGGCGGGATCCTTGGCTTCGGCGCGCTTTTGAATATTGCGTTTGGTCTTGGGCAAGGCGCGGAGCAAATTTACGTGTGGCATCAGCCGAATTCCTGCCGCTGCGCGCGCTCAAGCCCTTCGTCGAGCGCGGTGTAACGAAATTGCGGAAACGCCCGCAGCGTTGCCGCGGAATCGAACGACCGATAACCGTTGTGCGGCATCGGCCCGTTGCGCGGCGAACCTTTAATCTCGACCTTGCGGGGCGACAAAGCGACCGCCTTGTCGGCGACCGCGCGAAAGCTCGCGACCGTTCCGGTTGCGATATTGAGAACGCCCGCCGAGCGATGCGCGAGCACCAAACGGACGATCTCCGCAATGTCGTCGACGTCCACATGATCGCGACGCTCTTCGCCCTCACCGAACAAGACGATAGCTTCGCCCCGATTGGCCTGACGACGGAATTTGTTCGGTCCATAGCCGTTGTGGGGATCGCCGGCGCCGTAAACCAGCGTCGGCCGCAATATGGCGAGCGGAGTCGCACCCGCGATGGCCTGGAGCATTTGTTCGCGCGCCAGATGCATCGCGCCGTGCAAGCTCGTCGGCGCCGCCGCCGAGGCCTCGCTCAGCGGCAGCGGACCGTCGGCATAAACCGCGTCGGAACTGATGTAGACGAGTTGCGCGACGGGCCTTTTCGCCAGCGCTTCGCCGACCGCCGCCATCATCCGGATATTTTCCAGCATCATAGCCGGTGTCTTGCAGGGCGCGCGTGCCGCTACGATGACAAGCGCATCATCGACACGCAGTTGCGCCGCGAGCGCGACAGCGGCGCGATCGTCCAATAGATCGAGATCCTTGCGGCCGAGCCCAAGCGCCGCGCTGCCGGAACCGCCGAGCTTGCGTAAGGTAGCGCCGCCGATAAATCCGCCGGCGCCGAGTATCACCGTGCGGGCGGGCAGACCGGGCGTAGCGTTGTGATGATGCAGCATCGGTTTGTCTTCAGGCCGCCGGCGCCAGCGGCGGCATGCCAAGCGTATAATAAGTCAGGCCCACAGCCGTACAGGCTTGACCGTCGAGAACGCGATAGGGATCGAGCACGGCTCTTCCCTTCATCACACAGGCGATATCCGCCGGGCGCAGTTCGCGATATTGCGGCCACGGCGTCGCGATCACCAGGACATCGGCGCCGCTTGCGGCCGTCAATGGATCCGCAGCCCCTTCCGTCCAGGGCGCGACCGCAGCGGACACCACGGGGTCGTGGACTTTCACCCGACGTCCGCGCAAATGCTCCAAGAGCGCCAGCGACGGGGAGTTCTTGGTGGAGTGCGTGTTTTCCTTATAGGCCAATCCAAGCACCGCGATGGTGGCGCCTGGATCGATCGCCAATGCGTGATCTCGCAGCACCTGCCACGTCCACTCCTTGCGATGCGCGGAGTTGGCGAGCCACGCCTTGACCACGCCGACATCGGTTTTCTTCGCTTCTCCGATCTGCACGATGGTGCGCAGATCTCGCTCCAGATTGCCGCCGGCGATACCGAGGCCGGGGCTGAGATAAGCGCCTGGCCCGATCCGTTTATCGAGTTTCAGGGCCGGCGCGATATCGGACCAATCGGCGCCGACGCGCTCGCAAACTTCCGCCAAGGTATTAGCGACGGCGATCGAGGCGACCAGGCAGAAATTGATGCTGATCTTTGCCAGCTCCGCGCTCTCGTAAGCCATTGGCAGGATCGGGCAGGAAAACGATTCGAGAAAAACCTTAAGGGCAGAGGCGATCGGCCGGCGCGGATCGGCGCAGCCGACGATGAAGCGCTCAGGTCTAGTCGCACGCTCCACCGCGCGCCCGAACACCAACGTTTCGACCTGATAATAGAGCCGATCGACCGGCACCGGCAGCGCGCGCGTATAGCCCGGCGGCACTTGCGACAAGATCACCAGCAGGGCTCCGTCACCGAGAACCGGCTGCACCCGCTCGACCATGGCCTTGATCGGCGAGAGATCGCTCTCTCCACGGTCGTTGGTCGGCACGTCGACCGCGACGTAGACCACATCGCACCCGCCGAGCGCGGCTGTGTCGGCGCTGAATACGAGGTCGCGCCGGTGCTGCGCGATGAGTTCGTGCAGGCCCGGCTCGTTGACGGGAAGCTCGCCGCCGTTCAAGCGGTCGACCAATGCGATGTCGGCGTCAAATGCGACGGTATGAAAGCCCTGCGCCGCCGCGGCGCTGGCCGAAAGCAATCCGAGATGGGTCATCCCGGCGTAACCAATGACCGGTTTGCTCACGCCTCGGCCATTTCCGACGCTTCGGCGCCGAGCTTGCGCAGCACGCGATTAAGCCAGATGTCGTTTGCCAAGTCGGTCGGACGCCGCTCTTGGCAGAGCGACTTGAAATGCTCGTATTCGAGCGCCCAGGTCGGATCCTCCTCGACCAGCGTCACCGATTGCTCGGGCGGACGGCCGCTCGGCAGTACGCGAACGCGGTGGGTGAATTCGGACGGGCCCCATTTGCACAACGAGCTGATATGCGCGCTGCCGTTCTCTGCGAACACGTCGCAGGTGAAGTGATTGCGCCAGCTCAGCAAGGTCATTTCGAACTCAAGCCGCGGCCGGCCCCGCGACGCAAAGACGACGTGATCGGGGCTCTTGTTCTCGAACCGATCGGTCGAAACGATGGAGAATTCATCACCGATGTCGCCGAACCAGAACCGCGCGGTATCGAGCACATGCGAGCCGAGGTCGTCGAGGACGCCCGCGCCCTGGTCGCGCCAGTCCGAATTGCGAACCAGCCGCGCCGTGCCGTTGCCGTAGAACATGCGGCAGCGATAGATCTTGCCGAGCGCGCCCGACTTAACGAGGTCGCGCATGCGCACGAAATGCGGCTCGAAGCGGTGGTTATAGGCGGTGTAGACCACCACGCCCCGCCGCCGCGCATTCTGTTCGAGCCGCGTCAGCACAGCCTCGTCTTCGGCCACCAATGGCTTTTCGACGAGCGCATGCTTGCCATGCTCGACGAGATAGTCGAGCAATTCGATTTTTGCGGAGTCGGGAACGCACAATAGCGCGGCGTCGAAACTGTCGAGCGCCACTTCGCGCACATCGCGGAAATTCGCATCTGGATTGCGGGTGTCGGCGGAACAGACAAAATCACTGCCGGCAAAACGCCGACGCTTGTAACCCTGAACGCCCAGACCGACGACAACAACCCGCATCGTGTTACTAATCGAACTTCGCCTCGCGCTCGACCGCGTCGAGCTTGTGATGGACATCTTCGATGTTGATCGGAATGTTGCCGTCCTTCTCGCATTCGCAGGCCGCCGCCATGGTGCCGATAATCGTCGCGGTGAGTTCGCATTTGCTGGCCAGCATCGATAGCGTGGAATAGGCCAACAACGCGTCGCCGGCGCCGACGCCGTCGACCAGGCGGTCGACGAAACTGTCGACGACGAAGAAGGAATCGAGCGCCTGATGATCGCCGTGCTTGCAGGTGAGCACGCCTTTGTCGCCGAGCTTAAGGATCAACGTCTTGCATCGCGCGGCGTCATAAATATCCGCCGCCAGGGGCCGGATGCCGGAATCCTGGTCGCCGAGCGCGAATCGCGCCTCGCGTTCATTCGGCGTGATCAAATCGAAGCCGCGAAACTCGGTGATATTGCCCCAGCGGCTCGCCACCTGACTGTCGGCGACCTTATACATCCCGTCGGGGATGGCGTCGGTCAGTGTCGGAATGGTGCGGCGATTGAACATGCCGTGGCGGAAGTCGCTGAACACCAGCGCTTCGGCCTTCTCGGTGGCAACCGCCTTGGCTAGCGTCAGCACGATCTGATCGGAAATCGACCTGTTGTCGAGCGTGTCGACCTTGAGCAGCCGGTAGCCGCCGGAAATGATCGCGTTCTTGTTGGTGGTCGGCCGCGTCTTGTCAATGACCGGGCGACATTGGACGCCGGATTTGCTCAAGCCCTCGATCACGAAGTCTTTGAGCGCGTCCTCACCGAGCACGGTCGAAAACACCACCTCGGCGCCGGCGGCTTTCAGGTGCTCGGCGACGACGCCGGCACCACCGACATAATCGGTTTTTCGGTCGAACAGCACGCTGATCGTGGGCGTCTTGGTCTGACCGCCGATCATACTGGTATAGGTGAAGGTGTCGACGATCGTGTCACCAACGACATGGACGCGCCGGCCGCCGAGCGTATCGAGCGTGCGGCGCAGCTTGTCGAAGGTCAGATCGGCCGACTCCATCAGCGTCATCAGCTTTTCGATGCGCAGCGACGGCGGCGAAGCCTCGATCAGCGCGCTTGACGAGAACACGTAGTCGCCCGGCGTGAAGATGATCTCGCCGCCGTAGCTGCGGATCACGTCGAGCTCGTCCTGCGTCTTCAGCGGCAACCCGCTGGCCTGATATTCATAGCCCTTGGCGAAGATATCCGGCTTGATCAGCGTGAGATTCTTCAACGGCGTCGGTTCGGGGTCGATGATCACGTAATCGACCATTTCGAACGCCGCCAGATTAAGGGCGCGCAATTCCTGCGGGATGTGCGGCCGATAGCGCCCCTTTAAAATATGCCGGTCTGCCGTCAGGCTCGCGACCAGGATGTCGGCCTTGCTTTTGGCGTAAAGCAAATGCCGCAAATGCCCCGGATGCACGACGTCGAATACGCCGTGACACATGATCACTTTGCGCTTGCGTGGCGGCTCGCCGACGAGCTGCGCGATCTCCTCCGGCGTCTTGATCTTGTGCTTGAAATGGCTGCCGAGCGATTCCACGGTCTCAGGCCTCCCGCCCTAGATATTCAAACCACGTCTTGGTCGCCACCGCGATCGACTGCGGATCCCACAACGGCGCGTCGCGCCAGAGTTCGATGTCCTCCATCATGCGCCGCACGCCTTGATCGAACGGCACCACCGGTTTCCAGCCGAGATCGCGCTGGATCTTGCCGATATTCGCAAACGTACAGTCGGGCTCGCCCGGCCGCTTGGGAATGTAAACAACCGGACCTTCGAGCAGTTCGACCAGCCGGTTGACGCTTTGCGGATTGCCGGCGCCGAGATTCCAGATTTCGCCGGTGAAATCGCTTTCGGCGGCACGCAGAAAGGCCGCCGCGACGTCCGTCACAAACAGGAAGTCGCGGCTCTGCGTGCCGTCGCCGATCACCGTGAACGGCTTGCCGGCGAGCTTCTGCTTGAAGAAGACGCCGAACACCGCACCGTAGGCTCCCGTGGTGCGCACCCGCGGCCCATAGGCATTGAAGATGCGGATCGAATTGGCCGGCAGCCGATAGACGCGGTGCCAGTGCATCACCGCCATCTCGCCTTGGTATTTGCTCAAGCCGTAGGGATGCTCGGGCCCGATCGGATGATCCTCGCGCGTAGGCACTGCGGCGAGCCCATAGCAGGACGATGACGCCGCGTAGACGAATTTCCGGACATTCGCCGCGCGCGCGCATTCCAGCACATGCACGGTGCCCTGGACATTGGTGTCCATATAGTCGGTCGGGCGCTCGATCGACGGAACGATGTCGCCGATACCGGCAAAATGAAAAACCAGTGCCGCGTCCTTGAACAAGGCGTCGCCGGCATCGAGCGTGCGGATATCGCGCCGTTCGAACGCCAGCCGCGGGTCGTTGCCGTGAGGAGCGAGGTTGGCCTCGCGGCCGCCGACCAGGCTGTCGACAACCCGCACGCGATAACCGCGCGCCAGCAACAGATCGACCATATGGCTGCCGATAAACCCGGCGCCACCGGTGACGACTGCGGTACCCTCGTTCACTACGCTCACTGATACACGCTCACTTTTGCACGCTCATTCAGGCGGCTTGCAGATTTTTCATGCGACGAACGTTGTAATAGATGTCATCCGCCATCGAATTCGGCAGCCTGCCGTCCTTGAAGGCGCGGCATAGGTCGCGCACGGCTTCCTCGATCGTGCGCGTCGGCGCATAGCCGAGCACGCGCCGGACTTTATCGGAATTGATGTGATAGGAGCGTTTATCGTCGCTCGGCGTCGTGACGACGCCGATCTCGCCTTTGTCGGGAAACTCCTCCTGGACGATGCGCTTGACCAGTAAGGCGATATCCATGATCGACATGTTCTGATAGCCGACGTTGAAGATCTCGTTGGCGATCTTCTCGTCGGGCGCGTCGAGCAGCACCTGCACCGCATCGCAGTAGTCGAGAATGTGCAGGTTGGGGCGCAATTGCTCGCCGCCAAACACGGTGATCTTGCCGTTGTTGATGGCATGATTGGTCAGAATGTTGACCGAGAGGTCGAAACGCTGCCGCGGGGCGTAGCCGCACACCGTCGCCGGCCGGAACACGACGCCGATGAAGCTTTTGTCAGTGTGTTTGAGCAGCAGCGGCTCGCACATGCCCTTGTACTTGTTGTAGAGCGTGAGCGGAACGAGCGGATGGTCTTCAGTCACGTTCGGCTGATCAGAGACGCCGTAGACCGAGCTCGAGGAGGCGAAGATAAAACGCTTCACGCCGGCCTTCTTGGCGGCGAGCACCATCGGCTCGAAGGCGTCGAGATTGACCGACGTCGACAGCTTCTCGTCGAGTTCGAAACTTGCGTCGTTGGAAATGCAGGCGAGACTGATGAAGACGTCGTGCCCGGCGACCGCCTTGGCGAGCGTTGTGGTATCACGAATATCGCCGCGGATAACCTGCAGGTTCGGATTGTTCTTGGGCAGGAAATTGTCGCCGTAATATGAGATATCGTAGCTCGTAACCTTGTAGCCGCGATCAAGCAGCCGTGGGATGAGAACGGAACCCACATAGCCCGCTCCTCCAGTCACGAATACGCGCGAGAACTTGTTGGACATTTCCTCGTCTCCTTAAGTCTTTACGATGTTGCCGCGAATCGCCGGCGGTCAGGACGCCGCCCGGCGCGCCGGCGTCGCAATCGTGAAACCCGCCGCGGTCGCATCGCGATGGAACATTTTCACGGTCTCGAGCGAATAATCGTCGAGGTTCTTGCCGACGAGCGAAAGCTTGGCGAGCACGTCGTGGCTTACCGTAATGATATGGCAGCCCATTTCGTCAGCCTGAAAAATGTTGAGAAGCTCGCGCGGACTTGCCCACAGCAGTTCCGCCTTGGGGCGGTCGGCAAGCGCGGCGAGGCACGCGCGCATGACCGGGATGGGATCGCGGCCGGTATCGGCCACGCGGCCGGCGAAGACCGATACGATCGCCGGCACGTTCGGCGCCAGACATTCGGCGACGCGCTCGACCTGAAGCTCGGTCATGATCGCCGTCACGTTGACGACCACGCCGGCGTTGGCGAGCGTGCGGATGACCGGGCCGGTGAACGCGCCTTTCGTGGTCGTCACCGGGATCTTGACGTTGACGTTGTCGCCCCAGGACGCGATCACGCGGCCTTGAGCGATCATCTCGTCGAAGTCGTCGGCGAAAACCTCGAAAGATATCGGCCGATCCGGAATCGCCTTCACCAGCCGGCGCGCGAAGTCCTCGTAATCCTCGATGCCGGCCTTGCGCATCAGCGTCGGATTGGTAGTGAAGCCCTTGATCAGCGGATTTTTGTAAAGCGCCAGGATACCGTCGATATCGGCACCGTCGGCGAAAATCTTGATGTTCTTAACAACGCTCATGGCTTCCTCGCTGCATTGGTGAGCCGGTCTCCGCGATTGCCCGCTAGCTCGCACGGGCGGCGAGCGGCGTGATCTGTTCGTTTTGTTCGGCGGCATCGGGCCGCGGCGCTATACTCGACGCTCCGTCTTTATTGGCTCGGCTGTATATCTCGAGAACTTCGTCGGTAGGCCCGTCGGCAACAACCCGACCGTGGTCGAGCAAAACGGCGCGGTTACAGATCCTTCTGATCAGCTCTTCTGATTGAGAGGCGAGCACGACGATGCTCGACCGCTCGATCAAGCCTTCCACCCGCTTGGCCGCCCGCATGGCAAAGCGCGCATCACCGGCGCCGAGTTCCTCATCGAGCAAAAGGATTTCGGGATCGATTGCGGTCGCGATGGCAAAGCCGAGCCGCACCAGCATGCCGGTCGAATAG
Organism: Xanthobacteraceae bacterium; assembly: GCA_049519075.1. Classification (GTDB taxonomy): domain Bacteria; phylum Pseudomonadota; class Alphaproteobacteria; order Rhizobiales; family Xanthobacteraceae; genus BOG-931. The sequence goes on along the minus strand of JBEKRD010000024.1, from coordinate 22,131 downwards.
GTCCGCGCCGGCAGCGCCAAATAATCACTCAGCTCGCTGAACGCTTCGATTTCCCGCATTTTTCGTTCGATCTCCTCGCGGCTCATGCCGAGCAGCAGTCCGCAGGTCACGATGTTCTCGTAGCCGGTGTCGTCGAGATCGAGCCCCGGCGAGCTGTTGAAGAGCGGCGAGACTCGCCCATGAATTCTGATGGTTCCGAGGAGCGGCTCGTAAATGCCGGCGAAAACGCGCAGCAGAGTCGACTTGCCGGCGCCGTTGTGCCCGATGATGCCGAGCTGATCGCCGTGATTCACCGTCAGCGACACGTCGTCGAGCGCGCGAACAACTACGCGCTTACCGCCTTGGCTCTGACGGCGCAACACCCCGCCGACGACACGCCCCAACAGAGCATTGCGCAAGCTTGGCTGAGTTCCGTAGACGGGGAACTCGGCGACAACGTTCTTGAGCTCAATCTGCGCCACCGACCTGCTCCAATGACCTAAATCCAATAGACGATGCGGTGGCGGATTTTCGTCAGCATCTGGACGATTACTGTCCACCCGACCACCGCCAAACCCACTCCGACAATCCAATGCAGCGGTTCCGGCGCGCGACCTAGCAAGGGGTCGCGAGCGAGCGCAATGAGATGATAGAGTGGATTGAGCTCTATCAGCGTCTGCATCCGGCCTTTCAACTGATCGACCGACCAGAAAATGGGCGTAAGAAACAGCGAAATCTGCAACAGGCTAGCGACCAATTGCTGCATATCGCGGAAACGCGCGCAGAGAATTCCCAACAACACGGTGATCCAAACCGCATTGATGCACAGCAATAAGAATCCCGGGATGAACAGCAGCGTCGACCAGCCAAGGGCGAGCCCGGCATAGAAAAAGACCAGCACGAATATGATGATGTTATGGAAAAATACCGTCACGTTCCGCCAAACGGTGACACATGCGAGCAGTGTGTAAGAAATCCGCAACTGCTTAATCAGCTTTTCCTGAGGCCAGAACGCACCGCAAGCCTCCGTGCAGATTGTCGAGAAAAAGACCCAGCAGACCATCCCCGCCGTGAGATAAGGCAGATAAATCTTCGGATTCTGGTTCCACAAGTTCGACCACACGAGACCGAGCGCCGTGACGAAAAAGGCCAGACTCACCGTCGTCCAGAACGGCCCGAACACCGTGCGCCGATAGCGGCGCTTCGTGTCCCGCCAGCCGAGCCGGCCCCAAATAGGAACCGCCCGTACTCCGGAGATCACGTCGATCCACGCCAGACGATAGCGCGACAGCGCATCGCTACTTTGCGGAATGTTGAGCGCCACAAGGTACTGCATCAGGCAGGTTTCTGCATCAGGATTGAGCCGCTTTCTTCCAACTCGACCGGTCACCCGCCGATCGATTTGCCACGCTACCGCATTTCGGGTGACACGACGTCCCCGACCCGGCCGTCATTTTTCTACAGCATGATCTGTACGGAAAAGCGGTATCGATTTTTCCGGATCATGCCTTCGTATCGGCTTACGCCGCGACGACGAATTCCTCGTCCAGAACGACGCGCACCTTGCGGCCGAGCAGTTCGAGAAGAATAGCGACCCGCTCGCGATCGCCCATGCCCTCGAACAGGCCGAGGCAATCGCAGAACACCCCTTCGCGGACGCGAACCTTGTCGCCGGTCGCAAATTGCGGCTGGCGCTCAAGCTGAATGAAGCCCTGCGCATCCTCGCGGCTTTTCAGCCCGTGGATGATCGCGTCATCGATCGCGGCTGGGACGTCGCCACTGCAGACCAGGCGGGCGACGCCGACGGTCGAATGGATCGATCGCCACCGGTGGATCGAAGGATTGATGGTTACGAACAAATACGACGGATAAAGCGGGGCGGGCACCGTCTCGGTCCGGCGCGCATGACGCCGCCGCTTGAGATAACGCGGCAGATAGGTCGCAAAGCCCTGGCGGGCCAGGTGTATTTGCGCCTTCGCCTCGGCGTGGGTGTGGACTTGGACCACATGCCATGACGATTCGGCCACAAGATGCTCGGTCATGACGGGCCTCCGTTCGGTACCCGCGGCGGCGGCAGCATCAATTTCGGTGTGAGCACCCGCTCAGGGCTGAACAGTGCGCTCGCCTGTTCGGTCAACTCGGCCGCCTGTTGCAGATCGGTGATGAGCACGGCATCGCAGTCGCCGGTCAAGGCGTCAAAGGACGGGACGACCTGAACTCCGACAAAATGCGACAAAGTCGACTTGCCGTCGACCACCGCCGTGACCTTCACGCCGGTATCCAGCGCGCAGATCATCGCGATCTCGGCGAGATCGGAAATGCCGGCGAGCGCCACTTTGCGATAGCCGCGCTCGGCCGCGGTATCGAACATAACCCCGCACTCGGCCTTCGCCCGGCGGAAGAAGCCGAACGACACCGACAGGTATTCGACGGTTAGACGCGACTTCTCGGCAAAGCCCTGCGGCGTCAAATAATAGATGTAGCGGCGGGCGGGCGCTTCGGTGACCTTGACCAGCCCCTTCTTGACGCAGCGCCGCAGGTAGGCGTTGACCAGACCGAGCGCGATGCCGAGCTCGGAGGCAAGCCGTCGCTGCGACTGTCCGCCATCGCGCTCGACCGAATTGAGCAGGTCGAGCAGGATGCGCGCGTCCTCGGTCTTGTCGCTCTCGGCAGCCTCAAGCATGGGGGCCCTCTCAGCCACCCCATCGCTACCGTGTTCATGCCGTGAACGTCAAGACCCTCGTTCACCGCGTGAGCACAGGATTAAGCCATTAAGAACAAAGGATTATTTTTGAAGCGGCTGTCTTTCCGTATTCCGCCTGTCGAAGCGCTCCTCCGGAAAGATCAGGCTGACGGGATGAAATTGGAGACGGCGGCCCGATCGCCACCCAGCCTCACCTCATTAACTTTGCGCGCGATCTTCGCCCGGCAAAAACACCTGAAATAGAGGCCGCGCAACCAAGCCTGCAGCATTCCACCGAGGCTAAACGGCGGCATCCGTAGCGTCATCCAGCCGAGCGCGAGGAAGCTCGAGCCGAACGGAACGCCCGCGAGCGCCTTTAGAACCGCGCGATCGAAGGTGCCGAAATTCAAGATATCGGCGATCGCATCGGCCTCCAGCGCACCGTTGCGCCAGATGACCCACAGACGCGCCAAGCCAAATCGCATGCGCCGGTCGAACAAGCGCGCATGCTCATCGCGAACATCCGCGGGCAAGTTGTTGGCGATCCAAGACGCCGCCGCATCGAGCAGCCCGCGACTGTCCTTGACCGACAAGGCATTTCGCGCGGAAAAGCTCATCGGGTCCTTGTTGTAAGCCGCCAGCACCGCGGGGTCGAAGTAGAAACCGTGATGAAAAGCGAGCAGGCGATTGGCCAACACATCGCCCAGCGACCCCAAGCGCGCATCGAAATATCCGATCCCCGCCAACAGCCGGCGCCGATAGACGGTGCTGGTGCCCAGCACCCAGAAATCGGTGCCGCGGATCACCCGACGCACGGCCTCAGGCGACAAGTAGCCACGACCGTATCGCGGCACGGTCACCGGACGCACCCCGATCACCCGATCGCTGGTATCGACCAGCGCGACCCCGGCGCAAAAGAAGGCGGCATCCGGATAAGCGGTCAACCCGGCCAGCGCGTGACTGAACAGGCCAGGCAGGACGAAATCGTCGGCGGCGGCAAACAACAAAAACTCGCCGGTCGCCAGTTCCAGCGCGGTTTTGACCGAAGCAATGATACCTTGGTTTGCCGCATTGCGGATTAGCCGGATCGAGCCGTAGCGGCGCTGCAAATCCTCGACCACGGCCACACTGTCGTCGGTCGACCCATCGTCGACCACGATGATTTCGAGGGCCGGAGGCGTTTGGTTCAACAGCGCATAAAGCGCGCGCGCAATCAGGCGGCCATGATTGAAATTCGGCAATATCACCGACAACGACATCGCCGATCCCTGATCGGCCGTCGCCTGGACTGGCTCCAATGTCGCTTTCTCAACGGACATCGCACAATTTCACACCAACAGGCGCTCGTATACATTCCAAATCCGATTGCGGTCCAGCGCTGATTTCGACGTCTATCGCCAGTGCGGCGACGCCTTAAAGACCCACAACTTGCCACGACTAAGGGCCGCCGCTAAAAGCGTCGAGATGCGCCAGAGTTTCTGAGCCGGTTCACCGGCGACCCGGCAGGTGAGCTATCGATGGACAAAGCAACTGACGATCCGGTCGCGACCTATTTTCGTCACTCGGTTTCGACGCTTGAACGCGCCGCCGGCGACGAGCAACTCCATCGCGCGATCCGCACCATTGCCGACCTGATCGAGAATATCTTCCGCTCCGGCGGCAAGCTCATGATCGCCGGCAACGGCGGCAGCGCCGGAGACGCGCAGCACATCGCCGGAGAATTTCTGTCGCGATTGAATTTCGACCGTGCGCCGCTGCCGGCGATCGCGCTCTCCACCGACACCTCGGTGCTCACCGCGATCGGCAACGACTACGGCTTCGAGCTGGTGTTCGAGCGGCAGATCCGCGGGCTTGGCAAGAAGAGGGACGGGCTGCTGGCGATTTCCACGTCGGGACGCTCGCCCAACATCCTTGCGGCGCTGCGCGCGGCGCGCGACCTCGGTATAACCACGATGGGATTCACCGGCGCCAGCGGCGGCGCGATGAAGGACCTTTGCGATGTCTGTCTGTTTGCGACGTCACAGGAAACGCCGTTGATTCAGCAAATTCACATCACCGCGGCGCACATCGTCTGCAACCTCGTGGAATCTTCGATGTTCGGCAGGCGCGCCTGAGTTCGGCCATGTTGGTTGCCTTCGGCACAGCGACTGCGGCCTGTTCCGCGATTGTCTGCGCCGGTCTTATTGTTCTCATACGGCCATGGCTGCAGCGCTACGCATTGGCGAGACCAAATGCCCGTTCGTCGCATCAGGTGCCGACGCCGCAAGGCGGCGGCATTGCGGTCGTCGCAGCGACGATCGCCGTTGCTTACGCCTCGCCGCTTTTTGCGACCGATTTCATACCGCCCGGGGCCACCAGCGCTGCACCGCCCGTGGTGCTGCTCGCCGCCATTATTGTGATGGCAGGCGTCGGCGCCGTGGCCGACGTCCGCCCGATCGACGTCGCGCCGCGGCTGTTGCTGCAAATGCTGGCGGTCGCGGCGGTCATCTTTGCCCTGCCAGCGGATTTGCACATCGTGCCGATCATACCATGGTGGGCCGAGCGCGTTCTGCTCGTGATCGGCGGGCTGTGGTTCGTCAATCTGGTGAATTTCATGGACGGGCTCGACTGGATGACGGTGGCGGAAGTCGTGCCGCTGACCGCGGCGCTCGCGGCGATCGGCTGGTTGGGCGTGTTGCCGCCGCAGGCCGTGGGCATGAGCCTTTGCCTTTGCGGCGCCATGGTCGGATTTGGCTTTTTCAATCGCCCGGTGGCGAAGCTGTTCCTTGGCGATGTCGGCAGCCTGCCGATCGGGCTTGTGCTCGGTTGGCTTCTCGTTGTCCTTGCCGGCCATGGCGGCCGCGCCGCGGCGCTGTTGTTGCCGTTATACTATCTGGCCGACTCTACCATCACGCTGTTGCGCCGGCTTGGCGCTGGCGAGCAAATCTGGCAGGCGCACCGCACACATTTCTATCAGCGTGCCACCGACCGCGGCTTCACCGTGATCGACGTGGTGGGGCGCGTCTTCGCCATTAATATCCTGCTCGCGGCGCTCGCACTCCTGACCGTGCTCTGGCCCGGACGGATGACCGACATCGCGGCATTGATCGCAGGCGCAGGCGCCGTCATCTGGTTGTTGTTCGCTTTCGGCCGTGGCCGAGGCTGATAAGGCCTTCACTCCGCCTTCGCGGGCGGCCGCTTGCGCTGATCGAAGCGGCGGTCGAACACGTGCTCCGCGATACGGTTCTTCAACATCTCGATCGAACCGCCGGCGATCATCCAGCCGCGGGTTCGTCGCATGCAATATTCCACCAGCGTGTCCCGGCTATAGCCTAGCGCGCCCATGATCTGCACCGCTTCGCTCGCGACCTCAAAGCCCGCTTGATTGCAAGCGGCCTTGGCGAGTGCGGTTTCATAGGCCGACGGCATGCCGCGGTCGGCGTTGGTCGCGGCGCGGTAGAGCAAGAGTTGCGCACTTTCGAGTTTGATCGCCATGTCGGCGAATTTCCACTGCAAGCCCTGGAATTCACACAGCGGCCGGTCGAACTGATGACGCGTTCCAGCGTAGTCGCGCGCCAAGTTGAACGCGTAGCGGCCATACGCGAGCGAGCGAGCCGTATTGCCGAGCCGCTCGACGTTAAAGCCCGCCATCTGCTTCTTGAAGCCGCCGGGCCCGAGCAAAACGTTCTCTGCCGGAATGCGGCAGTCGGCAAAGCAAAGCTCGCACCATTCCTCGTCGCTCATGAAAGCCCGCGGCGCGCCGACGGAAAATCCGGGCGTGCCGCGCTCGATCAGCACCGAGCCGATGCCGCCGACGCCGGGACCGAAGCGCACATAGATGAGGAAAATCTGCGCGTCGGGACTGAATGTGGAAAAGACTTTGCTGCCATTAATAATGTAATGCGCGCCGTCGGCGCGCGCGCTGGTCGCAAGATCGGTCAGCGCGGAGCCGGCGTCCGGCTCGGTCATGCCAAGACTCATGACCATGCGGCCGGCGAGCAAGTCGCCCAGCCAGCGCGCCTTCTGCGCCGGCGTGCCATATTCGGCAAAGGTGCGGATCGGACCGAAATTACCGAATTGCACGACATCGGCGCTGCGCGGGCATGCGGCGGCGACCTCCATGATGGCGATCACGGCGTCCATCAGCGTGCCGCCCTGGCCGCCTTCGCCTTGCGGCAGCGTGATGCCCATCAGGCCTTGCTTGGCCATGAGCTCCGCGACGGCGAAGGGAAAGCCCGGATCGTGCGCGCGCTTGAGCGCGCCGTCGGCGAGGTGTTCGTTGGCAAAGCGCCGGACCGATTCGGCAAACTGCGTTTGCTCGGCAGTGAATTCAAAATTCATGACTGCCTCTTCGTTGTCATTGCATCGTAACGCCGGCTTTTTTGATGATCGCCGACCATTTGGCTTCCTCGGCGGCGATATCGTCGGCGTAAGCCTGCGGCGTGCCGGGCTTGATCTCGGCGCCGTCGACGGCAAGTCGGTTGCGGACATTGTCGTCGGCAAGCGCGTTGTTCAGTACGGCGTTGAGCTTGGCAATGATGTCCCCGGGCGTGCCGCCCGGCGCGACGAGACCGTAATGCAGTTCCGCATTGTAACCGGGCAGTCCTGCTTCGGCGACGGTCGGAAGCTGCGGGAACAGCGGCGAGCGCTTGGCGCCGGTCACCGCAAGCGCGCGCACCGCCTCCTGCCGCGCCAGTCCGACGACGCTCGCCATCGGGCAGAACATCAGCATCACCTGGCGGCCCATGAGATCGGTGAGCGCGGGCGTCACGCCCTTATAGGGTACGGCGGTAATCTGAATGCCCGCCATCGCGGCAAACAACTCAGCCGCAAGATGCGTGCTGGTGCCGGTCCCGGTCGAGGCAAAATCTAGCCTGGAGGGATCGTGGCGAGCCAGTGCGATCACGTCAGCAATCGAGTGCACCGGCGATGACGGCGGCACCAGAACGAGACTTGGGCTCGATGCGATCAATCCGATGGCGGCGAAATCCTTGGGATCGTAGCCGGCATCGGGATAAAGCGACGGATTGATGGCAAGCGAGCTCGTCGCGATCATGAGCGTATAGCCGTCTGGCGCGCTTCGCGCGGCGTCGCGGGTGCCGATGGTGCTGCCGGCACCGCCGCGGTTCTCGATCACGATCGGCTGACCGAGGCTCGCGCTCATCTTGGCGGCAACGAGCCGCGCGATCACATCGTTGCCGCCGCCGGCCGGATAAGGAACGATCAGCGTGATCGGCCGCGTCGGATAATCGGCGGCAACGGCAATACCGGCCGTCGCCGCAATGGCGGTGAGCAGTAAGATCGCGCGCAACAGTCCGGCCGATCGCGAAAGTCCCGGTTCTGTGACCACCGCTGCACTCACTCCGCTGTCGCTCCGGACTTTTTCACAATCGCCGACCACTTGATTTCCTCGCGGTCGATATCAGCCGCGTATTCTTCCGGCGTGCTGGCGAGCGGCTCGGCGCCGTCGGCTGCGATTTTCGCCTTGAGTTCGGCCGAGTTGACGGCCTCACGCAGCGCCGCGTTAAGCCGTTCCACGATCGGGCGCGGCGTGCCGGCCGGCGCCACAATGCCGTAATGCCGTAATGCCGTAATGCAGTACGGCTTCGTAGCCGGGCACGCCCGCCTCGGCCACCGTCGGCAGATCCGGAAACAGCGGCGAGCGCTTGCTATCGGTCACCGCGAGCGCGCGCACCGTGCCGTCCTTGACGAGCCCGATGGCCGAAGGCATCGACGAGAAGTAGACCGAGACATGTCCGCCGGCGAGATCGGTGAGCGCCGGCCCGGTTCCTTTGTAGGGGATATGCGTCATGTCGATACCGGCTTCGCTGGCGAAATAAACCGTGCCGAGATGCATGCCGCTGCCGACGCCAGCAGAGGCATAATTGAGCCGTCCAGGCTCTTTCTTCGCCAAGGCGATCAGGTCCGCCACCGAATAGACCGGCAGCGCGGGGTTCACCAGGATCACCAGCGCGCTCTTAGCGATGAGGCCGATCGGCGTAAAGTCCTTGCGCGGATCGTAACCCGGATCCTTGTAGAGCGTCGGATCGACGGCGAGCGTGCCGGTGCCGCCGATGACAAGCGTGTAGCCGTCCGGCGCTGACCGCGCCGCATCGCGCGTCGCGATCGAGCCGCCGGCGCCGCCGCGGTTCTCGACCACGATCTGCTGGCCGAGCGTCCTGCTCATCTTGTCGGCGGCAATCCGCGCCATGACGTCGTTGCCGCCGCCGGCCGCATAGGGCACCAATAGCCTGATCGGGCGGGTCGGGTAATCAGCCGCAGCGGCCGGGCGTAGCGCCGCGACGAGCGCAACAACGATCGCGGCCGCCCCCAACGCCATCAATATCTCGCGCGCCTTCGACATGAACTCTACCTCCGGGTCGCGCCTGTCATCGGCTTGCAATACTATCGTGGGCCTAAATCGAACGCACCACGGCATAACGGGATTTTTGGGGAGCGAAGCAATGGGCAAGGGGATCGCGGCTTTCATCTTAATTTCGCTGATGGCGATAGCTGCACACAGGCCGGCCGAGGCCGCCGACGTGATTTGCTATAACTGCCCGCCGCAATGGGCCGACTTCGCGTCCATGCTCAAAGCGATCAAAACCGACCTTGGCTACGACATTCCCTTCGACAACAAGAATTCCGGCCAGTCACTCTCGCAGATCATCGCGGAAAAGAACAATCCGGTCGCCGACATTGTCTATTACGGCGTCAATTTCGGCATCAAGTCGAAAGCCCTCGGCGTGATCGAGCCGTACAAGCCGAAAGGCTGGGCCGAGGTGCCGGTTGGATTGAAAGATCCCGACGGGGCGTGGACGACCATTCACTCCGGTACGCTCGGGCTCTTCGTCAACAAGGACGCGCTTGGCGGCAATCCGGTGCCGGCCTGCTGGAAAGACCTGCTCAAGCCGCAATACAAGGGCATGGTCGGCTATCTCGATCCGTCCTCGGCCGCTGTCGGCTATGTCGGCGCCGTTGCGCTCAACGTCGCGCTCGGCGGCACCGACAGCGATATGTCGCCGGCGGTGAACTTCTTCAAAGACCTGCACAAAAACCAGCCGATCGTACCGAAGCAAACTTCCTATGCCCGTGTCGTGTCCGGCGAAATCCCAATTCTGTTCGATTACGACTTCAACGCTTACCGTGCCAAATATGGCGACACCGGAGATTTTGCCTTCGTTATTCCCTGCGAGGGCACCGTGGTCTTCCCCTATGTCACAAGTCTGGTGAAGAACGCACCCGACAAGGACAAGGCCGAGAAGGTCCTGGACTACTTCCTGTCCGACAAGGGCCAGGCGATGTGGGCCAACGCCTATTTGCGCCCGTCCCGGCCGATCCAAATGCCGGAAGCGGTGAAGAGCAAATTCCTGCCGGACCGCGATTATGCCCGCGCCAAGAACGTGGACTGGTCAAAATTGGAAACGGTGCAAAATGCATTCACCGAGCGCTACCTCAGCGAGGTGAGATGATGCACCATCGTCGTCCGCCGCGCCGGAACACAATCGCTCATGACGACCAAGACGTTCGTTAACCTCTGCTTCCTGCCGCTGGCTATCACGGTTATGGCGTTCTTCGTGCTGCCGATGGCGCGTCTGGTGATCGCGGGCGCAAACGGTGATCTGGGGCTTTCCGCCTATGCGGCCATTTTGTTGGAGCCGCGTTATCGCGGGACTTTGATCAACACCGTATTATTGGCGGCAGCGACCACCGTCGCCACGCTGGTGATCGCGACCGTCAGCGGGCTGTTTTTGCAGCGCCACACCTTTCCCGGCCGCGCGCTGTTGGTCGCCATGCTGACATTTCCGCTCGCCTTTCCCGGCGTGGTCGTCGGTTTCATGATCATCTTGCTGGCCGGACGGCAGGGCTTGGTCGGCGAAGTGACGCTTCGCTTGTTCGGCGACAAGGAAGTTTTCGCTTACTCGATCGAAGGCCTGTTTCTCGGCTACCTCTATTTCTCGATACCGCGCGTACTTCTGACCATCATGGCGGCGGTGGAGAAATTGGATCCAAGCCTTGAGGAAGCGGCGCGCGCATTGGGCGCGGGACCATGGGCCGTCTGTCGCGACGTGATTGTACCGGCGCTGGCCCCCGCCTTCATCGCCTCCGGCGCCATCGCCTTTGCCACGGCGATGGGCGCCTTCGGCACGGCGTTTACGCTCGCCACCAACATCGACGTCTTGCCGATGCTGATCTACACCGAGTTCACTTTGTCGGCGAACATCGCGATCGCCGCCGCGCTGTCGGTCGGGCTCGGCCTCGTGACCTGGGCCATTCTCGCGCTCGCCCGCAGCTATGGCGGCGCCACCGTGGCGGCCAGCGGATGAGCCCAATACGCAACCAGCCGATCTTTGCCGCGCAGCTCTTGTTCACGCTGGTGGTCGCGGCGTTTCTCATCGTGCCGGCGTTTCTGTCCATGCTGGCCGGGGTGACGGTCAATTATTTCCGCGGCATCCAATCGGGCCTTACCTTACAGTGGGTGGAGCAGGTTTGGCAGCTCTACCCAGACACGATTTTCCGCTCATTCGTCATCGCGCTGGCCACGCTTATTGTTACCTTGGTCGTTGGCGTCCCAGCCGCCTATGCTCTGCACCTGCGCAGTGGTCGGTTATCGCGCGCGATCGAAGAGATCATCACCCTGCCGCTGGCGATCCCGGGCCTCGCGATCGCGCTGGCATTGTTGCTCACCTACGGCGGCTTTAGCGAGTTCCGCCGCTCCTGGCTGTTCATCCTCGTCGGGCACGCGATCTTCACCCTGCCCTTCATGGTTCGCTCGGTGATGGCGGTGTTTGCCGCCACTGACGTCAAAACGCTCGATGAAGGCGCGGCCTCGCTCGGCGCCTCGCTGTGGCGGCGGTTTCGCGATGTGATCGTACCGAACGCGCGGCCCGGCATCTTGGCCGGATCGCTGATGGTGGTGACGCTGTCGCTTGGCGAATTCAATCTGACCTGGATGCTGCATACGCCGTTGACCAAGACGTTGCCGGTCGGACTGGCCGACAGCTACGCCTCGATGCGGCTGGAAGTTGCTTCGGCCTATACGCTGGTGTTTTTCGTCATGATCATTCCGCTCTTGATCGCCATGCAGATCTTCGCGGGTTCCCGCGGCAACACACTGGGTTGGCGGCGATGAGCGGGCATGGCGTCGCGGTTCGCGTCGAGGCCTGCGCCAAGACCTTTGCCGACGGCACGCGCGCGCTCGATCCGGTCACACTGCAATTCGCGCGCGGCGAGACCGTCGTGCTGCTCGGTCCGTCCGGCTGCGGCAAGACCACGTTACTGCGCATCATTGCCGGACTTGAGAGGCCGGACGCTGGTGGTAGCGTGCATTTCAACGAGATCGACGTGACCCGAGTGCCGATCGAGCGGCGTAATGTCGGCATGGTGTTCCAATCCTACGCCCTGTTTCCCAATATGAACGTCGCCGAAAATATCGGCTACGGCCTGAAGATTCGCGGCATCGCCGATGCCGAACGCAAGGCACGCGTGGCCGAGCTTGTCGTGCTCACCGGCATCGGAGGGCTGGAGCATCGCCGCATCGATCAATTGTCGGGCGGACAGCGCCAACGCGTGGCGCTGGCGCGCGCGGTTGCGGTGCGGCCGAGCGTTTTGCTGCTCGACGAGCCGCTCACCGCGCTTGACGCCGCTTTGCGCGAACGGCTGCGCGGCGAACTCGATCGCCTGCTGCGCACGCTGAGAATCACCGCGATCTACGTGACTCACGATCAGAGCGAAGCGATGGCACTCGGCGACCGGATCGTGGTCATGCGCAAGGGCGCGATTGCCCAGATCGGATCGCCACGCGACGTCTATTTCGCGCCGGCAAACCGTTTCGTCGCGGAATTCATCGGCGCCGCCAATATCGTCGAGACGCGCTGCGACGCCGGAGCGCTTATCCTGCCCGGCGGCCGCTTGCCGGTCGCGGACGGTACAAATAGCGGCGCGGTAACGGCGATGATCCGGCCGGAATCCATCGCCATTGTCGCAGCCGACGGTGCAATTCTGTCGGGTCAGGTCGACCGCGTCAGCTTTGTCGGCGATCGCCAAAGGGCCTCGATCAGCGGCGCGGCCGAAAAGCCGCTCACGGTCGATGTGCCAAATTCGATTGCCATCGCGGCCGGCGACCGCGTTGGATTATCGGTCGATCCGGCCGCGGTCCGCTTACTGCCCGGAGATGTGTCGTGAGCGCAGGCATTTTGATTGCGCAAATTTCCGATCTGCACGTCAAGCCGTCGCGCATGTTCGCTTACCGCCACGTCGACACTGGCGCAGCACTCACGCGCTGTATCGCCGCGCTCAACCGGTTTGTGCCGCGGCCGGATCTGGTTGTGATCTCTGGCGATCTCGTGGATACGCCGCTGCAACAGGAATACGATCACTTGGTCCGCCTGCTCGATCCGCTTGCGATCCCGTTTGCGGCCGTCCCGGGCAATCACGACGATCGCGCTTTGATGCGCGCAGCTTTGACCGACGTGGGATACGCGCAGCCGTCAGGCCCGCTCAATTCCGTCCGCGCGGTCGGCGACATCGATGTCGTGATGCTGGATTCCACCGTGCCCGGCGCGCACCATGGCGAGCTCGACGCCGCAACGCTGACCTGGCTCGACGCGACGCTGCGCGCATCATCGACCCGCCCGGCACTTGTGTTCCTGCATCATCCGCCGTTCGCGACCGGGATTGCCCATATGGACGCCATCGGCCTGCGCAATGCCGGCGATCTCGGCGTCATTCTGCGCCGGCATGCGAGGGCGCGATTGGTCGCCGCCGGCCATGTTCACCGGGCGACGCTGACAACATTTGCGGGCGTCGCCGCGACGATTTGCCCGGCACCCAGCCATGCCGTGGCGCTCGATCTCGACGCTCGCCTGCCGCCATCATTCAATCTCGAACCGCCGGCATTTCATCTGCATGCGTGGCGTCCGGGCGAAGGTTTCGGCACCCTCGTCACGCACTGGGTGCCGATCGGAGACTTCGACGGCCCCTATCCGTTCCACGACGGCCTTGGGCAATTGCTCTAACACCTGCGGCCTGCGGTCCGACCCTTATTGCGGGTTGATGCCGGCCTCGCGCATCACGTCCGACCATTTGGTTTCCTCGCTGTCGATCACCGCGGCGTGTTGTTCCGGCGTGGTCGGCTCCGGTTCGCCGCCTTCGTTGATGATGCGCTGGCGCACCTCTTCGTTGCCCAGCGCCGCCCGCAATTCCTTGTTCAGCCGCTCGACGATCGGCCGCGGCGTTCCGGCGGGCGCGAGCAGCCCGTAACTGAGCGTCGCATCGAAGCCCGGCAATCCGGATTCCGCAAGCGTCGGCAATTGAGGCATCAACGTCGAATGCTTGCTCGATGTTACCGCCAGCGCGCGAACATAACCGCCGTCGATCGCCGCGCGCGACACCGGTATCGGATTAAAGCCCACTTTGACGAAGCCGCCCATCATGTCGGTGATCAGCGGGTTGGAGCCTTTCTCGATGATTTGTTCGACCTTGACGCCAGCCTGCTGCGCGAACAGCACCGAGGCGAAGTAGTTCACCGAACCGGCCCCCGGTGTCGCAACCTGATACGGGTCCTTGGAGTTTTTCATCAACGCGATCAGTTCGCCGACGGTGTGAACTGGCACATCCTTGTACGCCAACAGCAGCGCCGGCGCCGACGCGATCAGCCCAAGCGGAGCGAAATCCCTGCGCGGATCGTAGCCGACGTCCTTGTAAAAGTTCGGGCCGGTGGCGAGCGTCGAGGTATAGCCGAGAATGAGCGTGTAGCCGTCGGCTGCGGCATGCGCGATCTGACGCGTGCCGGCGGTGCCGTTCCCGCCGGCGTTGCGATTCTCGATGACGATCTTCTGGCCGAGCGCCGCACTCATCTTATCCGAGACAGCCCGCGCCATGATGTCGTTGGTGCCGCCCGGCGGCAGCGGAATGACAAGGACGATCGGCCTGTTCGGGTAATCGTCCGCCGCAGCTGGCCAATCGACGACAACGCCCGCGGCAAGCATGGCCAGTACAGCCAAGGGCGCAAGCCTCCGCCACACCCGATCCTCCCGCATCAAGGCAGCCTCCATTTTCTTGTTGCGCCGCTGGCCGCTGCCGGTCGATATATCTAGCCCGCCGCCAAGCCTAGCCCGTGGTTGGGCCCATTGTCATGTCGGTCACAAAGGCCGGCCAGTCACCAAAACCACAGCCCGGGGGGATGTAATGAAATTGGGGATGAAATGAAATTGGGGATGAAATGACCTGGTCCGACACGCTCCTTGGCCTGTTGAAGGACAATGACGTCCGCCTCATCACCTATGTGCCTGACAATGTGCTCACGCCGCTGCTTACGGGCGTCAACGCCGATAATTATTTCCTTTCGCTCGGGGCGACGCGCGAGGACGAGGCTATCGGCGCGGTGACCGGCGCCTATATGGCGGGCCTGCGCGGCGCGGTGATGATGCAGACCTCGGGCTTTGCGCTCATTGCCAATGCGCTCGCCTCGCTCTCTGTACCCTACCAGATCCCGACCATCATGGTGATATCCGAGCGCGGCACCATGGGCGAGTTCAACATCGGCCAGTCGCTGGTGGCGCGCACCATGCGGCCGACGCTCGACGCGCTCGGCATCACGCACCACACGTTGACCGACGAAACGACCATGTCATTCATCGTCGACTCCTCGATCAAGCAGGCTTTCTCGACGCAGGCCCCGGTGGCCTTCATCCTGTCGCCGCTATTGACCGGCGGCAATCCGGCGGCGCGCGCCAAACTGAAACAGTAAAAGGATCATCGTGAGCACCGACCGGGCCCTGGCGAAGATTCTAAACCGCACGGCGCTGACCAAGCTGCTGGTGCAAAAGCTCAAGCACGATGAGGCGGTCATCGCCGGCATCGGCAACACCAATTTCGACCTGTTCGCGGCCGGCCATCGGCCGCAGAATTTCTACATGCTCGGCAGCATGGGGCTGGCTTGCCCGATCGCGCTCGGCGTCGCGCTGGCGCAGCCCGAGCGCGGCGTCATCGCGCTCGAAGGCGATGGCTCGATCCTGATGGGGCTTGGCTGCCTCTCCACCATCGCCACCATGAAGCCGCGCAATCTCACCATCGTCATCTGGGACAATGGCATCTATCAGATCACTGGCAAGCAGGCGACGGCGACCGCCGGCGTCACCGATATCGTCGCGGTCGCGCGCGGTGCGGGCGTCGCCGCCAGCGAATGGGTGCGCGACGAGGCGCATTTCGAGCGGTTGCTCGACCGGCGCTTCGACGACGGCGGGCCGATTTTATTGGCGGTCAGGATCGACGACGAGGCCGGCAAGGGCCAGACCCCGCGCGACCCGGCGCTGATCCGCAGCCGCTTCATGAAGGGGCTCGGCACTGGACGCGGCGGCGCGCTGGAAGCGTAGCGTCGAATACCCGATCGAGATTACGGCGACGCGCGTTCAAGTCTTTGAGCGACGCGTCGCCATGTTTTCACGGACCATGTTTTTACGGACACTGAAATTGCTCGCCTGAGCGTCCGAAGCAGAAGCGCTTGCCGATATTGATAAGCTGGACCCGCCGGTTGACCCCCGAAGTCGGATGCCTTGGATCGCGCAATTGTTCTTCGCCGAGGCCGACCGCCTGGAGCACGCCGGGATTGACCCCGAACGGGTCGATCAAGGCTTCCCGGATGGCCTCCGCGCGCCGCTGGCTCAGATTCAGATTGTACTCGCGGCCGCCGACCGCATCGGTGTGGCCGATCACGAGGATGCCATAACCGAGCAGGATCGGATTATGCAGGGCATCTGCGATCGCGCCGACGTTGCGGTAGGATTCCGGCCGAATGGCCGCGGAATTGAAATCGAAATTAACCTCCACGGTGAATTGCGCGAGCTTATCGAGTTGCGGATAAAGTTCGGGCCGCCCCATGGCGCTCTGACCGGGATGGCTGTGGATGTAATCCAAGGCGCCCTGACGCAGTTGCGCGGCGGTCAGCGACAGCTGAGTGTCGCTGACGCCCTGCAAGCTGTCGGAAATTTGACCCGAACTCAATCGCGTGTCCGCGACCGCAGCCGTCAACGCGACCATCAGGCCCAGCGCGAACGCAACGTAAATATGATGGGGTTTCATCGCTGAGCCCTTTCCGTACGCCAACCCGTGTCGGTGAAGGTCTGGTTGCATTGCGGGCTCATCGCCGCTGGCGAGACGCTGAGCAGGCATTCCACGAGATGCGCGTCGGCATGCGACGTGCCGCACAATCGCTCGATATCCGCGCCGCAAATATCGCCGATATTGCGCTGCGCCGCGATGCGCCGCGAGATCGACGCATAGACCGCCATGCGGGTCTGCTGGCACTGCGGCGATACGACGTTTTGATGGCCGTCGAGACAGGCCTTGAGATGCCCGCCTCCGAGCTCGACGCCCTTGCAATATTTCTGCAGATCGGTGCGGCAGGCGGCGGCAAGCTGGTCGATCGCTTCGGCAAAGCTCAATGTCTGCGCCGACGAAGCTCCGACTGCGCCGACGAGGAACAACAGCGCAAAGACAAAAGTCGTTTGCTTTATCATCTCGCCCTCCCAATGTGACACCTGCGAGACTTGGCGCCGGATCGCCTCACGGTCTGAGGACTTTTATTCCGTCGGGTCGCGCATGCGTTCGATCAACCGCAAGCTTAAGCTGAATTTACGCCGGGGGCGAGCGGAATCCACGCGCCCGTCCGACGGCGTTACCGGCGATTGCATGGGCGTCCTGTTCGCAAAGCGGCCTCGACACGCTTGACCTCGGTGCCAAAGTCCTCAATGACCTGTTGCAATAACAACAACTCAATGTAAGCGAAGGCTGGAAATCCATGGAAAAACTAATCATCACTGTCGCCTGCGACTCGCGCACCTCCTATCCGATCAACCACTATTGCCCGCCGCAGGAAGACATCGAGGGCGTGGCGCAGCAATATCTGGACGGCCTCAGCGCCGGCGCCGCCATCGCCCACATCCATGGCATTCGCACGCTCGAAGAATCGATGCAGGCCGACGGCCGACAGGTGTCGCGGATGAATCAGGAGGGCTGGAAACGGCTCAACGACGCGATCCTGGCCAAGAGCAGCCCGGTCATGCAGTTCGGCGTCGCGAGCGCCCGGATCGAGGAGAAGGTCAAGCTGATGGGGCTTGGCCCCGACATGATGGCGGTCGCCTTCAACGCGCATGACGAATACTTCAATCCCGACCCGCAGTTTCCGCCCAAGCGGATGATGGCGATCCATCCGGTGGAAGAGCTGCTCGCTTACGCCAAGGCCGCCGAAGAGCACAAAGTGAAGCTCGAAGTCGAATGCTTCCACACCGGCGCGTTCTGGAATCTCGAATTCATCCGCAAGCAGGGTTACCTCAAGGAAAAAGCCTATACGACGCTGTTTCTCGGCTGGCCCGGCGGCACCTGGACGCCGCCGACCGAGAAGGCGCTGATCTACATGGTCGATCACCTGCCGAAGAACTGCATCTGGAATGTGAGCGTGATGTCGCCGCAAAAGCAGTGGGATCTGCTGTCGCTCGCGGTCTCGCTCGGCGGCCACGTCCGCGTCGGCTACGAGGACAATCCCTATATCGCGCCGGGGGAGCTCGCGAAGAACAATGCGGTTCTGGTCGAGCGCATGGTCAAGATCGCGCAGGGGTTGGGCCGCGACGTGGCGACGCCGAAGGAGGCGCGGCAAATCCTCGGGCTAGTGCGGAGCTGATCTTCCGCTCATTGCCGGAAGATCAAGCGGATAACGAACACGAAGGGGGGGACGTGCCATGCTGACCATAACGACATGGGATCGGCCGACGGCGCGCCGATCGATCGGCGCGCTGCTCGGGTTCGTTGCCGCCGGCATGATTGCCTTCCCGGCGCTGTGGCCGGCCTCGGCAAATGCGGCATTTCCGGATCGCCCGATCAGGATCATCGTACCGTTTGCGCCGGGCGGGGCGAGCGACCTGATCGCGCGGGTCATCAGCGGACCATTGGCCGAAGAACTCGGGCAGCCGGTCATCGTCGAAAATCACGCCGGCGCCAACGGCAATGTCGGCATCGCTTATGTGGCAAAGTCGAATCCCGACGGCTATCGGCTGCTGGTGGCCTCGAGCGTCATTTTCGTCAACAAGCTGTTGAAACGGCCCGACAGCTACGATCCCGAAACCGACTTCGCGCCGGTCGCCGATCTCGGCGGTTCGCCGGATGCCATCGTGACGCGCAGCGAAAGCGACATCGCCGATTTTGCCGATTTGATCAAACGCGCCAAAGCCAATCCGAGCCGTATTACTTTCTCAAGCCCGGGCATCGGCAGCATTTCGCAGCTCGGTGTCGAATTGCTCGACCTGCGCGCCGGCATCGTGCTCGTTCACGTGCCTTATACCGGCGCCGGGCCGGCGGCACAGGCAGCGCTGAGCGGCACCACCGATCTCGCCGGCGTCAATATTTCGGCCGCCATGCCGCTGATCAAGGCCGGCAAGCTGCGGGCGCTGGTGCAGACCGGCGCGCAACGCTGGTTCGAACTGCCGGACGTGCCGACCATGGAAGAAGCCGGGATTCGCAACGCCGAATCCGAAACCTTGCAGGTCCTCTTGGCGCCGGCGCAGACGCCGAGCGCCATCGCCGCGCGCATCGGCAATGCGGCGGTCAAAGTGCTGGCCAATCCGGCGCTCCGCGAACAACTGCTCAAGACCGGCTTTGCCGTGTCCGGCAAAGGCCCCGCGGAGCTCAAGACCCTGATCGCAGCGGAAGTCGGCAAATGGCGGAGCGTCATCGCCGAAGCGAACCTGACGGCGAATTGACCGGCGCAGCGTTGTGCGATTCATCTGTGACGTGGAGCAACAATGAGGACGGTTCGCACCATCGATTCCCATACCCATATTCTGACCGAGGAGGCGATGCGGCGTCTGGCCAAGGAGTCGGCCGCGGTGGCGCCGCTTCTGAAAAACCTCGACGAGCACGGCGCCACGCTCGAGATCGGCGGCAAGGTCGTGCAGCAGCCGCTGCCGCGCGAAATCTGGGATACGGACTTGCGATTGCGCGACATGGATGCCAATGCGGTCGACGTCCAGCTGCTGTCGCCGACGGTGTTTACATTCTTCTATGAGCACGACCCGTCGCTGGCGCTGGCTTCTGCCAGTCTCCAGAACGAGGAGATCGCGGCGGTGGCGCGCCGCCAGCCCGATCGCTTTTTCGGTCTCGGCAGCGTGCCGCTGCAAGCGCCGCAGGCCGCCGCCGACGAGCTCAAGCGCGCGATGACGCAACTTGGCCTGCGCGGCGCCATGATCGGCAGCAACGTCAATGGCCGCAATCTCGACGATCCGGCGCTGGAGCCGTTCTGGGCAAGCGCGGAGGAGCTCGGCGCCTTCCTTTTCATTCATCCGCATGCCGGCGCGGCCGGCGACCGGCTCGGCGCCTATTATCTGAAGAACCTGGTGGGGCTGCCGTTCGAGACGACGATCGCTGCCGCCTGCCTGGTGTTCGGCGGCGTGCTCGAACGCCATCCGCGCTTGAAGATCTGCCTCTCGCATGGCGGCGGCTTTGTGCCCTATCAGGCCGGCCGGTTCGCGCATGGCTGGGTGGTGCGCGGCGAAGCCAAGGTGCATCTCAAAAATCCGCCCGGGGCCTCGCTTAGCCGCTTATTCTACGACACCATTCTGCACTCGAAGCCCGCGCTTGAATTTCTCATCGGCAGCGTCGGGCACGATCGCGTGCTGTTGGGGAGCGACTATCCGTTCGACATGGGAAACCTGGATTGCGTCGCCCGGGTCAAAGCCTTGTCCATCGCGCCGGGTGAGCGCGAGACAATCCTCGGCGGCTATGCCGAGACGCTGTTCGGCGGTGCGGAGGTAAGCGCACATGGCTGATCGTCGGCTCGGCACGACGGAACTGCGGGTGGCGCCCATTGGCTTGGGCTGCAACAATTTCGGCGGCCGGCTCGATCGGGCGGCCGCGCATCAAGTCGTTCACGCGGCCCTCGACGCCGGCATCACGCTGTTCGATACCGCCGATGCTTACGGCGAACACGGCGGCTCGGAGATATTTTTGGGCGAGGCGCTGGGCGCACGGCGCAAAGACGTCGTGCTCATCACCAAATTCGGCTTACCGATGGACGACGCCGGGCTCTGGAAAGGTGGCTCCGCCCGCTACGTCATGAGCGCGATCGAGGCCAGTCTCAAGCGCCTCAAAACCGATTGGATCGATCTTTATTATCTGCACCGGCCCGATCCAGCGACGCCGATCGAGGAAACCTTGCACGCGCTCGATAAGCTCATCGCCCAGGGCAAAGTACGTTACATCGGCTGTTCGAACATGCCGGCAGCGCAGGTCGTCGAAGCGGAACGGATCGCGCAGGCCAACGGCCTGCGCCGCTTCGTTTCCTGCCAGGATCAATACAATTTGTTGTCGCGGCAGATCGAGGCCGAGCTTATTCCGACCATGCAGGCGCATGGCCTGACATTGATCCCTTATTTCCCGCTGGCGAGCGGCATGTTGACCGGCAAATATAAGTTCGGCGCGCCGATCCCGCCGGGCACGCGATTGTCGCACAAGCGCTATTCCGACCGCTTCCTCAACGACGAGAATTTCCGCATCGTCGAGGACTTGCGCGCATTCTGCGCCGAACGCGGCCGTTCGCTCCTTGAACTCGCATTCGGCTGGCTGTTGTCGAAGCCCGTGGTCGGCTGCGTGATCGCGGGCGCGAGCAACCCGGAGCAGATCAGGCAAAACGTGGCGGCCGGTCACTGGCGGCTGAGCACGGCCGAGATGGCTGAAATCGACCGGCTTTCGACCACACGGGGCCGGGTGTAGCCGCGGCTCAGGAGCCTCTCCGAGAAACTCTACTCCGTCCTCATGACCGTTTGCACCGCGCACTGCGTGCACTCGAAAGTCCGCAGCTCGCCTCGCATGTCCACGCAGTCTGGATCTGGCGTTCGCCGCATCAAGAATGCTGCGCGGCTACACGCCGGGCACACGATTTGGGAAATGTAGCCGGCTATCAAAGGTCGCATGACTCCCTCCGTTAAACGGCCGGGAGTGCGACTGGTCTCTCTCAGTCGCCGACGGCGAGGTCCTTGCGTTATCGGCGATCTTGGACCTATACGCCTAAATGATCGGGATTACTACGGGCATATAACTACTATGCGTTGGTCCGAAGAGATGGCGGGGTAGCTGTCGCGGCGATGAACCCGCAGTCGCGCAAAGCCCTCGCTCATGACGCAAGGCTTAAGGCTGCGAGTTCAGGGGACGACAGCAGCACAAACCCGGGAGGAAATGGCTGCGACGCCTTCCCGGTGGCGACGATCTCCGCGACGATTTCGAGACCGCGCAGAAGGGCGGGACCGCTGTAGGGCTTGATCAGGCAGGCTTCGCCGTCGGCGGCGCTCAGCGTGACACGACAGATGTTGGCGCTGGCATAGAGGATACCGAGCCTGTCGGGGCCGCCCAGTTGAGCGGCGATTTCGGTGCCAAATCCACCACCGGCAAGCCGCAGGTCGATAACGGCAAGTTCGGGCTTATGATCGCGGGCGAGTGCGACC
>JBEKRD010000023.1:0-48188 GCA_049519075.1 Xanthobacteraceae bacterium | reverse complement strand
GTCAGCGCGCAGACGATGACGCGGCGGACCCCGAAGCGGTTCATGAAGGCCGCCGCGAACGGCCCGAACAAGCCGAACAAGAGGATGCGCAGCGCCAGCGCCGAGGAAATCTGCGAGTCTTCCCAGCCGAATTCATGTTCGAGCGGCACGATCATCACGCCGGGCGTACCCATCGCGGCGGCGGTGACCAACAGCGTGAGAAAGGTCACGGCCACCACGACCCAGCCGTAGTGGATGTTGCGGCGGGCCAGCGCCGCCGCGATCGCGGTCGAAGCCATGACGTGTTTCCGTTCGCGCTGAAGGTTTAGATGACGACCATCATCTTTGTCTTGCCTATTGATGTCGGTCATCATATAATTTGTCAAGTATCCGATTACCCGTGCATGGCAGAGGCGCGTCATGAGAGTGAGCCGGCAGAAGGCCGCCGAGAATCGCGAGCGCATCATCGATGCGGCCGGGGCGTTGTTTCGCGCCAAGGGATTCGACGGCATCGGCTTGGCCGACATCATGAAGGCGGCCGATCTGACCCATGGCGGCTTTTACGGCCATTTTGCTTCCAAGGACGATCTGGTGGCGCAGGCAAGCCGACGGACGATGACGCGTGCCGCCGAGAATTGGGCAAAAGTCATCGCCGAGGCGCCGGCAAATCCCTATGCGGCGCTGCTCAACCATTACCTGTCGCCGCGCCACCGTGACGATCCTGGTCACGGCTGCGCCTTCGCGGCGCTAAGCAGCGACGCGGCGCGCTGCGCCAGGCCGGTGCGCGCGAGCTTTGCGGAGGGCCTCGAGCCGCTGATCGATATCGTCGCCGGCGCTGTCCCGGGCCGCACCAAGGCCGCGCGGCGGCGCAAAGCCGTTGCCGCGGTCGCCGAGATGATCGGCGCTTTGATCCTGGCCCGCGCCGTCACCGGCACGCCCTTGTCCGATGAAATCCTGGACGCCGGACGACGCGAACTCTTGGCCGCGATCGACCATTAGCGGTCGAATTAATTCACAATTATTTTGTTCTCTAAATGTTCTTGACGCCAGCGCTGGTTGCGTTACTCTGCCGGACAGGCAGGGCGAGCAATTGGCACATGGTCCAGCGCGTCTCCACGGTTGCATTCGAGGGCATCGAAGTGCGGCCCGTCGATGTCCAGGTGCAGGTTGCGCCCGGGCTGCCGGCTTTCGCCATCGTCGGCCTGCCGGATAAAGCGGTCTCCGAAGCGCGCGAGCGCGTCCGTTCAGCCTTGATCGCCTCGGGCCTGGCGCTGCCGGCGCGCCGCATCACCATCAATCTCGCGCCCGCCGATCTGCCCAAGGAAGGCAGCCATTACGATCTGCCGATCGCGCTCGGGCTGATGGCCGCCATCGGCGCCATTCCGCATGATGCGCTGGCGGGCTTTACCGTGCTCGGTGAACTTGGCCTCGACGGCTCGATCGCGCCGGTCGCCGGTGTCCTGCCCGCCGCCATCGGCGCCAATGCGCGTGGTGAAGGCCTGATGTGCCCGGCAGCCTGCGGGCCGGAAGCGGCCTGGGCCAGCCCGGAGATCGAGATCATCGCAGGGTCTTCGCTCATTCAGCTCGCCAATCATTTCAAAGGCACCCAGGTGCTGTCGCGACCGCAGCCGAAGATTCTGGAGAAGTCCGGCCCGCTGCTCGACCTTGCCGACATCAAGGGCCAGGAAAGCGCCAAGCGCGCGCTCGAAGTGGCGGCGGCGGGTGGCCACAATCTACTCATGGTCGGACCGCCCGGAGCCGGCAAATCCATGCTCGCGGCGCGGCTGCCGTCAATTCTGCCGCCGCTGGCGCCGGCGGAACTTCTTGAAGTGTCGATGGTCGCGTCCGTCGCCGGCGAGATTGAAGGCGGCGCGCTCACCAATCGGCGCCCATTCCGCGCGCCGCACCACTCCGCCAGCATGCCGGCTTTGGTCGGCGGCGGGCTGCATGCGCGGCCCGGCGAAGTCTCGCTCGCCCATCATGGCGTGCTGTTCCTCGACGAATTGCCGGAATTCCAGGCGCAGGCGCTCGATTCCTTGCGTCAGCCGCTCGAAACCGGCGAGGTCTCGATCGCGCGCGCCAATCATCGCGTCACCTATCCGGCTCGCTTCATGCTGGTCGCGGCGATGAATCCATGCCGCTGCGGGCGCGCCGACGAACCGGGCTTTGCCTGCCGCCGCGGCCCCAATACCCGTTGCACCGCCGACTACCAGGCGCGCATTTCGGGGCCGCTGATCGACCGCATCGATCTGCATATCGAAGTGCCGGCGGTGACCGCCGCCGATCTTATTTTGCCGCCTCCCGCCGAAGGCAGTCGCAAAATCGCCGAACGCGTGGCGCTGGCGCGCGACCGCCAGGCCGCGCGCTATGCGGCGATTGGCCTGCCGCATATCCGCAGCAATGCCGTCGTGTCCGGCGCAGTGCTGGAAGACGTGGCGCGGCCGGATTCGAGCGGCATGGCGTTGTTGCGCGAGGCCGCCGACGCGATGCGGCTTTCCGCCCGCGGCTATCATCGCGTGCTGCGGGTGGCGCGCACGCTCGCCGATCTCGACGGCCTCGACAAAGTCGGCCGCGTCCACCTGGCGGAAGCGCTATCCTACCGCGCCTTGGCGGATGAGATCCGCCGCGCGGCGTAACGCAAAAAGCTACCCCGCGCCGTTGCCATGGACGCCCCCGCGCATGCCAATGGCCGCCAAAAACTCCTGCCGCGTCTCGGCGTGATCGCGGAACACGCCAAGCATCCGGCTGGTCACCATGGTGACGCCGGTCTTATGCACGCCGCGCGTGGTCATGCATTGATGGGTCGCTTCGGTAACCACGGCGACGCCATGCGGCTTGAGCACGGTATCGAGACAGGACGCAATCTCGGCCGTCATCTTCTCCTGAATCTGCAAGCGGCGGGCAAACACCTCGACCAGCCGCGCCAATTTGGAAATGCCGACCACCCGGTTGCGTGGGATGTAGCCGACATGCACGCGTCCGATAATCGGCGCGATGTGGTGTTCGCAATGCGATTCGAAACGGATGTCGCGCAGCACTACGACCTCGTCGTAGCCGCCGGTTTCTTCGAAAGTGCGTTTGAGATATTCGCGCGGATCGTCGTTGTAGCCGGAGAACCATTCCTCATAGGCGCGCACGACGCGCGCCGGCGTGGCGCGCAGTCCCTCCCGGTCGGGATCATCGCCGGCCCAGCGGATCAAGGTGCGCACGGCGGCCTCGGCCTCGGTGCGGGACGGGCGCGTCGGCCGGCCGGCACGAGCGGATTTCGCGCCCGCGCGCTTGCTACTCACAACTTTGTCCATTCGATTTCTCCGGCCGCGCTGTCGATCAATGCACCAAAACCGATGAATCCTGAAAGCCCTGAGCCCCAAAAGCCGTTCCCAAGCATTCAACCCATGCGTCCGCGATGGGCCCGTGGCATGTTAACAAAGCATCAACCCTTCCTCCAATCGCATCCGACACTACTTGTCCTGCCGTCACCGACGGCAAGGGATGCGCAAGGTTCATAGGCCAAAATCCGCGCCATCGCATCGATAAACCGGACCCGGACGCTGTTGCCGTCCGCGTGAGCCGCGCCAAGCGGGGACATGGACCATGCGGCCACGCGCCTCACTGCGACGACCCGCCATCTTCAGCCGCCGGCTGTTTTCGCTCCTGATCCGCGCGATGGCCATTACATCGATGTCGTTTGCGGTCGCCTTCGGCTTCCTGTCGGGGACCATGGCGCCCGCGGCACATTACGATGCGAACTCCTTTGCCATCGGGGTCGCGGCTTTGTTCGGGGCGTCATGCGGCGCCATGGGCATCCTCATTTCACGTATCCGCCAGATGAAAGCCGAGCTGCGCCGCTTGGAAGCGCGCCTCGACGACGCGGAAGACCGCAATTGGGAAATCAAGGAAGCGCAGGAGCGCGCGCAAAACTTCTTCGAGGCGCAAGGCGACGTCATCGTGCGCCGCGGCGGCGATGGGGCCATCACTTACGCCAATGACGCGTTCTGCGCGCTCGCCGGACGCCCGCGTGAAGATCTTTTGAGCACCAGCTTCGCGTTGCCGGTCGAGGAGCAAGGCGACATTGCGCTGTTGTCCGACGGCACGCGGGCCTATGACCAGAAAATCGCCACGCCCGACGGCGCGCGCTGGATCGCCTGGCGCGAGGTCACCGTGCGCGCCGACCGCGGCAGTGAAATGCAGAGCGTCGGCCGCGACGTGACCGATCGCGTGATCGCCGAGCAGGCGCTCGCCGACGCCCGCGACCAGGCGGAAGCGGCGAATCGGGCGAAATCCCGTTTCCTGGCCATGGCCTCGCATGAAATCCGAACGCCGCTGAACGGCATATTGGGCATGGCCGATCTTTTGGGCGACACGTCGCTGTTGCCCGAGCAGGCGACCTACCTGGCCGCGATGAAGACATCCGGCGGCACGTTGGTGTCGTTCATCGAAGAGTTGCTCGACTTGGCGAAGATCGAGGCCGGACGCTTCGATCTCGTGCCGCGGCCATTCGCGCTTGCCGCCTTTATCGAAGAGGCCGTCGAGCTGCTTGGGCCCCGCGCGCAGGCCAAGGGGCTCGAAATCTGCGGTTATGTCGACGAGCGCCTGCCGGCGAGAGTCGTCGGCGATGCGGCGCGGCTGCGCCAGGTCTTGTTCAATCTGGTCGGCAATGCGATCAAATTTAGCGAGACCGGCGGCGTGTCCATCATCGTCGAGCCGGACGGCGAGCCGGATCAAGTCACTCTCTCGGTGCGCGACACCGGCATCGGCATCGCCGCCAAGGACCAGAACCGCATCTTCCTCGAATTCGAGCAAGCCGACGTCGGCTCGACGCGAAAATTCGGCGGCATCGGTCTCGGTCTGACCATTTCAAAGCGGATCGTCGAACGCATGGCTGGCACCATCGCGATCGAGAGCACCCCGGGCAAGGGTTCGACATTCCGTGTGCGCATTGCGTTGCCACGCGCCGAGGATGGCGCCGAACCGGCGTTTGCCGCGCCCGATCTTGCCGGCAACGAGATCCTCATCGTGGCGCCGGCGGCGATCGAAGCGTCTTTGTTGGCCCGACGGCTGCAGCGCTGGGGTGCGCGCGTCACCATCGTGCCTGACGAGAAGGTGGCGGCCGCGCTGTTTCCCGAACAGCCGTGGAGCGCAGTGCTGGTCGATCAGACCCTCGGCACGGCGCCAAGCGGCGAATTGGCGGGCCTCGCCGCGGCGATTCCGCGGCGAATAGCCCTCGTCACTCCAGCCATGCGCCATGAACTCGCAGCTCTCAAGGCGGCCGGCTTCACCGGCTATTTGATCAAGCCGGTGCGCGCCGTTTCACTTGCCGCGCGGTTTTCGAGCGACGACGGGTTCGAACTTAGCGCCGCGAACGAACCCGCCGAACTGCCGAGCGAACAGCCAGTCGGCAGCGGGTTTACGGTCCTGGTCGCCGAGGACAACGAGATCAATGCGCTGCTCACCCGCGCGCTTTTGGTCAAGCTCGGCTATCGCCCAACCATGGCCGGGACCGGCAGCGCCGCCGTCGATTGCTGGCGTGCCGCACGCTCAGCCGGCGCGCCATTCGATCGCGTGCTGATGGATCTGCACATGCCGGGCATGGACGGGCTGCAAGCCACGCGTCGAATCCGGGAGCTCGAGGCCGAGGACGACAGCCCGCCGACGCGGATCATCGCGCTCACGGCGAACGCTTCCGCAGAGGACCGCGAGGCCTGTCGCGCAGCCGGCATGGACGGTTTTCTGATCAAGCCGCTCGACCGCGACCGGCTTGCCGCGGCGCTGGCCACCGCCGACCGCGCTGCTTTCGCGGCGTAAGCCTCAGAGGCGCCGCAGCGCCACCTCCTCGACCCGGTGGCTTTCGCTCTTTTTCAGGATGAGATCGGCGCGCTGCCGCGTCGGCAGAATATTTTCGTGCAGATTGACGAGATTGATCCGGTTCCAAATCGACGTAGCAGTGACCGCCGCCTCTTTGTCGGAAAACCGGGCGTAACGATGAAAATAAGATTTCGGGTCGGCAAAGGCGGTGCCGCGCAAGGTCAGGAAGCGGCTGACATACCACGCCCGCAAAACCTCCTCGTCGGCGTCGAGATAGATCGAGAAATCGAAAAAATCCGACACGAAGGGAACGGCCTTGCCGTCCTTGGGCAATCGCCCGGCCTGCAATACATTGAGACCTTCAACGATCAGGATCTCCGGCCGGTCGATCTCGATCCACTGGTTGGGGATGACATCGTAGATCAGATGCGAATAAACCGGCGCGCGCACCGGACGCCGGCCGGCCTTGATGTCGGAGAGAAAGCGCAGCAAAGCCGGCAGATCGTAGCTTTCCGGAAAGCCCTTTTTTTCCATCAGGCCTTCGCGGTCGAGCACCGCATTGGGATAGAGAAAGCCGTCTGTGGTGATGAGATCGACCTTCGGCACATTCGGCCAGCGGGCGAGCAAAGCCTGCAGCACGCGCGCCGTGGTCGATTTGCCGACCGCGACCGAACCGCCTACCCCGATGATATAGGGCATTTTGGCGTCTTCGGTGCCGAGGAAGCCCTGTTGCACGCGAAACAGGTTTTGCGTCGCGGCCACGTAGAGCGACAATAGCCGCGACAGCGGCAGGTAGATGTCCTCGACCTCCGACATGTCGAGCCGGTCATGCATCGAACGCAGCCGCATCACTTCGGCCGCCTCAAGCGTCATCGGCGTATCTTCGCGCAGCGTCGCCCACTCGCCGCGCGTAAACACGCGATAAGGCGAAACGTCTTCTTCGGTGCGCTGCTCCATCCGGGAAAGCCTTCAGCCGCTTTTGCGCGCCGCCTTTTCGTCAAGTCCCGATTGGCGGGTGCGGCCGGCAAGCTCGGCCTCTACCTCGTCGAGCGCAATGCCGCGGGCGTGCAGCACGACAACGAGGTGATAAAGCACGTCGGCGGCTTCGGCGATCATGCGGTCTTTGTCCTCGCCGACCGCGGCAATCACGGCCTCGACAGCCTCTTCGCCGAGCTTCTTGGCGCAGTGCGCCACGCCGCGATCGAGCAGCTTGCGGGTGTAGGAGACATCCGCGCTCTCCTGGGCGCGGGCCTGCACGCGCCTTTCAAGGTCATGAAGGGTAAAAGCCGGCATCGCGTGCACCTTTTCAGGTTACTTATCATCTCCGCGGACGCCCGGGGAGAGGCAGATTGCCAACCCGTCCGCCGCGCAGATCACGGATCGAGCCGCACCGGCAGGCCGGCTTGCGCCATATAGTCCTTGGCCTGACGCACCGAATATTCGCCGAAATGGAAGATCGAGGCGGCGAGCACGGCGCTGGCGTGACCGTCGCGGATACCGGCGACCAGATGATCGAGATTGCCGACGCCTCCCGAGGCGATGACCGGCACCGATACGGCATCGGCGACGGCCCGGGTGAGCGCGACATCGAAGCCCCGCCTGGTGCCGTCGCGATCCATGGAGGTGAGCAAAATCTCGCCGGCGCCGAGCGCCGTCACCTCCCGCGCATAGGCAATGGCGTCGATCCCGGTCGGATGGCGGCCGCCGTGAGTAAAGATCTCCCAGCGCGCGGCTTCGCCGGGTTTTGCCGCATCTGCCGGTGCAACCTTTTTGGCGTCGATGGCGACAACGATGCACTGGTCGCCGAATTTTTCCGCGGCTTCCTTGACGAAATCGCGGCGCGCCACGGCTGCGGTATTGATCGAGACTTTATCGGCGCCTGACGTGAGCAGCGCGCGAATGTCCTCGATTGTGCGCACCCCGCCGCCGACGGTGAGCGGCATGAAGCAGGCTTCCGCGGTGCGCCGCACCACGTCGAGCATGATGCCGCGGTCCTCGTGGCTCGCGGTGATGTCGAGAAACGTGAGTTCGTCGGCGCCGGCGTCGTCATAGGCGATTGCCGCCGCGACCGGATCGCCGGCGTCGCGCAGGTTGACGAAATTGACGCCCTTGACGACGCGGCCGTCTTTCACATCGAGGCAGGGAATGACGCGGACCTTGAACATGTCAGGCCGTCGCCCTAGCGCCGCGCAGCATGGCGAGCGCCGCCGCGGCATCGAGCCTGCCGTCATAGAGCGCGCGCCCAGCGATGGCGCCTTGCAGTTTTTGCGCGCGCGGCTCGAGCAAAGCGCGCACATCGTCCATCGAAGCGAGCCCGCCCGAAGCGATGACCGGAATCGAGATTTTACCGGCGAGCGCGATGGTGGCGTCGAGATTGAGGCCCTTGAGCATGCCGTCGCGCGCCACGTCGGTATAGATGATGGCGGCAACGCCGGCGTCTTCGAAGCGGCGCGCGATATCGAGCGCCGAAAGTTCCGACGTCGCCGCCCAACCCTCGACCGCCACTTTACCCTCGCGGGCGTCGAGCCCAACGGCGACCCGGCCGGAATGTGCACGCGCCGCCTCTTTGACCAAGGCCGGATCGCGCACCGCGGCGGTGCCGATAATTACGCGTGCGACGCCTTTGCCGAGCCAACCGTCGATGGTCGCGCGGTCGCGGATGCCGCCGCCGAGCTGAACCGGGATTTTCACGGCCGCGAGAATACGCTCGACCGCAGCGGCATTAACCGGCTTGCCGGCGAAGGCGCCGTCGAGGTCGACCAGATGCAGATATTCGAAGCCTTGTTGCGCAAACGCCTTCGCCTGCTCCGCGGGATCGCGGTTGAACACCGTCGCGCGCGCCATGTCGCCTTGCTGCAGGCGCACCGCTTCGCCGTTCTTGAGATCGATGGCCGGGAATAGGATCACGGCTTCCACTTCAGGAAATTCGCGATTAGCGCGAGGCCGAGCTTTTGGCTCTTCTCGGGATGAAATTGCGTACCGACAATATTGTCGCGGCCGACGATCGCGGTGACGGCGCCGCCATAGTCGGCGTCGGCGATGAGATCGGCGCGCCGCGCCGGATTGAGCTGATAGGAATGCACAAAATACGCGTGCAGCCCCTGCGGCCCGAACGGCAGGCCGTCGAGCAAATGATGCGGACGCACGATATTGAGCGTGTTCCAGCCCATATGCGGGATTTTCAAAGCCGGATCGGTCGGCGTGATGCGGTCGACCTCGCCGGCGATCCAGCCCAGACCGTCGCTCACTTCGTATTCGCGCCCGCGCTCGGCAAGAAGCTGCATGCCGACACAAATGCCGAAGAACGGCCTGCCGTTGCGGCGCACCGCCTGCTCAAGCGCTTCGACCATTCCGCCGACCGCATCGAGCCCGCGGCGGCAATCGGCAAACGCCCCGACGCCGGGTAGCACCACGCGGTCGGCGCGCAGCACCTCCGCCGGATCCTGGGTGACCACGATAGGCTGATCCAAACCGGCTTCATGCGCCGCACGCTCGAAGGCCTTCGCAGCCGAATGCAGATTGCCGGAGCCATAATCGACGATGGCGACACTCACCGTTGTGCTCCCGGCTCGGGAAACAGGCCGACAATACCGGGCGCTTCGGGGGAAGACGGAGACGCCGTCAGCGGTGGCACGGCCGGCGTTGCCTTCGCCACCGCATCGTGACGCTCGGGAGGCTGCCTAACCCGTCCCTTTTGAACCCATGCAGTGAAAAATCGGAGCTCGGCCTCTTCGGCCTTGTCGCCGCCGACAACGCTGACATCCTGCCAACCCTGCCGTCTGAGCGTAAAGCGCCGCAGCGTGCCGGCTTCAAGCCCGACCAGGAGCGAGATCAGAATGCCGACGATTGCAACGAGAAAATCTGATCCACCGAGTAGGTGCAGCGCCGTTTCGAGCCCGATCGAGGCCGCGAGATAGAGTACGAGCGCCAGCCACAGCCGATGCCACAGCATCCAGAACGGCGTGAGCAAGAAGGCCCACAGGGAGAAGCCGTCGCGGACGAAAACAAAGCGTTGCGGGTCGGCCGACGCGTCGGCGGCCCGCAGCGGCGGTTCAAGAACGGTGTAAACGCGCATCGACTTCGTCTTTCAGAATCAATTGCCGAGCGTGCCCTTGGTCGAAGGCACCTCATTCGCGGCCCGCGGATCGATGGTGACTGCCGCCCGCAGCGCCCGCGCCAAACCCTTGAAGCAGGATTCGGCGATATGATGGTCGTTGCCGCCATAGAGCGTTGCGACATGCAGCGTCAGCGCGGCATTGACCGCAAAGGCCTGGAACCATTCAGCAATGAGCTCGGTATCGAACGGCCCGATCTTGGCGCGCACGAAGTCGACCTTGAACACCAGGAACGGCCGGCCGGAAATGTCGAGCGCTACGCGGGTAAGCGCCTCATCCATTGGCATATGTACGTCGGCATAGCGGGTGATGCCCTTCATGTCGCCGAGCGCCTGCTTGAGCGCCTGGCCGAGCGCGATCCCCACGTCCTCGGTGGTGTGGTGAAGATCGATGTGGAGATCGCCCTTGGCCTTGACGCTGATATCGATGCGCGAATGTCGCGCCAACAGATCCAGCATGTGGTCGAGGAAGCCGATACCGGTCGCAATCGACGACGTGCCAGTGCCGTCGAGATCGATCGCGACCTCGACGTCGGTTTCCTTGGTAGTCCGTTTTACCGACGCCTTGCGCATTATGCTCTCCGCGGCACGCCGCGCCTTTTAACAGGGCTTTGGGTGCCCCGCCACTGCCGGAGCCGGCATTTGCATTGGCGGCACCCAACTCCTAAATCATGCCTGACCAAGGATTTTCCAGCCCATGTCATCCCCTGAAACTGGCCAAGCCGGCCTCTGGCACGGCACCACCATTCTGACCGTCCGCAAGGGCGGCGTGGTCGCGGTTGGCGGTGACGGCCAGGTTTCGATCGGTCAGACCATCGTCAAGGCCAACGCCAAAAAAGTGCGCCGGCTCGGCGGCGGCGGCGTCATTGGCGGTTTTGCCGGGGCCACCGCGGACGCTTTTACCCTGTTCGAGCGGCTGGAAACCAAGCTCGAGCAATATCCCGGGCAGCTCACCCGCGCCGCCGTCGAACTCGCCAAGGATTGGCGCACCGACCGCTTTCTGCGCCGGCTGGAAGCCATGATGATCGTCGCCGACAAGGATGTGTCCCTGGTGCTGACTGGCACCGGCGACGTGCTCGAACCTGAAGCCGGCATCGTCGGCATCGGCTCCGGCGGCAATTACGCGCTCGCCGCCGCCCGGGCGCTGGCCGACGGGCCGCTCGACGCCGAGGCGATCGTACGCCGCGCGCTCGATATTGCCGCCGACATTTGCGTCTACACCAATCGCAATGTGACAGTAGAGACCTTGCCAGCGTGACCGATTTTTCCCCCCGCGAAATCGTCTCCGAACTCGACCGCTTCATCGTCGGCCAGACCGACGCTAAGCGCGCGGTCGCAATCGCGCTCCGCAACCGCTGGCGCCGGCTGCAGCTCGACGATCGGCTGCGCGAGGAGGTGCTGCCGAAGAACATCCTGATGATCGGCCCAACCGGCGTCGGCAAAACCGAAATATCGCGCCGCCTCGCCAAGCTCGCCGGCGCACCGTTTCTCAAGATTGAGGCGACGAAATTCACCGAGGTCGGCTATGTCGGCCGCGACGTCGAGCAGATCATACGCGATCTGGTCGAGATCGCGATTGCGCAGACGCGCGAACGAAAGCGCAAGGATGTCCAGGCGCGCGCCCAGCAGGCGGCGGAGGATCGCGTGCTCGATGCGCTGGTCGGCGCCGGAGCCAGCGCTTCGACCAAGGAAGCGTTCCGCAAAAAACTGCGCGCCGGCGAGCTTAACGACAAGGAAATCGAGATCGAGGTACAGGCGGCCGGCGGCGGCATGCCGCTATTCGACATTCCCGGAATGCCCGGCGCGCAGATGGGCGCCATCTCGATCGGCGACATTTTCGGTAAGCTTGGCGGCGGCCGCACCAAGACGCGCCGGGTCAGCGTCCACGAATCTTACGAGATCCTGATCAACGAGGAATCCGACAAGTTGCTCGACACCGATCAGCTGACGCAGGAGGCGATCAAGACGGTGGAAAACAACGGCATCGTCTTCCTCGATGAAATCGACAAGATCTGCGCCCGCGACGGCCGCGCCGGCGCCGACGTGTCGCGCGAAGGCGTGCAACGCGACCTCTTGCCGCTGATCGAAGGCACCACCGTGGCCACCAAGCATGGTTCGGTGAAGACCGATCATATTCTGTTTATCGCCTCGGGGGCGTTTCACATTTCAAAGCCTTCGGATCTGTTGCCCGAACTGCAGGGCCGGTTGCCGATCCGCGTCGAGCTAAAACCGCTGACGCGCGACGACATGCGGCGCATTCTCACCGAGCCGGAAGCGTCATTGATCAAACAATATATCGCGCTGATGGCGACCGAAGGCGTGACGCTGGAATTCTCCGAAGACGCGATCGACGCGGTGGCCGACGTCGCGGTGGCGGTGAATTCGAGCGTGGAAAATATCGGCGCGCGGCGGCTGCAGACGGTGATGGAACGCGTGCTCGACGATGTCTCTTTCAGCGCGCCGGACCGTTCCGGCGAGACGGTGCAGATCGACTCAGCCTATGTGCATAAGCACGTCGACGACCTCGCCAAGAACGCCGATCTGAGCCGGTTTATTCTGTGACGTCTAAAATCGCTTCGCGCCAGATTAAGCGTGGTATTTCGCTTCGCCTTGCTGCTCGCGGATAATCTCGCGGATCGTCGCCATCCACTTCTCGACTTGGGCGAGCATCTGCAAATCGGCGGCGCCGCTATGCGCTATCATGCGTCCTGATGTGGCGGGCTTCGTCGGCGTGGCGAGAGTTTCGGACATGACTGATACTACTCCGACTGACAGCGTTCCGATCTTGCCGCAGTTTCTCGCAGATGAAATTGACCATTTCTTGCCGCTTGTGCGGCCTTCCGATTGTTAAGGTTAATGAGAAGATCGCTGCGTGCACCGCGATCTTTTCGGGATCGCTTTCGATTTTTCCCGGTCGCGCTCTAGCGCGCACGACGCAGGCGTACATAGAGGGCGCCGTGGCCGCCGTGGCCCACATGGGCTTCCTCGAAACCGCCGACAAAGAGGCGAAACTCCGGCAGCGAGAACCACAGCGGCACCTGCCGCCGCAGCACGCCGCGCTCGCGCGCCGGATCGCCCGAGCCAGTGCCAGTTCCTTTGCCGGTCACCACCAACGCAACTTTCGCACCGTCGCTTTGGGCTCGGCGCAGGAAGCGGAGCAGCGCGTCGTGCGCTTCTTGCTGGGTCATGCCATGCAGATCGATGCGGGCGTCGATGGCGTCGCGGCCGCGCGCCACGCGCTGCTTGAGCCGCCGGTCGAACGGCGCGAGCGGGAGCGATTTTGGCGGTTTGGGCGGTTCCTGTTGCGTGACGGCCCGTTGCAAAGCCTTTGCGGCGGTCGCTGCAACGGACTTGGATTCTGCCTTGAGCGCTGTCTTGGGCGCTGTCTTGGGTTCCGTCTTGCGTTCGATCCTAGCTTTGCCTGGCCGTAGTGGCGTGATCGAACGCACCAGGCCGGACCACAGTGCGTGCTCCTCGTCGCTCAATTGACGGCGGCGGCTCATTTTGGCTGCCCGGCTTTGGCTTTCTTTTTGGCCGCGGGTTTGGGCTCCGGTAGCGGCACATCGTGCTCCGCGGGGTCATCCGTAGCCGAATCCACCGCGGTCGGATCCTCCATGGTGCCCAGTTCGAAACCGAACGTACTTGGGCGCTCCGGCGGCAGCGGCGTGTCGCGCCCGGCTGCGACAGGATCGAGGTCGCGCGGAATGAGCATCACGAAGTCGCCGGGATTTTTGATACGGCCGGCAATGCGCGCGGCTTCGTCGCCGGCGCCGAAATAAATGTCGGCGCGGGCCGGACCGACAATGGCCGAGCCGGTATCTTGCGCGATGACGAGACGGTCGAATTTCGTCACTGCTTTCTCGCTGGCGATCGGCAAACTGGCCTCGATGAAAAACGGCGTGCCATAGGCATGCAGCGCCCGATCGATCGCAATCGAACGGCCTGGCACCAACTGCACGCCCTCGCCGCCGACCGCTTCGTCCTCGGTCGCAAGCTCGGTAATGCGGAAGAACACATAGGATTTGTTCATCCGGCGTATGTCCTTGGCCTGGTCGGGGTTCGCTTCCATCCAATCGCGGATGCTCTGCATCGAGACTTGATCCCGGCTCATGAGCTTGGCTTCGACCAGGGCGCGGCCGACCGGCACGTAGGGCCAGCCGTTATGGGAATCATAGTTGACGCGCAGGATCGCGCCGTCTTCCAACCGGATGCGGGCCGAGCCTTGAATCTGCGCGAACAAGACGTCGACCTGATCGTGCAGATAGCAGATTTCCAGATGCCAGCCGTCGAGCGCGCCGTCCTCGATCTGGCCGCGGTCGTAGTAGGGCACGATCTTGCGGCGGCCGACACGGCGGCCGACGGTAGCGCCCTTGCTCGGAAACGCATCGCCAAGCTTGCGCCGGCCGGCAACGACGAGGTTGGATGGCCGGCGATAGAGCGGCGCGTTAAACTCCCCGGTCGGCACCCGCGAACCGGCGATGATCGGTTCGTAGTAGCCGGTGAGAAAGCCGTCGCTATCGCCAAGCTTGTTGATGCGCACCGGCCGGAAATTGTCCTCGAAGAATTTCCGCGCGCCATCCTCGTCCAACGGAATGGCCTGGCGAGCCCGCTCGCAGATATCCTTCAGTGCAGCCGGGATCGCGGTCAATTCCCGGCCGCGGCGCTGTTTGGCTTCCAGCGTGCGGCAGCTTGCCAGGAAGGTCGCAAAGGCCGCTGCGTGATCGTCGCTGTCCCAGCTGTCGAGATTTGTCCAGTCGACCGGTTCGTATTGAGTATCTGGGAATTTGATCGGTGCGCGTTCCTCGCCGCGCGCCAGCGCCGGCAGAGCGACGAGGCCGAGCAGCACAAGATAGAGGCACAGGCCCCGGCGCCGCGCCGACAGCGCCCTCACGGAGGGCCTCATTGTCCGGCTTCGGTCGCGACCACTTTCCAGTTCGGATCGCGCGAGGAAATGTCGCGCGCAAAGGTCCATACGTCCGTGACGTCGGTGACCTTATCGGCACTGCCGTCGATCACGGTGCCGGCGCGGTCGCGCGTGGCGGACACCAGCTTGGAGACAAAACGAACGGTAATCTGCGCCGTGCGATTGCGCAGCTCGGCAGCCGTAATGGTCGAGGCGTCGATCGAAACGAAACGCGTTTCGGCGGTTTCGCTGCGGCGCTCGCGTTCGGTAATGGCGGCATCGAAACCGTCAAAGACTTCACGGGACAACAGACCGCGCAATTGCCGGCGGTCACCGCCGGCAAACGCCGTCACAATCATCTCATAGGCCGCGCGCGCGCCGGCGATAAAATGCTTGGCATCGAAACCCTGGTCCGTCGCCGCGATCGCGTCCAACCCGGCAGCGACCGCCGATCCGGTTTCGGCAATGTCCTTCCAGCGCTCGGTCGGCGGGGCGGCGGTTTCGGCCGGACGCGGCGAGGTTTCGGTTGGACGCGGCGGCAGACTCACGACCTTGTCGGTAGCCGGACTGCGCACCACGTCGCGCGCCGAATAGGGATCATAAGGCGGCCGTTCGCGACCGGTGCGTTGACCTAAGACGCTGCGCAACCGCAGGAAAATGAAAACCGCGAGCGCCAGAAAGATGATGGTGTAGATGTCGAACACGTCGGGCATTCTCTCGGCATCGCGCGCTACGGGACGGCATTCCAAGGCGATTCGAACCCATCGAATCGCGGGAGGATGCCCGGTTCCTCCGCTTCTATGTAAGCACGCTCGGGAAGCCATCCAGTGGCCGCCGATAGCGATCATAGCGCGCCGACGCGAAAGTCTAGACGATCGAAGCCGCCGCGCCAACATTGGAAGCAGGTTTCGACGGCCGCCTTTTAGGCAAATCCGGGGAAATCGGCACCGCGACCGGCATTGTTCCTCCCCCTCCCCTGTGTTAGCCAACCCGCGAAGCCCGTTGGCGTAGGCCGGAGAGAGGAATGTCGATGACGGATGGCGGCCCCGAGCCGCAGATGGATATGCCGCGAATCGGCATCCTCATGCAGTATGTGAAGGACTTTTCGTTCGAAAATCCAAATGCACCCCGCTCATTGGCGCCGGGCCAGCAACCGCCCGCTATCAACGTCAATATCGCCGTCGAAGCCGCGCCGCTGTCGGAAACCGATGTCGAAGTCACGTTACGGCTGGAGGGCAAGGCGGAATTACAGAGCACGGTGCTGTTCGGCTTCGAACTGCTCTATGCCGGCGTCTTCCGGATCCTCAATGTGCCGGTAGAAAGCGTGCAGCCGACCGTGATGATCGAGTGCCCGCGCATGTTGTTTCCGTTCGCACGCGAAATCGTCGCTACCGCGACGCGAAATGGCGGCTTCCTGCCGTTGCTCCTGGAACCGATCGATTTCGCAACCCTGTACCGCCAGCGTTTGGCGGCGGCGCAGAGCGCACAGGATTTGCGGCCGGCTAATCCAAACTGACGTAATCGCGCCAGATGGCGCTTTCGCCGAGGCTAGCGACGAAGCGGCGGTGGGCAGCGCGCCCCTCGGCGGTAACCCGTGGCGCCAGCGGCGTCGGTCGTTCGCGCGCGACAATCGGCTCGCCGGCGGTTCGTTCGGGTGAGGCAGCCTGCGCCAGTCCAAGTTGCGCCTGACGGGCGCCGATCAGTTCGACGTAGATTTCGGCCAACAGTTCGGCGTCGAGCAGCGCGCCGTGCTTGGTGCGCCGCGAATTGTCGATCGCATAGCGCACACACAGATCGTCGAGCCGATTGGAACCGCCCGGGTGCTTGCGCCGCGCTAGCAGCAGCGTGTCGACGATCCGCTCACGGCTGACCGCGCCGCGGCCGGCACGCTCCAATTCGGCGTTGAGAAAGCCGAGGTCGAACATCGCGTTATGGGCGATAAGCTGGGCATCGCCGAGAAACGCGATGAGCTCATCGACCTTGTGGGCGAACAGCGGCTTGTCCTTGAGAAATTCGCTGCTCAGACCGTGAATCTTGAATGCCGGCTCCGGCATGTCGCGTTCCGGATTGAAATAATAATGGAACGTCTTGCCGGTCGGAAAACGATTGAGGAGTTCGATGCAGCCGATTTCGACCAGGCGATCGCCCTGTAGCGGATCGAGTCCGGTGGTTTCGGTATCGAAAACGATCTCGCGCATGGGGCCTCGATTGGCTCGACAGCCGCGATCGCCACACGAAGCGAATCAGCGCTGCCGAGGCGGCATTTTAGCGACGCTTTGCAAAATGTCGCGGATTTGCGCGCGCACGTGATCGAAGCTCTGTGAATTGTCGATGATGAAATCGGCGCGGCGGCGCTTTTCCGCATCCGGCATCTGCTTGGCAAGCAAGGATTCGAATTTTTCTTCGGTCATACCCGGCCGCTCGAGCGCGCGGCGGCGCTGGATTTCCGCCGGCGCCGAGACCACGACGACCGCGTCGCAATCGCACTGCGCACCGGTTTCGAACAGCAGCGGCACATCGAGCACGACGACCGGCGCACCGCGGTCCCCGGCTGCACCGATAAATTTTGCCCGCGACGCGCCGACCAGTGGATGAACGATCGCTTCGAGCCGAGCGAGCGCCGTGGCGTCATTGAGCACCATGGTGGCGAGTTTGCTCCGGTCGACCCTGCCGGCGCTGGTGGAGCCCGGGAAGGCGCGCTCGAGAAGTGGCATGGCGTCGCCTTCGTAAAGCGCATGCACCGTGGCATCCGAATCGTGTACCGGCACACCGGCCTCGGCAAAAATTTTGGCGGCGGTCGATTTGCCCATGCCGAGCGAGCCGGTCAGACAGAGCACGAAGGGCCTTTTGTCGCTCATGTTGCGATTCTCGGCGCACTCATGACGCCAAGCACCCTCGCTGCCGCAAAAAATCCAGCGCCGCCAGAAGCGGCAGGCCCAATATCGTGAAATAGTCGCCGTCGATGCGCTCGAACAAGTGAATGCCGAGCCCTTCGAGCTGATAGGCGCCGACGCTCGCGCATGCGGCGTCGCCGACGGCATCGAGATAAAGCTCGATAAAACGCTCGGAGAATGTCCGCATGGTCAGCCGCGCGGTGCTGACATGCTCGAACAGCACGGTAGCGTCTTGCACGAACGCCATGCCGGAATGAAGCTCATGCGTATGGGTGCCGAGCGCACGAAGTTGCGCCCGCGCTGCCGCGCGATCGGCCGGTTTGGCAAAACATTCATTTCCGAGCGCGAGCGTCTGATCGGCGCCGAGCGTCAGACGGCCGGGATGGAGCTTTGCCACGGCGACGGCTTTTTCTCGCGCCAATAGCGCGGCGATGGCGGGGGGAGCCAAGGAGGAGGCTGCGGCTTCCAAGCCGCGCTCATCGAGATCGGCTGGACGCACATCGACCGGAACACCCGCGTCCACAAGCAGCGTTTGCCGTATCCTGCTGCGCGAGGCGAGCACGAGCGGTTCCTCGGCGAGCCACAAAGCCATTGGGCTCAAACGGCCTTGGTGCGGCGACGCTCGCCGAGATGCGCGAGAACCGCAGCGGCGGTCTCTTCGATCGATCGCCGCGTCACGTCGATCAGGGGCCAATTGTTCTTGGCGCAAAGCCGGCGCGAGGCGGCAACTTCCTCCGCTACCGCCTGCCGGTCGATATATTGATCGTCGTCGCGATGCGCCTTAAGTCCAAGCAGCCGGTTTTGCCGGATTTGGACGATCCGCTCCGGCGTCGCGAACAGGCCGACGACCAGCGGATGGCTGAGCCGCTCGACCTGCGGCGGCAAGGGAACGCCCGGCACCATCGGTACGTTCGCGGTTTTGACGCCGCGATTGGCCAGGTAGATCGAGGTCGGCGTTTTGGACGTGCGCGACACCCCGACCAGGACAACGTCCGCCTCTTCAAGATCGTCAGTCTGCTGACCGTCGTCGTGCAGCATTGTGTAGTTGAGCGCGTCGATACGGCGAAAATATTCGGCGTTGAGCGTGTGCTGGGCGCCGACCTTGTGGGTCGATTCAGCGCCGAGATAAGCTTGGAACAGTCGCAGGACCGGCCCCAGGACCGACAAACAGGGCAGGCCCAGCTCACGGCACTTGGCTTCGAGCCGTTCGACCAGACTGCTTTCGAGCAGCGTGTACAACACGATACCGGGAAATTCTTCGATATCGGCCAAAACCCGGTCGAGCTGTTTCTGGTTACGAACCAACGGATGCATATGCTCGACCGGCAGCATCTTGGCATATTGTGCGGCCGCGGCCCGAGCGACCGTAATCAAGGTCTCGCCGGTCGCGTCGGAGACCAGATGAACGTGGAAGTACCCCGCCGTGGAGGTCATGGAATCGCTTTGGACTCGCTTGGATAACCTGTCGATGACTGGGGAGAAGGCCATGGCTTGTGCCAGGGTGCAAGCACAATAGGGGTGCCTTCATGCATTCCATCCACATTCGTGCCGGCCAGGACTAGAAGTGGGAGGTCGGACGGGACAGTGGTTAAATGTGGATGGCGATCACCGGGCCGATGCGAAAAAGACTGCGGTAGAACGATAAGGTGGTCTTCACGACGCTTTTTTCGACAGGGGAGGATAACGAGGATATGTGGGTAACCCGTAACTGAGGTGTGGAGGAAAATGCATGAGTCTAATCAACCGACCAAGCACTACAACAGATTCTTAGACTCTATTTTAAGAGGGAGAAGGACAGAGCGGACAATCTTGTGAGCAAACCTCTTATTCAAGTTCTGGCAGGCGAACGAAGCGGTGTTCCCCCGATCTGGCTGATGCGTCAGGCTGGGCGATATCTTCCCGAGTATCGGGCAATTCGCGAGCGAACGAAGAGTTTCCTCGATCTATGCTTTGATCCGAAGTTGGCGGCCGAGGTTACGCTGCAGCCAATCCGGCGTTTCGGCTTCGATGCCGCAATCCTGTTTTCGGATATTCTGGTGGTGCCGCACGCGCTCGGTCAACGCGTGACGTTCGAGACTGGCGAGGGACCGCGCCTTGATGCGCTTGATGCGCCGTCAGCACTGCGGCGATTACAGGAGAAAATCGACCATCGAATGCTGGCGCCGGTTTATGAAACGATCGCGCGGGTCAAACCGGAATTGCCGGCCGATGTGAGCTTCCTCGGCTTTTGTGGCGCACCGTGGACCGTAGCGACCTATATGATCGCGGGGTGCGGTACGCCGGACCAACTGCCGGCGCGGAGGTTCGCTTATCGTTACCCCGGTGCATTCGCCGATTTGATCGGATTGCTGGTAGAGGCGTCGGCGGACTATTTAACTCGGCAGTTTGAAGCCGGCGTTGATGCCGTGCAAATTTTCGACACCTGGGCGGGGGTTTTACCGGCCGATGAATTCGATCGATGGTGTATCCAACCCTGTGCCCGGATTATAGCTGCGGTCCGCGAACGCGTTCCCGGCGCGAAAATCATCGGCTTTCCCCGTGGCGCCGGCACAAAGCTCGAACCTTACATCGCGGGTGTTCCCGTCGATGCGGTCGGACTCGACTGGATGATCGATCCCGATTTCGCACGCGATCGCATCCAAAAGCGGCGCCCGGTGCAGGGCAATCTCGATCCCCTGGTGCTGCTCACCGGCGGTGAAGCGCTTGATCG
The DNA here is from genome assembly GCA_049519075.1 of Xanthobacteraceae bacterium. Taxonomy (GTDB): domain Bacteria; phylum Pseudomonadota; class Alphaproteobacteria; order Rhizobiales; family Xanthobacteraceae; genus BOG-931. The sequence goes on along the minus strand of JBEKRD010000023.1, from coordinate 27,783 downwards.
CGCAATCGATGGTGTTCTCGCAGCGTTTACGTCCGGGCCGTTTATCTTCAATCTCGGTCACGGCATTTTGCCGGAGACGCCGATCGCCCATGTCGAACGGTTGATCGCACGCGTGCGCGGCCTTCCGGCGAAACGATGAAACGGGACGAACAGCAAGGCTGCAGTCGATGATGTATGCATGGATCAAGGCATTTCATATCATCGCCGTGATCTCTTGGATGGCGGGTATGCTCTATTTGCCGCGGCTGTTCGTCTATCATTGTGCCGCCGAAAAGGGGTCGGTGCAGTCGGAAACCTTCAAAGTGATGGAGCGGCGTTTATTACGGGCGATTATCAATCCAGCGATGATCGCGGCTTGGCTGCTTGGCCTGTGGCTGGCCTGGAACGGTACTGATTCTCGTTACGGTTGGTTCGCCTCGGGCTGGTTTGAGGCGAAACTTGCGCTGGTTGTGGTGCTTTCGGCTGTGCATGGAATGCTGGCCCGCTGGGTGAAGGATTTCGCCGCCGACAACAACCGGAATTCTGCCGTATTCTATAGGCTTATCAATGAAGTACCGACAGTGTTGATGATCGCGATCGTGATCCTCGCGGTGGTGAAACCGTTCTGAGATTGGCGCGTTGCGCCTGGGTCGTCAGGGCTCTGTTAGTGCAAAATCGATCTCGGCCCTTGCTTGAAGTGCGGTCTTTTCCTATCTTGAGGCCATCCCACCCAACGTAGGCGGATGCAGTCGCGTTTTGGCTCCAGTGGACTGGAGCCGCCTGATGCATCGGGTTCTGGGGCCCCCAAAGCCCCGTGCCGCCCAGGACCTGCTGCAAAAAGACTGTGAAGTCTGACCTGCGATCTTCTTCCCGCCAGCGTCGCCGCAACCCAATTCCGCCGCTGGCCCAATTTCCATAGGACATTCCGCAATGCGGGAAATGAAACTCCAAGAACTCAAGACCAAGACTCCCGCTGAGCTTGTCTCTTTCGCCGAGGAGCTCGAGGTCGAGAACGCCTCGACCATGCGCAAGCAGGAGCTGATGTTTGGTATCCTCAAACAGCTATCCGCGCGCGAGACCGATATTGTCGGCGAAGGCGTCGTCGAGGTTCTCCCAGACGGCTTCGGCTTTCTGCGATCGCCGGAAGCGAACTACCTGCCGGGACCTGACGATATCTACGTATCGCCCTCACAAATCCGTCGCTTCGGACTGCGTACCGGCGACACCATCGACGGCCATATCCGCAGCCCGAAGGAAGGCGAGCGCTATTTCGCGCTGCTCAAGGTCAACTCGCTCAATTTCGAGGACCCCGAGAAGGCGCGCCACAAGGTCAATTTCGACAATCTGACGCCGCTCTATCCGGACGAGTGGCTGAAGATGGAATTTGAGGATCCGACCAAGAAAGATCTCTCGGCGCGTGTCATCGACATCGTGGCGCCGGTCGGCAAGGGCCAGCGCGCCCTGATCGTGTCGCCGCCGCGCACCGGCAAGACCGTGCTGTTGCAGAACATCGCTCACTCGATCACTCACAATCATCCGGAATGCTATCTGATCGTGCTGTTGATCGACGAGCGGCCGGAGGAAGTCACCGACATGCAGCGCTCGGTGAAAGGCGAGGTGGTGTCCTCGACCTTCGACGAGCCGGCGGTGCGCCACGTCCAGGTCGCCGAGATGGTGATCGAGAAGGCCAAGCGCCTGGTCGAACACGGCCGCGACGTGGTTATCCTGCTCGATTCGATCACCCGGCTCGGCCGCGCTTACAACACCGTTGTCCCGTCATCCGGCAAGGTGCTGACCGGCGGCGTCGACGCCAACGCGTTGCAGCGGCCGAAGCGCTTCTTCGGCGCCGCGCGTAATATCGAGGAAGGTGGTTCGCTCACCATCATCGCCACCGCGTTGATCGATACCGGCAGCCGCATGGACGAAGTGATCTTCGAAGAGTTCAAAGGCACCGGCAATTCGGAATTGATCCTCGACCGCAAGGTGGCCGACAAGCGCACCTTCCCGGCGATGGACATCACGCGCTCCGGCACCCGCAAGGAAGAGCTCCTGGTGCCGCCCGATCAGCTCAAGAAGATGTACGTGTTGCGCCGCATCCTCAATCCGATGGGGACCATGGATGCGATCGACTTCCTGCTCGACAAGCTGCGCAACACCAAGAACAACGGCGAGTTCTTCGACTCGATGAATACCTGATCCTCGGCGCGGCAGTCAGCCGCGTGGCGGAATTTTCGTGGTGCTCGCAGGCGTAACGCGCTTGGTGTTGAACGCCACGTCGGGATCGACGAAGCACATGCCGCCCTTGCCAACCGCGGTTTCGCAGTCTGCCGCGGTCGTATAGCCGCACTCAACCACGGCGTCGTCATGGCTGGCGGAGCCGCACCATTCGGTGGCCTGGCCGCCGGTCGCTGACATTGCAATCGCAGGCATGACGATCAGGGCGGCCGCTAAGACGATTCCGCATCGCATGGTCAATACTCCATTGCGCCGCCCCGGCAGTGTCCATAAAGCACGAATCGGTGCGCGGTGGACCCCGCCGTCAAGAATGTCGCACCGCGTCGATGGCCGCATTGAGGCCGGCCGCATCGGTCACCGGTAGCGAGCAGGTTTCGCCGACGCAGACGAAGGCCTGTGGCTCCCGCGCCAAGGCAATCTTTTCGCGCGCCGGATGCGCGGGCGGTAGCGCCTGGGCCGCAACGGCATGCAGCACGATGCGGTCGAGCGACGAATGGCGGCGCGCGGCGGCCAGCAAGGCCTGCGCGGGCGCGCCCTCCCCCGTCACCACGATTTGCGCGGCGCGCAGGTGCAGGTCGACGGCGTTCAGGAGCGCCATGTGGGAATAAAGGTTTTCGACGGCAAGCGGCGCGATCGCCGCGATCAGCCGATCGGCTTGCTCGCGCCAGCGATCGTTGCCGGCCAAGATTGCGAGCCGAACCAGATTTTGCGCGATGACCGCATTATGGTTCGGCGTTGCTTCGTCCGCAGTCGATGCGGGGCGGATGACAAGACCTTCGGCGTCGGCGGCGGTGAGATAATACGCGCCGGTCTCGGCATTGGCGTAGTCGCAGTCGAGCGCGTGTTGCCAGGCGAGCGCGCGCTTGAGGTAAACCTGTTCGCCGGTCGCTTCGAACAGCGCGAGAGCGGCGCGGATCATGGCGGCGAAGTCGGAAGCCAGGCCCGGAAATTTCAGCTTGCCGTCGCGCCAGGAATGGCCGAGCCGATCGCCGCGGGTCATGGTCTGCGCGACGAACTCGAAGGCGCGCGTGGCCAGGTCGAGCCAGGATGGCTCGTCGAGCATGAGCCCCGCATTGACCAGCGCCGCGATCATCATCCCGTTCCAGTCGGCGAGCACTTTGTCGTCGAGGCCGGGACGTACACGGCTGGCGCGCGCGGTGAGGAGTTTTTCGCGCAAGCTTCCCAGCCGCGCTTCGTCGGCCTCGCTGCGCGGCAGGGGCTTCAAGCGGTTGAGAATATTGTGGCCTTCGAAATTGCCCGCCGGCGTGACGTCGTAATGGCGCGCGAAGAATTCGCCGTCCTCGATGCCGAGCAGCCTGATGATCTCGTCGTAGGACCAGACGTAGAATTTGCCTTCTTCACCTTCCGAATCGGCGTCGAGCGAAGCCGAGAATCCTCCACCCGCGGTGGTCATTTCACGCGTCAGCCAGGCGACCGTTTCGGTGGCGCGGCGGCGGTAGAGCGGCTTGCCGTCGCGCTGGTGGGCGATCGCTAAGAGCTCGAGCAGCTGGGCGTTGTCGTAGAGCATTTTTTCGAAGTGCGGCACCAGCCAGCGCTCGTCGACCGAATAGCGCGAAAAGCCGCCACCGAGATGATCGTAGATGCCGCCCTCGCAGATATGGTCGAGCGTGATCTCGACGGCGGCGAAATAGCGCGCCTCGCCGGCGCGCAGTCCGGCGCGCCACAATAGTTCGAACAAGGCCGTTTGCGGGAATTTCGGTGCGCCGCGGGTGCCGCCATTGACCGGGTCGATGATGCCGACAAGCTGTTGCGCGGCATTGTTGAGCGCGACGACGCCAATCGTGGCGGTACCGGCGCCGTGCGCTGTGGCGGCGAGCCGCTCCATCAGGGCTGCGCGATTTTGTTCGATCTTTTCCGGCTCGTCGCGGAACAGCCGCGCGATCTCTTGCAGCACGTCGACAAAGGCGGGTTTGCCGTAACGCGAAGTTTTGGGGAAGTAGGTGCCGCCCCAGATGGGTTCGCCATCAGGCGTCAGAAACATGGTCAGCGGCCAGCCGCCATGCTCACCGAGATGATGCAGTGCCGCCATGTAAATCTGGTCGATATCGGGCCGTTCCTCGCGATCGACTTTGATGTTGACGAAGAGCGCGTTCATGACGCGGGCGGTGGCGTCGTCTTCGAAACTCTCGTGCGCCATGACGTGGCACCAATGACAGGCCGCATAGCCGACCGAGAGCAGAATCGGCTTATTGCCCTGTTTGGCGGCGGCAAGCGCCTCCGGGCCCCAGGCCCACCAATCGACCGGATTATTCTTGTGTTGCAGGAGATAGGGGCTCGTCTCTTCGGCGAGACGATTGAGGTGGGGAGTGGCTGCGTGCGGTGGCGTTGACATGGGCGCACCGTAGCAAGTAGCCCGCGTAGCGCGAAGCGTTGTGCGCCATTGGGCTGCAGCCGACATCATGCCGGACCGTTCCACCATTTTCGCCTTGTCATCCGGCCGACCGCCGGCGGCAATTGCGGTGGTGCGGCTGTCCGGCCCCAAGGCGGGAGTGGCGTTGGAAAAGCTCGCCGGCCGCGTGCCTGAGCCGCGCAAGGCTGCGCTGGTGCGGCTGCGCGATTCGTCGGCCGAAGTGATCGATGAGGCGTTAGCGCTGTGGTTTCCTGCGCCCCACAGCGAGACCGGTGAGGACGTGGCCGAACTGCAGGTCCATGGCGGGCCCGCGGTGATTGCCGGCGTCCTCGACGCGCTGGGGCGGATTGAGGGGTGCCGGCCGGCCGAGCCGGGGGAGTTCACCCGACGGGCGTTCGAAAACGGCCGACTCGATCTCACCGAGGTCGAGGGTCTTGCCGATCTCATCGCCGCCGAGACGCCGGCGCAACGGCGACAGGCGTTCCGTCAGCTCAAGGGTTTGATCGGCGATCGCGCCGAAGCGTGGCGGGAGCGTTTAATCGAGGCTTTGGCTCTGGTTGAGGCACGGATTGATTTCTCCGATGAAGCCGACGTGCCGGAGGATTTGCTCGGACCGGCGCTAAATGCTGCGCGGCAATTGCGTGACGAGATCGGCGCAGCGCTTGCCGATGGGCGTCGCGGGGAGCGATTACGCGATGGGCTTGTGGTGGTTGTCGCCGGGGCGCCGAATGCCGGAAAGTCGACTTTGTTCAACCGGTTGGCTCGGCGTGAGGCGGCGATCGTCTCGCCTTATGCCGGGACTACCCGGGACATTCTCGAGGTCCATCTTGATCTCCACGGCTATCCCGTCACGGTGCTCGATACCGCGGGTATTCGGGACAGCGTCGAGCCGGTCGAGCAGGAAGGCGTGCGGCGGGCGCGGAATCGCGCCGAGGCCGCCGATCTCGTGCTGTGGATCTCCGATCTCTCGGCCGTTGGCCGAGTTGGCGATGATGTGGCGGCTTCGCTGAAGGCCTCCGAGATCTGGCTTGTCGGAAACAAGAGCGACCTAGCTACTGATGCACCCAAGGCCGGAAATAATGAATCTAAGTTCAAATATGTAATTTCCGCCGCAAATGGCGATGGTGTCGATGCATTGATCGGTTCCGTGACCGCATTTGCTGGCGAATACTTCTCCGCTGCCGAATCAGCGATTGTGACCCGATCGCGCCATCGCCGCGCGCTGCAGGAAACCGTGGCGGCGTTAGAGCGTGCTTTGAAACAGGCTGAACGCGGTCATGAGCGGGAAGAGCTCGTCGCCGAGGAATTGCGCGCGGCCGCTAGCGAGCTTGGTCGGCTCACCGGGCGGGTTGATGTGGAAGATATTCTCGACGTGATTTTCCGCGATTTCTGTATTGGTAAATGATTCGTTAATCGCCATGTCGGTTTGGTCCGCTCGCGTGTTTCACGTGAAACATCGCTACTTTCGAATGATTTGGCGTTTTGACGCTAGATCGGGCCTTCGCTAGAACGACTGATCTTTTTCGGAGATTGCGATGGACGGCCGCTTCGATGTCATCGTCGTCGGTGGTGGCCACGCCGGCTGTGAGGCGGCCGCCGCCGCGGCGCGGAAGGGCGCGCGAACGGCGCTGATCACGCAGCGGCTCGCCACCATCGGCGCCATGTCATGTAATCCCTCGATCGGGGGCCTCGGTAAGGGCCACCTTGTTCGAGAGATCGACGCGCTCGACGGCCTGATGGGTCGCGTGGCTGATGCGGGGGGCATCCAATTTCGCGTCCTCAATCGCCGCAAAGGGCCGGCCGTGCGCGGACCGCGCGCTCAGGCCGATCGCAAGCTTTATGCGGCCGCGATGCAGAAGGCGCTGGGTCTCACCCCGAATTTGACGCTGATCGAAGGCGAGGTGGACGACCTGCTCGGCGACGGGCGGGTGACAGGGGTACGTTTAGCAGACGGCCGCGTAATGCAGGCCGGAGCCGTGGTGCTGACCACAGGGACGTTTCTCCGTGGCTTGATCCATATCGGTGAGCGCCAGATCCCCGCGGGCCGCGTCGGGGAGGCGCCGGCCATGGGGCTTTCGGGCACGCTTAAGAGGGCTGGATTGGCGCTTGGCCGCCTCAAGACCGGTACGCCGCCGCGCCTGGACGGCACCAGCATCGACTGGGGGGCATTGGACATGCAGCCCGGCGACGAACCGCCGGAGCCGTTTTCCGTGTTGACCGACCGCATTGCCAACCGGCAGATCCAGTGCGGCATTACCCGCACAACGGCCGCGACCCACGATATCATCCGCGCCAATGTTCACCGCTCGCCCATGTACTCCGGCCAGATTCAGAGCCGTGGGCCGCGCTATTGCCCCTCGATCGAGGACAAGATCGTGCGTTTCGGTGAGCGCGACGGCCATCAGATCTTTCTCGAGCCCGAGGGGCTCGACGACAGCACGGTCTATCCGAATGGCATCTCGACCTCTTTGCCGGAGGATGTCCAATCGGCGCTGGTGGCCTCCATTCCCGGCCTTGAACGCGCCCGCATCATTCGTCCCGGCTACGCCATCGAATACGACTACGTCGATCCCCGCGAATTAACGTCATCGCTGGAAACCAAACGCTTGCCGGGGCTGTTTCTGGCCGGCCAGATCAACGGCACCACCGGGTATGAAGAGGCTGCGGCACAGGGCCTGGTCGCCGGCTTGAACGCCGCGGTGCGGGCTGGCGAAGGCGCTCCCATCGTGTTCGATCGCGCCGAGGGCTATCTCGGCGTCATGATCGACGATCTGGTGACGCGCGGGGTCAGCGAGCCCTATCGCATGTTCACATCCCGGGCCGAATATCGCCTGACGCTACGGGCCGACAATGCCGATCAGCGGCTCACCGGCAAAGGGCTTGCACTCGGCTGTGTCGGTCCAGAACGGGCCCGCAGGCATCAGTCCAAGATGGCTCAGCTCGAAGCGGCACAAGTCCTGGCGCATTCTTTGACAGTGACCCCAAGCGAAGGCGCCAAACATGGTCTTTCGCTCCGCAAAGACGGCGAACGGCGCTCTGCCTTCGAACTGCTGTCTTATCCGGATCTAACTCTCGCGGATTTGGTGGGGCTTTGGCCGGAGTTCGGCGGACTAGACCCCAAGATCGCGGAACAGCTGGAAATCGAGGCGAAATACGCCGTTTATCTCAGCCGGCAGGCGGCTGACGTCGAATCCTACCGGCGCGACGATGGCTTGGTGCTTGCCGATGATATCGATTACGCCGCGCTGCCCGGCCTCTCCAATGAAGTGCGCCATAAACTCCAGACCCACCGGCCGCGCACGATTGGCCAGGCCGGCCGCATCGACGGGATTACGCCTGCGGCATTGACGCTGCTCGTGGCGCATGTGCACCGCCAGCATCGTAAGCCTCGCCGCGGGGCCGCGTGACCGCCGGCGACCGGCCGCGCGGGGACGACGCACGGCGGAAACGCAATCGGCCATCGACTGCAAACCCGGCCAATACCGCGGCGGATCGCGCCAGGGCGCTGGCACTCACACCTGTTTCACGTGAAACAACGGCCCGTCTGGAGCGCTTTGTGGCGTTGCTCCTGGAGTGGCAGGGCCGGATGAATCTGATCGGGCCGTCGACCGAGGCAAACATATGGTCACGGCATGTCGCAGATTCCCTGCAGCTGATTTCCTTGGCTCCGCAGGCTCGGATATGGGTCGATCTTGGCTCCGGAGCCGGCCTGCCGGGTCTTGTTGTGGCTTGCGCATTAGCGGACACAGCTGGAGCGCAGGTTCACCTGGTTGAAAGCAGCACCAAAAAGGCCGGTTTCCTGCGCGAGGCGGCGCACGAAACCGGCGCACCAGCCATCGTGCACGCCGAGCGGATCGAAGATTTCGTCAAACACGCGCCTGGCCATATCGATATCGTGACCGCTCGGGCCTTGGCGCCGCTCCCCAAACTGTTAGCTCTGGCGTATCCCCTGTTGAAAAGAGGTGCGACAGGGATGTTTCTCAAGGGACAAGATGTGGACACTGAATTGACCGCAGCCGCTAAATGTTGGAACATTCAACCCACACTCGCTAACAGCCGAACCGATCCCAGGTCTCGGATCGTTGTTCTCCGTGGTATCGAAACGCGAGACGAAGTCAGGCCTTGACGCAACGCATAGTTGTCACATGAACCGCCGCATCAACCCGGAACCACCGCGATGACCGAAGTGTCAGACGAATCAGCCCGCGTGGTCCCCTTCGTGGCGGCGGAACGCACGCCTCAGTTGCAGCAGGCGAAGGCCCCGCGAGTCTTGGCCGTGGCCAATCAAAAGGGTGGGGTCGGCAAAACCACGACTGCGATCAACCTCGGCACCGCGCTCGCCGCAATCGGGGAGGATGTGCTGATCATCGATCTCGACCCACAGGGCAACGCCTCGACGGGTCTCGGCATCGATCGCCGCAACCGCCGCTATTCGACGTATGACGTGCTGACCGGGGAGGCGGCGTTGCGCGACGCGATCGTTGCCACCGCCGTTCCGCGCCTGCATCTCGCGCCGTCGACGCTCGACCTCTCCGGTCTTGAACTTGAGATCGGCCAAGCGCGCGATCGTGCATTCCGCCTGCGCAGCGCGCTGTCGCCGCTGAACTCGATCGGCGGCAACAAATATGGCTACGTCTTGGTCGATTGCCCGCCGTCGCTCAATCTTTTGACGATCAACGCCATGGCCGCGGCGAATGCCGTTCTGGTGCCCCTGCAATGCGAGTTCTTCGCACTCGAAGGCTTGTCGCAACTCCTCAAGACGGTCGAATCGGTGCGCGAACAGCTCAACCCCGATCTCACGATCCACGGTATCGTGCTGACCATGTTTGACGCGCGCAACAATCTGTCGGGACAAGTCGTTGCCGACGTGCGCGAATTCATGGGTTCGAAAGTCTACGACACGGTCATCCCGCGCAACGTTCGGGTTTCCGAAGCGCCGTCCTACGGTAAACCGGTTCTCGTCTACGATCTCAAATGCAGCGGCAGTGAAGCCTATTTGCGGCTCGCCACTGAAATCATCCAGCGAGAGAAACAGCTTTTGGCCGTATGAAAACGAGTGTCTGATCGAACGAGTTGAGCAACAACGAAATGCAATAACGTGCCGCGGCAAGCCACGGCCAAATCAAGCGAGCCAGTTGGGTGACGGACAATTCAGGGAACACGGCGATGGCGGCAGATGCGACGCGATCGCGACTGGGACGGGGCCTCGCCGCATTGATCGGCGAGGTCGCCGCTGAAAGCGGTTCGGTCGAGCGGCCACGCGGCCAGCGTCGGCTGCCGACCGGCTCGCTGCGACCGAATGCGCGAAACCCGCGCCGCGTTTTTTCCAACGCCGAGCTCGATGAACTTGTCGCCTCGCTGCGCGAACGTGGCATCATTCAGCCGATCATCGCGCGGCCGGTGCGCGGCGCCGTGGAATCTTACGAGATCATCGCCGGCGAACGCCGCTGGCGTGCTGCCCAACGGGCTGGAATGCACGAAGTCCCGGTGGTCATCATCGAAGCGACCGATGCCGAGGCGCTGCAGATCGCGATCATCGAAAACGTGCAACGTGCCGATCTCAATCCGCTCGAAGAGGCGGAAGGCTATCGCGCCTTGATGGACGAGTTCGGCAACGGCCAGGAAGAGATTGCAAAGATCATCGGCAAGAGCCGGAGCCACGTGGCCAATACGTTGCGGCTATTGAAACTGCCCGAAGCCGTGAAGGCCTATATCAATGCCGGCAAGCTTTCCGCCGGACACGCGCGGATGCTGATCGGTCAGCCGAACGCGGAGGCGCTGGCAGAGGAAATTGTCGTCCGCGGTCTAAACGTACGCCAGGTCGAGGCGATGGCCCGCGAGGTCGGCCAAAATGGCGCAAAAACCCGCGCCCACGGCCGCAAATCGGACCGACAGGCCGAAAAGAATGCCGATCTGGTGGCGTTGGAAAGGCGCATCTCCGATGCGCTGGGCCTGGCGGTCAGCATCGACGATCACGAGCGCGGTGGCGTTCTCAGCATCCGCTATCGCAATCTCGATCAGCTCGACGAGGTGTTGCGGCGGCTGGAAAAAAAGCACTGACGGGAAATCTAGTTTTCCGCTAGCCACGCCGCCTTAAAGGCCGCGCGCTTCGCCGGGTCGTAGAGGCTCGGATAATCGTAATGCAGCGGCTTTGACGGCTCGATACGGAGCGTGACGAAGACCGGCCCGACCTGCTTGAGTGCGTGCCCGACCTGCTGGGTGAAGCCGTCAAGGTCGGCGAAATCGTAAACCGCCGCGTAGCCCGCTGCCCGCGCCATGCTGGCGAAATCCACCTTCGGATTGGGGATCGGGTGGCCGCCATTGGCTTCATAAGTGTCATTCTGCGCAACGAAATGGACGAGGTTCTTTGGCGCCACCGCAGCGATCGTGACCAGGCTGCCCAGGTTCATCAACAACGAACCGTCGCCCTGCAGGACGACCACACGTTTATCCGGCCGGGCGAGAGCGAGACCGAGCCCATGCGCGGAGTCCAGCCCCATCGCGCCGATCGACGTGTAATTGAGAACCCGCGGCGCGATCTCCACCCAATCCACCGCCGAGCTATAGGTCGCGACGACGGCCTCGTCGGTGATGTGGCGCGACAAGATTCGAAAACATTCGTCGCGCTTCATCATGTTGGGCTCCGCGCGATCAAAAATGCGACCGGCTGCGAGTCGCGATAGGCCGCCTCGATACCCGGTTGGATTTTGGCCAGGTCGGCGTCCGCGCCAATGAGGTGATGCGTGATCCCCATGTCGTCGAGGATCGGTTCGATAATGCGCACGCCGTAGCGTGGCGACTCCCGTGGCGAAACGCCGGGATTGTGATGGAGCAGTCCGACCATCATGCAGATCGGCTGCTTGTACTCGACGGCGATGCCGCGAATGGCGTTGATCGAATCGAGAAAGCCAGTGTGCTGAATCAGGATCAAGGCGCGTTTATTGCCATAGGACAGTCCCGAGGCGATGCCGATGCATTCGTCCTCCTTGCAAACGCGAATGAGCCGTAGCGTTTTGTCGTGAGCAATCGGCGCAAGCAAACCGGAGCTGGTGACGATGTCCGGCACGGAGAGGATATATTCGACTCCGCTAGCCTTGATGGCGGCGATGATGCGGCTCCCGCTCAATGGGATCGAGGTGCCGGCAACGGCTTCCATCCAGAGCCTCCCAGCTCTTCGACCCCCCAACCTAGACTGGATCCGCCGCGCAGCAAAAAGCCGGCCTCAGAGGCCGGCTTTTTCAACTCGCCCGGTACGGGCGTTATTTGTGGTGATGTACGGGCGCCGGCGGAGTGCCGTCTGTCCAAGCATCATGAGGCAGATAAGTATCCACCAGCCAGCCGCCGATGAGCGGTACGATGCAATCCCCAACCCCAACATACATTTCGCGCGGCGTGAGCGGCCGATTGAGCAGGACTGTGCCGACAAACGGTGTGACCACAGCGCAGGCGAATGTCGTCACGCCATAGGCGGTGCCGATCGACACCGGTCGATGCCCCGGATAGCCCTGCTTTTTAGTCATGTAATAGGAAGCGACCCCTGTGCCGGCGCCGATCGCCCAACCGCCATAGGTCAAGCGAGGATCCTGTCCATGCGTTATCAAGTACCAAAGCGCGCTCAGCGAGTTCGTATTCGAGTCCGCGGGCTGTGCCCGCGCGGCTTGCGTCTGCACGCCGATCGCCATGATCAGAGCCAGCACCGCTACGATCGACCGTTTCATTGATGACTCCCCCTCCATACGGGCGCGCTCAGGCAGGCTGCCACGTATGGTTAACGACATGTTGAATGACCCGGCGGGGGCTGTCGAGCGCTCGATGCATGGCCGGGCATAATTCCCGGCCGCTGTGCCTATTTGGCAACCATTTATCCCCAGCGGTTAAGCTCAAGGCGGGATTGGAGGCATTTTTGCCGCAACCCAGGGGGACCCTCGCAGTCCGAAACGGCGGTCCGCCCCAACTATCGGTCTACTCCGCCGCGGTTCGCCCTGCCGCGGAGCCGAATCGCCGCTCGATGTAATCGATGACAATCTTCTGAAAATCCGCGGACACTGTCGGGCCGCGCAGTGTCATGGCCTTCTTGCCGTCGATAAACACGGGCGCGGTTGGCGTTTCGCCGGTGCCCGGAAGCGAGATGCCGATATCGGCGTGCTTGGATTCGCCCGGTCCATTGACGATGCACCCCATCACCGCGACGTTGAGCCCCTCCACCCCCGGATAGCGCGTTTTCCACTCCGGCATCGAATCGCGGATAAAGGCTTGGATGCTCGACGCCAGTTCCTGGAAGGTCGTCGAAGTGGTGCGGCCGCAGCCCGGACAGGCGGCGACCAGCGGCACGAAGGTGCGCAAACCCAGGGTTTGCAACAGCTCTTGCGCGACTTTGACCTCCAGCGTGCGGTCGCCGTTCGGCTCGGGAGTGAGCGAAATCCGGATCGTATCGCCGATGCCTTGTTGCAGCAGCACGCCCATTGCGGCCGATGAGGCGACAATGCCCTTTGAACCCATGCCCGCCTCGGTGAGGCCGAGGTGCAAGGCGTAGTCGCTCCGCCGCGCCAGCTCGCCGTAGACCCCGATCAGATCCTGCACGGCCGACACTTTCGCCGAGATGATGATTTTGGATCGTGGCAGGCCGATTTCTTCGGCGCGTTCGGCCGACAACAGCGCCGATTGCACCATGGCCTCGCGGGTGACGTCGCGCGCGTCGACGGGGCGGTTCGAGCGGGCGTTTTCATCCATCAGATGAGTGAGCAGCTCCTGGTCGAGAGAGCCCCAATTGGCGCCGATACGTACCGGTTTCCCGTGGCGGATTGCGGTTTCGACGATGGCGCCGAACTGCCGGTCCTTCTTTTCCTTGAAGCCGACATTGCCCGGATTGATCCGATACTTGTCGAGGGCTTCGGCGCAGGCTGGATGATCGGCCAGAAGCTTGTGGCCGATATAGTGGAAGTCGCCCACGATCGGCACGTCGACATTCATTTTGAGCAGCCGCTCCTTGATATGCGGCACGGCCGCCGCTGCCTCGTCGCGGTCGACGGTGATGCGCACGAGCTCCGAGCCGGCCCGTGCCAGCGCCGCCACCTGTTTCGCTGTCCCCTCCACATCGGCCGTATCGGTATTGGTCATCGATTGCACGACCACGGGCGCGCCGCCGCCGACGGTCACATTGCCCACCTTCACGGCGACGGTGCGATGCCTCGCGGCGGGTCCGGAGAACTCCATCATGGGCAGGTCCTTCATCGACACGTCCTTCATCGACACGTCCTTCATCAGCACGGCCTTGTCGCGCAATTCAGCTAGCAGCCCGCGCAGCCTGTAAAAAGGGGGGGCCGGGGTGCCCCCTGGATATAGCCTCACCGAGGCCGGTTGACGAGGAGGAGACCCCCCGCCACCAGGGCGACCGCCAGGGCAAAAGCGGGCGTCAGAGGTTCCTTCAGCACAATGTGACCGGCGGCCACCCCGAACAAGGGGGCCAGGAAACTGAATACCGACAGTCTGGAGGCTGAGTAACGTACGATCAGCGCGAACCAGACCGCGAATGTGACGCTGACCACCCATACGGTCTGATAAGCGAAGGCCCCCAACGCCAGCGGCGAGGGCAGGGCGTCGATGTGTTCCCCGGACAGCAGCGCCGCCGCGCCCAAGAGGGGTGCCGAGACCACCAATTGGTAAAGCAAGGTTTTTTCAGCGCTGATACGGTTAAGCGCGCTCGACTTGATGATGAGCGTGGTCGCCGCCCAGGCCGCCGCGGCACCGACCAGCATAAGGTCGCCGAGCGCCTGGCGGGGATCGGTCGCCGGCGTCGGCAAGCCGAAGGCGATCACGATACCGATGAAAGACAGCAGCAGTCCGAGCCATTGCGATAGAACGAATTGGTCGCCCGGAATGACCCACCGCGCTCCGATCACGACAAAGAACGGCGCGAGATAAAGAAATAACACGGCTCGCGTCGCCGTGGTCCAAAGCAGCCCACGATAGATCAGCAAAAATTCCAATGCGAACACGACGCCGGCGAGAATTCCAGGTCCGAGCGTACCGTCACGCCTGAACAAACTTATACCGCGTGCTTGCGTCCAAGCGCCGACCAGGATCGCGGCGATGACCGACCGCGCGGACGACTGAATCAGCGGCGGGATATCGTGGATCGCAATCTTGATCGCGACGTTATTGAAACCCCAGCTCAGGCACAGCCCGACTGTCACCGCAATGGCAAGCGCGTCGAGCGGTCGGGACGACGGGGAGGGTGGCACGGCCGTTCGATTCAATTCCGACGCATTATGGTTCGCGGCAATGCGAGCAAATACCGGCAACCTCGATCAGCGGACTCTTTGGCGAGAAGCCGGCCGCGCGCGCTGATACCTTGAGTGCTTCCGCCGCGGCGCCGCCCGGCGCCTCGCCGACGGCGCCGCAACGCTCGCAGATCAGAAACACGACGAGGTCGTCGCCGCCATGGTCGTGCACGCAAGCGACAAAGGCATTGCGGCTTTCGATGCGATGAACAAGGCCGTTCTCACGCAGGAAATCGAGTGCCCGATAGACCGAGATCGGAGCCGGACGGTCCGTGTCCGCCAAGCGCTCGATGATCTCGTAGGCGCCGAGCGGCTTGTGACTCGCCAGTAGCGTTTCGAGCACCTGCCGGCGCATCGGCGTCAGCCGTTGCGCACGTGCCGCACATTGAGCCTCCGCATGCGCGATGGCGGCGCTGGCACAACGCTCATGGTCGTGATCGGGGGCGGGAAATATCGCTCGCGACGTGTTCGTCATTGCTCGGTCATTCTCATCCCGCAATTTAAGGCCGCTCGAAAGTTCGTCGGCCGCTATTTTCGGTATTGTAGCGGATTGTCATGGGATCGCGAAAACGTGACGCTTGGCCTATCTTTTATGTTGCGCCGCAATAAGAAGGGTTCCACATTCCCGGCGGCTTCTGGACGTTCTGGCACCATTTAGCCGCCTGCCGTGGCGGCATCCTAGCGAATTGGGGATTGTCATGCTGAAAGGAAAATCCGCTCTGGTCACCGGTTCGACGTCGGGCATCGGTTTGGCTATTGCCCGTGCGCTGGCCGCGCAAGGCGCCAACGTCACCATCAACGGTTTCGGTGATGCGGCGGCGATCGAAAAGGAGCGCGCCGGCATCGAGACGGAATTTAAAGTTAAGGCGATCTATTCGGCCGCCGACATGACCAAGCCGGCCGAGATCGCCGCCATGGTGCAAACCAGCGAAAAAACTTTCGGCTCGCTCGACATCCTCGTGAATAATGCCGGCATCCAATTCGTGTCCCCGATCGAAGAGTTTCCGATCGAGAAATGGGATCAGATTATCGCCATCAACTTGTCGTCGGCGTTTCATGCTATCCGCGCGGCGGTACCGGGGATGAAGTCGCGCAAATGGGGCCGTATTATCAGCACGGCTTCGGCGCATTCGCTGGTCGCCTCGCCATTCAAATCCGCCTATGTCACGGCCAAGCATGGCATTGCCGGCCTGACCAAAACGGTGGCGCTTGAGGTCGCGACTTTCGGCATCACCTGCAATTGCGTCAGCCCGGGCTATGTGTGGACCCCCCTGGTCGAGAAACAGATCCCTGACACCGCCAAAGCCCGCGGCATGACCGAGGAACAGGTCAAGCGCGATGTGCTTCTGGCCGCCCAGCCGACCAAGGAGTTCATCGGTGTCGACGAGGTCGCCGATCTCTTCGTCTATCTTTGTTCCGACGCGGCAAAATCGATCACTGGCGCCAATCTTTCGATCGATGGCGGCTGGACCGCGGAATGACGTCATAAGATTCCGGGATAGACTTTTCGGAGCGATGGTTCCCAGCTTCGCATTGCGCCCAACCCGGAATAACCGATGAAAAACTTCCTCAATGCGTTGTTGCCCGGCCGCGCACCGGAAAAGGCCGCGACGCCCTCAACTAAAACCAAGCGCATCAACCTGGCGCTGCAAGGTGGCGGCGCGCATGGCGCTTTCACCTGGGGCGTGCTCGACCAGCTTTTGAGCGATGAGCGCCTGTCGATCGAGGGTATTTCCGGCGCCTCGGCCGGCGCGATGAATGCCGTGATGTTGGCCGACGGACTTTGCCGCGGCGGACGCGAGGAGGCGCAAAAACGGCTCGCCGATTTCTGGCGCTCGGTGTCGAGCACCGGCAATCTGCCGGCGATGCAGCGCGCAGTGGTGGAACGCTTGCTGTCGTTTACGCCGCTCGAAGGAACCCCGGTACAAGCGTGGTTCGATGCGATGGCGCGTTATTTTTCGCCTTACGACACCAACCCGCTCAACATCAATCCTCTGAAGGATCTCATTGAGCGCTTCGTCGATTTCGATGTACTGCGCGCTAACTCCGACCTGCAGCTCTTCATTTCGGCAACCAATGTTCAGACGGGCCGGGTACGCGTCTTTAGCCGCGACAATATCACCGCCGATGCGGTGATGGCATCCGCTTGTCTGCCGCTCATGTTCCGCGCGGTCGAAATCGACGGAGTTCCCTACTGGGACGGCGGCTATCTCGGCAATCCGGTTATTTTTCCGTTTTTCCGCGCCACCACGACCGAGGATGTTTTGGTGGTTCAGATCAATCCACTGGTACGGCAGGCGACACCGATGTCGTCCAGCGAGATCATGAACCGGATCAACGAGATCACCTTTAACTCCTCGCTGATCAGCGAATATCGCGCCATCGAATTTGTCGCCCGCTTGATCGATGACGGGCGGCTGCCGCACGGCACCGGCCCCGGCGAATACCGGCGCATGAAGGTTCACCGCATCGTGCTCGATCGCTTCGGCACCCATTTCGATGCCGTCAGCAAGCTTTCGACCGATTACGACTTCTTCGACATGCTGCATGTCAGCGGCAAGCGCGCTGCGCGGCGGTTTCTGGACGAGCATTTCGACGATATCGGCGTGAAGAGCACCGTTGACTTGCGGGCGGAAGCGCAGGCGGAATGGGCTTCCTAACGTCCGCCAGGCTTTCCGTGCGGTTGGTCTTAAACCATGCCCGATCTGCCGCCGTCGCTGCACACGACTGTCATCGGCTCCGCCCGGCTTGAAGTCTGCGTTGCCGACATTACGACGCTTGCGGTCGACGCCATTGTCAACGCGGCGAATCAATCCTTGCTCGGCGGCGGCGGGGTCGACGGTGCGATCCATCGCGGGGCCGGGCCCGAATTGCTCGCCGAGTGCAGGACGCTCGGCGGCTGCGAGACCGGGTCGGCCAAGATTACGCGCGGCTATCGACTGCCGGCGAAATACGTCATCCACGCGGTCGGTCCGGTGTGGAGCGGCGGCGGTGCCGGCGAGGATGGATTGCTTGCGTCCTGCTATCGCGCGGCACTCGATCTCGCCGCCGCCCACGGTCTGGCGTCCGTCGCCTTTCCGGCGATCTCGACCGGCATCTACCGATTCCCGGCCGATCGCGCCGCGCGTGTCGCGGTGACCACGGTGGCCGCGGAAGTGGCGGCGTCCCCGCGTGGCCTGGAGCGCGTTATATTTTGCTGTTTTGCCCCGGGGGCCGCGGAATACCCCTGCACGGCTCTGGCAGAACTCGGCCCGGTCTGAGGCCAGACCCGCCTTCTCGCATGAGCTTTTTGCAAGGCTGCCTTGCACGCAATTAGTGGCCGAAATTTAATAAGCTAGCTTATGTTACGCTAACACCACATCGGCCGAGGCGGACATGCTGCGACGCTCGCTCAATAGGGAATTCGCCTTTTCACTCAATGACGCTGCCCGTCTGCTGCGGACTTATGCCGACCACACAGCGCGCCAGTTCGGAATCACTCGGGCACAGTGGGCGGTCTTGGTGCGGCTCGACCGGTTCGAGGGGCTCAAGCAGTCGGAACTTGCCGAAATGCTGGACCTGCAGCCAATCACGCTGACGCGGCTCCTCGATCGGCTGTGCGACTGCGGGCTGATCGAGCGCCGGGCCGATCCGAATGATCGCCGCGCCAAACGGCTTTACCTGACGCCAACCGCCCGGCCGCTGCTGGAGCGCTTGGGCGATCTCGGCGAGGAAATGATGGCGACTGCACTCGTCGGCATCGATCGCGATGCCGTCGAACGCATGGTCGCGCAGCTTGCCACCATGAAGGAAAACCTGCGCCAGGCGATCCAGCAAAAGAATGCCGCCGGCACGGCCGGAGAGCAGCGCTATGGCTGAACGGGCCCTTAAATCCATAGCCCCCGCGCGTGGCGAGGCACCTGACGTGCGCGAACTACCGCCCGTTGCGCCTGCCGCGCCGCCGTCAGATCAGCGACGGCGTGCGGGCCGCAAGAATGCGTCGGGCACGGACCGGCGTCGGCTGCGCTTCGTTTTGTTCGCGCTGTTGCCGCTGGCCCTGATCATCGGGCTTTATTGGTACGTCACCGGCGGCCGGGTCATGTCCACCGACGACGCTTATGTGAATGCCGAAAAGGTCGGCATTTCGACCGATGTCTCCGGCATCGTGCGCGACGTCGAGGTCACCGACAATCAGCACGTGATAGAGGGTCAAGTTCTCTATCGCCTCGATCCGCGCCAGTTTCAGATCGCCGTCGACAACGCCAAAGCCAATCTCGCTCAGACCGCGCTGACGATCGATGCGATGAAACAAGATTACCAGCACATGCTGAGCGACGCTGCGGCCCAGCAGGCGCAAGTCGACCTCGACCAGACCAATTACGACCGCGAAAACATGCTGCTGCGCAGCGCCACGGTCTCGCAGGCTGTTTACGACCAGGCGCGCTACACGCTGCAGAACGACAAGAGTAAGCTCGAGTCACTGCGCCAACAGGCGGCCATGCAACTGGCGAAGCTCGGCGGCAATCCGGACACGCCTACGCCGCAGCATCCGCAATATTTGCAGGCCCAGGCCCAGGTCGAAGAGGCGCAGCGACAATTCGATCACACGGTGATCAAGGCGCCGTTCGGCGGCACGGTGACGAGCGTGCCCAGCATCGCCCCGGGCAAATATCTTGCGGCATCGACGACCGCCTTTTTCCTGGTCGATACCGATCATGTCTGGGTCGACGCCAGTCCTAAAGAGACCGAATTGACTTATGTGCGGCCCGGCCAGCCGGTCGTGGTGACGGTCGACACTTACCCGGACGCCATCTGGCACGGCACGGTCGAGAGCGTCAGCCCGGCGGCGGCACAGGAATTTTCCTTGTTGCCGGCGCAGAACACCAGCGGCAACTGGGTCAAGGTCGTGCAGCGCGTGCCGATGCGCGTGCGGCTCGACACCAGCGACAAGAACAAGCCGCCATTGCATGCCGGCATGAGCGCCGAAGTCGATGTCGACACGGGACATGCGCGCGGCTTCCCGCGGCTGTTCGGCTGGTAACCTCGATGGCTGTCGCACGCGCGGCCGATAATAGCCGCCGTGGCATGATCACGCTGTGCGTGATCCTTGCCACGCTGATGCAGGCGCTCGACACCACGATCGCCAATGTCGCGTTGCCCTATATGCAGGGCAGCGTTTCGGCGAGCCAGGATCAAATCGACTGGGTGCTCACCTCTTATATCGTCGCCGCAGCGATCATGACGCCGCCGACCGGATTTCTTGCCGGCCGGTTCGGTCTCAAGAGACTGTTCATCGTCTCCATCGGCGGCTTCACACTGGCCTCGATGCTCTGCGGCATGGCGCAGTCCTTGCCGCAAATCGTGCTGTTTCGGGTGCTGCAGGGCGCCTTCGGCGCGGCTTTGGTGCCGCTGTCGCAATCCGTGCTGTTCACCATCTACCCGAAGGAGCGGCAGGGTTTCGCGATGGCGCTGTTTGGCGTCGGCGTCATGATCGGTCCGGTACTCGGGCCCGTGCTCGGCGGCTGGCTGACCGAGAATTACAGCTGGCGCTTCGTGTTCTACATCAACCTGCCGATCGGCATTCTCGATCTCGTCGGTATCATGCTGTTCTTGACGGAATCGCCTCGGCAGGAGGGCGCCAAGCTCGATTGGTTCGGCTTCGGGACTTTGAGCCTCACGCTCGCAGCGTTTCAGATTATGCTCGATCGCGGCGAACAGCAGGACTGGTTCAGCTCCGGCGAGATCGTTCTTGAGGCGATAGTCGCGGCCTCGGCGTTTTATTTGTTCATCGTCCACACCTTTACCGCGGAAAAGCCGTTCGTCCGTCCCGCCCTGTTCCGCGACCGCAATTTCGCGGCAGGCATGCTCTTTATCGTTGTCGTCGGCCTGACCTATTACGCCTCGATGGCGCTACAACCGCCTTATCTTCAGGGGCTCATGGATTATCCTGTGGTTACGTCCGGTCTGGTCATGGGTCCGCGGGGCGTCGGCACCATGGCGTCAATGCTGATCGTGGGGCGGTTGGTCGGGCGCGTCGACACGCGGCTTCTGCTCGCGGGGGGCTTGAGCCTCACCGCCTGGTCGTTTTATCAGATGACCGGGTGGACGCCGGACGTGTCGCAGGGGACAATCATCGGCGTCACTATGGTGCAGGGCGCGGGCCTGGGCTTTCTCTTCGTGCCGCTGAGCGCCGCGACATTGTCGACGCTGCCGCTGCAGGAGCGCACGGAAGGCGCCGGGCTTTACAGTTTATTCCGCAATATCGGCTCGAGCGTCGGCATTTCGGTGATGAACGCCATGCTGATACGTAATACGCAGGCCAACCACGCCTCGATTGCGGCGCATGTAACGGCCGTGAACCGGGGATTTGAGAATCCGGTGGTGGCGCAGTTTTGGAATCCGCTGACCGCCGCGGGCCGCACGGCCCTTGATGCCATCGTGACGCAACAGGCTCAGATCATCGCCTATATCGACGACTATAAGCTGTTGATGATCGCGACGCTGGCGGTGCTGCCCTTGCTGCTGGTGTTCCGGCCGACAGTGCGGCCTGTCGCGGATCACGTCGCCATTGCGGATTAAAGCGAGGCAGGGCGCATAAACAAAACGAGCGACGCCGGGAGGCGCCGCTCGTTTCTGATTATTGAAGGCTTGGCTCGAAGACTTATTCCGCGCCGCCTGCCGCCGCTTCCCGCGGTTGATCGCCTTCGGCCTTTTGCTTGGCCTCGAGATCCTCGCCGGTCTCTTGATCGACGACTTTCATCGATAGCCGCGTCTTGCCGCGTTCGTCAAAGCCGAGCAGCTTGACCTTCACTTTGTCGCCCTCCTTGACGACATCGGTGGTCTTCTGCACCCGGCGCTGCGCCAGCTGGCTGATATGAACGAGACCGTCTTTGGCGCCGAAGAAGTTCACAAAGGCGCCGAAGTCCATGACCTTGACGACGGTGCCTTCGTAGATGTGGCCGACTTCCGGTTCCGACGCGATCGACTTGATCCAATTGATCGCCGCGTTGATCGATTCCGCCTTGGCGGATGCAATCTTTATCGTGCCATCATCCTGGATGTCGATTTTGGCGCCGGTTTTCTCGACGATTTCTCGGATCACCTTGCCGCCGGAGCCGATGACTTCGCGGATCTTGTCGACCGGAATCTTCATTGTCTCGATGCGTGGGGCATGCTCGCCGAGTTCGGCGCGGGCCGAGGTCAGCGCCTTGCTCATCTCGCCCAAAATGTGCAAACGGCCGTCCTTCGCCTGGCCGAGAGCAATGCGCATGATCTCTTCGGTGATGCCGGCGATCTTGATGTCCATCTGCAACGACGTCACGCCGTTGTCGGTGCCGGCGACCTTGAAGTCCATGTCGCCAAGATGGTCTTCGTCACCGAGAATGTCGGAAAGGATCGCGAAGCGTTCCTCTTCCTTGATCAAGCCCATGGCGATACCGGCGGTCGGCCGCTTCAGCGGTACGCCGGCATCCATCAACGCTAGCGAGGTGCCACACACCGTCGCCATCGATGACGAACCATTCGACTCGGTGATCTCGGAAACCACTCGGATCGTATAGGGAAACTCGGTCTTGTCCGGCAGGACCGGATGAATCGACCGCCAGGCAAGCTTGCCATGGCCGATTTCGCGGCGGCCGGGCGCACCGACGCGTCCGGTCTCACCGACCGAAAACGGCGGGAAATTGTAATGCAGCAGGAACGATTCCTTGTAGGTACCCTGCAACGCGTCGATCCACTGCTCGTCCTCGCCGGTGCCGAGCGTTGCCACGACGAGCGCCTGGGTCTCGCCGCGGGTGAACAGCGCCGAACCATGTGTGCGCGGCAGCACGCCGACCTCGCAGACGATGGGCCGAACGGTCTTGACGTCGCGGCCGTCGATGCGAATGCCGGTATCGAGAATATTCCAGCGCACGATCTTGGCTTCGAGGTCCTTAAATACGCCGGTAACCTGGAGCTTCGGATATTTCGGGCTTTCGGCGCCTTCCGGGAGGAAGTGCCCCATCACCCTTTCCTTGGCGGCTTCGACGCCTTTGTGGCGCGCCATCTTGTCGGGAATGGCATAGGCCGCGCGCAGATCCTTCTCGACCAGGCCCAGCATTTCCTTTTCGAGCGCTGCATTGTCGGGCAGCGTCAGTTCGCGCGGCTCCTTCGCGGCCTTTTCCGCGAGCCTGATAATGGCCTCAATGACCGGCTGGAAATGGCGGTGGCCGAACATCACGGCGCCGAGCATGATGTCCTCGGATAGCTCCTTGGCCTCCGACTCGACCATCAGGACGGCGTCCTGCGTGCCGGCGACGACGAGATCGAGCTTGCTTTCGGCCATCTCGTCGATCTGCGGGTTGAGCACGTATTCGTCGTTGATGAAGCCGACGCGGGCGCCGCCGATCGGTCCCATGAACGGCGCGCCCGACAGCGTGAGGGCGGCGGAGGCCGCGATCATCGCCAGAATGTCGGGATCGTTTTCCAGATCGTGCGACAGCGTGGTGATGATCACCTGGGTGTCGCAGCGCCAGCCGTCGGCGAACAACGGCCGGATCGGCCGGTCGATGAGCCGCGAGGTCAGCGTCTCCTTTTCGGTCGGACGACCCTCACGCTTGAAGTAACCGCCGGGAATGCGGCCCGCGGCGTAATATTTTTCCTGGTAGTTGACGGTCAGCGGCAGGAAGTCGATGCCTTCCTTCGGCTGCTTGGCGGCGACGACGGTCGCGATGACGGTGGTGTCGCCGTAGGACGCGAACACCGCGCCGTCGGCCTGGCGGGCTAACCTGCCGGTCTCTAGCGTGAGTGGTCGGCCACCCCAGTCAAGTTGCACACGATGAATGTTGAACATTGCGATTGTCTTTCATGGTTTTCGCGAAGGCGCGAAAGCCATAAGCAAGACGGCGAGACGCTGTCGGCGCAGCACTGCTGCAATGCCGTCTCAGCGACCGGCGATCCTGCCATGGCCTCCGGACCTTCCCTGGATGCGGACGACCAACGGCCGTCCCTTTATTCGGCAGCTTTTGCTGCCGGGTAAAGCGGGCGCCTCAAGCGCGCCGCTCACAAACGCGCGGGGTTTCCCGCGCGCAAACATGTTAACGGCGGATGCCCAGCCGTTCGATCAACTCTTTGTAACGCCCATCATCCGTGCGCCGGAGATAGTCGAGAATCTGGCGCCGCTGCGACACGAGCTTCAGCAAACCCCGCCGCGAATGGTTGTCTTTCACATGCGTCTTGAAGTGATCCGTCAGGTTCGTAATCCGCTCCGACAGCAACGCAACCTGTACTTCGGGCGAACCGGTATCACCGGACTTGACGGCATAAGTCTTGATCACTTCCGCTTTACGCGCGGTCGTTATCGACATCGGCACTAACCCTTTCGTCTATCGGCTCGACCAGCGATGCCGGTTAAATTAAACACGCGCCGGGGCACGATCTCGCCTCGTTCGGCCTCGGCAATGGCTACAAACTGGCCGCCGGAAGCGACCTGAACCATGCCGCGCAAAATGGAGGCGTCCCTTCCGCGCAACAATACGGCTTGGCCCCTCTGGAGCCTCGCCGCGTCTGCCAAGCTGACGGCCAGCGCCGGGATGTCGTCCAGCGCGGTCTCGATTGGCAGGAGCGTATCGGCAAGGTGTCCCTCGCCGGCGGCCGCTCTATGGCACAAAGCCTCGACTTGTTCCAGGGGTATCATGTCGCCCTCGGCGAAGGGACCGACCCGGCTGCGGCGCAAGGCCGAAACATGGCCCAGCGCGCCGAGCGCCCGACCGAGGTCGCGGGCGAGCGAACGGACATAGGTGCCTTTGCCGCATTCGGCAGCGAGAACGGCATGGTCGGGATCGGGCATTTCCACCAGTTCGAGCCGATGGATATCGACCGCGCGGGGTGCCAGCTCAACCGTTTCGCCGTCGCGGGCCAGGTCATAAGCCCGCTCGCCACCGATCTTGACCGCCGAGAAGCGCGGCGGCACCTGCTCGATGGTGCCCGTGAAACGCGGCAGCAACGCCCGGATGGCCGCGGCATCGGGGCGGCTTTCGCTCGTCGCTACGACCCGGCCTTCGGCGTCGTCGGTGTCACGCTCCTCGCCCCAGCGAATGGTAAAGGAGTACTCTTTGCGGCCGTCGACCACGAACGGCACCGTTTTGGTCGCCTCGCCCAGCGCAATTGGCAGACAACCCGACGCCAACGGGTCGAGCGTCCCGGCATGGCCGGCGCGCTTGGCGCCAAACAGGCGTTTGATGACGGCCACCGCATGCGTCGAGGTCATGCCGATCGGTTTGTCGAGCACGACCCAGCCGTGCACGTCGCGCTTCTGGCGCTTCTTATTCGCTTTGGCGCCCCGCTCGGCGGTCTCGCCCGCAGTTTGCGGTGCCGCGCCCGCTTCAGCGGGGAGGATGTCGTCTGGGGCCATCATTCGTCTTTCTCGCCGTCGAAGTGTTCGGCGCTCAAGTCTTCGGCGCTCAAGTCCTTTGCGCTCAAATCGCGCTGGACCACAGGCGTGCGCAAAAGCTTCTCGATCCGTTCGGCTTCGTCAAATCGCTCGTCGATGCGGAATCGGATCTCAGGCGCGAATTTCAGGTTTACGCGCCGCCCGATCTCGCCGCGAACATAGCGCTTGTTGCGCTCCAAGGCGTCGAGCACTTCTTTCGCGTTGCGGCCGCCGAGCGGCATGATGTAGATCGTGGCCAGCCGCAGATCGGGGCTCATGCGCACCTCCGGGACCGTGATCATGTGCGCCTGGATGACGGGGTCGTGAACGTCGCCGCGCACCAGCACCTCGGCCATCTCGTGACGAATCAATTCGCCGACCCGCAATTGGCGCTGCGAGCCGCCGCCGGACTGATCGCGCTGGTGATGACGAGGCATTTGCTTTTCTTCAAACCAAATTCATATTCGTTTTGCCCGCCACAGCCGCTCGAAGAACGGCGTCGCTGCGCTCGCCTGTGCGCCGGGCGTCCACGTCCTAATAGATCATGCGCGACTAAAACGTGGAGAGCCGGAACCTCGGGCGCAAAATCGACCTTTCGCGCCTTTTGTCCGGCCCCGACGGCTAGAGCGTCCGCTGCACGCTCTCCACCCGATAACACTCAATGATGTCGCCGGCTTTCATGTCTTGATAATTCTCGAAGGCCATGCCGCATTCCTGGCCGGCCACGACTTCGCGCGCGTCATCTTTGAACCGCTTGAGTTGCGACAGCTTGCCCTGATGCACCACCACGCTATCGCGGATCAGGCGCACATTGGCGCCCCGCTCGACGGTGCCGTCGGTAACACGGCAACCGGCGACATTGCCGACCTTCGACACCTTGAAGACCTCGAGAATAAGGGCGTTGCCGAGCATGGTCTCGCGCAGCGTCGGCGCCAACAGCCCCGACATCGCCTTCTTCACGTCATCGACGAGGTTATAAATGATATCGTAATAGCGGATTTCTACGCCGGCTTGCTCGGCGGCTTCGCGCGCTTCCTTATGAGCGCGGACATTGAAGCCGATGACGACGGCGCCGGAAGCCTCCGCCAGCGTGATATCGGATTCGGTAATTCCGCCGGCCCCCGCGAAGATCACGCGCGCGGTCACTTCCTCGGTGCCGAGCTTATCCAGCGAGCCCAGGATCGCTTCAATCGAGCCTTGGACGTCGCCCTTGATCACCAACGGGAATTCCTTGCGGCCGGACGCTTTGAGCTGACTCATCATCTGCTCGAGTGAACCGCGCATCCCGGTCTGCCGCGCCGCCAATTTATCGCGCCGCTGACGGGCGCGATAATCGGCGATTTCGCGCGCCCGGGCTTCGGTGTCGACCACGGCGAGCCGGTCGCCGGCCTCGGGCGTGCCATTGAAGCCCAAGACTTCGACCGGCATTGAAGGTCCGGCGGCCACGACGGCTTGGCCAATGTCCGATATCAGCGCGCGGACGCGGCCCCATTCCGAGCCTGCCACGACGATGTCGCCGGGCTTGAGCGTTCCGCGCTGAACCAGCACGGTGGCGACCGGGCCGCGGCCACGGTCGAGCCGCGCTTCGATCACGGTACCCTCGGCCGGGCGGCTCGGATTGGCTCTCAGCTCTAGCAATTCGGCCTGCAGCGCGATGGTGTCGAGCAGCTTGTCGAGATTGGTCTTTTGCTTGGCCGAAACTTCGAGTTCGAGGACATCGCCGCCGAGCGATTCGACCTGGATTTCATGTTGCAGCAATTCCGTGCGCACGCGTTCCGGCTTGGCGTCCGGCTTGTCGATCTTGTTGATGGCGACAATGATCGGCACTTTCGCCGCCTTGGCGTGTTGGATCGCCTCGACCGTCTGCGGCATGACGCCGTCATCGGCCGCGACGACGAGCACGACGATGTCGGTAATCTTGGCACCGCGGGCGCGCATCGCGGTGAACGCGGCGTGGCCGGGCGTATCGATGAAGGTGATCCGTCCGCCCGAAGGCGAGGTCACCTGATAGGCACCGATATGCTGGGTAATGCCGCCGGCCTCGGCGGCGGCGACATCGGTTGAACGGATGGCGTCGAGAAGCGAGGTCTTGCCGTGATCGACGTGGCCCATGATGGTGACAACCGGAGCGCGCGGCAAAAGGTTAGCCGGATCGTCGGGGGCATCGAACATGCCTTCTTCGACGTCGGCCTCGGCGACGCGCCGCACGCTATGACCAAGCTCTTCGGCAATGAGTTGGGCGGTATCCGCGTCGATCGTGTCAGTGATCTTCGCCATGTGACCCTGCTGCATGAGAATGCGGATCACGTCGACCCCGCGCTCGGCCATGCGATTGGCTAATTCCTGGATGGTGATAGTTTCTGGAATAGTGACTTCGCGAGCGATCTTTTCCTTGGGCTCGTCGCGATGGCCGGTCATGCGCTGAACGCGGCGGCGGAATGAGGCAACCGAGCGCTCGCGAACCTCGTCGGCGGACAATGCGGTCACCAAAGTAAGCCGGCCGCGGCGCTTTTCGCCGACACTGCGCGTCG
>JBEKRD010000022.1:0-48212 GCA_049519075.1 Xanthobacteraceae bacterium | reverse complement strand
CTAAAAACACACACTTTACATAAAATAAGAAATTACAATCACCACTCGGTGCTGGAAAATCTTCTAGCCGGGTACCACACACGGCACTGGATACCACCGAGGCAATACTTCCTGCACGGAGCCGCCTTTCAGGAAGACAGACGCCGTTGCCGCGAGCTGGCAATGGATCTCCTCGACTTCGTCGGACTGAGACACCGGGCCTCGATCGCCGCCGGCTCACTTTCCTACGGCGAGCAGCGACTGCTCGAAATCGCTCGCGCGCTGGCAACAGCGCCGCGACTCCTCATGGTCGACGAACCGGCGGCCGGGCTCAATGCAACGGAAGTCGCGGCGCTCTTGCTCCGCATTACCGATTTGCGGCAGCGCGGCATAACCGTCGTCTTGGTCGAGCATAACATGGACTTGGTTATGACGGTCGCCGACCGGATCTTGGTCATGGACTACGGCCAGTTCTTGTTCGAAGGCACGCCGGCCGAGGTCCAAAAGCATCCAAAAGTGATCACCGCCTATCTTGGAGCCGACATCCCGTGACCGTTCTGCTCGCCACGGCGGGTCTCGATATTGCCTACGGCAGGGTTCTTGCGTGCCGTGATATATCCATCGCCGTCGCCGAAGGCGAGATCGTCACCCTCATCGGCCCCAACGGCGCCGGCAAGAGCACCACGCTTCGCGCCATCGCCGGCGTCGTCAAACCGCGCACCGGCGTTATTCTTTTCGACGGTCGCGATATCACCGCTTTGCCGTCGCACGAGCGAGCCCGGCTCGGCATCGCCTTGGTGCCCGAGGGGCGTCATGTCTTTCCAAACCTGACGGTTCGTGAAAATCTCGAGCTTGGCGGATTCAAATATCGTAAAGACCACGCGCGCGTTCGCAAACTGGTCGATGCCATGTTTGCCATGTTTGCACGCCTCCGCGAACGCGCCGCGCAAAAAGCGGGGACGCTGAGCGGTGGCGAGCAGCAAATGCTGGCACTCGGCCGGGCTATGATGTCGGAACCGCGATTGCTGTGCCTTGACGAGCCGTCGCTCGGTCTTGCTCCCCTGATCGTCCAAGATATTTTCCGCACCATCATCTCAATCAATGCCGGCGGCACAAGCGTGCTATTGGTGGAGCAAAACGCACGCTACGCCCTTGCAACCGCAAGCCGGGGCTACGTCCTCCAGACTGGGTCGATTACGGCCTCCGGCCCGTGCAATCAGTTGCGGGGGGACAAGCGCGTCCAAGAAGCGTATCTCGGCCGCGTATCTGTATCAGCCGAAGGCGACTGAACCGCGCCTTGAACGTCAGCGCCCGAGGATTGCGGAAGCCATGGCGCGCGGATCGCGGGCCCGCCAGGCCCCGACATCGACCGCATGCAAGAAATCGGAGATGTGCTGGTTGAAGGCAGTCGGCTCCTCCAAGTTGATGGTGTGACCGGCGTTCGGCATCACGACCAGCGCGGCGGTCGGAATCGTACGTTTCATCAACAAGGCCGGCTCAAGGCACGGCCAGTCTTCGTCGCCGGTCATGATCAAAGTCGGCGTCGTCATTGCGCGCATTTTGTCGACGAGGTCGAACAACGACGGCCGTCGCGCCTGCACGCCGCGCATTGTCCGCGCCGAGCCCTCGGTCGAATGCTCAGCAAGCTGCGAGGCGAATTCCTGCCAGCCGCGCGGATCCTTGTTCTGGAACTGCACGCGGGTCGGTCCCAGGGCGTAACCCTGCGCCGCCTTGGCTATGGTCTCTTGCTCGAACTGTTTTGCAACCGCCTCAGCTTCCGCCGCGAATTGTTCGCGCTTGTCGGGCGCCGCGCCATAGCCGCAGCCGGCAACCACCAGCGATCGCGCGCGGTCCGGATAGGTAAAACCAAAATGCAAGGTGGCGAAACCGCCCATCGATAGACCGACGATGTGGGCTTTCTCGATCTTCAGTGCATCGAGCACGTCGCGAATATCGTCGCGCGCCCGACTTTGCGAGTATTTCTCGCCATCGTGCGGAACGTCGGAAGGAGGGTAGCCCCGCGCATTGAAGGCGATGCACCGGTAGCGCTGGCCAAAATAGCGTATCTGCTGTTCGTAAGAGCGAACATCGCCGGCGAATTCATGAATGAAAACGATCGGAATGCCGGCTCCGACTTCTTCGTAATAGAGCTTGATTCCGTCATCGGTTGTTACGTGCGGCATGGGTATCCTCGTATCGACCCAGTTTGAAATTAAAACTTCGCGTAGAAGGACTCGCGTCGATCGCGGTGACCGACTTTCTATTTCGTCACACCGAACAACTCCACATCATCGATTATCGAACTGGCGATCGCTGCAGGGGCTCGCCCATGCCAATCGGTGTTTTCCTGCATTTGCACCGCAAGCATGATGAGACTCCGATCCCATCCGACGCGACCGATCACCTGCATCGCGACCGGCATCCCGCGGTCGTCAAATCCGACCGGAATGGCGATCGAAGGAAGTCCGAGCATATTGACGAAGCGGCAATAGCGGCTGAGGTCGTATAACCGGCGGCCGCTGAAGCTTGGCGAATCCGGGTCGACCTCGGCATAGGCCGGCGTGCGGATCGGCATGACCGGCAGGACCGCGGCGTCGGCGTCGCCGAGCACGCCCGCTTCAAAATCCCGAAGTAGTCGCGCGCGCATCGCTCGGCTTTCGGCGAGTGCCGTATCGTCGATGGACCAACCTTTGGCGAGCCGCTTGCGCAGCACAGGACTGAGAGCTGGACTGTCAAGCAGCGCCGCATGTGTTCGCGCCGCTTCGCCCTGCATCACCCGCAACGCATGTTCGTCGATCTTCGCGATCGCATCGAGCGCGTTTGCGTCCGATATTGCAATGGGAATGCCTCGCAGCGCCGCGACACCGTCCTCGCAGGCATGACGCACCGACAGCTCGGTATCGCGCATGACGTCGGTGAGCACGGCAATCTTTTCGATGGGACGGTCCTGGCCCGGCACGGACGATAAAATCTCAGCGGCAGGCGCAAGATCAGCGGCGCTACGGGCGAGGAGGCCGATGCAATCGAGAAACGGCGCCAGTGGCAGCGCACCGGCAGCACCCACGCGGCCCCAAGTGGGTTTCCATCCCGTCACACCGCAACAATGCGCGGGAATACGGATCGACCCGCCGGTGTCCGAGCCCAACGCGACCACCACAGTTCCGCTCGCCACTGCAACCGCAGAGCCGGAAGACGAGCCGCCGGGAACAAAATCGAGGTGCCAGGGATTTCGCGGACACTCAGACACCGCGCTGTAGCCCGACGGCTGATAAGCAAGCTCCGTCATGGCCGTGAAACCGATACGGCGCGCCCCGGCCCTATCCAGGCAATCAAGCGCCGGCGCCCCGACGGCAAATTGTCCATTGATTGGGGATGCCAGTCCGGCGCGTGGCGCGTGCTCCGGCGTGACGAACAGGTCCTTCGCCGCATAGGGAAGCAAAGCCAACGGGCCATCGCCGGCTGGAAGCATTGCGGAGGTGAATTGAACAAATGCATGCAACTGCTCGTCGAGCCGGCGGCCACGCCCGAGCGCAGTTGAGCACACTCTCTCGCGCTTATCGTAGTCCAACCGGGACCAGTCGCTTATCCGCAGCGTCACCTCATCATCCCCCTAGGCGGCACCACGATTGCGCCGAAACGCCAGGAATACCTCTGCCCACGTAACGAAGATAGTCAGTTCCCAATCACCGGAAATCAACGGGCGCCGTCGGCGTTGTAGAACAGATGCTCGGGAAATTCGTATTCCTGGACGCGAACCGATGCGCTACCCCTAAAAGGTCAGCAGGCGGCGGGCGTCGCCCATGGGGTCCTGGATCATGGTGGCGGCGGACGTCGCCCATGAGCTCCTGGATCATGGTGGCGGCGCCCATTACGCATACCAATTTTCTCTTTCGGGACGCCATCTGCCTCTTGCAGGGCCGGCGTCGGACACCATAAATTCTAAGGGGATGGCGCGGCTTCGGAGGATTAGTTATGCGCGCATTTTTGGCAGCGTGCCTTGCGATCGTCATCATCGGCACGGGCGGCTACTTTTTTCTCGACTCGATGCAAGAGTCGGCCGGTGAGGCGTTTTCGACCGACGGGGCGCGCATCAATCCACAGTGGTCGTGGCGAGCCGTATTTGACTCCGCCAGCACGGACACTCTCGCAACCAATACGGCTATGACGATTCCGGAGGCGCCGAGCGAACTCGCAGAAGATTGCACCGCGCGTACGGCATCGCAGTGGCTATTTGTCGACTTCGGCACCCCCGCCCGAGAATCTGACCTCTGCAAGATTTCCCAGTAGAGCCGTCGCGCTGCAATCGACCTGTTGGGCAGGCGCGGTAATCGCGCCACGCGAAGCTTTCACTCGGCCGGCGTCGCCCACAGCTGCGGCTCCCCTTGATGCGTGCCGCTGCGCGCCTCTTCCTCCTCAAGCCAAAGGCTGTGGTGCTCTTTGGCCCAATTGATATCGACGGTGCCCTCGCCCATGGCCTCGAACGCGCCTTCCATGCCTACGGTGCCAATATAGACGTGGGCGAGCATGACAGCGACGAACAGTACGGCGAGGACGCCGTGAACCACCTGCGCGAGCTGCATGTCGGCGATATTGGTCCCGTAGAACGGGAACATCAGCAGATAGCCGCTGACGGCGGCCGTCGTTCCACCCAGGACTACAATCCAGTAGACCGCTTTCTGACCGGCGTTGAAGCGGTAAGCCGGCGGATGGTCATGGCCAATAATGCCGCCGCCGCGCTTGACCCACTCAACGTCGACGCGATTGGGGATATTGCCTGCCAACCACATCAGACAAATCACGATGACGCCAAGCGTGAACGGGAAGCTTATGAAATTGTGCGTGTATTTGGCGGCCAGCGACCAGGATGAGAAGGTGTCCGGTCCGATCAACGGCAACAGGACGTGTTTTCCAAATGTGATGTTGAGACCGGTCAGCGCCAATATGATGAAGCAGGTCGCCGTCATCCAGTGCACGCTACGCTCGAACGCACTGAACCGCACAATGGTTCTACCCGAGCGACCGGACTCCAGCCGTACTTTGCCGCGCACAAGATAGAAAATGCCCAGCAACGCCAGCATGCCAAGCACGGCTACGGTCCCGATCCAGTGCAGCCACACCTCATGGAACTGCCGCCACACGTGGCCTACCGGCTGCTCGATCACATAGGACTTTATATCGGGGATAGAACCGAGCCCTCGAATGCGGTCATGCTCCTGCAGAAGCGACCGCTCCTTGACGGCATCCGCATTCGGGTCGATCAAAACAGGCTGCGCGGCCGCGACAGATGCAATAACAGCGGCAAGCGCGAGGAACGCCAGCGCGGTAATGACACGCATGATATGCGCGTAGTTCATCGCCATGGGCCTTCTCCCTTAATCGCCAGCACGAGTATCAGCCAGCGGCGCTGCCGGTTTGTCTCGGTCTCAAGTCAGGTCACCGTCGCCATAAGCGGTCTGCCATCCCCAGGCGCCGGAGCCATAACCGCGCGTGGCGACACGATCTTCGTAAATCTGCGCGATGGTGTCGCCGTCGCCCGCAAGCAGCGACTTCGTCGAACACATTTCGGCGCACAGCGGCAGCTTGCCTTGAGAGAGGCGATTGGCGCCGTACATTTCGTACTGAAGTTGCGAGTTGTCGGGTTCGGGCCCACCCGCGCAGTAGGTGCATTTGTCCATCTTGCCGCGTGAGCCAAAATTGCCGACCCGTGGATATTGCGGGGCGCCGAACGGACAGGCGTAGAAACAATAGCCGCAGCCGATGCAGAGATCCTTGTCATGCAGCACGACGCCATCAGCCGTGGTGTAGAAGCAACTGACCGGGCACACTGCCGCGCAGGGCGCATCGGTGCAGTGCATGCACGCCATGGATACCGAACGCTCCCCCGGCGTGCCGTCATTGATGGTGACGACACGCCGCCTGTTGATGCCCCACGGCACTTCATTCTCGTTCTTGCATGCGGTGACGCAAGCGTTGCACTCGATGCAGCGGTCGGCGTCGCAAAGGAACTTCATTCGTGCCATGATTGCCTCCTCACGCCGCACGGATCTGGCAGAGCGTAGTCTTCGGTTCCTGCATCCCGGTGGCCGGATCGTAACCGTAGGTCGTGATCGTGTTGGCGCTTTCGCCGAGCACGACCGGATCGAGCCCGGGCGGATAGTTTGAACGAAGGTCTTTGCCCCCGAACCAACCGCCGAAATGGAACGGCATCCAGGCGACGCCCTTGCCGACACGTTCCGTCACTAAAGCTCTGACCTTGGCTTTGGAGCCGTTCTCGGCGCCTGTCACCCATACCCACCCGCCATCCTTGATGCCGCGGTCTAAAGCGTCCGATGTGTTGATTTCGACGAACATGTCCTGCTGCAGCTCGGCGAGCCATTTGTTGGACCGCGTCTCGTCGCCGCCGCCTTCGTATTCGACCAGACGGCCGGTGCTGAAAATCAGCGGGAATTGCTTCGCAATCCCCTTGTCGACGGCGGCCTTTTGCACCGAGAAACCCATGTTCGGCAGGCGGAATTGCTTGGCGTCTGGCAGCGTTGGATATTTGGCGACGAGTTCGACACGCGGGCTGTAGATCGGCTCGCGATGCACCGGGATCGGGTCCGGCAAGCCGAAGGCGTTCATGCGCGCTTTGGCGTTACCGTAAGGCAGGCAGCCATGCTTGAGCACGACGCGTTGCACGCCGCCCGACAGGTCGGTCGACCAAGACACCGTCTCCGGCTTGTCGCCGCCGATTTTCTGAATGACGGCAAGTTCATCCGGGGTCAGATCGCCGTCCCAGCCGAGTTTCTTAAGGACCCCATAGGTGAATTCGGGATAGCCGTCCTTAATCTCTGAATCTTTCGAATAGGATCCCTCGGCAAGCATGTTGACGCCGTCGCGCTCGACGCCGAAGCGGGCACGGAAGGTGCCGCCACCGTCCATGACCGCAAGGTTCGTGTTGTAGAGGAGCGCCGTGCCGGGATGCTTCACCTCCGGAGATCCCCAGCACGGCCATGGCAAGCCGTAGTAGTCGCCTTTCGCCGGACCGCTCGCGGCCCGCATGGTGACCAGATCGAAATCCTTCTGGTTCGCCATATGGAGTTTCAAGCGCTCCGGCGACTGGCCGCAATAGCCGGTCGACCAGCTACCGCGATTGATCTCGCGCAGGATATCCTCCGGCAGGGGCCGATCGTCTTCGACCTTGATGTTCTTGAACAGGAGATCGGCGAAGCCGAGCTTGGTGGCCATCAGGTAAAGCACCTGATAGTCATCCTTGCTCTCGAAGATCGGCTTCACGATCTGCTCGCCCCATTGCAGCGAGCGATTCGACGCGACGCGGGAGCCCGAGCTCTCAAATGCGGTGCAGACCGGAAGAAGATACGTGCCGTCCTTGCGTCCGGCTTCGACCGACAGCGCGGCCCACAAGGTCGGGTTCGGATCCGCGATCACCAAAAGGTCGAGCTTCTCCAGCGCCGCCATGGATTCCGGGATTCGCGTGATACTGTTGTTGGCATGACCCTGCACAAACATCGCCCGCACATTGTCTCTTTGATCGACTTGGCTCTTCGGCAGCGAGACCGCGTCGAACCACCGTGTCAGCGGAATACCGGACGTCTCCATGACTTTCTTTGAATCGAACCGCGACAGCAGCCAGTCATAGTCGACGTCCCAGACACGGCCCCAATGCTTCCAGGCACCCTCGGTCAGGCCGTAATAGAATGGCAGCGTCACGATATCGAGACCGACGTCGGTCGCGCCTTGCACGTTGTCATGACCGCGGAAGATGTTGGCGCCGGTACCCGGAGCGCCGACATTGCCGGTCAGGAGAAGCGCGATGCAGCTCGCGCGCACGTTCGCGGTGCCGACCGAATGCTGGGTCTGGCCCATGCACCAGATCAGCGTCGACGGCTTTTCGGTGGCGAACAATTGCGCGACGCGTTTGAGCTGCTCGCCCGGTACGCCGCTGACCCGCTCGACCTCATCCGGGGTCCACTTCTCGACCTCTTTTTTAAGATCGTCGTAGCCGTAGACCCGTTGTTGGATGAACTCCTTGTCCTCCCAGCCGTTCTGGATGATGTGCCACATCATGCCGTAGAGCACCGGAATGTCGGTGCCGGGGCGCAACCTCACATATTCGGTGGCATGGGCGGCGGTCCGCGTCAGGCGCGGATCGACCACGATGAAGTTCGCCCGATTCAGCTCGGCGCCCTCAAGCAGATGCTGCATCGATACCGGATGCGCCTCGGCGGGATTACCGCCCCAGATGACCAGCGTCCTGGCATTGCGAATATCGTTGAAGCTATTGGTCATGGCGCCGTAGCCCCAGGTATTGGCTACGCCAGTGACCGTCGTCGAATGGCAGATGCGCGCCTGATGATCGGTATTGTTGGTGCCCCAGAACGCCCCGAATTTTCGGAATAGATAGGCGGCCTCGTTGGTCATCTTGGCGGAACCGAGCCAGTACACCGAATCCGGCCCCGACTGGCTGCGGATTGCCGTCATCTTGTCGCCGATCTCACTGATCGCCTGATCCCAACTGACGCGGGTCCACTGCCCGTTGACCATTTTCATCGGATACTTGAGGCGGCGCTCCCCGCTCACCAGTTCGCGCACCGATGCGCCTTTGGCGCAATGCGAACCGCGATTGATAGGGCTGTCCCAGCTCGGCTCCTGGCCGATCCAGACGTCGTTGGCGACCTCCGCCGTCACCGTGCAGCCAACCGAGCAATGCGTGCAGAGACTCTTGCGAATACTCACTTTGGCGCCGGGGAGCGGAGGCGGTCCAGCTTCGGCCTTGCGTACCGCGCCCAGCTGCAGCGCCCCAAGCGTCGCGAGGCTGCCGGCGGCGAGACCGGACCGGCGCAGGAAACTACGGCGGTCGAGGGCGCCAGTCGACTGACCACCTGGCAACGCTCCTCCAACTACGTCGCGCCGCGTATGACGCTCCGCTCGTTTGATCAGCACGGCGGCCTCCTCAATTCGGCTTCGCTGGATACCGATTGACGCGGTAAAAAGACTGGACGTCAGACGAATTCGGCTCGTAGCGCGCCTTGCGCTTTTCATCTTTGGAGACGGTACCGAAACCGGCCTCGGCGGGCTGGACGAGCGGCGCCGGCGCCGTGACCGCAGCGCCGGCGCCGAGTGCGCGGAGAAAATCGCGCCGATGGAGCTTTTTTTCCGCTTTCATTGAGCACAATCCTCGATCGTCTCACCTGGCCAAATTCGTAGATTCGTTCCTTCGAATGTCTGATTTCCCTCGCGTCACGATGCCAGCGCGAAGGCCTCGCTCTCTATTTCTGTAAACACGCGACCCACCGTCCCTATTCGGCGATAGAAGTCGGCGGCATTGACGCGCTCCAGATCCGCGAAGAAGCGGCCAATCCACGGCGCCAGATGTTTGTCGAAAAACTCGCGGTCCGCCCCCGACGCCGTCTCGAAACGTCCATCGGTCAAGCCGGCCATGATTTCGCACAAGACGGCCGCATGATCCTCCGGCTCGACCTCGCCCTTAACGCGCTCGATGCCGAGGCGCGCGAGATCGTCGCGCAGGCGCGCGAGCGGCGCCTGGTTAGGGAAGCCCGTGAGATAATACGAACCATAAGGCAAGACTTCGCCGCGCCCGACGCCGATAAACAGGTCGAAGAACTCGCGTTCCAGCCGTTCTATATTCGCGGCGACCGCGGCCTCGCCGATTGCCGCATGCGCCATACCGAGCGGAGAATCATCCCCGCGCAGCGCCGCGATCCGCGCCAGCAGGCGGGCGTCAGGAACCCGACGAAGCAGGACCGACAAGAGTCCATATTCACGCGAACGCGCCGCATCGGTCTCGTCGACATACCGTCCCGGATGCCGCATGGCCCTTTTCGATCCCGCATGGCCGTTTTCGGATCACTTCGATTAAACGGACCAGTCTTGACGCTAATTCGCGAGGCAACTGGGGATCAATAACCAAAGGGTATGGGCATGACGCTACCTTGGTAGAGCCCCGCCGTGCTTGCGGCGGCCGGTTCCCGAAACTGCGGCCACTCCGGAATTGTCCTTTTCCTTTGCCGAAATATCCTCTTGCCAAGGAGCTGAAGCCAGATCCGGAAGAGCGGCGACAGGCGCGATAGGATCGCCGCCGCGGGCGATTTCGGTAGGCATTTCAGGAGCCACCACACCCGATGCGGCATCCGCAAATCGCGCGGGCGCGGTTTGCTCCGCGAAATCGCCGATCAGGCGAGATACCATCCGGCGCAACTCCGGGGTGAGTTCGAGCGATCCGAAGCCAGGCACACTATCGGGCTTAGTGAAGTCCCATTGGTTCTCGGCAATACCGATGAAGTCACGGATCGCGGGATCGGTCGACCAAGCCCGTCGAAGCGCCGCACGCGCAAGTTCCTCCGGTACGCCGGGTGCCAAAAATGCACGGATGTCGGTGGTTGCGGTGATCGATTCGATCGAGGGCAGCGCGGCCAAAGAAAAATCCGGCACATCGGCGTCGGCATTATCCACCACGAGCCTGGTGGGGTTGGCATCGGGCTGCTCAGGATCCAGCTCGGTGCCGCCGGGCGCACCCGTCGCCGCGGCGCCCTTGCGCCGCGACCATCGTCGCAGAAAATTCATCGCAGAATCTTCGGGGCCGCTCATTGGCGATCTTTCGATGGAGTACGACGCGCCATTGCCTCGGCACTGGCCCGGTCGCGCTTACGTTTGACAAATGGGCGTTCAACGTGGTGCTCGGCAACAAATTTAGCGATGACCGCGCCTATTGGCTCCGGCATTGGAACGGCCTCGACAAGATTAGTTGCGCTCTCGGTGAAGGTTTCACCTTCGCCTGGTTCCGCCGTAACGGCAACAATCTCATAGGGCGGCTCGCAACCGCTAGGCCGCAGCACGACCCATAACAACGGCGCACCCGTGGCCAGATTGTCGCGATAACCCGACGTATCTGATCGATACAAGGCGATCTCGGCGGCGCCGCCGTAGAAATTCGTACGGTCGGAATTGCTATCAAGTGTGGTCCACGGGGCGGCGTCCGGAATCCCCGGCAGCACCGCCAGCGGACGCCAGACGAAGTCTGTCCATACGCTCTTGGCCTTGCGCCGCTCGATCGCGACACCGACAGGAATCCTTAGGAGCGGCTGGATTCGGCTCATGTCGCGGTCTCCAGCCGACGCACGCGCAGGCCCGCGAGCGGGTTCTGCGGTTTCACGCGATCGAGCACATGATGACCGCAAGACAGCCAGAAATCTAGCATCGCGCACTCATAGTCGCGGGGTCCCAGTCGCCGGATCGAGCCACGATGGCGTTGCCAAGGCGGCCGCCAATGTTCGGCGCTCCTGTGTCCGCGCACCGGCACGATGCGACAGAAGATCGCCGTTGTCGTCGATTTTGCGGCATACGCCACGCTGAGGCGATAGGCGCGACAAGTAGCGCTTGGCTACTTCGCCAAAACCGTCGTGCTGCCAGGCATCCAGATTGACCATGAGATGGCGCGCGAAGGCCTCGAAAAGGTGGCCTGATCCGAGATCGAAGCCCTCGGTATCGAGCGCGGCAGCGCGCGGATGCAAACCCGGCTCCTCAGCATCCGTCGCGGCGGCACGGATCATGACTCCGAATACCAGCCATTGCGGCGGCGCATCCTCGATACTGTCTGCCGGCCAAGCAAGGCGCACCCCGCCAATGAGTCCGCCATCAACGCGAACCGTATCCGGCCAGTCGAAGTTGATCGGCTTTTCCGGAGGCGCGTAACCCGCAAGCGCGTCGCCAAGCGCAACCAACCCGGCATAAAGCGCGCGACGCGCGGTGCGCAACGGCTCCTCGGGCTCCAGTACTACGGCGAATTCGGCGAGATCGAAACGGCCGACATGAACCAATGTTCCTGCGCCCGCATCGCCGGCGATCCGCATCGCATGCACGAATGCATCCCCGACCTCTCGCAGCGCAACGGCGCGGAATGGCGGCGGCAGATCGAGCGCCTTCGCAAACGGCGTATGCAGTCGTCTCCTGGCATCAAGCGCCATATCGGCCTCTGACCAGTATTTTGGCGTCGTATATTCTAGCTAATTATCAACCGAGGTGAATTGCCGCCAGTCCAACAACCAATGTAAGGGGAAAAGCGCGGCACGCGAGGGATAAAATGGCCGACAGCCCCCAAACCGTCGTTCTTTGCTCCCGCGAAAATGGCAACGCCATCTGCTGACCGA
The DNA here is from genome assembly GCA_049519075.1 of Xanthobacteraceae bacterium. Lineage (GTDB taxonomy): Bacteria > Pseudomonadota > Alphaproteobacteria > Rhizobiales > Xanthobacteraceae > BOG-931. The sequence goes on along the minus strand of JBEKRD010000022.1, from coordinate 36,066 downwards.
TCCGCAAACCTGCGGTGGCCTGCTGGTGTCCTACGCACCCGAACGCGCCGAAGCGATCGTGCAAACGATCGCCGCTGGTTATCCCGCCGCGCGCGTGATCGGCGCTGCCGAAGCCGGCCCGGCCGGCATCCCGGTGATCGCCTAGTGTCGGGTGCCGATGCTATGCGGAAAAGGCGCGTGATGGGTCGGCCGGCGGGCGTGCTATTCTAAAGTGCTCTCCGGACCTTCACTACGTCGGCGGCGTCCCGCCGGCCAGGGGCGTGGCGTCGCGGCCTTCGCCGAATTCCCGTTCGACCCAAAGCGAATGGTGCTGCTTGGCCCAGTTAAGATCGACCCACCCGCTCGCCATCGCCCCCCAGCCGCCCTCCATGCCGACGGCGGCGATGTAGACATGCGCTATCATGGTCGCGACGAAGGCCACCGCAATCAGAGCATGGGCTATCTGGGCCACCTGCATGCCCATGACATTGGTCCAATAGAACGGGAACAAGAGGAAGACGCCCGAAACTGTGACGCCGATGGTACCGAGGATGGCAAGCCAGAACAGTATCTTTTGCCCGCCATTGAACCGGTCGGCCGCCGGATGCTTGCCGGCGATCATGCCGCCGCCTTGTTTGAACCATTCGATGTCAACTCGCGTCGGCGCAAAATCCTTTACCCACAATAGAAACAGAATCGCGACGCCGAACGTGAAGGCGAGGCTCGAATAGTCGTGGACGTATTTGCCCGCTTCCGACCAGCGTGAAAATGCCTCGGCTCCGATTAATGGCAACAATAGTCCCCTGCCGAATGTGATGTTCAGGCCGGTTACGGCGAGAATGACGAAGCTCACAGCGAGCAGCCAATGGAGGACTCGTTCAAAAGCAGTGAACAGGAGAACCATGCGTCCCGAGCGCGGGGCCGCGAACCGGATCGGCCCGACCGTAAAATAGAGCACCGCGAAGATCGCGATCGTAATCAAAATGGCCGCGGCGCCGATCCAACGCATCCACACCGCTTGAATGAGGCGCCAGACGCGACCGAGCGGCTGTTCAAGGACATATGATCTGGTATCCGCAATGGTGCCGCGCCCCTCTATCAAATAATGCTGCTGCAGCAGTTGCCGCTCGCTGACAGCGGCGGCGTTCGGATCGAGCGGCGCTTGTGCCGCAACGGGAGCGATGAGAACACCGGAGAACAGCGCGATGACGGTGAGAACGAGCCGGATACGCAAATGAATTCCCTTCGTTAGCTTGCTCATCGGCGCTCTCCATCAATCTCCGCGTCGCGGTGCGGTCTCAACGCTGTCGTTGTAAGCGGCCTGCCATCCCCAGGCGCCGGAGCCGTAGCCGCGCTGGGCGACGCGGTCTTGGTAAATCTGCTCCACAATGTCGCCATCGCCGGCCAACAATGCCCGCGTCGAACAAACTTCGGCGCAGATCGGCAGCTTGCCCTCCGCCAATCGGTTGGCGCCGTATTTCTCATACTCGCCAGGCGTGCCCTCCGGCTCTGGGCCGCCGGCACAGAACGTGCACTTGTCCATCTTGCCGCGCGAGCCGAAATTTCCGGTGTGCGGATATTGCGGTGCGCCGAACGGACAGGCGTAGAAGCAGTAGCCGCAACCGATGCAGAGATCCTTGTTGTGCAGCACGACGCCATCGTCCGTGGTGTAGAAGCAGTTGACCGGACAGACCGCCGCACAGGGTGCGTCGGTGCAGTGCATGCAGGCCATCGACACCGAGCGTTCACCGGGCTCGCCGTCATTGAGGGTGACGACGCGGCGCCGGTTGACGCCCCAAGGCACCTCGTTCTCGTTCTTGCAAGAGGTGACGCAGGCATTGCACTCGATGCAGCGGTCGGCGTCGCAGAGGAATTTCATTCGCGCCATCGGCTGCCTCCCTACCCCGCCCGGACCTGACAAAGGCTGGCTTTGGGCTCTTGCATGCCGGTCGCCGGGTCGTAGCCGTAGTTCGTGATCGTGTTCGCACTTTCGCCGAGCACGATCGGATCGAGACCAGCCGGATAGTTCGCACGCAGATCCTTGCCGCCGAACCAGCCGCCGAAATGATACGGCATCCAAACGACGCCTTTGGGCACGCGCTCGGTGACCAGAGCCTTGACCTTGGTTTTGGCGCCGTTTTCGGCGCCGGTGACCCATATCCAGCCGCCATCGTGAATGCCGCGGTCCATGGCGTCCGCTGGATTGATTTCAGCGAACATGTCCGGCTGCAATTCGGCGAGCCATTTGTTGGAGCGAGTCTCTTCGCCGCCGCCCTCGAATTCGACGATGCGGCCGGTGATGAAAATCAAAGGAAAGGCCTTGGCGGTGCCTTTATCGACGGCAGCGTTTTGTACCGAAAAGCTGAGGTTCGGCAGACGAAACTGCTTGGCGTCCGCGAAGGTCGGAAACTGGCGGACGAGTTCGGGGCGTGGCGTGTAGATCGGCTCGCGATGGGTCGGGATCGGATCCGGTAGGCCGAACGCGTTCATGCGCGCCTTGGCATTGCCGTACGGCATGCAACCGTGCTTGAGCGCGACGCGCTGAATACCGCCCGACAGGTCGATTGCCCACGACACAGTATCTGGATTGGCGCCGCCGACCTGTTGGATGACGGCCAGTTCATCGGCGGTGAGATCGCCGTCCCAGCCGAGCTTCTTCAAGACCGAATAGGTGAACTCCGGATAGCCGTCCTTAATTTCCGAACCTTTCGAATAGGAGCCCTCGGCCAGCAGATTCACGCCGTCGCGCTCGACGCCAAAGCGGGCCCGGAAGGTGCCGCCGCCGTCCATGACGTGAAGGCTGGTATTGTAAAGGTTCGGCGAGCCCGGATGCTTGAGCTCCGGCTTGCCCCAGCAAGGCCATGGCAAGCCGTAATAATCGCCTTCGCACGGCCCACCGCCGGCGCGCAGGGTGACAAGATCAAAATCTTTCTGGTTCGCCATATGCGCCTTGATGCGCTCGGGCGACTGACCGGTACATCCGGTCGACCAGCTGCCGCGGTTTATCTCGCGCAGAATGTCCTCCGGCACGGGCCGGTCGCCTTCGACCTTGATGTTCTTGAACATCTGATCTGCAAAGCCGAGCTTCTTCGCCATCAGGTAGATCACCTGATAGTCATCTTTGGTCTCGAACAACGGCGGCACGATTCGCTCGCCCCATTGCATCGAGCGGTTCGAGGCCATGCGCGATCCGGAGCTCTCGAACTGGGTGCAGACTGGTAACAGATAGGTGCCGTCCTTACGGCCGGCCTCAACCGACAACGACGTCCAAGTGGTCGGATGCGGGTCGGCAATCACCAGCAGATCGAGCTTGGCCATGGCCTTCATTGACTCGGGAATGCGCGCAATGCTGTTGCTGCCAAATCCCTCGACGAACATGGCCCGCACATTGTCGTTCTGATCGACCTGGTCCTCAGGCAACAGCACGGCGTCGAACCAGCGGCTGATCGGGATACCGGGCGTCTCCATGTTCTGCTTTGAATCGAAGCGCGATTGCAGCGACTGATAGTCGACCCCCCAGACCCGCCCCCAGTGCCGCCAAGCGCCCTCGGCGAGGCCGTAGTAGTAGGGCAAGCTCACCACATCGAGACCGGCATCGGTGGCACCCTGCACATTGTCATGACCGCGGAAAATATTGGCGCCCATGCCGGACCCACCGACATTGCCGGTGAGGAGGAGCGCGATGCTGGCCGCGCGGACGTTGGCCGTTCCGACGGAATGCTGCGTCACTCCCATGCACCAGATCAGCGTCGCCGGTTTTTGCGTCGCGAACATTTGCGCTACGCGTTTGAGCTGTTCGCCCGGCACGCCGCTCACGCGTTCGACTTCAGCCGGCGTCCATTTCTGGATTTCCTTGCGGGCGTCGTCGAAGCCGTAAACACGTTGCGCGATGAATTCCTTGTCCTCCCAACCATTCTGCAGGATGTGCCACATCATGCCATAGAGCACTGGAATATCTGTGCCGGGTCGCAGCCGGACATAGTCCGTGGCGTGCGCGGCGGTGCGGGTCAGCCGCGGATCGACGACGATCAAATTCGCCCGGTTCAGCTCGGCGCCTTCGAAGATGTGCTGCAACGAGACCGGATGCGCCTCGGCGGGATTGCCGCCCCAGATCAAAATAGTCTTGGCGTTGCGAATGTCATTGAAGCTATTGGTCATCGCGCCATAGCCCCAGGTATTGGCGACGCCGGTGACCGTGGTTGAGTGGCAGACGCGGGCCTGATGATCGACGTTGTTGCTGCCCCAGAATGCTGCGAACTTCCGGAACAGATAAGCGCCTTCGTTCGTCATCTTGGCCGAACCGAGCAAAAACACCGAATCCGGTCCCGACTTTCGCCGGATTTCAAGGAGCTTATCGCCGATCTCCGCGATGGCCTGGTCCCACGACAGCCGCGTCCACTGCCCGTTCACGAGTTTCATCGGATATTTGAGACGGCGTTCGCCGCTGACGAGTTCGCGCACCGCGGCGCCCTTAGCGCAGAATGAACCGCGATTGATCGGACTGTCCCACGCCGGCTCCTGCCCGATCCAGACATCGTTTACGACTTCGGCAAGAACAGTGCAGCCGACCGCACAATGCGTGCAAATGCTTTTGCGCGTCGTCACCGTCGCGCCGACCGGCGGCGGCGGACCGGCTGCGGCCCTGCGCACCGCGCCGAGCGAGAGCGTGCCGAGCGTAGCTAGACCACCGGCGAGACCTGCCCGGTGCAGGAACGTCCGGCGGTCGAGACCGCGTCCGGAAATCGCCGCGCGCAGAAAGCCGCCGCGACGATGCTGATTGCCGTTTTTTTTGATCAGCACGGCCGCCTCCCTTACTTCGGATATCGATTGACGCGGTAATAGGTCTGAACATTCTGAGAATTCGGCTGGTAGCGCGTCTTGCGCTTGGCGTCGCTGCTGGCGCCATTCGCCACGGCACCGTCGAGCAGCGGAGCCGATGCGGTGACGGCGACGCCAAGACCGAGCGCGCGCAGAACATCGCGCCGCCGCACGGAGAGTTTTTCATTGGTTGCATTCGTCGTCATGGCGTTCTCCGTCCGATGTCGTCGAATCATGCAGCGAGAGAAAAGGCTTCGTTTTCGATGGCCACGAATTGGCGTCCTACCGCCCCGACGCAGCGATAAAAGTCCGCCCCACGCGCCTGTTCCAAATCGGCGAAGAATCGGCCGATCCAAGGCGCGAGATGACTATTGAACATGTCGCGATCCGCGTTCGGCGGCGGCGCAAAGCGGCCATCGACGAGTCCGGCCATAATGTCGCAAAGCACGGCGGCATGATCTTCCGGCTCGGCGAAGCCCTGCACACGCTCGATGCCCAGCTGCACCAGATCGGCGCGCAGTTGCGCGAGCGGCCGGTCGTGGAGAAAGCCGGTGAGGTAATAGGAGCCATAGGGCAGGAGTTCGCCGCGCCCGATGCCGACGAAGAGGGTGAAGAACTCCCGTTCGACATTCACCCCGGTCGTTGCCGCTGCCGCCTCTGCAAGCGCGCGATGCGCCGCGCCGAGCGTGCTTGCATCACCGCACAGCATCGCAAGCCGCGCTAAGAGGTCGGGACTGGGTGCAGCGGCGAGCAACACCGCGAGCAGAGCATATTCCCGCGCCCTGTCGCCTTCGACTTCGTCGATCTCGACTATGTCTTGCGCATTGTCCGCGTCCCGCATGGTTTTACCTCGGATCGCGTGTCGCCAATGTAGCAAAACTAATGAGGAGAGGTTCGGCCCGACATTCCGGGAATCTACCTAGCGCTGGTAGCGCGCCACCATGCCTCCCCCAACTCGTGCGTTAAGTGGATCGTGATTGCTCGACCCAAATTCGTTGCGCGGTAACGCTCCCGCGTGCTTACGGGTGGAAAGCTGCTTCGGCGCATCGTTAGTTTCCGTGGGCGGCCGAGCGTCATCCGCCGGGTCCAAAGCAGCTCAACGGGAACGCCGGGAGCAAGGAACCCGTGTGAATCGCCCACCGCTTTGATCGACTCGATCGACGGCAAGGAGACTTGAGTGAATTCGGTGTCCGGGACATCCAACGTTCGGGCGGCGGATTCGTCGTTCGCCGTGTCCCGCGTCTCCGCGGCACGATGTTGCGCGCCCAAGCGCTTGCGGCGCAACATCGCGAGGGAAAACTCCCGATCGCCACCTCGGTGCCGCTTATTTGTGGTCCTTCAGCGGCGAACGTCGGACCGCTGTCTTTTGATCGAAGCGGTCGCGCTGGCGTTTTATAAATTGATGTTCGACATAGTGCTGGGCAATGAATTGCGCGATCGCAGCGCGCATCGGCTCCGGCATCGGAACGGCATCCACGAGATCGGTGCCGCTCTCGGTGAAAGCTTCGCCTTCGCCCGGTGCCGCCGTCACCGTAATGACCCGGTAGGGCGGCTCACCGCCAGTCGCCCGCAGCACGACCCACAACAGCGGCGTGCCGGTGCTGAGATTATCGCGATAGCCTGCGGCATCGGTCCGGTGCAGTTCGACGTCGGCAGGGCCGACGTAAAAATTCATGCACTCGGCGTTACCGTCGAGCGCTGTCCACTGCGCAACATCCGGCGCGCCGGGCAGCACGGCGACCGGCCGCCAAACATAAACCGCCCACGCGCTCGCTGCCTTGCGACGCTCGGCAACGACGCCGACCTGCAGGCGAGCGAGTGGTTCCGCTTGGCTCATGGGGCGCAGTCGGATTGCATGGCGACCGTATGGTACTCGTCTTTTAGATCGGACATAACTATAATCAACCAGATTCCGGGGCGAGCACGCCCGGCCGGCTGATCCATTCAAGCTATGACCGAGCGTCCGCAACACATTTTGCTTTGCACCTGCGACGACACCATGCCGCTCGACGCCGATGCGGTGCGGCGCGGCTGCCGCGGTGCCGCCGTTCAAACGGCCGGGCAGCTATGTCGCGCCGAGATTACGCGCTTTCGCGCAGCGCTGTCGCCGGGCGACCCGCTCATCGTCGGCTGTACCCAGGAAGCGCCGCTGTTTACCGAAGCCGCGGAGCAGAGCGGCGCCGCCATGACTTTCGTGAACGTGCGCGAGATGGCCGGCTGGTCGGACGAGGCCGCCGCCGCCGGACCAAAAATGGCGGCGCTGATCGCCGCGGCGCGCGAACCGGCCCCCGACGTCCCCTTCGTCAGCCTCACCAGCGAGGGTGTCATTCTGGTCTATGGTCGCGACGAGACGGCCGTCGAGACCGCTTCTCTCCTCAAAGAGTACCTCGACGTGACAGTGCTGCTCACCCGGGCCGATGGCGTCGTACCGCCAAGCGTCAACGAATATCCGGTTGCGAAAGGCACGATACGTTCCGCATCGGGCCACCTCGGCGCCTTCGACATCGTCGTGGACGATTTCGCGCTGGCCTTGCCGTCCTCGCGCACGGCGCTGAAATTCGCACCTGGGCGTGACGGCGCCAGTTCGCGCTGCGATATCCTGCTCGATATGTCCGGCGGTCCGCCACTATTGACCGCCGCCGACCTTCGTGACGGTTATCTGCGCGCCGATCCTGGTCATCCAGCGGCAGTGCTGCATGCGGTGCTCAAGGCGCGCGAGCTGGTCGGCAAATTCGACAAGCCGCGTTTTATCGACTTCACGGCGGACCTGTGCGCGCATTCACGCTCTGGTATCGTCGGCTGCCACCGCTGCCTTGATCTCTGCCCGACCGGCGCGATCTCGCCCGCCGGCGATCACGTCGCGATTGCTGCCGCCATTTGTGCTGGCTGCGGCCAGTGCGCTGCCGCCTGCCCGACCGGTGCTGCGGCCTATTCGATGCCACCAGCCGAGGTGTCGATGCGCAAACTGCGCACGCTCTTGACGGTTTACCGCGAGGCGGGCGGCAGCAATCCGATCGTGCTCCTTCATGACGGCGAGCATGGCGACGCGTTGATCGTGGCGCTGGCGCGCGAAGGCGCGGGTCTTCCGGCCAATGTGCTGCCTTTTGAAATCAATGAAGTGACCCAGATCGGGCTTGAAATATTCGTCTCCGCCTTCGCCTACGGCGCTAGCGGTGTACGCGTGCTGATGCGGGAAAGGCCGCGACACGACGTGCTCGGGCTACGGCAGACCATGTCGCTTGCCGCGCCGATCCTCACCGCGCTCGGCTACGGTTCACTGGCGACAATCGAGACCGACGATCCGGACGCGCTCGGCCTCGCGCTGCGGGCAATCGCTGCGCACGCGCCCACGCCACGACCGGCGAGTTTTGTGCCGGCCGGCCGAAAGCGCGACGTGTTGAGGCTCGCGCTGCGCGAATTGCACGGCGCTGCGCCGCTTCTGGCCGACATCGTCGCGCTGCCGTCTGGCGCTCCGCTCGGTGGCGTCGAAATTGACGCTGACGGCTGCACACTCTGCCTTGCTTGCGTTGCCGCCTGCCCAACGGGCGCGCTCGGCGACGATCCCGAGCGGCCGCTGTTGCGTTTTGCCGAGGATGCCTGCGTACAGTGCGGCCTGTGCAAGGCTACCTGTCCGGAAAAGGTGATCAACCTAGTGCCGCGGCTCGACTTTAACGCCGCTTTGGCGCCGGCGCGGATACTCAAGGCGGAGGAGCCGTTCGCCTGTATCAAATGCGGCAAGCCGTTCGGCGTCAAAAGTACGATCGAGCGCATCAGCAAACAACTGGAGGCCCGGCACTGGATGTACCAAAGCGGCTCAACGCGCCTCGACTTGATAAAAATGTGCGACGACTGCCGCGTCGCGGCCGTCACCGCCGACGAGTTCGACCCGCACGGCGCGCCACATCGAGCACCGGTGCGTACGACGGATGATTATTTGCGCGAGCGGCAGCGGCCGCAGCCTCCGGACGGAAATAAAAAATAATTTGCGTTCCTAGTTCCGGGGGGCTACGTCCGACTAGCAGATATGCTCGGACGTGGCTTGTCCATGAGGTCCTATGCGTGACGTTTCGGCGCCGTCCCGACGCGATCTTTGGATCCACTGGCTGATCTATCCCGGGCACTCACTGCCGACCGCCGCCGCACCCGTGCTGGTGGCGAGCGGGCTCGCCATTCACGATCATGTCTTCGCGCCGCTTCCGGCGTTGGCGGCGTTTTTCGCGAGCTGGCTCATTCACATCGCCGGACTATTCACGGATAACTATACGCTGCTCGTGCGATATCCGACCGTCAAAGAGCATCCTGAACTGCTGGACGCGCTCCGGAACGGAACCCTGACGCTCAGCGGCATGCGTTGGGCGATCCTGGCGTGCGTCGCGCTCGCGGCAATCGGTCCCGGGCCATATCTGCTTGCCGTCGCCGGCCTGCCGGTCGTCGTTATTGGCCTATTGGGCACAGTCGGAAGCCTCGGCTATTCAGCCGGCCCGTTTCCAATAGGCAAGCACGGCCTTTCCGACCTCCATTTTTTCATCATGTTCGGCATCTTCGCGCCGGCGGCCGCGTATTACGTGCAACTTGCGGCGCATCACGAAGCGTCGTCGGGTTGGAGTCTATTATTTCACGACATGCCGGCGCGAGCCTTTATTGTCGGCTTGCCGCTCGGTGCGTTCGCGGTCAACATACTCATCATCGACGACGTGAGGGACCGCGAGTTCGATGCGGCAAAGGGTTGGCGCACCGGACCGGTCCGCTTCGGCATGACGTGGAGCCGCGTCGAATATTTTCTCGTAATGGCCTTCGCATACCTCGTTCCGTTCTGGTTCTGGCAGCGAATGGGATTCGACGCCTCGGTTCTGTTGCCAGTGATCACATTGCCTTTTGCCGCGTTAATCGCGCGACGGGTATGGACCGCGAATGACCGCGATGATTTGCACCCGATGTCGCCCTTCGCCGCGCTACTTTGTCTCGGCTACGCAGCGCTCCTTGCCGTCGGTGTCGCGCTTTAGAAGCTGGCGCTAATGCCGTTGACCATCAAGGCGAGCAGGATCACCGAGACGGCGACGAGACCGAGGCCGAAAATTTTTGAAAACAATGTCATGGGTCGCGACGGCGCTTCCACCAGATAATGCTCAAGCTCGCCGGTCTGAACGAGACGCGCGTATTCGACCCCATATTCGCGTTTGAACTCATCCAACGGCATTGAGCCGGTGAACATCACGATATCGACGGGGAATTTGTCCGGCCGCCAATGATTCACAAAGTAGTGCACGGTGAACAGGTAGCCCGCCGCGAACAGCGATTCATGACCGTGAACGACCGCGGCAACGTTGAAACTCCATCCCGGCAGATACGCGGCATCCAGCGTTTTGAACCACAGCATCGCGCCGGTCACCGTGAGCAGCGCCACGCCCGAGAACGATCCCCAATAATCGAGCTTCTGCTGATAATTCCAATGATCGTAGTCAGGCCGCGGGCCGGCGCCGACGAACCATTTCAGCATCGCCACAAGGTCCCTGCCGTCCTGCCAGGTCGGCAGCAGCGAATAGGGTCCGAAGATTCTAAAGGTCTTCCAGTTCCGGGTCAGATGAACCCCGACATAGCCAAAGTGAAGGACAAAGCCGCCAGTCATGATGACCGCGGCAACCCGGTGCACAATGCCGACGACCGACGGTCCGCCCATGAGCCGTTCAAGCACTGGCGCCCAGGCCGTATGCGGGTAGAGCGCCGGGATGCCCGTCAGTACCAGCACGATCACCGAGAGCGCGAAGACAAGATGCGCAAAACGCCACCCGGCGCTCCAACGCCGGACTTGAGGCGCCTTCATTCCCGATAAAGCTTCGGTCCGGACATGCGGGCGTGGTCGCCGCTGCTGGCGCTCGCGAAGCTCGCGATAGAACCAAAGCACGGAATGGATCCAGCAGATGCCGAACACGCCGAATATCATTCCCCATGCCGCCTTCGCCGCAATCCAGGTGTACGGATATCTGCCGAAGTCATCCGTTGTGGCATGGGGTTGGAACGTGGCAAATCCTGCTGTCGCGTCCTCGTGACAGGTCCGGCAGGTCTTCAGTCGATTTGCAGATGACATTGTCGAGGCGGGATTGCCGGCGGCGAGGATCGCGTGGCCGCTGTGGCAATCGGCGCATGTGGCCGTATCGGCATAGCCCAACGCGTAAAGCTGTCCATGATAGGTTTCAGTATAACTTGCCATGGCCCCCGCATGGCACGCGCCGCACTGCTGGGTGATAGCCATGCGGGTGGCCGGCAATTGGATCTCGGCGACCTGGTGTGCGGTGTGGCAATCGGTGCAGATCGCTGCACCGGTATTGCGTCCTACGCTGAGTTGTCTGCCGTGGACGGAATACGCGTAGTCGTTCAATGCAGTCGTGTGACAGCTTCCGCACAGCGCGGGAATTTGCTGCCGCCACTGGGCGGGAGTCGGCGGCGGATTGTTGTGCGGCACCTCGGTTATGCTGGTATGACAGTCGATACATTGCAGGGCGCCATGAACGCTTTTGGCAAAATGGTCGGATGGCGTGTACTGCGATCGCATTTGCCCATTGGCGTCCCGCGTGCCGACGTCCAGTTGGCCGTGGCAACCAAGACATGTCGCGTTGTCGAGGCCTGAAGCGTTCTGGCCCCGCGCGGCTTGCAGCCCGACCAGGATCACCGTGACGGCGGTCGCCACCAGAGCGAGTTTGGCAAGGCGCATGGCTCACCCCAACAATAACTGCACATCCCTTGGCGAAAGTGGAGTCGTGAGCCACTGCCGCAGTGGCATTAAATACCGCCGACGATCGCGCCAACTCAATTTTATCTCCGCGACTCTGACGGGTTGTTGCCGCTCGTCCATGATCCAGATCAATCTGCTCACGCAGAAATGCATGCGCAGGAACGCATTGCAGATCATCCATTTGGGAATGCTCCCTGGACCATCAATTCAGGGCAGATCCCAAAACGCCTGTTGCCAAAGCGAGTGTCGCCGCGGCGGATAGGGCCGCGCTGTAGGCATCGGTCGCCGCGTTCTTGGCTGCGAGGAGCTGACGTTCGGCGGTCGTCGCGTCGGAGATCGAGCCGACGCCATTGCGGTATGCCGCAAGCGCCGCATTGAAGGAGGTCTGTGCGGCCGACGAAAGCGCCGTCGCGGCGGTATAAGCTGAAATGCTCGTCGTCAGCGTGTTTCTCGCCGCGACAATTTGGCGGACGGCTTCGTTCCTGATCTGAAAAAGGGTCGTATCCGCCTTATCGACGGTGTCGCGAGCCTGCTCCAAGCGTGCCGCGCGCATGCCGCCGTCGTACAGCGGGACGGTCGCCCCGACCAGTGCCGTGGCTCCCAATTGCGTTTGCGAAACCCCGAGCGTGTTGCCCGGCAGATTGACGATCGGCAATTGCTCGCCAATTCCCGGTACCGCTGTGATGTTCACATCTCCCTGCAACCGGGTTCCGTTGGCCGACGCAAACACTTTTGGGAGGAACTCCGCCTGCGCAGCGCGAAGGCTGGCGAGGCTTGCCTTCTGCGCCGCATAGCCGGTGAGGACATCAGGTCGTCGCGCCAAGGCTTCGGAAGCAATACGCTCGACTGGGCCGACCATGGTAGGCGAAAGCTTTCTCCGGGAGACGTCGGCGATCACCAGCCGGGTCATTGGCGAAATGCCCATGGCCGAAATCAAGGCCAAATAGCTATTCTGTGCGGTGCCTTCAGCTTGGACGCGCTCAAGCCTCGCTTCGGCGCTGGCTTGCCGCGTTTGGGCGACTTCGACCACGGTCCCGATACCGTTCTTGTATCGGCTTTCCGCCGCGGCTTGAACCTCTTCGGCATCGTGGAGCGAGTCCACCGTGGACGCAAGACGCGCGCGTGCGGCAGCGTTCGCATAAAACGCCAAGCTCACATTATAGATGACCCGCTGATGCGCGGCAGTGAACGCGATATTGGAAATGACCGAGCCCTGCTTGGCGACGTCGGATAACGCCGCGCGCTCGCCGAAATCGAACAACAGCCATTGGACCGAGAGCACGGCAATATTGCCGTTGAGTTTGACGTTGTTTGTGACCTTGGCGCCGAGCGCGGACGTCACGCTATGGAAGTCCTGATAGCCTTCAACAATGCCGGCCGACACCATCGGCAGAAATGTGCTTTCGACGAGGCCCGCGGCGAGCGCGGCATTGCGGGCATCGTTCCAGGCATTACGGGTGACCGGATTGCTCGATTCTGCGATGTCGATTAATTCGGCAAGATTATAGGGCCGGCGGCGTTCAAGATTGGAGGCCGGCGACGGAACGGCGGCGAGATTGCTGTTTGAAGGTAGAACGTAGTTATTGTTGGGTGATTGCTCGGTCGGCGCTCGCTCGCCGGCAAGGATTTCACCATCGGGATTGGTTGCCGGGGTCCACGGCGCGTCGGGGCGGTCGGGCGCCAATACGAGCGCCGACGTCGCGCAGCCGGCGAGCTGTAGAAAAAGAATTACTGGCGCAATCAACGCAACAGGCCGGCCCATACTCCGCCGTTCCTTTCGGTCTCTCAGGTAGACGCTTCTTCCAACCGCCGCAGACCCGCATCAATCATAGGAAAAAGCGGCGACGCATTCCACTGCGTTGGCTCCTGCAGTGAGTGTCGAGATTCAGCGACCTCGAAGCGACCGGCCAGAGCTTCAAGCCGCTTGGCGATTTGCACGGATGTCGTCTGGTGTTTGGCTGCGCTCAATAGCAGCGGACTGCCGAGGGCGCCGATCTCATCCGCCGCCTTGCGGCGGCCAGCAAGCCACTGTGCGTTCGGGCGAACCGTGCTTGGCTCATAGGCGGCGAGTTCGATGTCGGTTTCGACTTCCGCAAGTTCCGATTGCGCTTGCGACGCCAATACGCCCCGCGCGCGTTTGTCCGCGGTCATCAGGGCGGCGAGCCGCCGCAACAGCACGGCAATTGCCGGATCGATGCGCTTGCCGACGCTGACCGGCCAGAGATTGGTCATCACCAGATAGGCAACCACGTTGCCGAGCAAGATGCCGATAACGCGGTCACGCGCGGTGGAGAGGTCGAAAGCCGGTGAAGGCCCTTGAATGACGCAGAGAAAGAAGGCGAAGGCGATCTGAAATCCGGCATAGGATATACGCTCGCTCCCGGCGGAGACATAGCCTGCGGCCAAGGCGCCAACGAAAACGACCGCCATCAGGGCGGTGATCGAGGTGAGGTAGGGGATCAGGAAGATCATCGTTCCATAGCCGGCCGCCGCCCCGACAAGGCAACCGAGGATTCGCAGCGTGAGCTTTTCGACCGACTCGGCCGTCGTGCCCAGCGAAACAATGTAGCAGGTGAGAAAACAGGTATGAATGCCCGGCCAGTCCAGCAGTGAATAGAGGAAATAGCAGAACATGGCCGCATCCGTCGTTTTAAGCGCATAACGGATGTAGTCAGGGTTGGTAAAGGCATCCGGCACGAAGAATCCGCCGCCTTCTTTCGTTGACTCTTTCACGCGCCGCTCCGAAGAAGGCACTTCGGCGAAGTGAATGATGGCCTCCTTTATCTCACCGACGACACCCGCCTCGAGCGGCGTCAGCGCGCGTTCCATTTCCGGCGGGTCCCAGCCGATCCGAATTGGGTATCCGCCAGCCCGCAAAATGCTCGACATTTCCCGAAGCGTCCGGGCCAGATAATTGGCCAGCGGCATGGCAAGTTGGGCCTCCGGCCTGCGATCCATCACGTCGATTGCTGACATCAGGAGGGTCGTGGAACCGGCGGCTTGCTCGAGCGCCGCAATGTCTTCCGGCTTCGAGGTTTTCTCGCGCGCCGCCAAGCCGAGGAATTTTTGAATCTCGGCCGTGTGTTCTCGCAGATGCGCTCTGAACCGCGACCGAATGTCCTCGTTCGGCGCCTTGAGCATCGCGGCCGAGAGTTCGAGGCCATGCGCGATCCCCTGCTCGGCGAGACGTCGCGGCGGCGGCGCAAGCAACAAATTCACGATCATCGAGATGCCGGCTGGGATGGCGACGAAGAGCCACGCATAGAGCAGGCTGCGCGTGGCCAGTTCGCCAATTGCAAGTGGCACCGTCCCGAGCAAGTCGAGCGCATAGCCGACGATGAGCGCAATCGTGCCGCCGAGTGGACGCAATTTGCTGGCCGATGCGACAAAGAGAATAGCGACCGAGATTGCGGTCATGCTGATGACGCGCCACATCGGATCATTGATCACGACCATGGCGACGAGCAGAACGAAGCCGATGATCACGGTGATCAACGCTACCAGTACAAAATTCAAGACAAGGCTGACCGCGCGGTCGCCGCGATTGAGAAAGAACACGACATAGACCGTCAGCGCCGCATCCGGCGTCTGATAGATTTGGACGACCAAAACGGTAAGGGCAGAGATCAACGCCAGACGGATTGCGAGCTCGAACCTGCCCGGCCCTGGCGCCATCAGACGCACGATGTCGGGAAGACGACCCTCACGCGCGCGCTCTAGCGGCATGCGGCACCGTGCTTGATTTCGACCACGGCGCTCGCGCCCAGCCGCATGAGGACCGGCGGCGGCTCTTCCAGGCGAATGCGAACGGGGAAGCGCTGCGCGACGCGCACCCAATTAAGCGAGCGTTCGACATAGGGTACGGAACGCGGAATGTTGACGCGGTCCTGATCGGCCACGCCCCAGCCTATGCCCTGAACGATCCCTTTGATCGGGACCTTGCGGTCGAGCATTGAAAAGACCGTGGCGCAATCGCCGACGGCTATCGCACTCAGATCGGTTTCGCGAAAATCGGCGACGGCGAACCACTCGTCGGCATTGATCAAGGTGAACAGCGATTGCGCCGGGATGACCATTTCGCCGGTCGAGACAGTCAATCCGACGACGAGACCGTTGTGGGTCGCGCGCACGGCCGTGTCATCAAGCTGGCGCTGGGCGAGGCCGAGAGCCGCCGTTCTGGCTTGCACGGTCGCCTTGGCCGAGGTTTCCAGTTCCTGCGCCTGAATAAGCTTCGTCGCGGTGTTCTTTTCCACCACCTGCGCCTGATCGAGCTGTTGCTGCGGCACATAACCGTTGGACGCCAGAGGACGCAGCCGTTCCAGCGTGCGCGCCGCCAATTCATGGTCTTCTTGTGCGCTCTTGGTCTGGTCGACTGCGACTGCCGCGTTCGATCGGGCGATAGCCAGATCAGCCGCACTTTGCTCAAGCGCCAGGCGATAGGGCAGCGGATCGATCTGGAAAAGAAGGCTGCCCTCGGCGACGCGCATATTCTCGACGACGGGGAGCTCGATAATGCGGCCACCGACAGCGGCGGCGACGTGGACAACATCGGCGTCGATCGAACTGTCGCTCGATGTCGGGTAGGTGTTGCTTTCATGCAGCGCATACAGCGCAAGCGCGACAGCAAAAACGACGATGGCGATTGATATCAATCGACCGCGAGGCAGAGTGCGGGTTTTTCCGGCGGCCTCCATCTTCAGCGTCCAAGCCCGATGAACCAGATCAGCACAGCCGTGATCACGCCAATCGCGGAACAGACCGCAAGCTGATAGGGTAGAGTATTGGCGAGCCCCGTGGTGACAAAGACGACGCGAGCGACGACCGCACCGGCAATTCCGATGATGCCGCACAACAGCCAAGCGGGAAAGAATGCGCCGAATAGGTCGAAAGAGGGCGCGCTTCCCCCAGAGCAGCCGGTCAAGGTCATGCATTCGAAAAACAGGAGGGCGAACACCGCGTTCGCCTTCGGTGAGATAATTTGTCGTCCTGGCATTCGCTTAGCCCCCAACTCCACGGTCGATGCCATTACAAGGTCCTCGGAAAAGCATTATAACATCCCCCCAGAGGGACGAAGAGAGCTAGTCGACGACGATCCAATCAAGGTGCAGTCGCAGCATTATCTTATAGGGGAAAGTCTCGATATATAATCCAGCTCCAGCTCGCCCTCATAAGTCTCAGCGCCGACCTTCAATGCTTCTGCCACACGCGCTTGCGCAACCTCGCTAGCGACAGTCAAATCGGACTCATGGGTTTCCACCAGAAGTCCCTCCGCCAGACTTACGATTGGGTTCGGCGACCTCACCGGGATCTGCGAGCGCTTCGGCTGTTTTCTTTATTCACAGGCGTCACCGCAAGCGACAATCCTGCCCACACTCGCCGGTCGTTCGAACCGACCGCCTTCGCCGCATTGACGGCTTTGACTTCGCCGCGGCTCGAGTACATGCCGGCCATACCGTCGGATCCGAGGACCACTGGAAGCGACAATGCCTGATCCCATAAGTGAAACGGCAAGTTAAGATGCGATTCGTCGACCATCACACGCTGGCGCAACGGCGTATCTTGCAGGTCCGCGATATTCCCATGCAGCGTGTTCTGCTGGAAAGAACCACCGTTGATGTAGTCGTAACGGAAAAGGGGGAAGTCTGGCTTCGCGTCGTTTGCGATCGGCTTCAATGCTCGCGATGATCATGAATTTCGATTAGTAAGTGGCACCGCCGAACGCGCGCTGTACTGGTCGGTCGACGCGTTCACGCCTCCGACCAAGCGGTTACGAGCGCGCTACCTTACTCTTGGTCAGTGACGAATGTTCCGTTTGGTTGCGGCGTATTATTGGCTATCGATTGGTTGGCCCCGCGAACCATCTCACCAAGGATTGGGCCGTGCGCTGTTCCGGCTCGACGCGCAGCACGCGTCCGGTTGCGGAATCGAGCACATAGAGCTGGCCATCGAAAACGCGCGGCGAATGCGGCATGCAGAGCCCGTCAAGCACCACTTTGCCGCTAGGCACTTCCATCAGCACCCCGCTAACGAGTCGCCGCTCGCTCCAGCCGCGCGGTGCGTTCGACGACTTGAACGCCGTCGCGTAGGCAATGCGCTGATCCACGACCGCCAAGCCGTTGAGGTGGCAACGATCGTCGGGCATCAACTCGGTGACGAAGGGCGGCTTCCAGGCCGGCGTGAAGCTGTAGCGGCCATCGATCGCGGCGATGCAGGAGAACCGGGTGTTGCCGGCATAAAGCTTGCCCCGACCCAGGCCAAGTCGTGAGCATCGATGTCGCCGGAACATAATGTCGCGCGCGGAACCAAGAGGTGGCGGTAGCGGCCCGGATCTCCCGGCAGTGCCGGCGCCAGCAATGGCGCGTCCGCGAAGATGACTACTTCCTGAAATGTTGCGATCGCCAAGTGCAACTCGCCGTCGGTGACCGCGGTCGCAATCCCCATCGGTCTAAGGAACCCGAAGGACTCCAGCTTTGCCTTGTTGTCTTCGCGCTGACCAAAATCACCCGGTTCGACATGTAGACCGAGATCGCCAGCGAGCAACCGCTCGCTTCAAGCAGGCGCACGAAGCTGGCGGTGGCTTCGTAGCGTAGTTGCGGCGGCGGTGGCGTCATTACAGTCCAATCACGAGTGCCTTTTCGGCCCGGCAACGGTAAAGGCAGCGACAAAGCCCGTCGAGCCCGCAGCCTTCAGTAACCGATCCGTCATCTCCTCGAGCGCGAAACGTGGCGCCTCAGGAGTTCGATCGAGGCGCCGTTCCTCCGCCGTTAGCTTCGACGAACTTGCTGCGCGGCCGTATCGCCAGCAGACACGGCGCCCCCGTGCAGCTTTGCTGTTCAGAACCCCTTCGGCGAACGGCGG
Source organism: Xanthobacteraceae bacterium (assembly GCA_049519075.1). GTDB lineage: Bacteria > Pseudomonadota > Alphaproteobacteria > Rhizobiales > Xanthobacteraceae > BOG-931. The sequence continues at coordinate 17,681 of JBEKRD010000022.1, read as the reverse complement.
TAAATCACAGTCTGGTGGAGGGAGCGGGATTCGAACAGGCAGATAACTAGCTGATTGTACTAACAGAATTTACTTTACCTAAATTTCATCCACGTTGCAATCCACGCGTTTCGCGTGCCGGAATGTCCAACGCCGAACGTAAAATCGTTTTCACAACCACCGTAAGGAAGCTCCCCCTTTCCCCTACAATCGGCGCCTTGTCGCTCGGGATGACCATCAGGCCCGGGGCCCGCAACAGAATAAAATCTCGGCTCCCGCCCCTCGTGCCAACGTCATTGCAACGGTTCGACCACGACCGGCAGCGACGATTCCGCTGTGTCGCCCTCGACCGACCATGTGTCGCCCTTGCGCAGCAACGCATTGAGGTCTCGGGTCTTGCCGGACGCCACGGTGCGGTTCTGCTCGGTCACGGCCCCGTCGAACGCCGACGTCGGATCGCAATAGATGACCCCCAGCGCCACCGGAAACTCGCCGAACGGCATCTCGATCAGGAGCCGCGCGATCGTTTTGTTGGTCTCGTCGTGGACAAGAATACCGGCCGCCTTCGGGTCTTGGCCGGTCATAGCCACGACCTCGAGAGTCATGGCCTTAGGATCGAGGCGCAAACCCTTCGCGCCGTCGGCGAATAGCATCGGTTTGCCGGCTTCAAGCCAAAGCTGCGAATCGGCGGCGGCTTTCTTGCCGGCAAACTTCTCGAACGCCGCGTTGTTGAAGACAATGCAATTCGAGTAGATTTCGACGAAGCTCGTTCCCCGATGCGCGTGGGCGCGCGCCAAGATTTCCGGAGTCTTGGTTTGCGCCAAATCAAAAGATCGGGCCACAAACCGTGCGCCAGCACCGAGCGCAAAGCCACACGGGTTGAGCGGCTGATCCAGCGATCCGAACGGTGTCGACGGTGAACGCGTGCCGAAACGGCTGGTCGGCGAGTATTGCCCCTTGGTCAAACCGTAAATCTCGTTGTTGAACAACAGGACCTGGCAATCCAGGTTTCGGCGCAACAGATGCAACATGTGATTGCCACCGATCGACAGCCCGTCGCCGTCGCCGGTCACAATCCAAACGTCGAGTTCCGGGTTGGCCAGCTTCACGCCCGTGGCGATCGCGGGAGCGCGACCGTGGATGGTGTGGTAACCGTAGGTCTCGACGTAATACGGGAATCGGCTCGAGCATCCGATGCCGGAAATACAGACCGTGTTTTCGGGGCGGGCGCCGATCTGAGACAACGTGCGCTGCACGGATTTGAGGATCGAGTAGTCGCCGCAGCCCGGACACCAGCGCACTTCCTGGTCGGAGGCGAAATCAGCGGGAGCAAATTGTGGAAGCGCGTTCATTGGATCAACTCCTGGCGGCTAATGCTTGTTCAATGGCGACTTCGATCTCTGCGATCTTGAACGGCTGGCCAGAGACCTTGCTCAGCGGCTGGGCGTCGACGAGAAACTGGTCGCGCAAAACGGTCTTGAGCTGGCCGGTATTCAGTTCCGGGACGAGAATCCGTTCGTAGTTCTTCAAGAGCGCGCCGAGGTTCCTCGGCAGCGGCCACAGATGCCTGACATGGATATGGCTGACATCGCCGCCGCGCGCCCGCACCCGCCGGACGGCCTGCTGGATCGCGCCATAGGTCGAGCCCCATCCGACCACGGCGAGCTTGCCCCGCGCCTCGCCGAGGGAGACCTCCTGCTCCGGAATGAAGTTCGCAATACCGTCGATCTTGGCCTTGCGCGTGTCCGTCATTTTTTGATGGTTCGCCGCGTCGTAGCTGATTTCGCCGGTGCTGAAGCCTTTCTCGATGCCGCCGATCCGGTGTGTGAGGCCGGGCGTGCCCGGCTTGATCCACAGCCGTTTCAAGGTCTGCGGATCTCGTTGATAGGGATTGATCCGGCCCTCGGTCGGCACCGCGGTCGAGAACTCGACCGGAAAGGCTTGGTGCGTCGTCAAGTCAGGAATACACCAAGGCTCGGCCGCGTTGGTGATGTACCCGTCGGTCAAGAGGATGACTGGGGTCATGAATTGCACCGCCAGACGCACCGCCTCGATGGCGGCGTCGAAACAGTCGGATGGGCTGCGCGAGGCGATAACAACCAACGGGGCGTCGCCATTGCGACCATAGATCGCCTGATAGAGGTCGGATTGCTCTGTCTTGGTCGGCAGCCCAGTCGACGGGCCGCCGCGCTGGGAATTGACCACCACCAGGGGCAATTCGGACATGATAGCGAGACCGAGCGCCTCGCCTTTGAGCGCCACACCGGGACCCGACGACGTCGTGACGCCGAGCTGGCCGGCGTAGGAGGCGCCGATCGCCGAGCAGATCGCGGCAATTTCGTCCTCGGCCTGAAACGTCGTGACGTCATATTCCTTCAACCGCGCCAGGTAGTGCAAAATCTGGCTCGCCGGTGTGATCGGATAGGACCCCAAAAACAACGGTAGGCCGGCAAGCTGGCTGCCGGCCACCAGGCCGAGCGCGATCGTTTCGCCGCCGGTCACGGTGCGGTAGAGACCGGGCGCCATCTCGGCGGCCGCGACCCGAACCTGCTTGAGCGGCGTGCCGATCTCGGCCGTTTCGCCATAGACATGTCCGGCGTTCAGCGCCGCGACATTGGCGGCGACGAGCTTGTCGCTCTTGGCTCCGAACTTCGCCTGCAGCGCGTCGATCAAAGGCTGCCGGTCGCGATCGAACATCCACAGCGCCAATCCGAGCGCCCACATGGCCTTGCAGCGTAGCCCGTCGCGATTGCTCAAACCGAGCGGCTTGACCGCCTCAAGTGTCAAACGCGAAATGTCGAGAGCCACGACCTGATAGGGCGCCAGAGAGGAATCTTCGAGCGGATTGCTCGCGTATTCCGCCTTTTCAAGGTTGCGCTCGTCGAATGCGCCAGTGTCGGCTATGATCAAACCGCCGGGGCGGAGCGCCGCCAGATTGACCTTGAGCGCCGCCGGATTCATCGCCATCAGTACATCGGGAACGTCGCCGGCCGTCTCGATCGAGGTCGATCCGAAATTGATTTGGAATGCGGACACGCCGAATGTCGTTCCCTGCGGCGCGCGAATCTCCGCCGGGAAATCGGGGAAGGTGGCGAGATCGTTCCCGGCCAGCGCCGTGGATAGCGTGAATTGACTGCCAGTCAGCTGGATCCCGTCTCCAGAATCGCCTGCAAAGCGCATCACCACCGCTTCGGGCGCCAGCGGCGGCAGTTCGCGGTCGGCTATCGGAGAGATTGCAAGTGCAGTCGTCATATCGGCGTCCTCGTCAGTTTAAGCCATTTCGATATTTGTTCGAGCCGTCCGCTCAGCCGCTGGTCGCCCGATCCTCGACGTCGATTGCGACAGCCTCGCAAGTCGCAGCCAATTCGAGATACTCCGCTTGTCGATCGGCATCCTCGAATCGGAGCGCTTCCGCTTTGAATCGCGCCGCCTCGTCCCACCAGTAAAGCGCCTCGATCATGACCACGACCTCCGAGCCGCCGACGGCGGAAGCGACTGCCCGGCACCGATGAGCGGCGGCGCATTGGCAGTGGCGAGCGTCGCGGCCGATGGATCCGCGCTCACGCGCTTGCGGGTACGGCTGCCGCTCATCGCGCGAGCCCAATCATTTCGCGGCCGCGCATGATGACGAACGTCGCCCGGGCGACAAACTCGACGGTGTAATACACGTTACCGAGAAAACTCCAGCGTTCGCGAACGATGCCGGCATCGCCGGACTGAACCAGAATTTCGCCGATGTCCTTGTGCGGATAGACGCCGTCGTTCTTCACTGGTCTGAGCGAGCGGACTTCCTCGCCCGGCAAGAATTCATGCCCTGCGGCAAGGTCAATTGACTGTTCCGCGCGCCGTGACCGAGCATCGCAACAGACGCGCCGAACGGCGGCATTGGCTTTCTCGCTCATGTGAAAAACTCCCGTGCTTTGGTCAGAGCTCGCACCAGGCAGTCGACCTCGTCGCATGTGTTGTAGAGTCCAAATGATGCCCGGACGGTTGCCGAGACATCGAAGCGTTCGAGCAGCGGCATTGCGCAATGCGTACCGGCGCGCACCGCGACGCCGGCACGATCGATGATCGTGGCAAAATCGTGCGGATGCGCGCCCTTCAGCTCGAAGGAGACGATCGCGCCCTTCTCCTTAGCCGCGCCGACGATCCGCAGAGAATTGATCTCGCCCAGCCGCGCGTGCGCGTAGGCGGTCACCGTGGCCTCATGCGCCCTGATGCGGGCTTTTCCGAGGGAGTTGATGTAGTCGATCGCGGCGCCGAGACCGATCGCCTGTACGATCGCCGGCGTGCCCGCCTCGAATTTGTGCGGCGGCTCGCCATAGGTGATGCGATCCTGGAAGACTTCGCGGATCATCTCGCCGCCGCCGTTGAACGGCGGCATGGCGCAAAGGTGCTCGTGCTTGCCGTAGAGCACGCCAATGCCGGTTGGGCCATAGAGCTTATGACCGGTAATGACGTAGAAATCGCAGTCGATATCGCGCACATCGACGTCGAGATGGACCGACGCCTGTGCGCCATCGATCAGTACGGGAATTCCGCTTGCATGCGCGATCCGTACTACGTTTTTGACCGGCACGACGGTCCCGAGCACGTTTGACATCTGCGTGAGCGCAACCATTTTGGTGCGATCGGTGAGCAGCCTTTCGAATTCGTCGAGAAGGAAATTGCCGTCGTCATCGACCGGCGCCCACTTGATCACCGCGCCATAGCGCTCGCGCAAGAAGTGCCACGGTACGATATTGGCGTGATGCTCCATGATGGAGAGCACGATCTCGTCGCCAGCCCGGATCCGCTCGCGCCCGAACGTCTGGGCCACAATATTGATGGCTTCAGTCGCGCTGCGGGTGAAGACGATTTCCTCGTTCCGTCCGGCATTGAGGAAGGTCGCAACCTTTCCGCGTGCGCCCTCGTAGGCTTCGGTTGCCGCATTCGCGAGGTAGTGGAGACCGCGATGCACGTTGGCATATTCGGCCGTGTAGGCCCGCTGCAGGCGATCGAGCACGGCCTTCGGCTTCTGCGCGGAAGCGGCGTTGTCGAGGTAGACGAGCGGCTTGCCGTGCACCGCCATGCCAAGGATCGGGAAATCATCGCGAACGCGAGCGACGTCGTAGCTGCCATTGCTCACGGCGGGATGCATCGTTCCCGCGGTCATGGCTGCCGTTTGCATCGTTTCCGCTTGCATGGCGTCACCCTCGGGCCTGAAGCCAGACGACGGCCGCATCCGTCAGCGCATCTTTCAGGCCTTCGTGGGCAATCGCTTCCAAGGCTTCGCTGACGAAGGCCTCAATCAGCAGCATCTCGGCCTGCTTTGCCGGAACGCCGCGCGCCATCAGATAGAATTTGAGTTCGCCATCGAGCGCCCCGGTCGTCGCGCCGTGACCGCATTGTACGTCGTCGGCAAAGATTTCGAGTTCCGGCTTGTGCACGGCCTCCGCGCTTTCCGACAACAGCAGTGCCCGGGACATCATCTTGGCGTCGGTTTTCTGGGCATCAGGCCGAACGATGATTTTGCCCTGGAACACGCCATGGGCCTCGCCGTCGAGCACCGACTTGAAGAGCTCGCGGCTCTGGCACCCGCCGACCGTATGATCCGCGACCAAGGTCGTATCAGCATGCTGGCGGCCGGTCAGCAGGTTCACGCCGCGGATGTCGGCGACAGCGCCTTCGCCGACGAGATGCAGAAACATCTGGTTGCGGACGACCGAACCACCGGTAGTGAAGCTGAAGTCGTTGAACTTAGCCCCGGCACCCATCGAGACGAGCAGGCTTGCCACGTGGAGCGCATCGGCTCCTTCATGGGTGAACTTCAGGTGGTCAACGCGGGCACCGTCGCCTATGGCCAATTCGAGTGCGGCGTTGACCTGGTAAGCGGCGTCGACCGCACCTTCGTGACTCTCGACCAACGTCACCTGCGCGCTATTCTCGACGACGACGAGGGACCGCGTGAATATCGCCGCCGGCTCGGCGCCGACCGTCGCGAAGACGAGGTGAAGCGGCCGGCCTATGGCGCTTCCGGCCGCAACGTGAATCACGGCTCCGTCGCCCATCAGCGCGGTGTTCACCTCGACGGCCGCGTCGCGGACGGAAACGACTTTGCCGAGATGGCACACCACCAGGGGATCGCCGTCCGTCAGAGCTTCCGCCATCGGCCGAATAGTCAAGCCGGATTCGAGATCGGCGAGGTCGGATAGCTCAGCGACGAATGTGCCGTCGACGAAAACGATCCGGCGAGATTCGACGTTGCGCAAAGGCCCACTCATGCCTGCGGCATGCGTCCTGGCATCCGCGTCGGGAGGAGCCGCCAGGGGTTTCACGTCACGCAACAGCGCACGCAAGTCGGTATATTTCCATTCCTCGATGCGCCGATGCGGCAGACCGACCGAAGCAAACCGTTCGAAGGCGGCCTGTCGCCAAGTGGCAACCCTGCGGTCACCCGGCAGCGTCGGCTTTGCCGCCGAGAAAATATCGGCCAAGGCCAATTCAGCTGTGGTTTTCATTGGGCGCACGTTTGCATTCATGACCGTTAGGCCGCCTCGCCTTGGTATTGCGCGTAACCGGTTGCCTCGAGTTCCAGCGCCAGTTCCTTGCCGCCTGTACGCACCACCCGACCGGCAGAGAGCACATGCACCACGTCGGGCACGATGTGGTTGAGAAGCCGCTGATAATGGGTGATGACGATGAAAGCGCGCTCGGGGGAACGCAGGCGGTTGACGCCTTCGGAAACGACTTTGAGCGCATCGATGTCGAGACCAGAATCCGTCTCGTCGAGCACGCACAGCCGGGGTTCCAAGAGCGCCATCTGCAAGGTCTCGTTGCGCTTTTTCTCGCCGCCGGAGAAGCCGACATTGAGCGGCCGGCGCAGCATCTCGGGGTTGATGTCGAGTTTCGCCGCGATGTTCCGAACCCGCTTCATCAGATCGGGAACGGACATCTCCTCCTGTCCGCGCTTCTTGCGCTGCGCGTTGAAAGCCGTGCGCAAGAACGTCAAGGTCGCGACGCCCGGGATTTCCAGCGGATATTGAAAGGCGAGGAAGAGACCGCGGGCGGCGCGCTCGTCTGGCTCCATTGCCAGCATGTCGTCACCCTCGAACAGCACCTCGCCTTCGGTCACGTCGTAGCCCGGCTTGCCGGCGAGCACGTATGACAGCGTTGATTTGCCCGCCCCATTCGGACCCATGATCGCGTGCACTCCGCCTCGGTCGACGACAAGATCGAGACCGTTGAGGATCTTCTTGCCGCCAATCTCGGCGTGCAGGTTCTTGATTTCCAGAAGGGGCTTCATCGTGGGCTTCCTCGGCTCAGGTGTTTCGCGCGCTCATTTTGTCTTCCTCAACGCCGGATCACCCGACGCTCCCTTCAAGGCTGATTGAGATCAGCTTTTGCGCCTCGACCGCGAACTCCATTGGCAGCTGCTGCAGGACGTCTTTGACGAAGCCGTTGACGACGAGCGCCGTGGCCTCTTCGGCCGACATGCCGCGCTGCCGGCAATAGAACAGCATTTCGTCGGAGATTTTCGAAGTTGTCGCCTCGTGCTCGAACACCGTGGAGGAATTCTTCGCCTCCATGTACGGCACGGTGTGAGCACCGCAGTGCGGCCCAATGAGCAGACTGTCGCAGTTGGTGAAATTGCGTGTGCCGGTGGCGCGCCGGTGCGAGGTGACGAGGCCTCGATAGGTGTTTTGGGAATGGCCCGCCGCAATGCCCTTGGAGATAATTCGGCTCGTGGTGTTGCGGCCCAGATGCAGCATCTTGGTCCCGGAATCGACCTGTTGGCGGCCGTTCGAAATCGCGATCGAGTAGAACTCGCCGCGCGAATTGTCGCCGCGCAGGATGCAGCTTGGATATTTCCAGGTGATGGCCGAGCCGGTCTCGACCTGGGTCCAGGAAATCTTGGCGTTACGACCACGGCAATCTCCCCGCTTGGTGACAAAATTGAAAATGCCACCGCGACCCTCGGCGTCGCCCGGATACCAGTTCTGCACCGTCGAATATTTGATCTCCGCGTCATCGAGCGCGACCAGTTCAACGACGGCCGCATGGAGCTGGTTCTCGTCGCGTCGCGGCGCCGTACAACCTTCCAGGTAGCTGACGTAGGCTCCCTTGTCGGCGATGATCAGGGTGCGTTCGAACTGCCCAGTCTTCTGCTCGTTGATGCGGAAATAAGTCGAGAGCTCCATCGGACATCGCACGCCTGGTGGCACGTAGACGAACGATCCGTCCGAGAAAACCGAGGAGTTCAGCGTGGCGAAGAAGTTGTCGCTCGCCGGCACCACCGTACCGAGATATTTTTTCACGAGTTCGGGATGGCTTCCCAGGGCCTCGGAGATCGGACAGAAGATCACTCCGGCGCGGGCCAGTTCTTCCTTGAAAGTCGTCGCGACCGAAACCGAATCGAACACCGCGTCGACAGCGATGCGCGCCGAACCGGGCTCACGCACCACGCCGGCGAGTGCCTCCTGCTCGCGCAACGGAATACCGAGCTTTTCGTAGGTCCTGAGGATTTCCGGATCGATCTCGTCGAGCGACTTCGGCGCCACCTTGCTCTTCGGCGCGGCGTAGTAATAGAGATCCTGATAGTCGATCGGCGGATAGTCGACGCGCGCCCAGCTCGGCTCGGTCATGGTCAGCCATCGGCGATAGGCTTCGAGCCGCCAGGCCAACATCCATTCCGGCTCGCTCTTTTTCGCCGAGATGAAGCGTACGATATCTTCGCTCAGGCCCTTCGGGGCTTTGTCGGATTCGATGTCGGTAACGAATCCGTATTTGTATTGATCGACTTCGATGAGGCGCACCTGCTCGACGGTCTCTTGTACAGCAGGCATTGAAACCTCCGCTCACGATCTCGCATCAGACCGCGGCTGTGAATGTTCTCACCGTTCAGGCAGGCACGCAGGTATCGGGCACCGGGCAGGTGACGGCACATTGCGGGGTGTCGAAATGGCCCTCGCATTGCGTGCATTTCTTGGGATCGATGATGTAGACGTCGCCCTTCAGGCGGATGGCGGCGTTCGGGCAGTCGAATTCGCAAGCGCCGCACACCGTGCATTGCGATGCGACGATTTTATAGGCCATCTGAGACTCCTAAGCGGCGCGGGGGCGATGCCGGTCAGCATCTCCCTTTCAAGCGCCGTGCCAGAAGCCAGACATCTGATTTATAAAGGTTATTTGACTGCGGTGGTGGACCGAACTTGTCGTTCCCCCGACAACGTGTCGCAAGTGCGACAGTCGATCTTAGAACCGCTTGATATCGATGCCGTGTTTTTTCAGGGCGTAACCGATCTGGCGCGGCGTCAGGCCGAGAATACGTGCGGCTTTGGCCTGAACCCAGCCGGCTCGCTCCATCGCCTCTGTCAAGCGATCGCGCTCGGGGATCGGCGCACCGGCTGTTGCGTCGGCATCAATCGGTACTACCGTCGAATCGACAGGCGACCTGCTTGGTGTGGGGGCCGTGCGCGGCGCGTCGAGTGCGGCCGGCGGCATTATCGGCAGCAGGATCTCCGGCAGCGACCGCTGCGTCGGGGAGTCCGAGCGACCTTTCCAGAGCATCGCGGAAAGGCATTGATTGTGTCGACAGGCAAAATCGTCCATCACGATAGACGACCCCTGCGCCATCGTCGCGGTCCGTTGGACGCAATTTTCAAGCTCGCGCACATTGCCCGGGAACCCACAGCCCATCAACACTTCGATCGCATCGGCGTCCAACACCAAACTGCGGTCATTCTCGCTGTTAAAGCGCCTGAGGAACTCGTTCGCAAGCAGCGGAATATCGCTGCGCCGGTCTCGCAGCGGCGGCATCAGCACCGGCACCACGCTGATCCGATAGTAGAGATCGGCGCGGAATTCGTTACGCGCCACCGCCTCTTCGAGATTTTTGTTCGTCGCGGTAAGGATGCGCACATTCACTTTGATCGTGTGGTTGCCGCCGACACGCTCAAATTCCTGCTCCTGCAACACACGCAAAAGCTTGGCCTGGAACGCCGGAGATATCTCGCCGATTTCGTCGAGGAAAAGCGTCCCCTTGTCGGCAAGCTCGAAACGTCCCTTGCGGGCGTTGATCGCGCCGGTAAAGGCCCCCTTTTCATGGCCGAACAGCTCCGATTCGAGTACCGATTCCGGCAATGCGGCACAATTGATCTTGATGAAGGGGCCTTTGGCCCGGGGCGATAATTCGTGGATGGCCTTGGCGATGAGCTCCTTGCCGGTCCCCGACTCGCCGCGAAGCAGCACGGGGGCATGCGACTTTGCGATGATCGATATCTTATCGAGTAGCGACCGGATCGCGACGCTATCGCCGATGATGCCGTCGATACGCGCCTTCTTACGCTCGCGAACCGGCTTGAACTCTGACAGCTCCTTCTGCAGGCGATGGCTCTCGGCCATAAGCCGCTCGCGGTCGCGCGCAATCAGCCGCTGGAGCTGCACCGTCTGGCCGATCAAGTTGGCGATCATGGTGAGGAAACGCACGTCGGAATCGAGACGAATCGCCGAACGATCGTCCCAAATGCGGTCGATGGTCAGCGTTCCCACAACCCTCTCGCTGATGCGGATCGGCACCCCGATGAAAGTGACCTTGGCGCCTGGCGTGGCGCCGAGCATGGCGGCGTCGGCCGGGGTGAACAGCGGATGGGTTTCGACATTTTCGGCGACCAGCGGAACGGCAGTCGCGATGATCTGGCCGGTCGCCTTCTCCGGCAAACGCGCGCGGTAGATGCCGTCGGATCCTTCGGTCCAACCAGCCCCAACCGTAATGTCCGGTATGTCGTCGTCGTCCAGAAGCGAAATCACTCCATGCCGCATCTGCATGAACGAAGACATCACGTTGACGACGTTCGAAAGCGTGATCTCAAGACGAGCCGGGCTGTTGAGAATTTTCGAGAGCTCGTAAATGCCGGTAAGAGCGATCTCGCTCATCGGCAAGGATGGAACGCGCGGTTGAGTCTCCCTTAAGGATTCTCGCGCTTCAGCTTGGACCATGGTGCCATCTCCATCGCCCCAGGTGTTCCTGCCCTGACGTTTGTTGTTGCTCATTCTGATCGAAATTCACGCGAATGTCGCGCCTACATTACGAACACACCGCCGATGAAATATTCTGCAATTGGCGCTTTTTTGTTCCGCGTCACAAATGCGGCAAATTTCCAGTGCACGCAGAATTACCTCCGTCGGCATCATGAGTCGCCGGAACCGCCCGCGTTAACCTTGCCTCGGCCGGCGCTAGACGTGTTGTCCGCCATTGATCTGAATCTCCTCGCCGGTGACGTAGCTCGCCGCATCCGAACATAGGAAAAAGATAACCCGCGCAACCTCTTCGGGCCGACCAATGCGACGCATCGGAATCTCGGGAGCGAGCCGCGCTTCAGTCTCGGCTGATAAGATGTGAGTCTTGATTTCGCCCGGAGCAATGGCGTTCACGCGAATTCCGTGTGGCGCGAAATCGTGCGCCATTTCGCGCGTCAAACACCCGAGCGCGGCTTTCGACGTCGCATAGGCCGTCCCGGCGAACGGATGAACGCGCGAGCCGACAATCGACGTCACGTTGACCACGGCACCCGGTCCGGCCTTGAGCTCCTCGAATAGCCCGCGGGCGAGAAGAACGGGTGCGAGGAAGTTCACATCGAACACATTCATCCAGGTGTCCACTGGCGTCGTGAGCGAGCTGAGCCGACCGCCATCGGTGCTCTTCGGCGAAAATCCGGCATTGTTAATGAGCGCGTGCAGAGGTAACCCGGTAAGCCGCGATCTGATGTCCTCGATCGCGCGTGCCACGTCGAGGCGGTCGCCGAGATCGACCTGCACGTGATCGATCGATCCGGCATCCCAGGGACACACGCCGCTATCGAAAGGCTGACGCGAACAGGTAATGATGCGCCAGCCCGCGTCCGAGAAAAGCTTCACCGTTGCATGGCCGATGCCGCGAGAAGCGCCAGTGAGCACCATGGTCTTTACCGTGGTCTTCCCGGAAGGGAGCGCATCATTAGCTGCACGATCGTGCTGAAACGGGCACAAGGCCACTTCGGCGGCATCTGGCGAGGGCACAGCGAGCGTTGTCATCGATCATCCCGAGGCCGGATGTTGGACCAGCCTGCGCTCTGTCACTGTCGCGACCAGCGCTTCGCGCAAGCGCATGGGCCGAGACAATGCTTCGCAAGATCGGTGCCGCACGAGAAAGCGCAATCAATTCAAAGCGCTTTCGGACACTTCGCGGCCGCCAGTTGCGCTGAACTTGCCATTGTCGCAAAGCCGACAATCGGACGCGGCATTTAGCGCCACTCGCATTCGCACCGATTGTAAAGACTGTAGAGTCCGGGACCCGATGGGGATATGACGGGCGCATGGCAGAGGTGCTGGAAAAAACAAGACTCTACGACCGGCGCGGGTTCGGACATTCGATCAATCTCGTGGGCCTGCCGACGGATTTGCTCGCCAGCTGCGCCTTCAACGACCATCCGACGCCGCTGCATATATCGGGCGTCCGCGAAATGAATGGAAGCTTATTCGAAATGCTCGCTCACGCCTCCGACTTGGCGGATGCGGGCGAAGCCTTCGGCAACTACATGATGGCGATGTTCGGCATCGATCCCGAGCAGCGCGAGGGTACGCCCCGTCAAGCAGGCGGCGCCAAGCGCCGACGCTACCGTTCCTCGTTCCTACGCTTGATCAAAGGCTGGGGATACGACAGCAACGGCCCTGAGGGAGCCGTGCTCAAGGGGTGGGCGGAAAGCCGCTTCGGCATATTCCCGACCTTTCACAAGGAAATCATCCAGCGGATTTCCAGCGGCGCCTGGACCACTTATGTGGAAGAAAAGATGTCGAGCCGTTTTCACAACAACTCTATCTACGTTCAGCTCGACCTGCTTTTCGAATTCTGCCAATGGGCGCTGCAGCGTTTTGTCGTGCCGCAACAGACTCACCTGACGCTATATCGGGGAATCAATTCATTTGATGAGCATCAGCTCATGGAGCGCATCGACAAGCACGCCGTGGTGATGCGGCTTAACAACCTGACCTCTTTTACGTCCGATCGCGACACTGCCGGCTGCTTCGGTGACACCATTCTCACGGCGCGCATTCCGGTCAGCAAAATCGCATTTTTCAACGGCTTGTTGTCGTCGCATCCGCTGAAAGGCGAAGGCGAATATCTGGTCATCGGAGGCGAATGCAGGCTGATCGCCAGTTACTTTTGACGAGGACATTTCGACGATGGCCGCGCCAAGCGTGCAAGAGCGGGCGTTAGCCTCCTTTCTAGGCTTTGCCGTCGGTGACGCCTTGGGCGCCACCGTCGAGTTCATGACCAAAGGAGAGATTGTCGCGCAATATGGTGTCCATGACGGTATCATCGGAGGCGGCTGGCTGCGCCTGACGCCCGGCCAAGTGACCGACGATACCGAGATGTCGTTGGCGCTCGGCCGTTCGCTGATACGCATGGGAGAATTTGATGTCCGCGACGTTTGCGAAGAATTCGCCCGTTGGCTGAAGTCCGGACCGATCGATGTCGGTAACACCTGCCGCCGCGGCATCCGCCGCTACATCACGCAGACTAGCACCGAGGGCCCTTTTTTTGAAGGCGACGCTGGTAACGGCGCCGCCATGCGTATCCTGCCGGTGGCGCTTGCGACCCTAGGCCAGCCCGACAAAGCGATACCGTGGGCGCTCACCCAGGGCCGTATCACCCATCATCATCCGCTCTCGGACGACGCGTGCCTGGCTCTGGTCCAGATGCTGCAAACCCTGCTTTCCGGACAGAATAAGCGGGCGGCCCACGAACATGCCGGCGCCTTGATCGAAAAGCACGGTGCTTTTCGCTTCGCACCCTATAGCGGTCGATCTTCGGCCTTTATCGTCGATACGATCCAAACCGTACTGCACTTCTATTTCGCCACGGATTCGTTTGCCGACTGCGTCGTTCAAACCGTCAACCAAGGCGGCGACGCCGACACCACCGGCGCATTGGCCGCCATGCTCGCCGGCGCCACCTATGGCATCGAGGCAATCCCTGCCGCATGGCTTGCGCGACTTGACCAGCGTGTGACCGCGGAGATTCGCGAACAGGTGCCGCAGTTGCTCGCTATCGCCGCTCGCCCGGCGCCGGGGTCCGACTCCGCTATATCAGCGCAGATATAGCGGCGCTTGCAACATCTGACGAAACCAATAGGCTCCCGCACTTAAGCTCGATGAACGATGGGACTGCCAAGATATGAGCGTGCCAGTTCTTCCTGACGCTTTGCTTGCCGATTTTCTAGCTGATGATGTGCGGTTAGGCGATCTAACCACACATCTCCTGGGTATCGCATCGCAGCCGGCGCTTATGACTTTCGCGGCGCGGCAGCCGCTGGTGCTGGCCGGTGCGGAGGAAGCCGCTCGGATCATCGAAATGACGGGAGCCACGGTCGAGCTTCATCAATCCTCAGGCGCGCGGCTTGCAGCCGGGGGGCCGATCTTGACGGCCGTGGGATCTGCCGGCGCACTGCACCGAAGCTGGAAGGTTGCGCAGACGCTGCTCGAAATCGCCTCCGGCATCGCTACCGCAACCCGAAGCATCGTGGACGCGGCGCAAGCGCTCCGGCCGGATATCGCGGTCGCCTGCACGCGAAAGACGGTTCCGGGCGCAAAACTGCTTTCGATCAAGGCGATTATGGCGGGAGGCGCCACACCACATCGGCTCGGATTGTCGGAAACGATCCTGGTTTTCGAGGAACACCGGTGTTTTCTCGCCGACCGATCGCCGGCCCAAATCGTCGACCGGCTGCGGCGGGCGGGCCCGGAGAAAAAGATCGTGATCGAGGTTGCAACCGCGGCCGCCGCTGTGCTTTGGGCCAAGGCTGGTGCCGACGTGATTCAAGCCGAGAAATTTTCCCCAAGCGACATCGCAGCAACGGCCGAGGCGTTTCGCAGCGCCGATCTCTCCGCGCTTCTTGCCGCGGCCGGCGGCGTCAACGCGGAGAACGCCGCGGATTATGCCCGGGCCGGAGCGGATATTCTCGTGACCTCGGCACCGTATGCCGCCAAGCCCCGCGATGTGCAGGTGAAATTGACACCCAAATGAGACTTTTGACCGCCGGTGCACAACGCGCTTGGATATGGCCGTGATGATGCAGCGTCATCCCCAGTCGAGGCCACCGCCGCTCGTCACCAAGCTTGACGCGAGGATTATCCGACACGACGCCGCTTACGGTCTTTCGACGCTGTTCTTCGGCGACGGCGAGTTGCGGGTCCCGCTGATCGCTGCGCCAATCGATTCCGGCGTGCGGGTAACGATCGACGCGCGCGACGTTTCGATCGCATTGTCGCGCCCGATGGACGTGTCGATCACCAATCGGATTCCGGGAGCGATCGTGGCGATAGAACCGCTCGCTCCGCCCTATGTTCGCGTCGTTTTTGATCTCGGCACGACAAGCCTTATCGCGCTGGTAACGACAGAGTCCGTCGAACGACTCGGACTCGAGGTCGGACTTCGCGCCTGGGCCATGATCAAGACCGTTGCCATCGGGCAGGTTGCGATCGCGGCAGCGGCCACTCCGCAGCCTCGGCACTGGCGCGGGCTTGATAGGCCGGATCGAGAGAAGCCGTGAACTCGGCAACGGCCTGCGCCGTTGCCGTTCTCGTGCGCCTTTCCATTGATCTGTAGAGGGCGATCAAGCGTTCGCCGAACCGCGTCAAGTCCGCACCGCCGCCTCTCCGCCCAGGATGGGTCGCGAAGACGGCATCCTCGAATGTCCGGTTGAGCGCATCAACCATCAGCCAACACTTGCGATAGGAGACGCCGGTGGCCCTGCTCGCGCCCAGGATCGACCGTTCTTTGCGAATGGCCTCGATCAAAGCCAAGTCTTCCACAGTCAAGCGACCGCCGTTGCCGAAATGGACGATCAATTCAACACGCGAAGGTTTGTTTCCTTGCGCTGCCGGCCGCTCCGTCATCGAAGGCTCCACGCGGCCTGAAAAGCCGTCGATCCGCCGAAAGTTGGTCCATTCATTCGTAAGCCGGCAAGCAATGTCCCGCTATGATGCCCGACCACCATGTGTCGACGGCATTCGCGTCAGCGCGAATGAACTGAGACAGTGGCCCCGCGAATAGCTGCCATGCCGGCGTCATCGCCGGGGACACCGCCGTCAAGATCGGCAACCCGGCGCCGATCGCCGTACTAAACGCGTCGCGCAAACCGCCGCGCTCCGCTTCGATCTTGCCGAACTTACTGAGGATGACGAGATCGGCGCCGGCCGCAATTGCTCGCTCGACGGCCGCGCAGGCTTCAATCAAGCCGGACGGATCGAGATTGCACGCCGTCGAGCCGTGTCCGAGATTCTGCGATATCGATATGACCGTTCCGGTGGACAGCTCGCGCACGGCCCGCCGGCCGCAGATGTCGCCGGCAACGCCGCCGGCAAGCTCGACGACGCCCGCAATCTTATGGCCCTGCCGGGCCGCCCGCAGCGCAAAGTCATTAAGCACCGTTTGAATCGTTGCGCACGGCGCTCCCTGCAATGCGGCGATCCGGCAACTCTGGAGCGGCGCACCGAAGCCGACGGTGTCAACCGGTTCTCGCTGTACGTCTAGATTTCTCATGTCTTAGACCTCCGCTGCCGATCTACACTGGCGAGCATGCGCGGACGAATGCTCCTTGAAACAGGTGTCCTGCACCTCGACCTGCGTTTGTCGCAGGCCGATCCATACATCGACCTTGGCCTGATCGAAGCCGGCTTCGCGCCGATCGCCGACCTGCATCAACGGCCGCCGGATCAAGAGAGGATCTTCCAGCATCATTGCCAGCGCCGCCTCCGGCGTCAGTTGATCCGGTTTGATCTCGCCCGACTTCAGCCGCGGCGACGCCGCGTTGAACCATTCCCGCAACGGCTTGCCTTCCAGGAATTGCCGTAACCTTGGGGCGGTCCAAGGCTCCGTCAGAAGGTTGCGGACGTCCACCTCATGGCCGGAGGCGACGAGAAGCGCCTTCTGGCGCGCATTGCCGGCGCACCCCGGCTTTTCATAAAAAATGACATTTGCCACCGTGCCGCACTCCTCTCTTCTCTTTTCGTGTTGCCTTCACGGCGCGAATGCCGCGTCAAATGCCTTCAAGGTCGCGCCCTGCTGCAGCGCGATCCCGATCCCGGCCAGGGTCGCCTTCGCGATCCGACGGCCGCGATCGTCGATCCCGGTCCATTTGGCCTCGCGCCCCCGCGGATCGATTTCGAGGAGCTTGATCCGTTCCGGCACTTGCAAGCCGTCGCGCACGATGCCCCGCAGGATGCCATCAAACGGCGCGTGCACCGGCCGGCCATCGAGATGACCGAGGACGAAGCGATTGAAAACCCGCGCGCCGATATCGACCGGCGTGTGCCAGCGGCCGGGCCGATCCGAATAGACGAAGCGCTCCGACCCGACGCCACCGAGCCTGCTCGAGAGTCCATCGGCGTCGTCCGTCGACCCGGCCGTGACCACTTGGCCATTGCGTGCGGGTTTGGTCTCGATTGCAATATCGCAATTCACGCCGACGCGAAAAAGCGGCCCAAGCCCGACCGTGACGCTTGCCGCACCGCGCAGGTCGGGCGTGACACTGCGCTTTTGCATACGGGCGTCGATCAGCACCTCCGGCGGGCGGGCGGCGACAAGATCGGCGAGCTGAAGTGCCGTGACCGCAACCCGGTCAGGGTCGGCGAGAGCTGCCGTAATCTCTGTCGTGGTTTCGGAGCGCACGCCTTCAACGCCC
>JBEKRD010000021.1:0-57708 GCA_049519075.1 Xanthobacteraceae bacterium | reverse complement strand
GGCTCCGCGGCACCCGATGCGAATAGACGCGCTCCCTGATTCTGCACCGTGACAATGGCCTGCTCCGAAAGCAGGCCCGAGATAATCGCCAGAAACGATACAAAGTATGGATTTATCGGGGCATCGCCGCCCAGTTTCGTGGTGTCGGTAATGACGGGGACTCCCGCTTTTGAGACGATGAAGATCACGAGTGCGGTTATCGCTCCAACGCTGATCCGCAAAACGTAGTTACCGATTGTATCGCTGTCGACCACTTCAGTTTGGTTTGCGCTAAATATCGAATTTAATATCTGCAATGAGCTCCCGAGGATGCCCATGAGTAGCACCAGCGACAGTGCAAGAACGTCGGGTTGAAGAAGCACAAGCGTATTCATGAGCCTGCTAAGAGAGCTGTTGTTCGGATTTAATTCGTACAAAGCATTTTCAATCCGCGTTCGCGTCTGCTCGTCCAAGTCGGCCTTGTTGGCGCTATCTGAGCCGCCCTTGTTTGCTTTTGTGGATCCGATGATAGCGTTTATCGAATCCTGGGTGGCCGCGAGACCTTGCTTCAATGCATCGGTTTTTTGAATAACGCTATTGATTTGGACTTCAAGCCCTTTGGCGCCGGAGTTGAAACCCACGTAGGCCGTGTTTGCTTTTTGAATAGAGTCGAGTAGGTCCGCGACATGGAGATCTGGATTGCCGCGAAGCGCCGCGTCCGAGGCGTTTATACGAGCAATTTTGTCTGAAATATCAGAATCGGAAATCAAAAAAGTGTAGAGATCGGCGTCCGCCTTTTGAACTTTGAACGAGAGGTTTTCGACCTGCTGAGAAAGTATTTCCTGTGCACTGTTGGCCTCTGCCGACACCCTTGATTTTTTGTCAGATAATTCAAGACGCTGATCTCCCGCTTTGCGGATTTCCTCGGATTGGCTTGCCACCTGCGCTCTGAGAGAGGCCCATTGCTCGCGAATTGAGTCCAACTTCCAGATGCTGACCGGCACTCCGTCAATTGTGACGCTCGATATCCGCGTCTGCGTGAGCGTGGCGGCTAGGATAATAACGCAAGAAATACCAATGCTTAGAGTGAATGCGATCAATACAGCGTTCGTGACGTTGCGAACGGCATTGACGCCCCACTTTTGATTTTGTTTCCCGTCGGTGTCGACCATTGTCTGAATGATTGGCGGGTGTAGTACGTAGTACTACAACTGTAGCGGCTATCACGCAAGATCATGCGCCGCATCCTGCGCAAGATCGCCGAGGACGAATTCGGCAATCTCGGCGACACCTCGACGCTGGCCGATCCGGCCGTGGTCGATGATCTGGTCGACAACCGGCAGAACAAGAAGAGTGCGTAGCGCTTGCCTCTCCCCGCCGCGCGGGGAGAAATGACGGTCCTGGTGCGCGCCGAGCACACCTGCCGAAAAATTAGCGAAAACTTTACCGTGTGGCCGCGGCGCTACTGAGGAACGCCGCCGTTTGCGCTAGGATTATGCCGGCTGGCGATCCCGCTCCGGGGTCGGGTGGGCGGTTCTGTTCGTAAAGGGTTTTGAAAATGCGAAGGAAAATCCTGCTTTTGGCTGCGCTCGCGGCCTTTATCGGCACGTTCGCTTTCGCACCGCAGTCCGCGCAGGCCCGCGGCGACATGGTTGCGGTGGGGGAGAGCTACTTGCCGGGCACCATCGTCATCCGGACCAATGAGCGCGCGCTGTATTATTTCGTCGGGGTCGGGCAGGCGATCCGCTATCCGGTGGGCGTCGGCCGGCTGGGCATGCAATGGGCCGGCACCGCCTATATCGACGGCAAATACATCAGGCCGGCGTGGTCGCCGCCGGACTCCATCCGAAAAGACTACCGCAAGCTCCCGCCCGTGGTGCCGGGCGGCTCGCCGCAAAATCCGATGGGGGTAGCTGCCATGACCCTTTCGGGCGGAGGCCAATACGCCATCCACGGCACCAACAATGAGGGCTCGATCGGCGGCTTCGTGTCGCACGGCTGCATTCGCATGCACAACGCCGATATCACCGATCTCTACGAACGCGTCGGCGTCGGCACGCGGGTGGTGGTCACCCGGTGATCGTCTGATCGCGGGCTCCTACCCGCACCAGCTGCCGCGCTTGCCGCCGTCATACGCGCGCGCATAGCCGCCGTTGAGCAGGGCCGCCGCGACATCGGCGGTGTTGCGGGTCGAGACCGCGGCGTCGACGCGGCCGCCATATTTGTCGACGCCGACCCGCGAAATGGCGATGCCGCCGTCAGCCAGGATCGTTTCCAGTGCCGTGCGGGCGGCTTGCGCTTTGGCAAGCTCGCCGGCGCAACGCGCATGCAGCTCCGCCGCATCGATGTTGCGCAACCGCACTTTGGTGGCGACGTCGAGTCTAGGCCAGACCCGCACCCGCGCCTCGAAGGTGTCGCCGTCGATGACACGCAGGACTTCCGCCGGATAGGCCAGCGCCGGGTCGAGCCGATACGCGATCGGAATTTCCGCCGGCGTCGACGGATTGTGCCGCACGGCTGCGAACGCGGTGTCTACCGGCGCCACGACCCGCGGTGATGGCCGCGCCGTCGCGCCGATCAGGAGGCCCAGCGCAAATATAGCGCTGCTCAAGAGCAGCGCATTGCCGCGGCGCGGTTGGCTGAAGCTTGCGAAGCACAGAGCACGTCGCATCGCCGTCGCTCTCGAAGAATGCACCAGCGTTAGAATCAGCTGGAGGACTATATTCTTATTAATAGGCGTATCTGGATTTGACAAACCCTATGGAATCGCTCCAGTTGATATCTTAGGAACCTTACAACCCTGAGATTCAAAAATGCATAGCGCGATTGTGGCCGTCGTAATTCCGGAACCGGATTTGAACGGGACAAGCCAGAAATGGATGGCATTTCTGGCCGATCTAGACGGCCTAAAGAAATCACAGACTGACCAGCTGCATCGACAGGTCGGCGTGCGTAAGATTGCTGACAGCGTCTGGGAAGTAAATTTCCAACAAAATCCTGCAGCTTTTTCGTGGCTGGTTTCCTGTGCCGTCCGCCACAAATTGCACTATGGAATTCTGCAGCTAGACGGTCCCCCTCAATGGTTCCCGGGGGGCTTTGATCCCAAGGTGCCTTAAGAGGATTCGTCATTGTTTTTCTCATCTGAATGCACAGGCTTATGCTTCGCGACCTTCCCCACAAAGTTGACGCTGCTCATCGGCAGTTACGAACAGCAATCACCCTGTGGTTTACGGAAAGTGATCCTGTTTCTACTCACGCACTCGTCTTTGCCGCCTACGAGGTCCTTCACACAGTGAGCAAGAAACGTACCCCCTCTCGTCGAGACCTGTTATTCGATTCAGATCGGATTAAGGACGAGTACCGATCTGACTTTAACAAACTCATCAAAAAACACGCCTATTTTTTCAAACACGCAGATCGTGAACCGGAGGGCATCATTGAGTTTAATCCCAACGTCAATGAGATGTTTATTTTTTTTGCTACTGTTGCCCGCTACTACTGCAACATTCACGAAAGCCAAGAAGAATCAGCGTTTCTTTGGTGGCTTCGGATTGTTCGTCCCAAGTTCAATACGGAATTGGGACGAATAGAAATTGAGAAGCTCGTGCCAATCGATATTCTTGAGGCTGTTCGGCGGATGCCTAAGCGCGATTTTTTCGATGGCTTTTGCGACAGGAGTCCTCATCTCGTGCCGAAGTTCAACGCCTTGTCCGCCATGCATGTCATCGGCACCTCGACGTGATTTTTTAAGAACGGCTGTCATTTGTTCTTCTTCCTCCGCCAACGGCGGAAATGCTTCGCTTGACGACTAAATGGCCGCGGTTTCGTTAGTTCTTCGATAGGTGAGGCGCTTTCCAGCGATGCCCTTAAGGGCGCGGGCGGCGCGATCTTGATCGTCAACGCCAAGACGCACCCGATTAGAATAACGAAAATCGAACTCGGCAAGGTACCGGTGCAGATGTTTTTCGCTGCAATGCTGGTAAATACCTTTCATGCCGCGTTTGAAGATCGAAAAGAACCCTTCGGCGCTATTTACATGGGCAACGCCATCAACGTATTGCTCATCTCCATGCTCAACGCGAAGATGTTCCTCAAATTCTTTTCCGACTTTTCGATAATGTCGGCCCTCGTCCGTTGAGAGTGTGCTTTCGCGAACGATATTGGTCCGGACAATCGGGGCAATCGTATCGCTAGTCAGTTCCTCAATATGAAATGAACGAGCAGGGCCGCCGCGCCCTACAAGCGTCATTACCTTGCGCAAGTGTGCTGGGCCGCGTGCATTCTTTCGCGGCTTTGAACTTTGACCGAAGAAAGTTTCGTCCGCCTCTACGATCTCTCCTAAGCCGCCCATAGGAGGAAGGATTCCGTCGGGGCGCATGGCCTCGCGAATGCGGTGCGCCAAAAACCAAGCCGATTTGTAATCGACCTCAAGCGTACGGGATAATTGATGGGCGCTGATGCCCTTCTTGCTAGAGCATAATAAATGTACGGCCTGTAGAGCCTTGTGCAGCGGAATGAGCATCGATTCAAAGACGGTGCCAACCTTGACCGTAAATTGCTTGCGGCATTCCTTCGCGTAACACTTCCAAAGTCCAGGCCGCACACGGCCCTTTTTGTCTTTGACACCCTTTAGCCGTCCGGCACTATCGACGCTTCCGCAATGGGGACAGACAACGCCTTCACCCCACATGAGATTTTCCAAGTACCGGAAAGCCGCCGCTTCCGTTTTAAAGTGTTTTTTATCGAGAACTGACATCGCATAAACCCTTATAAATCGCCACTTTCCTCATTGAATCACAGGTCTTAGGGTTTGTCAAATCCAGATACGCCTATTAATAGGAAATTTGTCAAGTTAGCCAAGAATCCGTAGTCACTACGAAGCCGGATCAGGCGTGTCAGAAATCCGGCGTTAAGCCGTTGATTTCCCAGTCGCCGTAGCGGGTCGGCTCAAGGCCGCCGCGGCCGGCGATTTCCTTCGGGGGAGCGCTCTCTTGGCGATCGCGCTCGGCGCGCCGCGCCGCCGCTTCGGCGAGCGCCCGTTCGGCTTCCGGCGTCAGCGGGCGCTGTGCGGCCGGGGGATTAGCGCCCGCGTCCGGCGCGGGCGTTTTCGGCTGGGTGTCGTTTGGCGTCGTATCTGACATTGGCCTTCACTTGGCGTAACCCTACGCCCGCCGCAAGGAGGAATTTCTGGCAATGAAGACAGCACGCAGGACCAAGGGGCCCAACGGGACCAAGCCCCGTTCAATCGCCGGCCCGCGTGGCCCGCGCGAACTGCCAGCTCTCGACGTACCCGGTCTCGCCGTCCGCCGAGTTTCGGCCGATATCCTCGACGGCGTGCTGCGCCGCCGCCGGCCGCTCGACGAGATGCTCGACACCACCGGCGAACTCACGGCGCTTGAGGAACGCGATCGCGCGCTGACCCGCGCCATCGTCTCGACGGTGATGCGCCGGCTCGGAACGCTGCGCCATTTGCTCGGGCTTTTTCTCGAGCGCGGACCGCCTCAGCAAGCGCCGCGGGTGGAAACCGCGCTCCTGATCGGAGCGGCGCAAATTCTGTTTCTTGGCGTGCCCGATCACGCCGCCGTCGATCTTGCGGTGCGGCTGGTGCAGGCGGATCGGGAGGCCCTGCACTTTGCCGGCCTGGTCAATGCCGTGTTGCGGCGGGTGACCCGTGAAGGTGCCGAACGTCTCGCAGCCCTCGACACACCGGTGCTCGACACGCCCGATTGGCTATTGGCGCGATGGACCGCCACTTACGGCGCCACGACCGCGCACGCCATCGCCGCCGCCAACACGCATGAGCCGGCGCTCGATCTCACTGTGAAAAGCGACGCAACGTCGTGGGCCGAACAGCTCGGCGGCCGCGTGCTGCCGACCGGCTCGGTGCGCATGATCGCGCATGGCGCGGTGACCGCGCTGCCGGGCTTTGCTGAAGGCGCGTGGTGGGTGCAGGACGCCGCAGCGGCGCTGCCGGTGCGCCTGCTCGGCGACGTAGCACGGCGTCGCGTCGCCGATCTTTGCGCCGCACCGGGCGGCAAGACCGCCCAGCTCGCCGCGGCGGGCGCGCTGGTCACGGCGGTCGATCGCGCGCCGGGGCGGCTGAAGCGCCTTGCGGCAAATCTCGCACGGCTATCGCTGACCGCCATGCCGGTTTGCGCGGATGTCGCGGAATGGACGGCGGAGCCGTTCGACGCCGTGCTTCTCGACGCGCCGTGCTCATCGACCGGCACAATCCGCCGCCATCCCGACGTGGCATGGCTCAAGCAAGCAGTCGACATCGCCTCGCTCGCGGCTTTGCAACGCCGTTTGCTCGCACGCGCCGCGGCGCTGACCAAGCCGGGCGGCACACTGATCTATTGCACCTGCTCGCTCGAGCCCGAAGAGAACGAGGCTATCATCGCTGAATTCATCGCGCGCGAGCCGAGCGTGCGGCGGGCACCGCTCACGGCGCCCGAGGTTTTCGGCCAAGATCAATTCATCACGCCCGACGGCGACCTGCGCACGCTGCCCTGTCACTTTCCCGATGCCGATTCGCGCTGGGCCGGTATCGATGGTTTCTATGCCGCGCGGCTGGTAAAACGGTAAGACTATCAGCCTATTATCCGGCAATTGGCCGTTCTGTCGCGGTTTCGTTATGGTTCGGCGGCGGGGGATTTCTGTACCCGTACGCGAAAAAGGGGCGAGCGCGTCGATGTCGCGCGTTGCGGTTTCCAACCACGCCAAGCTGTCGTGGCTGTTGTTGCGCGGCGCGGTGCGACGGCTCGCCGGCCGCGCCAACGGCCATCCGCTCGTGCGCTGGCCGCTCACGCCGCTCAAAGCCGACCGCCTGCTGATCGCGCCGCAGGATCTGCGCACGGCCGACGGCACGCGGGCGAGCGAAATCTATGCTGGCCGGTTCGCCTTTGCCGGCAAGGTCGTGGTCTGCGACGGCCGTTCCATCTTTGAAATGGAACCGCCGTCCGAGGAATGGGCGACGGCGTTGTGCGGCTTCGGCTGGCTGCGCCATCTGCGCGCGGCGGAGTCCGGCATCACCCGCGCCAATGCGCGCGCGTTGATCGACGAATGGATCGCACTGCAAGGTTCCTGGGATCCACTCGCCTGGCGGCCCGACGTGCTGTCGCGCCGCATCATCTCCTGGCTCTGTCACTCGACGCTTATTCTGCAAGACGCGGATGTCCGCTTCTATCGGCGCTTTCTGCGCAGCCTGGTGCGCCAGGTGCGGTATTTGCGCCATACCGCGGGCGATGCGCGGCGCGGCGTGGCGAGCATGCAGGCTGTCATCGCGCTGAGTTATGCCGCGCTCTGCATTGCCGGCCAGGCGCGTCACATCGCCTCGACGACCGAGCGCCTGAAACACGAAATCGACCGGCAGATCCTGCCCGATGGCGGCCATGTCAGCCGCGATCCGGGCGCCATCATCGAGATCATGCTCGAACTTCTGCCGCTGCGGCAGGCGTTTGCGACCCGCAATATCGCGCCGCCGCAGGCGCTGTTGAACGCCATCGACCGCATGATGCCGATGTTGCGCTTCTTCCGCCATTCCGAGGGCACCTTCGCGCATTTCAACGGCATGGGGGTGACGCCGGCCGACCTCTTGTCGACGCTGCTCGCCTATGACGAAGCCCGCGGCGCGCCGTTTTCCAATGCGCCCTATTCGGCCTATCACCGCCTCGAAGCGGGCGGCGCCGTGCTCATCGCCGATACCGGCCGCGCGCCGCCGATCGAAATGAGCCTCGATGCGCATGCCGGCTGTCTGTCGTTCGAATTCTCTTCGCCGAAGCAGAGCCTGATCGTGGTGAATTGCGGCATGCCCGCCATCGGACGGGAGAACTGGCGGAAGCTGGCGCGGGCGACCGCGGCGCATACGACGGTGACCTTCAACAGGGCGTCCTCCGCCCGCTTCGTCGAGTTGGCGACATTCCGCCATGTGCTCGGCGGTTCGCCGATGCTGGGCGGTCCGAGCAAAGTCACGGTGACGCGCGAGGACGGTCCCGATGCCCTTATCCTGCGCGCGGCGCATGACGGCTATGCCGATCGCTTCGGTATCGTGCATGAGCGCGTCTTGACGCTCGCGGCCGACGGTAACCAGCTCGACGGCGAAGATATATTCCTCGCCGCCGACGGCGGCGCGCAATTGCGCACTCCGCAGGACGAATTCGCGGTGCGCTTTCACCTGCATCCGACGGTCAAGGCCACCCGGTTGACCGACGGCCATGGCGTCATGCTGATGATGCCGAACAAGGAAGTGTGGACCTTCAGCGCGCGGGAAGATCGCGTCGAGCTTGAGGACAGCGTTTACCTGGCTTCAAGCGAAGCGCCGCGCCGGACCGCGCAGATCGTCATCCACGGCCACGCGCGCACCGCTTCGCGCGTGCAGTGGAGTTTTCAGCAGGCGCAGCCTACAACGCTCGCTGGCGCAAGCGCGGCCCGCCGGCCGCGCGACGAGGAAGAACCGCTGCTGCCGCTATGACCCCCACCCCGGCCTCCCCCGCAAGCGGGGGAGGGAGTAGAGATGCGGTATGACCGACGATCTGCGCCGCGCGTCGCGCGCCCTCATTTCAGTCTCCGACAAAGCCGGAGCTGTCGATTTTGCGCGCGTGCTTTCCGGGTTCGGCATTGAACTCGTCTCGACCGGCGGCACGCGCAAGACACTGAACGATGCTGGTCTAAATGTGCTCGATGTCAGCGAGCTGACCGGCTTTCCTGAAATGATGGATGGCCGGGTCAAGACGCTGCATCCGGCGGTGCATGGCGGCTTGCTGGCGATCCGCCGTAATCCAGACCACGTCGAGGCGATGCGCGCGCACCATATTCGCGCGATCGATATTCTGGTGGTCAATCTCTATCCCTTCGAATCAACCGTGGCAGGCGGCGGGGATTTCGCCGATTGTATCGAGAACATCGATATCGGCGGCCCGGCCATGATCCGCGCCGCGGCCAAGAACCACGACGATGTTGCGGTCGTGGTCGATGCGAGCGACTACGCGGCGCTGCTCGACGAACTCACGGCCCATAACGGCATGACCACGCTTGCGCTGCGGCGCCACCTTGCCGCCAAGGCCTATGCGCGCACCGCCGCTTACGATTCAGCGATCGCCAACTGGTTCGCCGGTGCGCTCGAGGAACTCGCACCCGACTATCGCGCCTTCGGTGGCCGGCTGATCGAGAAATTGCGCTACGGCGAAAATCCGCATCAGGCAGCCGCGTTCTACCGCACGCCGGATCGGCGTTCCGGCGTTGCGACCGCGCGCCAGGCGCAGGGCAAGCAGCTCTCCTATAACAATATCAACGACACCGACGCGGCCTATGAATGCGTCGCCGAGTTCGATCCCGCGCGCACCGCGGCCTGCGCCATCATCAAGCACGCCAATCCCTGTGGCGTCGCCGAGGGCGACAGTCTCGTCGACGCCTATCGCAAGGCGCTGGCCTGCGATCCGACCTCGGCCTTCGGCGGCATCGTCGCGCTCAATCGCACGCTCGACGCCGAGGCAGCGCGCGCCATCACCGAAATCTTCACCGAAGTCATCATTGCGCCGAATGCGACCGACGACGCGATTGCCATTGTCGGCGCCAAGAAGAACCTGCGGCTGCTTCTCGCCGGCGATTTGCCCGATCCGCGCGCTGGCGGGCTCACGGCAAAAACCGTCGCCGGCGGGCTGTTGGTGCAGACCCGCGACAATGCGGTGGTCGACGACATGGATTTGCGTCCGGTGACCAAGCGTGCGCCGACCAAGGCCGAACTGCGCGACCTGCGTTTTGCCTTCCGCGTCGCCAAGCACGTGAAGTCGAACACGATCGTCTATGCCAAAGATCTGGCGACCGTCGGCATCGGCGCCGGACAGATGAGCCGGGTCGATTCAGCGCGCATCGCGGCGCGCAAGGCGCAGGACGCCGCGGCCGAGGCAGGCCTCAAGGAGCCGGCGACCAAGGGATCGGTCGTCGCCTCCGATGCGTTCTTTCCGTTCGCGGACGGGCTGCTGGTGGCCATCGAAGCCGGCGCTACTGCTGTGATTCAGCCCGGCGGCTCGGTGCGCGACGACGAGGTGATCGCCGCCGCCGACGCCCACGGCATCGCCATGGTGTTCACCGGCACACGGCATTTTCGGCATTAGTGGACAAAGCGATGGCGGATCACACCGCGCTGGTGATCCACTGCTCGAGCTTCTGCTTCGGCTGAGCGCCGACCTGGCGGGAGGCGAGCTGGCCGTCCTTGAACAGCATCAAGGTCGGAATCGACATGATGCCGAACTTCGCCGCGGTGCCGGGATTCTCGTCGACATTGAGCTTGACGATCTTCACCTTGCCGTCGAGCGACTTGGAAATCTCTTCGAGCGCCGGCGCGATCATGCGGCAGGGGCCGCACCATTCCGCCCAGAAATCGACGACCACCGGCCCGCTCGCCTTGAGCACGTCCGCGTCGAACGTTGCATCCGTCACTTTCTCGACCATGAAAGACCTCGTTTATTCAGGAGAATCGGCAGCCCGGGGCGAACGAGCGTATGAACCGGCCCCTGGGGCGTCAAGGCGCCTTCACCGGAGCGTGACAGCCCTTGGTTAGGACTTTGGCAAAGCCGCTTCAATGGCCTTGCTCACGGCGTTTTCCATGGCCGCGGCCGGAACCTCTATCAGCGTGGGTCCGCTGGTAAATATCAATGCCGCGCGCACGGTCTTGCCGGGATAGAGCCGCGCCAATAGGGCGCGATAAAGCGCGAGCTGGGCGACGTAACGCTCCACTTCGTCGAGCCGGTGCGGAACGACACTGTCGGTCTTGTAGTCGGCGATCAGCACGACATCCGCCGTGACAATCAAGCGGTCCACCTGACCGGCCACCGCAACCGGTTGCGCATCAGCGCGCCCGATACGCCCGACGATCGGCACCTCGGGCCGGCTGCCTGGCGCGAACAAGGCGGCAAAGTCTTTCGATTCGAGAACGGCGTAGATCTGTTCCGCGATGGCATTCTGCTCGGTCAGGGAAAAATCCTTGGCGGCGCCAGCGAGACAGCGCTCGACCGCGCCCGCGCGGCTTGGCTGCGGTATGTCCGGCAGGGCTTGCAGCAGCCGATGCACGATCCGGCCGCGTTGCAACGCTTTTTGCCGATCGGCGGCGGACGCCGCCGGATGCGCAATGCGGCCAATGTCGTCATCGAAGACCGAGGAGGGCGACAGCGGCGCGGCACGCGGCGCATCGGCACTCGCCGGCTCGCGCAGCCAGGACGGCAGTTCCGGCCGCGCGGGTTTTTGCGGGCCGGCCGCGGCCGCTAAGAGCTTTTCCAGGCCGCCGGGCCGTGTCTTGCGATAGCGCAAGACTTTTTCCTCGCCATCGGTTTCCTTGACCAGAAACGGTTCGAGCGGCCCGCGCACGAGATCGTACCAGCAGCCGTCCGGTCGTTTGTTCTTGCCTTGCGCGCCGCAGATGATCAGCCGGTCGGCGGCGCGCGTCATCGCCACATAGAGGAGCCGGCGATATTCGTCGGCGGCTTCGGCGAGCGCGGTTTGCCGGGCTGCCGCGACCGGTGGCGCATCGTCGGCCTTGCGACCGGCCCAGATCACGGCATCGCCCGCCAGCGGCAACAGCCGCGGCGGCTTTGGACCGGCCGGCGGAGTCATCGTGTCGGCAAGAATGACGATCGGCGCCTCGAGGCCCTTGGCGCCGTGCACCGTCATCACCCGCACCTCGTCGCGGGCGATCTCCATGTCGCGCTTGATCTCGGCGCGAGCCGCGCGCAGCCAGGCGATGAAGCCTTGCAGCGACGGCGTCTCGCGCCGCTCATAATCGAAGGCGAGATTGAGGAACTCGTCGAGCGCGTCATTGCTCTCAGCGCCGAGCCGGGCGAGGAAGCGCCGCCGCCCGCCGCCGGGGCCGAGGATCTGTGCGTAGAACGCAAACGGCGTCTCACGCCGCGCCGCATGGTCAAGCGTGCCGAGGCGGGTTGCGGCATCGGCGAATATCGCGCCTTCGCCGGCCTTGCACTCCAGCGCCGCGCGCAAGGACAGGGGCCCGCGATTCCAAGCGATCTTGAACAGCTCCTGGTCCGTGAAGCCGAATAGCGGGCTGCGCAGCACCGTCGCCAGCGCGAGATCGTCCTGCGGCAGCAGCAGGGCATCGGCGAGCGCGATCAAATCCATCACCGCGATATGTTCGGTGAGGATGAGACGGTCGGCGCCGGCGACCTCGACGCTTTCATGCTTCAATGCGCGGATGATCGCCTCGAATAATTCACCACGCTGGCGCACCAGGATCAGGACATCGCCGTAGCGCGCAGCGCGGCGCTCGATGCCGACCGGTTCGCGCGCATCGACCAGCCGCCGCACGCCGCGCGCGATGCGCCGCGCAAGCTTGACCCGCGGGCTCGTTTCGCTCACTTGATCGAACGGCGCATCCCAGCCTTCGATTTCACTCCGCTCCTCCGGTTCGACCGGTTCCCAGACTTCGACCAGGCTTGGGGCTGCGTCCGGCAGCGCGATGTGCGGCGGGAAGCCGTCGGTGTCGGAGGACACGCTCGCCGCGATCAGCGCGCTCTTGAAGACCTCGTCGACGGCGCCGAGCACGCTGTCGCCGGAACGAAACGAATGCTTGAACTCGCGGAAGATGAAGTCGACTTCGCCCCCGCTATGCGCGCGCTCGAAGTGCCGCCGCATCTCGGCGAACTCCTTGGGCGCGGCGTTCTGGAATGAATAGATCGACTGCTTTTCGTCGCCGACCGCGAAGATGGTACGCCGCACGTCGCGCGCGCCGGCGCCGGCGGTGAATTCGGCGACCAATTGGCGTACGATCTGCCACTGCTTGTGACTGGTATCCTGCGCCTCGTCGATCAACAGGTGATCGATGCCGAAGTCGAGCTTGTAGTGGACCCAGGCGGCGTCGACATTGGTGAGGAGCTCAAGCGTCTTGTCGATCAGATCGTCGTAATCAGCAAGCCCGCGCCGCTCCTTTTCGTCGTGATAGCGCCTCAACACGTCGTAGGTCACCGTGAGCAGCGCCGCAGAGCGATCGCGACAGATTACGGCGCGCTTGCGCTGCAGAAGCGCGCAGACGCGTTCTTGCTCGGCGGACAGCCGTTCGACTAGGCTGGCGTCCTTGATCGCCTTGGTGACGATGGATTTGCGCGGCGCGCGTTCGCCCGTACAAAAAATATCGAGATAAGTCTCGACCCGATCGGACGGAGGCAGTGAAGCGAGTAAGCCGAAGCGGCGCGCCTGGTCGGCGTCGGTCTTGTTGCCCTGCATCAGGGCCGCCGCCAGCGCGGTCCATTCCCCGGGCTTAATCGAGGAACCGGCAAAGAACGCTTCGTCGATGCTATCGCTGGTCTCGGACGGATCGACGCCGAGTGCGCGCGACAATGCGGCAATCGCGGCCTCGACGCCGCCGGCGCCGATCACCCAGCGGCTAATTGCATCGCGTCGTCCGATAGCCGCACGGACCACGTCGCGAAAAGTCTGGTCTGCGGCCGCCGTCATGGCGACCGCGAGGGCGCGGCCGAGCGGGCTTTGCGGATCGCCCGCGCCGTCGAGCAGGACCTGAAGCGTCAGTCGTTCG
Organism: Xanthobacteraceae bacterium; assembly: GCA_049519075.1. Taxonomy (GTDB): domain Bacteria; phylum Pseudomonadota; class Alphaproteobacteria; order Rhizobiales; family Xanthobacteraceae; genus BOG-931. The sequence goes on along the minus strand of JBEKRD010000021.1, from coordinate 44,192 downwards.
AGAAGTTGCGTCTGCTCGGTCTCGTCGAGCACGGCGAAGCGAGCGGCGACATTGGCTTCGAATGGAAACCGGTGCAGGAGCTGGGTGCAGAACGCGTGGATGGTCTGCACCTTCAGGCCGCCGGGCGTCTCCAGCGCGCGGGCGAACAGCCGGCGCGCCAGCGCACGACGTTTGGCGTCCGGCGCCATGCTCGAGCGTTCGCGGATTGCGGCGTCGAGCGCATCATCGTCGAGCGTCGTCCATTGCGCGAGCGTATCGAACACGCGCTTTGCCATATTGGCGGCGGCGGCCTTGGTGAAGGTGATGCAGAGGATCTTTTCCGGCTCGACGCCTTTGAGCAACAGATTGATCACGCGCTGCGCCAGCACGTGGGTCTTGCCAGACCCTGCATTGGCGGCGACCCATGCCGAAACCGCGGGGTCGGCGACCGCGCGCTGCAACTCGCGCACCTCGCGCGGAATGTCGTCAGCGGTTCTCATTCGCCGCCGCCGTCTTCGCCCGAGTCGCCGCTGCTCGACCACTCCTTGACGCGGGCGAGGTGATCATAGGTGCCGTAATGGTTCGTCCACATCGGATGCACCAGCGAGCGGTAGGGCTCGTCGGCGTCGGCGAAACGCCGTGCCAACTCGCCAAGCTTTTCCAGCGCGCGGTCGGCCTGACTGTCCGGCGTGCCGTCCTTGAAATTGATTGGCTTATACTCGCCCGGCGGTTCGCCGCCTCGCAGCAGCACATAGACAATGTCGGCGACGGAGACGCCGGCCGGTATTTCTTTGAAGCCGCCTTGGCGCAGCATCGCTGCTTCCAAAGTCAGCTGTGGGGCCAGCCCGGTGCGGACTTGCTTTTCGCTGCGCGCGGCGCCGGTTTTGTAGTCGAGGATCACATAACGTCCGTCGGCCATACGCTCGATGCGGTCGGCGATGCCGCGCAGCTTGAATGTGCCGTCGGTCAGCGGGATGTCGATCTCGCCGCGGATCTCGGCCGAGATCGCGGCGAGGCCTGAGCGGCGTTGCGTCTCCCAGCGGACGAACCAATGCGCGATGCGCAGGAACCGCGGCCACCAGAAGGCGCGCGCCTCGGGGAAATCCTCCAGCGCTTTGAAATGCGGCTCGCCCAGCGCGACGAGTTCGCCGAGCGGATCGGCCGGCAGGTCTTTGGCGAAAAGCTTCGTGAAGTCGCCGATCGCGGCGTGGATGATGGTGCCGCGCTCGGCGGCGCCGGGTTCGACGTCGACTGCATCGAGCGGCGTCAGGCGCAAGATGTGCTTGGCGTAAATCGTGTAGGGGTCGCGCAGCCAATCCTCGATCTCGGTGACCGACAGGCTGTTCGGTCGTGCCGCAACTGGCGGTGTTGGCGCCGGCTGCGGCTCAGGCGCGACCGCGTCGGGCCGATCGAGTTCGCGCGCCAAGGCGAGATAATGATCGCCGCGGGCGACGACGGGCGCCCACCGCGGGCCGGCAACGGCGGCAAGGCGTTGGATGAAGCGCGAGGGCACCGTCGGTGTGCCGGCGATCTTGGCGGAGTGAGTGAGGATCGCTTCGCGCGCGCCGAGGAGCTGCGCGAAATCGTGCGCGGTCAGCCCGATGCGGCGCTCCGGCAAGTCGAGCCCGAGATCGAGCCGCATCGGCCTGGAGAGCCAGGCGTCGGTGTTGCCTTCCGGCGGCCAGGTGCCCTCGACCAGACCGCCGAGCACGACGCGGTCGCTTTCGGTCAGCCGTGCTTCGAGCAGGCCGAGAATGCGCACGCGAAAGCCCGGCCGCGGCGGACGGCGCACGACGCGGCCGGCGAGCGCCGCGGAAAATAGCTCGACATAATCCGCTTTCTTCACGGCGAGGCCCGCGGCGGCTTCGCTCGTGGTAAGTTCATCGAGCGCTTCCGCGAGCTTCACGCCATCGGGACCGGCAAAGGCGAGGGCAGCGCCGCCTTGCCGCGAGAGTGCGGCGATAACTTCGCGATGCCGTCCGGCAAGCTCGCCCAGCGCAACGCTGTCACGGCCGATGCTTTCGAGCGGCGCAAGCGCGTCGGTGAGCCGGGCCACCAGCTCCGCAGCGGTGTCTAGTTCGGGCTCGGTCAGTGCGGTGCGCGGGTCGGAGGCATGCAGATCGGTCCGTTCGCGGCGGTGGAATTTCTCAAGCTGCGCGCGGAAACTCGTCAGTGCACTGGCGAGGCCGCGGCAGCCGGGGCGCGGCCGCGGTCCGCGCAGGATGGCGCGCTCCAGCACACCGACGGCGTGCCGGCCATCGCGCAAGTCGAGCCGCAGCAGCGGATGCTTGAGCAAGGCGAGCAGCGTCACCGGCGTAACGCCTTCGAGCGCCGCCGCGGCGGCGAGGCGAGCGAATATTCCGGCCGGCGTCTCGGCGAGCGCGTCGCCGCCGGAATCCTCCGCCGCGATATTCCAGCGCGCCAGCGCCGCCAGCACGCGGCGTCCGAGAGCGCGGTCCGGCGTGACCAGCGCCGCGGTCTTGCCGTCGTGGACGGCCTCGCACAGCGCGACCGCGATGGCGAGCGCTTCCTCCTCGGGATTTGCCGCCTCGATCACGGTCAGCGTCGCCAGCGCCTGTTCGGCATGCGCGTCGAAACCTGCATCGGCGGCGTTTTGCCGCCACAGGTCGGTCGCTGCCGCGGGCCGCAACACTTCGGAGACCAGCTGCTCGCGGCCGCGCGGTTGCGCGAATGACACGACGGCGTCGCGGCCGATGCCGATCCGCGTGAGCAAAGCCTGCATCGCGAATTGGGGGTGTCCCGGTGCCGGTGCGATGTTGTTCGCTTTGTCGCCGGAGATCAGCCGCCACGACGCTTCATCGAGATCGGTATCGAGCCCCGGCAACACCACGGCACCGTGCGGGAGTCGCGCGATGGTGGCGATGAGTTCGGCCGTCGACGGCATCGAGCCGGTTGAGCCCGCGGCGATTACCGGACCGTCGGTCTTGCGCATGAGCCGCGCGGTTTCCGCCTTGATCAGCAAGTCGCGCCGCTCGGTCGGTTCTATGCAATCGCGCTCTTTCAGGACCGCCGGCCATGTTTCGCGCGCGATCTTTAAAAATCGCAAGGTGAGTTGCCAGAACGTGTCGAATTGATCCGGCACCAGATCGTCGAGCCGATCCCACGACACCCCGCGCGTCGTCATGTCGTCGATGAGCCGGGCCAGATCGTCTGCAAGCGCGCAGGCCGCGGCCGGCGTCTGGGCGACGAGCGGAGAGCCGCTCGCGCCGTGCAGCTCGGGCGATGTCGCCCATTGCGTCACCAATTGCGTCAACAACAGCCAGCGTTCGAGGCCGCCGAGCGCTTCCGGCAAGGCGAGCGCGTCGGCGGCGATGTCGCCCGCGGCGGCCTCGGCGAATGCGATCTCGTCCTCGTCGATATCGCCGATCGCAATGATGCGCGGCAGGATCGCCGCGTCGCCGTGCGTGGTGTCGAGAAAGGCATCGCGTAAGAGCCGGCAGGCGCGGCGCGTCGGCAAATAGAGCGTCGCGGAAGCAAGCGCGAGCGGATCGCCGGCAACGGCAACGCCAAGCCTGCCGCCGGTCAAGGCCTCGATCAGCGTCGGCAAAAACGGCGCCGACGCCGGAATGGTGAAGACGCGTGGGGTCATAACGGCTTCGCGATGGAGTCGCGGAAAATCGCCGTCATGGCTTATCAGATTTCAAAGCGCGGCGTTAAGCGCCGCCTCGGCGGCGGCAACGGCTTCCGGAGTGCCGACATGCATCCAAACGCCGTCCATGCGCAGCCCGAACAACCTGCCATTCTCGCCGGCGCGGTCGAACAAACGCGTCAGCGCGAAGGCGCCCGTGGGCGCGTCGGCGAACAGCGCGGGCGAAAGGATGGCCGCGCCGGCATAGATGAACGGCACCACCTCGCGCTCCGCGCGCCGGCGCAACTGGCCGTCGGGCAGCATCATATAATCGCCCCGGCCGGTGTAGCCGATGCTGCCGGTGGTCGGCGCCAGCAGCAGCAGCGCATCCATCACGACTGGGTCGAAGGCTTCCGCGAGGCGGACGAAATTGGGTTTGACGCCGTCGAGCCACAGCGTGTCGGAATTAACCAGGAAGAATGGTGTATCGCCGAGTTGCGGCAGCGCCTTGGCGATGCCGCCGCCGGTGCCGAGGAGCTCGGCGCGCTCGTCGGAAATGACGATCTGCGGGACCCGGCGCGGCGCCAGATGTCGTTCAAGGGCGTCGGCGAGATGATGCACGTTGACGACCGCGCGCTCGACGCCGGACTCGGCCAGCCGGTCGAGGCCGTAATCGATCAGCGATTTGCCGCCGACCGCGACCAAGGGTTTGGGGATGTGGCCGTTATACGGCCGCATGCGGGTGCCGAGGCCGGCCGCCAGCACGATCGCGTTCTTCGGCATCATTGCTTTGCCCGGCCCAGCCATCGCTCGACACCGAATATCATAATTTATCGGGAGCGGGCACATATGCCGCGTACCAGGCCTTGAGTGCGGCGAGCGCCGGATGCGCCAGCGAGCGCCGCAAATAGTTCCATAGGCGGGGCATGTGACGCAGATATTGCGGCTTGCCGTCGCGCTGGTCGAGCCGGGCAAAGATGCCGAGAATTTTGGTGGCGCGTTGCGCCGCCAGTGTTGCGTAAAGCCGCGTAAAGCCCGCGGTGTCGAACTCTTGATCGCCGTTCTGGCGCGCGCGCACGTAGCGGGTCAGCAAAGCCATCTCCATCGCTTCCGAAACGTCGACGCGGGCGTCTTGCAGGAGCGACGCGACGTCGTAGGCGGCTGGGCCGATCAGCGCATCCTGGAAATCGAGCACGCCGATGCGGGCGATGTCGTCGCGTTGCGGCAACCACATCAAATTGGGCGAATGATAATCCCGCAATACCCAGGTCGGCTGAGCTTCAAGCGCCGGCGCGAGCGCCGCACGCCAATGCCGCAGGAAACCCGCACGTGTCGCCGCTGTGGCCGGAGCGCCGGCCCGGGGGAGGTACCAGTCGAGCAACAACTCGGCCTCGATCAGGAACGCCGCCATGTCGTAGTGCGGCAGCTGATAGTCGAGCTCCGCGGTGACGGCAAGCGTGTCGGTCAATTCCCGGCTGTGCAGCGCCGCCAGAAGATCGATCGCCGCTAAGTAGCATTCCTCGATCGGCGCCGCCGGTTCCCCGGCGACCACGCGTTCGTCGCCGAAATCTTCCATGACGATGAGGCCGCGATCGAGATCGGCATGCAGGATTTCCGGCGCCGACAGACCGACGTCGCGCAGCCCCGCCGCCAGCGCCACATAGGGTATAATGTCCTCGGCGAGATGCGCGATGGCGCTATAGGGCTTGCCGTCGCGCACGGGAGGACCGTCGGGACGGCGCGGTGCGTTCATCAGCACCGCGGTCCGATCGTCGAGCGTCAGCCGCTCGAAAATACGCGTCGAGGCATCGCCCTGCATCCTGCGCCGGTCCGCCTGGCCGAATCCGGCTTCGTCGAGGAAGGCGCGAATATGGGCGATGCGTTCGACGCGCGGTGCGAAACTGCCGTAGCCGACATAGCGGACATTACGGACGTCGGGTGCCCGCGCCGGCGCCAGCGTGAAGGTGATATCGAGACGGTCGGGCGGCAACAGACCCGCGGCGCGGTCGGGCCATTCCATCAGCACTACTGCCCCGTCGGGCAGATCGTCGAAGCCGAGCTCGGCGAGTTCGGCGGCTCCGGACAGCCGATACAGATCGGCATGGACCAGCGTGAAGCGCTGCAGCTCATAAGTCTGTATCAAGGTGAAGGTCGGGCTCGGCACCTCGATGGCATCGTCGCCGGCGACGTTGCGAATCAGCGCGCGGGCGAACGTCGTTTTGCCGGCGCCGAGATCGCCCGACAGCGTGACGAGATCGCCGGGCTCGAGCGCGCTCGCGATGTCGTCGGCAAACCGCAGCGTCGCCTGCTCGTCCGGTAATGTCACGGTAAAGCTTGAGCCACCTGTGGTGGTCAGAAGCATCGAAAAGACCCCGCTACTCAATTTTCAGCCCGCGCTTGATCGTCGGCGAGCGCGACGACGGCAAACCGGTTCCGCCGTTTGCGACCATGCTACTCCGCCGCCGTCAGTCTGACAGTCTCCCCGAGCGGGAAGGTGCATGTCACGGTGGTGCCCGCTCCGACCGCCGAGACGATGGCGACGGTGCCGCCGTGCAGTTCGACGAATGAACGGACCAGCGAAAGACCGATGCCCGGGCCGCGGTGCTGCGAACCCAGGGAATGCGTTTCGAACCAGTCGAATACTTTTTCCAGGACCTCGGGCGGGATTCCGGGACCGCGGTCGGTGACCGAAAAGGCTATGGCATCGACCCGACGTTCGGCCAACAGCGTGATGCTCGCGCCGGCGGGAGAGAAACTGACGGCATTGGCCAAGAGATTGAACAGGACTTGGCGCAGCCGCGATTTGTCGGCGACAAAACCGCCGATGTCGTCCGGCGCGAGGATGTCGAGCGCGATGCCGGCGCCGACCAGCCGATCTCGCACGCCTTCGGCGGCCGCCGCCATGGTTTCGCGGATATCGACCTGCCCGAGATTGAGGTGCATGCGGCCGGCGTCGATCGTCGCCAGGTCGAGAATGTTGTTGATCAGCGCCAACAAAGTATCGGTGGAGACCGTGATGTAGTCGAGATATTCGCGTTGTTTGGGCGCGAGCGGACCGGTCGCCGGGTCGCCCAACAGATGGACGAAGCCGATGATATTGGTCAGCGGCGAGCGCAATTCGTAAGACACGTGATGGACGAAATCGATCTTGATCTTGTCGGCGTCCACCAGCGCTTCATTGCGTTCGCGCAAGGCGCGCTCGACATTGACGGAATCGGTGACGTCATGGAACGTCACCAGCGTGGCGCCATCGGGCAGCGGCACGGTGGCGCAATCGACCACGCTGCCGTCGCGCCGCTCGATGCGGCCGGGGGTCGCTTCGCGGCTGTCGATCGCGGTGACGATCGCGCGCAGCGCCTGCCAGGCCGGTGCGTTGCCATGCAGCGGCTGGCATAAGACTGAGATCTTTTCGATATGCGGCCGGTCGGCAAGCGCCTGCGGCGTAAGCCGCCACATGCGGGCGAAGGCGGCGTTGTGCAGGCGCAAGCGCCCGTCGCTGCCGAACGCGGCGACGCCTTCGGCGAGATTGTCCAGCGTTTCGCCCTGAACGCGAATCAGTTCCTCGAAGCGCCGTTCCAGCTCGAGCCGCTCGGTGACGTCATGGAACAAGTAGGTCACGCCGCCGTCCGGATTGGGGGTGGTAACGACCCGCAGCGTACGGCCGGTGGGCAGATGCCAAGTATGTTCCTTGTCCTCGATGGCGCGGTAGGCCTCGTGCAGCTGCGTCTTCCATTGCCGGAAATCCTGTTCCTCCGGCAGTTTGCGGGCGGCGCGCAAAACCTCGATCACCGCTGAATCGGTCGGTTGTTGATCGAGAAAAGCGGAATCGAGATCCCACAACGCGCGATAGGCGGCATTGTAGAATGTCAGCCGATGCTCGGCATCGAACATGGCGACGCCGGTCGAAAGCTGGTCGAGCGTGCGACGGTGGGCATCGGCGAGACGCGTGAGGACATTGCGCAGGGTTTCCACTTCGGTGGCGTCGATGCCGATGCCGGTTGAGCCGGTCGCGGTGGGAAAATCCAGCACGTCGAAGGTGCGGCGCGCTCCGGCGACCACCGCGCGCAGCCGGCCGGTGTAGCCGCTACCCTGGCGGGTTTGCGCGATAGTGTCGCGCGCCGCGGTGTCGAGCAGTTCCAGGCGGCGATCGATCGCGTCGGCGGCATTTTTGGCCTCGACGGCGCGCGCATAGGCGGCGTTGACGAAAGTCAACTGTCCCGCCGCGTCGCGCGCCCAGACCGGCGACGGCACCGCTTCGATCAGACTGCGCAGGGAGGCGACTTCGGTCGACAATTTCTCGTAACGCGCAACCAACTCGACCAGTTCGCGCTTGACGCCGCTGGCGTCTTTGAGACGCAGCACGGCGCGGCCGCCGATGGCGCGACCCTGTGCCTCGATCGGCTGGCCCGCAACGGTCGTGAGTGTCATGGCGAAGGCTTCGCCGCGTGCGCGGAGCGCCTCGACCGCGCGCTCCATCGCGCTCGCTTTGCCGGCATCGAGCCAGCTGCCGAATGCCAGCACCCGATGCGGAACGGACACGCCGAGCGCGGACGGGTCGCCATCGATAGAGGGTTCGTCGCCGCCCGCCGGCCAGTTCACCACCACCTGCGGCTCGGACCGTAACAGCGCATTGGCGCGCTCGACTTCGTCGCGGAGCCGCGCAATCTCGTCGCGCGACCAGGCTTCCAATCGCGCCGCGCGGGAGCGGCTGCGCACCAGCATGATCGCGGTGACCACAGCAAACAGCACGACGCCGAGAACCAAGGCGAGAAACGCGATGGAGTGCTGATCGATGCTGCGATGAGCGCTGAGCACGAGCTCCTCCAGCGCCAATGCCGGCTGTTCGGCCGCCCCGGCCGAATGCGGCGCAAAGACAGCGACAGCCACGCCGACCTTGGCACCGACGGCGGCCAGGTTTCCGCCAATCGATCGCCGGCGCCGCCGCTGCGCATAGCCCCGGCTGATCCGGATCGTCTCCGGCATGCCCCTCGCCTCTGCTGGCTGCCACCGCAATTTCGCCAGCCCTCTGCCTTCCCGCGCCCGTTTGCGGGGAGAGAAGGGAGAGGGAAACGCGCCCGCGAATCGCACGACTTTACTCTCAAGCGGAATCGCGCCGAAAGAGTCCAGATCGTGAACGGTATTGCAGTAAAGGCCGGACTTTAGTTCCGGGCGCCTCTGCCGCCCGGCTTATGCAGTGCCTGGGCATCGCGCGCCATGTCTTCTAGATTGATGCGGTCGAGCGCCACGCCAAATTCGTGTTCGGCATAGGCCATTGCCGGCAGCACGACTTTATCCAGGAGTTCGGAGCCGGCGAGTAGCGTCTCGCTCTCTTCGACCGTTCCGGCGGCGCGCAGAATATCGTTGGCGGTCACATGACGACGGTCGCGCGCCAGCTCGTAGCCGCCGCGCGGGCCGCGGACGCCTTTGAGGATTCCGCAACGAACCAGCGCCTGCAATACCGGCTCGAGATGGCGCGGTGGTAGCCCGTGGCGCGCGGCAAGCGCTTTGGCGGAAATCGGTTGACCATGGCTTTGCATGGCGACGTCGATCACCGCAGCGACGGCGAGCACTCCTTTGCGCGGAAGCAGAGGCATGAAGCAGAAAACATCGCCGGAGGGAAATTAGTTCGCCTACCGCGCTAATATATTACATCAAAGTTCAGGTCCAGTTGAACGTCGCCTTACTCGCGTTTATCGACAGTGTTCGTCACGAGACCAGTAGAACCAAATCCTCCCGCCGCGCGTTCCGTTGCCGCTAAATTGTCGGATTCCACAAGCTGAGCATGTTGTATCGGAGCGATGATGAGCTGCGCGATGCGCATTCCCCGCGGAACGACGAATAAATCGGAACTCAAATTCACAAGGATGACTTGTATTTCACCACGGTAATCGGCGTCGATCGTTCCCGGCGTGTTCAACACGGTCACGCCGTGGCGGATGGCAAGTCCCGACCGCGGCCGAACCTGGCCTTCGTTGCCCGGCGGCAAGGCGATGGCGATGCCGGTCGGAATCAGGGCGCGGCCGCCCGGCGGGATTTCGACTGGCGCCGCGGCCGGCACCGCGGCCGCAAGATCGAGCCCGGCGGCGAGCGCGCTCTGGTAAGCCGGCAGCGGCAAGTCCGCGCCGTGCGACAGTCGCATGATGCGGACTTCGATGCTCACCGCTTGGCTCCTTCGCGTGTGACAATGATTCGCTCGACCAGCATGCGCGCGACGTCGTCCTTGGACTGCGGCGGCCAGTCTTCGACGCCCGCCGCAGTGATCAAGTGAATCGTGTTGAGGTCGCCGCCCATGATGCCGGTGTGCGGCGAGACGTCGTTGGCGAGAATCCAGTCGCAACCCTTCCTGGCGAGCTTCGCTTTGGCATTGGCGATGAGGTCGTCGGTCTCGGCGGCAAATCCGATCACAAGCTGCGGCCGGCCGGATTTCAGATGCGCGATCGTCGCCAGGATATCGGGATTCTCGATCAGTTTGAGCGTCGGAATACGGCCTTGGCGTTTCTTGATCTTGCTCGTGCTCACCGCTTCGCTGCGCCAGTCGGCGACGGCGGCGGCGAAGATGGCGACGTCGGCCGGCAGATTTTTTTCGACTGCCTCCAGCATTTGCCGCGCGGTTTCGACTTTGACCACGGTGACTCCGGGCGGATCGGGCAGATTGACCGGCCCGCGCACCAGCACGACTTCTGCGCCGGCCGCGGCCGCGGCCGCGGCGATTGCATGACCCTGCTTGCCCGATGAGCGGTTGGCGATGAAGCGCACCGGGTCGATCGGCTCGGCGGTCGGACCCGAGGTGACGAGGACGCGCTTGCCGGCCAACGGCTTGTTGCTGCGCAACAGTGACTCGGCCGCGGCTGCGATCGCCAAAGGCTCCGCCATGCGCCCGACACCGGCTTCGCCGCGTTCGGCCATCTCGCCGGCATTGGGACCGATGACGGCAATGCCGTCGGCAGTGAGCTGCGCCAGATTGCGTCGCGTTGCCTTGGCTGCCCACATCTGCGGATTCATCGCCGGCGCGATGAGGATCGGTTTGGCGGTCGCCAACAGCACCGCCGTGGCGAGATCGTCGGCATGGCCGCCGGCCATTTTCGCCATCAGATCGGCGGTCGCCGGCGCAACGACGACCAGATCGGCATCGCGCGCCAGCCGGATATGGCCGACGTCGAATTCGCTCTGCGGCTCGAACAGGTCGGTGTAAGCGCGTTCGCCGCACAGCGCGCCGGCGGCAAGCGGCGTCACGAAATGCTGCGCCGCCGCGGTGAGAATAGAGCGCACTTGCGCGCCGCGCTCCTGCAGCCGGCGGATCAGATCGAGCGACTTATAGGCGGCAATGCCGCCGCCGATGATGAGGAGGATGTGCGGTCCTGACACCGCAGGCGTCCGCTGCCGGGCCTTCGGTTCGAAGCGCTCGAGGACATCGCGTCCGGTATCCGGCGCCGCCTCGCGCAAAATGACGCGGACCTCGTCCTCCATCGAGCGGCTATTGCGGGCCGCGCGCAGCCGCAACAGCTTTTTGAGCTTGTCGTCGAGTTGCCGGACCGTGAGGCTGGCCACCGCTTTGGTCCCTTCGTCGATTACGGGGATATTAGCGGGAAAATGATTGCATTGCAATCAATGCCATCAAATGTGCTGCCACGCGATCCAGAGCAACAGCAGAGCGATCGCCCACAGCGCGCCGACGGTCCAGCGGATGCGGCGCGCCTCGGTCTTGTCGAACTCGGCGACAGTCTGCGGCGATAGCACGAGGCCGTCGCGGGTTGAGGCGTCGAGCTGCTCGAGCACGCGCCCGCCGCGCATCAAGAGGCCCGGCACATTGCCGATGAACTGTCCGATCTCGGCCACGCCAAGCGCCGCGTTTTCGAGCTTGCCGACCGGGCCGAGATAGCGCGTCATCCATTCGCGCACCACGGGCTCCGCGGTGCGCCACATGTCGAGTTTTGGGTCGAGCGAGCGCGCCACGCCTTCGACCACCACCATGGTCTTCTGCAACAGCAGCAATTCCGGCCGCGTGCGCATGTCGAAGAGCCCCGTTACCTCAAACAGCAAATTGAGGAGCTTCGCCATCGAAATGTCTTCGGCGGTGCGGTTATGGATCGGCTCGCCGATGGCGCGGATGGCCTGCGCGAAGTCGTCGATCGAATGGTGCTGAGGCACATAGCCGGCCTCGAAATGAACTTCCGCCGCGCGGCGATAATCGCGAGTGATGAAGCCGTGGAGGATTTCGGCGAGAAACAGCCGCTCCTTCAAGCCGAGCCGGCCCATGATGCCGAAGTCCACCGCGATCAGCCGGCCGTCGTCATCGACGAACAGATTGCCTGGATGCATGTCGGCGTGAAAAAATCCGTCGCGCAGCGCATGGCGCAGAAAGCTCTGGATCAGCGAACGGGCAAGCTGCGGCAGGTCGAAACCCTTGGCCTCGAGCCGGGCGCGGTCGGACAAGGGCGTCCCGTCGATCCATTCCAGCGTCAGCACGTCCTTGGCGGTGCGATCCCAGTCGACCGCCGGCACCCGAAAATCCGGATCGTCTTTGGTGTTGTCGGCCATTTCCGACAGCGCCGCCGCTTCCAGCCGGAAATCCATTTCCATCATCACCGAGCGGCGCAGCGTCTCGAACACTTGGATCAGACGCAGCCGCCGTGCCTCGGCGGACAGCCGTTCGGCGTGCTCGGCCGCAAAGGTGAAATCGGCGAGGTCGGCGTGAAAGCGCTGCTCGACTCCCGGCCGCAACAGCTTGACCGCAACGTCGCGCGGCCCGGACGCGGTCGCGACCGTCGCCCGGTGCACTTGCGCGATCGAGGCGGCGGCGACCGGCGGGCTGAAGCTCGTAAAGATCGAAGCGAGCGGTTTGTCGAACGCGGCGACGATCTCAGCTTCGGCTTCTGCTTGCGGGAAGGGCGGCATCTGATCCTGCAAGCGCTCGAGGTCGTGCGCCAAGGCCGGGCCGACTACGTCGGGCCGCGTCGCCAGGAACTGGCCGATCTTCACATAGCTTGGGCCGAGCCGGGTCAACGCCGTCGCCAAAGGCGTTGCGGTCGCGTCGGGCGAGCGCCGCTCGAACAGCCGCGCGAAGCGCAACAGCGGGCGCACCGCGGCCGGCGCCAGCGCCGGATCGATGCCGCCGAACACGCCCTCGCGGGCGAACACCAAGGCGGCGCGGGTCAGGCGCAGGACATGCGTGGGGCCCGAGATCACGATAGACGCTCGGCAGTCGTCTCCCTCTCCCGCGTGCGGGAGAGGGTGGGGTGAGGGTCGGCTGGCTTTGAGCGGGAGGCGGACCCCCACCCAACGCGCTTCGCGCCTATCCCTCCCCCGCAAGCGGGAGAGGGCAGGAAGTGATGCGTCGGAGCCGAGATCACAAACGCCAGCCGGAATGCAGCGCCACGATACCGCCACTCATCTTTTGGTACGACACCCGCGCGAAACCCGCCGCGCGCAGCATCGCGGCAAAATCTTGCGGGTTCGGGAAGCGGCGGATCGATTCCACCAGATAGCGGTAGGATTCGGCATCGCCGGCCACCAGGCGGCCGAGCGCGGGAATGACATTGAACGAATAGAAATCATAGAGCCGGTCAAGCCCGGGGACATCGACCGCGGAGAATTCCAGGCAGAAAAACCGGCCGCCGATCCTGAGCACACGATAGGCTTCGGCGAGCGCCTGTTCGATGCGCGGCACGTTGCGGATACCGAACGCGATGGTCGCGGCATCGAAGCTTCTGTCGGCAAACGGCAGCGCTTCGGCATTGGCCTCGGCGAAAGTCACCACATCGTCGCGCGCGCGGCTTAGGGCGCGTTCGCGGCCAACTTCGAGCATGTCGGCATTGATATCGCAGACCGTGGCCCGGGTCTCCGGTCCGCCGCGCTCAATGACACGAAACGCGATGTCGCCGGTGCCGCCGGCGATGTCGAGGAGCGCAAACGGTCCGTTGCGCGGCGGGTTGACCGCCGTGACCAGGGCGTCCTTCCAGGCGCGGTGCAGGCCGAACGACATCAGATCGTTCATCAGGTCATAGCGCCGCGCCACGCTGCGAAAAACGTCATCGACCAGCGCCTGCTTGTCCCCAAGCGGCACCTGCTGCGACCCGAAATGCGTGGTATTTGTCATGTTCGATCCTTCAACCCATAACCATAGCGCGACGCGGCATGCGACGCTATGTGTTTGCAATTAACCACCTTGCCGCCCCACGCCGGATGAACGATGCCCGAACTGCCTGAAGTCGAGACGGTGCGCCGCGGCCTGGAGCCGGCCATGGAGGGCAAACGCTTCGTCAAGGTCGATGTCCGTCGCGGCGATCTGCGCTGGCCGCTGCCGAAGGATTTTGCGCAGCGCCTCACGGGCACGACCGTGACCGGTCTCGGCCGCCGCGCCAAATATCTGCTCGCGGATCTCTCCTCCGGCGAAGTCCTCATCATGCATCTCGGTATGTCCGGCTCGTTTCATGTCTTCGCCAAGGCCGACAAGGAGCTCGGCCGCTATTACCACGATCGCAAAAAGCATCTCGCCCACGATCACGTCGTCTTCGTCATGTCGTCGGGCTCAACCGTGACCTTCAACGACCCGCGCCGCTTCGGCTCGATGAAACTCGTGCCGCGCGACAAGCTCGATGCCGAACCCTTGCTCAAAGATCTCGGCCCTGAGCCGCTCGGCAACGCGTTTGACGCAGCGATGTTGGCGCAAGCCTGTAAAGGCAAGAAGACAAGCTTGAAGGCCGCGCTTCTGGACCAGCGTATCGTCGCCGGCTTAGGCAACATCTATGTCTGCGAAGCACTCTATCGCGCGCGGCTGTCGCCAAAACGCCTCGCCTCGACCATAGCCGGCCGAACCGGCGCGCCGAACGAACGCGCCAAGCGGCTGGTCGAGGCCATCAAGGCCACGCTCAACGCCGCGATCAAAGACGGCGGCTCGTCGCTGCGCGACCACAGGCTCACCGACGGCGACCTCGGCATGTTCCAGCACAGTTTCCGCGTCTACGATCGAGAGGGCCAAAAGTGCCCAACCCCCGGCTGCGGTGGCACCGTCAAACGCATCGTGCAGAACGGCCGGTCGACGTTTTATTGTCCCGTATGCCAGAAGTGAATCTCGCCTCGTCGCAAGCCGGGAGAATGAGCTATGAGCACCGAGACCATCATTGTCGAAACCCGCGGCCGGGTCGGCTTGATCCGGCTCAATCGGCCGCAGGCGCTCAATGCGCTCAACAGCGTGCTGATGCGCGAATTGGGGCAGGCCGTCGATGGCTTCGAAGCTGACGGTAATATCGGATGCATCGTCATCACCGGATCGGATAAGGCTTTCGCCGCCGGCGCCGACATCAAGGAGATGGCGGACAAGGAATTCGCGGAAGTCTTCCTCGGCGACTTCGCGACGGATTGGCATCGCGTTGCCGCGGCGCGCAAGCCGGTCATCGCCGCGGTCTCAGGTTTCGCGCTCGGCGGCGGCTGCGAACTCGCTTTGCAATGCGATCTGATTATCGCCGCCGACAATGCCAAATTCGGCCAGCCCGAGATCAAGCTCGGCATCATCCCCGGCATCGGCGGCACGCAACGGCTGACGCATGCGGTCGGCAAGGCGAAAGCCATGGACCTCATCCTCACCGGCCGCATGATGGACGCGCAAGAGGCCGAACGCTCCGGCGTCGTCGCGCGCGTCGTGCCGTTGGCCGATCTGCTCGACGAGGCGCTCAAAGCCGCGGCGACCATCGCCGCGATGTCGCTGCCGTCGGTGCTGGCGGCCAAAGAGGCGGTCAACCGCGCGTTCGAGACCACGCTCGCCGAGGGCGTGCGTTTCGAGCGGCGCGTGTTTCATTCGCTGTTTGCGACCGTCGATCAGAAGGAAGGCATGGCGGCCTTCATCCAGAAGCGACCGGCGAAATTTGAGAACAAGTGACGGGCGGCTATTTCCGGACGCAGATCAGCCGCACCACGGAATGCTCCAACGCGGCAGGCTCGGCATTGCCGGTGGCAAGCGCGATGCCATCGTTCTTGAGACCGTGGGCGTCAAGGAAAGCCCGTACTGTCGCGGCCGGCACCAGCGCGGCCTGCGCCGTGACGGAGCCGGCGCTAGCGACGGTCGGCGATTGCAGCGCGACGATGCCGGCGAAGCGGCCCTGCGTGTCGATTGCCGGCGCACCGGCAAAGCCGCGGCTCGGTGCCGGCGTCAGGGTTTGAGCGCTCAGCCGCGCGGGTGCTTTGGTCACCGCGCGATCGCCGTCCTGCGCCAGCGGATCGGCGATGCCAAAGAGTGTCAGGTCGCTGCCGGTCGCGGCGTCGCCGCCAAGCGACGCCGCAGTCAGATCGCGGGCGCCGTAGAGCCGCAACAGCGTGAGATTGTTCGTCCGGTCCGTGGCGATGCGGTCGGCGTGACCGAAGCCCGGCACGGTGATGGACTGGCATTCGTCGGTCACGTCGGCTGTGGTGAGGAGATCGCCGCTGCTCGTGACCAAGACCGCGCTGCCATAGTCGACGCCGCGCTTGCCTCCGGCCGCCAGAGCGGTATTCGCGTCAGGGAAGCCGACGAAGGTATCGGACACGGCAACCGCGACGGCGGCCATGGTGCCCTCGGTGGCCTGATCGTAGAGGATGGTGACGCCGCGCACTTCGCTGCCGCGCGACTGCGCGCGAACGATGAATCTCTTCAGGTGCTGCTCGCCGACAATGACAAAGGAATCCGGATCGAGCGCGCTTTGGTGGACGCCGCGCTGCGCGGTTTTCTTCTCCTGCTCGAACAAAACCGGCAGCGACGCCTCGTGCAGGCGGAAGGTTTCGATCTGAATCTGGCCCTGCGCCGACGTCCAGCGGCTGCCGGTACGCGCAGGCCCTGCATGCGGCACAAGCTTTTCCGGCACGCCGACGCGCGCGCCGGTGGCGCTATCGTCGATCAGCCGCCAGCCGACGGCTGCCTGGTGCGGCCTTGCGGCTTCGGCAAGGAGAGCGCGCTCCTGGTCGCTGAGCACGCCGGTGTCCCTGCCGTTGTTGCGCTTTTGGAAGGTTTTGAGGGCGTCGAGCATATGTCCGTCGAATTCCTCGGCGCTCATGCCTTCGAAGTGGCCGAGCCAGACGAGGTCGCCCTCGATGGCGAGGCGCTCCGCCTCGGGGATCGCCGCATAGGCCGCGGGCAATGCGGCGGTGTGGCTGCTTTTGCCGGAAGCGGGTTTGTGCGAGGCCGCGCTCGGCTTGGCGGACTTCGGCTGCTGCGCCAATGCCGGCGTGGTCACCAGCAGGCCCAAGGTAAGGAGCCCAATGCTCACTAGACCAATGGTAATACGCGCAAGCTTCCCATTCATTTCGGCCCCCGCAACAACGACAAGCCTAGCCGATCGATTGGTCGACTCCAATCTTCGCCGGTTTCCACAGTCGCAGTCGCCGGGCCCGCCGTGGCGACCTATATTACCGGGATGCTGAGTACCGAACCGAGTGCCCAAGAACTTGAGCGCTATGCGCGCCATATCGTGTTGCGCGAAGTGGGCGGGCCGGGTCAGGCCGCGCTCCGCCGCGCGCGCGTTCTGGTAGTCGGTGCCGGCGGTCTCGGCGCGCCGGTGCTGCTCTACCTCGCCGCCGCCGGTGTCGGCACGCTCGGCGTGGTCGACGATGACGTGGTGGCGCTATCGAACTTGCAGCGGCAAGTCATTCACGCGACGCCCGACATCGGGGTGCCGAAAACCGACAGCGCCGCGGCGACCATCGGTCGGCTCAACCCCCATGTCGCAGTCGAGCGGCACAATGTGCGGCTGACGGCGAAGAACGCACTCGATCTCATCGGCAACTATGACGTCGTTGCGGACGGGTCCGATAATTTTGCGACGCGCTATCTCGTCTCGGACGCCAGCTATTTTGCCAAGAAGCCGCTAGTGACCGCGGCGCTCGGCAGTTTCGACGCTACGCTGACCACGATCCGGGCGCACGAGCGCTCCGCCGAGGGCAAGCCAAATCCGACTTATCGCTGCCTGTTTCCCGAGCCGCCACCCCCGGGCAGCGTACCGGCTTGCGCCGAAGCCGGCGTGCTCGGCGCTTTGGCCGGCGTGATCGGCTCCATGATGGCTTTAGAGATAATTCGCGAGATCGTCGGTTTTGGCGAAAACCTGGTCGGCCGCCTGGTCATGGTCGACGCGCGCGCCATGCGCTTTGAGACGTTTCGCTATGCCTGGGACCCGGAGAACGCGTTGTCGGGCGAGCGGCCGACGATTCGCGATCTGTCGGTGCATGCGTGAACTTATCGGCGAAAGGCTTACTCGCTCCAGATCTATTTGCTCCAGGTCGCCACAACGGTCGAGCCCTTCATGATCGACCATTTGTTGTCGCCGGCCCCGACCACGGTGAAGCAATTGGCTTTGGCGCCGCTCCAGGCGGTGCAGAAACCATCCTTGGAGAGTTGCCAGGTGCCGGTACCCTTGGCGCCGCCGCCACCGCCGGCCGGTTCGCGCTTCATCTTGCCGTCGGCCGAAAACATCATCTTGAATTTGACGTTCGATTTCGTCGCGGCGGTGAAGGGCTGGCCGCTGAAGAAGGTCGCCTGAATTTCGTTGGGCGCAAGCTTTCCGATCGGCGCTGCGACGACGGGTGTGAGGCAAAGCGACGTGGAAAACAGGACGATCGAGGCCATAGCCGTGACGGCGCTCGCAAGATGGACACGCATCGCACCCCCCAAAACGCGTGATTCGCAGCGACCAAGATAGGTCAGCGGGCCTGCCGATGATACACGCTGTTCGGCCGCATGTCGGTGGCGGACGCCACGCGGTTCGTCATGTTGAAGAAGCCGGCGACAGCGGCGATATCCCAGATGTCGCGGTCGGTGAAACCGGAGCGGCGCAGCCGTGCGCGATCCTCCTCCTCGACCAGCCAGGGCTCGGCGGTGAGCCTGACGGCGAAGTCGAGCATGGCGCGTTCCCGCTTCGACAGCCGCGCAGCACGAAAATTCATCGCCATCAATTCGCCGAGCGGCGGATCCCCGGACAATTGCCGCACCGCGGCACCGTGGGCGACCAGGCAATAATAGCAGCTGTTCTGTGACGACACCGCGACCGCGATCATTTCGCGTTCGAGCTTGCTCAAGCCCGACGGTGCCAGCATCAGATCGTTGTACATGGCGACGAAAGCCGACAGTTTGGCCGTATCGAAGGAGTAGGCTTTCAGCACGTTCGGCACAAAGCCCAGCTTTTCCTCGCATTTGGCGAAATAGGCCGCCATGTCCGGCGCAAGCGCCTGCGGCGGTAACTGCAGCGCGATAACCGTGGTGTCGTCATCCGCCGCTGCACTCGCTCGCGCCTTATTTGCGGGGTGTCTCGCCTTTTTGCGTTTGGCCATGGAGATCTCTGCCGCTCTCTATCCGGTCATACCGCCGTGCCGGCGGCAAAAAGCGACTATATCAGGGGTTCTGCCGCAGTGCCGCACGGAAGGCGGCGGTAGCGTATATCCGCCCGAAGCGAGTAAGATCACACGGAATCAAGTGAGAAGAATCAAGAGGGGAGCATGAACGTCCAGGACATTCCCCGACGCAGCGACGATTACCCGAGCGTGGCGCTGATCGACGCCGCCACGGTCTTATTGACCAAGCGCAGGCCCGACATCCCCGACGATTTTCTGCTCAAGCTGTTCGGGCTGGCGGTGCCGGAGGATCTCGATCGCTATAGCGCAGATCAGCTGGCCGGCATCGCCGAACAATCGTGGTCGTTTCTCGCGGAACGTCAAGCGGGCGCGGCGAAGCTGCGTTGCGAGCCGGCCGCCGTGCGGCGCGGCGTAACGGTGCTTGAGATCCTCAACGACGACATGCCGTTCCTGGTCGATTCGGTCGTCGCCGAGCTCAACCACCGCGGCCTCGATATCCGTTTGTTCGTCCATCCGGTGTTCGTCGTCGAACGCGACATCGCCGGGAAGCTGGTCAACTTCAAGGGCGCCCGCACCGTCGGCGGCCTGCGCGAAAGCTTCATCCACCTTCACGTCGAAGGCCTCGACGATACGGCGCAACGGACGGAAATCCTCCAGGCGCTCGAGACGATCCTCGCCGAGGTGCGCCTCGCCGTGCAGGACTGGCAGCCCATGCTGGCGCGGGTGCGCGGCATCATCACCGATTTACGGACCAACCCGCCGCCGCTCCCGGTCGATGAGATCGCCGAAGCGATCCAGTTCCTCGAATGGCTGATGAGCGACAATTTTACGCTGCTCGGCGCACGCGACTACGTCTTTACCGAAGGCGAGAGCGCTCTCGACCCGATCTTCGAGACTGGCCTCGGCCTGTTGCGGTCGCGTGAAGTCCTGCTGTTACGGCGCTGGAACGAACCGATGGCGATCACCCCGGAGATTCGCGCGTTTCTCGAGGAACCAAAGCTGCTCATCGTCACCAAGTCGACAGTGCGCTCGCCGGTGCACCGCCGCGCCGATCTGGACTATGTCGGCATCAAGCGCTTCGATCAGCACGGCGCATTGGTCGGCGAATTCCGTTTTTGCGGCTTGTTCACCTCGACGGCCTATACGCGGCCGGCGCGCAGCATTCCCTATCTGCGCCGCAAGGTCGACAGCATCACCCGCCGGGCCGGGTTCGATCCGAACAGCCACTCCGGCAAGGCGCTGGTCAATGTGCTTGAGAACTACCCGCGCGACGAATTGTTCCAGATCGACGAGGACACGCTCTATCAGTACGCGCTCGCGATCCTTCAGCTCGACGAGCGGCCGCGGGTGCGCGTGCTGCCGCGACGCGATCGCTTCGACCGCTTCGTGTCGGTCCTCGTCTACATTCCGCGCGACCGCTATAGCGGCCAAATACGCGCCGCGGTCGGCGACTTTCTCGCCGCTGCGTTCAATGGACGCTTGAGCGCCTATCACCCGTTCTTCACGGAAGGGCCGCTGGTGCGCGTCCATTACATGATCGGACGCGCCCAGGGAGAAACGCCGAATCCGGATCGCTCAGCGCTCGATCGCGGAGTCGAAGCGATCGTGCGCAGCTGGACCGACGGCTTGCGCGAGGCGCTCGCCGGCAGCCCGGATCCGCACCGTGAGCGGCTGGTGTTCGCGCGTTATCGCGATGCCTTCCCGATCGATTATTGCGAGGTCTATCCGCCGGCAATGGCGGTCGGCGACATTCGCATCATCGAGACGCTTACGCCGGAGCGTCCGCTCGGCGTCGACCTTTACCGTCACGCCGGCGCGGAGCCGGCGCGCGCGGGGCTGAAGGTTTTCAGCCGGAGCCGGCCGATCTCGCTCTCGGAACGCGTGCCGGTATTGGAAAATATGGGCTTTCGTGTCGTCGACGAGCGCACCTACCATATACGACCACAGGACGCGGCGGAGGTTTGGTTCCACGACATGGAACTCGAAACTGCGTCGGGCCAGCCGATCGAGCTTGCCGCGGTCGAGGAGCGGCTGGAGGCTTGCTTCCTCGTCGTGATGGGGAAGCGAGCGGAGAGCGATGGCTATAATGCGCTCGTGCTCGCGACCGGGCTGGGCTGGCGCGATGTCGCGCTGATCCGGACCATCTCGCGCTTCTTGCGCCAGATTCGCGTCGCCTATTCGCAAGACTATATGTGGGCGACGCTGCGCAAATATCCGAGCATCGCCGCCCAGATCGTGAGCTTGTTTCAGACTCGCTTCGATCCGCATTTGCGCGTGCCACCGGATGAGCGCGCCGCGCGCGAGGCGGCGATCGTTGCCGCGATCGAAGCAGCCTTGCAGGCGGTCGAGAGCTTGGACGAGGACCGCATCCTGCGTCATTTCGTCAGCGCGGTCACCTCGGCCATCCGCACAAATTTTTATCAGCTCGGCGCCGACGGCTTCGCGAAAGAACTGATTGCGATCAAGTTTGCCAGTCGCAAGGTCGACGCGATGCCGTTGCCGCGGCCGCTGTACGAGATCTTTGTCTATTCACCGCGGGTCGAAGGCGTCCATCTGCGCTTCGGCAAAGTGGCCCGCGGCGGTATCCGCTGGTCCGACCGGCCGCAGGATTTTCGCACCGAAGTGCTCGGCCTGGTCAAGGCGCAGAACGTCAAGAACGCCGTGATCGTGCCGGTCGGCGCCAAGGGCGGTTTCGTGCCGAAATATCTGCCGTCAGGCGGTCCGCGCGAAGCAATCCAGGCCGAAGGCGTCGCCACCTATAAGATGTTCATCTCGACGCTGCTCGACATCACCGACAATATCGGCGCCGGAACGACCGGCGTCATCGCGCCGCCGGACGTGGTGCGGCATGACGGCGACGATCCTTATCTGGTGGTTGCCGCCGACAAGGGCACCGCGACGTTTTCCGACATCGCCAACGGGCTGGCAATCGAGCACGACTTCTGGCTCGGCGACGCCTTTGCCTCGGGCGGCTCGGCCGGATATGACCACAAGAAGATCGGCATCACGGCGCGCGGCGCCTGGGAGTCGGTGAAGCGTCATTTCCGTGAAATGGACGTCGATATCGCGACCGTGCCTTTTACGGTGGTTGGTATCGGCGACATGTCAGGCGACGTCTTCGGCAACGGCCTATTACGCGAGAAGACCACCAAGCTCATCGCCGCCTTCGATCATCGCGACATCTTCATCGATCCCGATCCCGATCCGGAGCAAAGCTTCGCTGAGCGCAAGCGCATGTTCGATCTGCCGCGCTCGAGCTGGCAGGATTTCGACAATGCGGTGCTCTCCAAAGGCGGTGGCATCTACCCGCGCAAGGCCAAGGACATCCGGCTTTCGCCCGAGGCGCAGAAACTGTTCGGCGTCGGCGACCACGTCACGCCGCAGGACCTCGTCCGCGCCATCCTCAAAGCGCCGGTCGATCTCCTCTTCTTCGGCGGCATCGGCACCTATATCCGCGCCGCGGACGAAACCGATGAAGCGGTCGGCGACCGCGCCAACGATGCCGTCCGCACCGCGGCCAAGGATTTGCGCTGCAAGGTCATCGGCGAAGGTGCCAACCTCGGCATGACCCAGCGCGGCCGCATCGAAGCGGCGTTTCACGGCATCCGGCTCAATACCGACGCGATCGACAATTCCGCCGGCGTGAACACCTCCGATATGGAGGTCAATATCAAGATCGCCCTTTCCATCCCGGTGCGCGCCGGGCGGTTGGCATATGACGCGCGCAACGCGCTGTTGGCCGAGATGACCGACGAAGTCGCGGACCTCGTGCTACGCAACAATTATCTGCAGACGCTGGCGCTGTCGCTCGCCGAACGCCGCGGCATGGAGGATTTCGGCTTCTTGCAGCGTCTGATCCAGACGTTGGAGGCGCGCGGCTTGCTTGACCGCGCGGTCGAGTATCTTGCCGACGACATGCAGCTCGCCGAGCGCCGCCGCCGGTCGGAACCGTTCACGCGGCCGGAGCTTGCCGTGCTACTCGCCTATGCCAAGCTCACGCTGTACGACGACCTTCTTGAAAGCGCGGTGCCTGACGACCCTTATCTCGCACGCGAGCTGGTGCGCTATTTCCCGCCACAGATCGCCGAGCGGTATCCCGATGCGCTCGCTCATCACCGCTTGCGCCGCGAGATCATCGCCACGCATCTGGGCAACTCGATGATCAATCGCGGCGGACCTTCGCTGATCGTCCGCATTGCCGACCAGACCGGCGCCTTGCCGGCCGCGATCGCGTCGGCTTTTGCCGCTGTGCGCGACAGCTATGGCATGACCGCGCTGAACACCGCGATTGATGGTCTCGACAACAAGGTTCCCGGCAAGCTCCAGCTCGAGCTCTATGCAACGGTGCAGGATCTGTTGCTCGACCGCATCATTTGGTTCCTGCGCAATGTCGATCTGACGAAGGGCCTCGCCGACGTGGTGACGCATTATCACGAGGGCATCGCGGTAGTGGCTGGCGCACTCGACGGCGCGCTGGCGCCGGACAGCCGCGACGCGCGCGCGGTGCGCCGGCATGAACTCGTCGAGGCCGGAGCGCCCGATGACCTGGCCGGCCGCGTCGCCGACCTTCGCGCGCTCATGGCGGCGCCCGATATCGTGGCGGTCGCCGACCGCACCGGCAAACCGGTCGATGAGGTTGCGGCGACCTATTTCGCCGCCAGCGCATTCTTCCGGCTCGACCGCATCGTCGCCGCCGCCAGCACCATTCCGATTACCGATTATTTTGACCGGTTGGCGCTCGATCGCGCGCGTGATTCAATCGGCGACGCCCAACGGCGGCTTACCGCCGCCATGGTCGGCAAGAACGGGAGCGGCGCCGACGCCGTCGAGGCCTGGGTCACACCGCGACGGACCGAAGTCGAGCGTATCCGCATGGCGATCCACGAGATCGCCAATTCCGGCCTTACGCTGTCGAAGCTTTCCGTGGCCGCGAGCTTGCTGGGCGATCTGGTCAAGAACTGAGGTCATTTCGGCGGGAGCGCTTTGCGCAAAAAAAGAACCCCAAGCAGTCTACCCGCTTGGGGTTCTTCAAGTTGTTGCCTCAACTCAGGCTTATCTGGCCGGGCGACGGGGTGTCGGGGGGATGGGGGAGCCGCCCGGTCGGCCTTCATGAACAACAAATAGGGGCGCAATTCGCCCATGCAACGCGGATCACGCTTTAGTGTTGTCGCCTTGTGTCGGCAGCGCGCGTGCAGCGAACCATGCGGTCGAACAATGCAGCTCCTTATATTCTGCATACCCCTGTTGGATGGCACATCGCACCGTCGTCGCACCGTCGTCATAAATCTCCGGCGCGCTGCTGCACTGCAATTTTCTCATAGGCGGGGATGCCGGGGAATACCTTTCCATAAAGGCAACAAAACTCGCTTGGGACAGCTTTCGATCCTTGGGCTAAGATTGCTCGTCGCTAAGAAGCCAGGAGTTTTGGGATTGTCCGGCCTCATGTTGCCACCGTGCCATCGGATTCTTTCTGCCGGCTATGGCAAACCGGCCAGATTGCAGGCGGAACGAAAGGCTGAGAAACGCGCAGAATGAGCGTGCTCGATTCGTTGCAACCGCTCTATTCCCTGGCCGGCCTCGCCGTCGGCCTGTTGGTTGGATTGACTGGCGTTGGCGGCGGCTCGCTGATGACGCCGCTGCTTATTCTGCTGTTCGGCATCCATCCGGCGACCGCTGTGGGTACGGATCTGCTCTATGCCGCGGTGACGAAGACCGCCGGCAGCGCGGTGCACGGCTTCAATCGCACCATCGATTGGCAAGTGGTGCGGCGATTGGCGACAGGCAGCGTGCCGATGACCATCGTCACCATCGTCGTCTTGAATCACGTCGGCATTGGCAGTCCCGCGGTGCGGAACTTGATTACGTCGGTGCTGACTGTCGCGCTGTTTATTACTGCCGCGACTTTGATCTTCCGCGAAAAAATCGTCGCGCGCTATGCCACTCGGCTCGGCGCATTACAGCCAAAGCAGATCGCCTGTCTAACGACATTGGTCGGCGCCGTTCTCGGCATTCTGGTGTCGATCACGTCGGTTGGCGCCGGCGCGATCGGCGTCACGGCGCTGATCTTGCTTTACCCGAAGCTGCCGACGGCGCGAATCGTGGGCTCCGATATCGCGCATGCCGTTCCGCTGACGCTGGTAGCCGGAATCGGCCATTTGTTTCTCGGTTCGATCGATCCCGAGGTATTGCTTTCCTTGCTTGTTGGTTCGGTACCGGGGATTTTGATAGGCAGCTACGCCGCCGTTCGCATTCCCGAAACGGCGCTGCGGCTGGTGCTGGCTGTAACCCTGATCGTGGTGGCGACGAAACTGTCGATGGACATCCAATGGGCTCCTTCGAGCAGCGGTTCCATTACGGCAACCACCTCGCATTGAGCTCCCGGTCCACCTCCGGCACGCCGTAGCGATGCAAATCCGCGCCATGCACGTCGAGCCAGCTCTTGGCGCGCTGGTGATCGGGGCACAACCGCTCTACCACGCGCCAGAATTTGGCGGAGTGGTTCATCTCGACGAGATGCGCCACTTCGTGAGCCGCGAGATAATCGAGCACGTGGCGCGGGGCCAAGATCAGTCGCCAGGAAAACGACAGCACGCCGGTGGTCGAACACGAACCCCAGCGGCTCGATTGATCGCGCACGACGACCCGCCGGACGGCAAAGCCTAGTTCACGCGCAAAGCGCAGGCTCGCGGCTTCCAGATCGCGCCGCGCTTCGCGGCGCAAATAATCGCCGATGCGCCGGTGGATGTGCGGAGCTTGCCCGGCTACGCATAACAAGGGTTCGCCGCTGCTGTCGGTTTCGGTCCATACCGTGCCGCGCGCGTCGCGGCGATGGGCGATGCGATGCGGGAGGCCGCGCAGTGGCAGCACCAGACCATGGGCAAAGGGTGCGGCTTGCGGCAATCGTCCGAGCCGCGCCGCAATCCAGCCGCCATGCTTGCTCGCGAATGCGCTCGCCTCCTTCAGCGTGCCGCGCGGCGGAATTGTGAGGATGACTTCGCGCGTCGCCGCCTGGATTCGCAGTGTGTAGCGGCGCGCCTGGCGGTGCCGGCGCAGGCGCACCGGATAGATCGAACTGTCGAACGCGATCTCGATCGTCTGAGGTTCGCTCGGGCGACGATAGAGCAACGCATGCCGCGGCATGGCGGAGCACCCCGAATCTATCTCGTGCGGGAATAATGCCACATCCAATAGGCTACTGGCGAGATGAGACCGATTTGTGTTCGGCGCGGGAAGCGCGGGGTTCGCAGGCGGTACGTCGCGCGCGGCAACGTCTATACGGTTTGCAATGCGGCGCCGTTGCCCGCGCGCCGGGTGCCGACGCTGCCGCGCGCAGCGCGGCTCGACTGGCTCATCGACAGTATGAAATCGGAAATGCGCGGCACAATCTCCGAACGAAACCGCGAACCGTTGAACACGCCGTAGTGACCGACACCGAGCTGCAGATAGTGTGCTTGGCGGTCCGGCGGAATGCTGCTGCACAGCCGATGCGCCGCCTCGGTCTGGCCGACACCGGAAATATCGTCATGCTCGCCCTCGATGGTGAGGAGCGCGACGCGCCTGATCCGGCTCGGATCGACCGGCCGGCCGCGGTGGGTCATCTGACCCTTCGGCAGCGCCTGGCGCACGAAAACCGTGTCGACGGTCTGCAAATAAAATTCCGCCGACAGGTCCATCACGGCGAGGTATTCGTCGTAGAACTCCTTGTGCTTGCCCGCCGAGTCGCCGTCGCCGCGCACCAGATGGAGGAACAATTGCTTGTGCGCCTCGATATGCCGATCGAGATTCATGCTGACGAAGCCGTTGAGCTGCAGGAAGCCCGGATAGACGTCGCGCATAAAGCCGGGATTAGGGAACGGCACCTTGGTAATGACGTGGGTGCGAAACCAGTCGGTGCCGCGTTTCTCGGCAAGCTTGTTGACGACGGTAGGATTGCTGCGCGTATCGATGGGGCCGCCCATCAAGGTCATGGAGACCGGCACGTAGGGATCGTCATCGGCCTCCATAAGGGCGACGGCGGCCAGCACCGGCACCGAGGGCTGACAAACCGCGATCACGTGGGTATCGCCGCCGAGCGCATGCAGAATCGAGATCACGTAGTCGATGTAATCGTCGAGATCGAAGCTTCCCTCCGTCAGCGGAACCATCCGCGCATCCACCCACTCGGTGATGTAGACGTCGTGATTGGGTAGAAACGCTTCGACGGTGCCGCGCAGCAGCGTTGCATGATGGCCCGACATGGGGGCGACGATCAGCAGCCGCGGCTGCGGACGTTTCGGCTGGTGCTCGAACACGCGCTCGAAATGCGTGAGCTTGCAGAACGCTCGCTCCCAGACGGTCGAAATACGCACCGGCACGCGTTCGCCACCGACCAGCGCCGAAGAAATCTGCCATTCGGGCCGGCCGTAACGGCGTGTCGAGCGCTCAAACAGCTCGGCGGCCGCGGCGATGGACTTTCCGAAAGTGGTAAAGGACAGCGGATTGATCGGATTCTTGAAGAACAGCCGCGTCGCGTCGGCCCAGGCCCGGGACGGATTAAGCGCCGCTTGGCTCATCTCGTAGAACCAGTAGAGCGGGGTCGACAGTAAAAGTCCGTTGTCGACGGGAAGCGAAGGCGCCCCGCCAAACTCTCCGATGGCCATTGGTGAACCTTGCCCGGCTTGCTGCAGTGCAGCATTGTGACGATGCGATGTCATATCGTCAATATATAGGGAAATTTTTCGCTATTCCTTACGTTATGCATAGGTAGTCACCCATCTAACGATCAACGCATTACGGCTATTCGTCAGGCACATAGCATCCATGCGCGCGACCCGAAAAACAGCACTACTCGCCGGTCTGCAGTAGCGAGCCATGGCGACGCGCGCTTTGCAAAAGCTTGATAAAGCCGAATAATCCGGCGGCGAACAACACAGCGTTCAGCGCCAGCGCGTCGACCATCAGATCGGGGCGAAAGACTTTCTGGATCAAAAGGGTGCGCATACCCTCGAAGACGTAGGTCGGCGGCAACAGCCAGGCCACTGGTTGCAGCCAGACCGGCAGAGTCGTTACCGGGTAGTAAACGCAGGTCAGCGGCATGAACAGGAACATGATCGACCAGGCCAGGTTCTCGGCACCCATGCCGTTGCGCAAGATCAGCCCGGACACAAAAATGCCGATCGCCCAACTGGTCAGCATGAGGTTGCAAAAGAACGCGACCAGAGCGAATCCCATTCCGTAGAGATTGAAACCGAAGAACGCGATGGCCAGAATGGTGACTGGGACGGCCCCGATCGCCAGCCGCACCACGCTCATCACCATCAAAGCGGCGATGAATTCCAACGGACGCAGCGGGCTCATCATCAGATTGCCGATATTGCGCGACCACATTTCCTCGAGAAACGAGATCGAAAATCCGAGCTGGCCGCGGAACAGGATGTCCCACAGCAGCACGGCGCCGATAAACGTACCGCCCGCGCGGGCGAAGAAACCGGCATTGGTCGAAATGTAATATTGCAGGAAGCCCCAGGTGACCATTTGCACCGTCGGCCAATAGACGAGGTCGAGCAGCCGCGGCCACGACGATCGCAGCAGATACCAGTAGCGCAGCATCATCGCGCCGATGCGGCGCGGCGAACTCCCAGTTTGAGCAGCCGTTGTGCGGTCGCTCACTGCGCGGTCTGTCATTGCGCCGCCTCGCTGTGGATACCGTCGCCGCGCGCGACATCGAGAAAAACTTCTTCCAGCGTGAGCCGGCCGTAACGCGCCAACAGCTTTGCCGGCGCATCGTCGTCCTCGATGCGGCCGCGCTTCATGATGATGACGCGCTCGCACAGCCGTTCGACTTCGGCCATGTTGTGCGAGGCTAGTAGCACCGTGGCGTTGCGCTCGTGGCAAAAGCGTTCGAGATGTCCGCGCACCCAGTCGGCGGTGTCGGGATCGAGCGATGCGGTCGGTTCGTCGAGCAACAGCACGTCCGGGTTGTTGATCAGCGCTTTGGCCAGCGAGACCCGCGTTTTCTGCCCGGCCGACAAACGGCCGGTCGGGCGATCGAGCAGATCGGTGAGGTCGAGGTCCGAGGCCAGTTGCGCGATGCGATGAGTGAGATCGGCCACGCCGTAGAGCATTCCAAACACGGTCAGGTTCTGCCGAATCGTCAGCCGCATCGGTACTTCGACATAGGGGCTTTCGAAATTCATGCGGTGCAGGACGCGATAGCGTTGTCTCGGCATCTCGGCGCCAAGCACGCTCACGCGGCCGGACGTCGGCATGACCAGCCCCATGATGGTGGCGATGGTCGTGGTCTTGCCGGCGCCATTGCCGCCCAGGAGCCCGGTCACCGAGCCGGGCTGCAGCGTAAACGAAATGCCGTCGACCGCCGGGACGGTCTTATAGATCTTGACGAGGCGGTCGACTTCGATGGGAGGGGAGGCCGGCATCGCGCACATGTGGCGCGCACGCGCGCCGGAGGCAAGAGGATGTTGTTGGCAACAAGGCCGGGCGCGCCTGTCGGAACGCTGGCACCCGCCCGGCGAAGATGGCACAACAGGCAAAAAGGGGAGGTCACATGAGTACCATCACACTGGCCCAGGCCGAACGCATTATGGATGCCGCGATCGAGCGCGGCGCCGCGCTGAATTGCCGACCGTTGAGCGTCATCGTGGTCGAGCCGGGATGCAAGGTGAAGGCATTCAAGAAAGAGGACGGCTCATCCATGATCCGGTTCGAAATGGCTTACGGCAAGGCCTATGCGGCTCTATCGCTCGGGCGCAGCTCGAAGCTGGTGCGCGAGCGGGCGCAGGAGCGGCCGATTTTCATGCGCTATCTGATCGCGGCGAGCGGCGAGCAGATCTTCCCTGAAGGCGGCGGCATGCTGATCCGCGACGATAACGGCGATGTCATTGGCGCGGTCGGTGTCACCGGCGACACCGAGGACCGTGATGAGGAATTGGCCGTCCATGGCATCCACGCCGCGGGGCTCAAGACCGACGAGGATTGCGCCGCCATGGGCCGCAAGATCGGCTTGATCAAGAAGAACCCGTGAAGAAGAACCCGTGACAAGTTTACGATGACAATCGGCGGATAGCATGAAAGTCGGACTTTTCGATCACGTCGAACACGGCGAGCGACCGCTCGTGACTTTGTTCGACGAACGCTTGCGTTTCGCCGAGGCCGCCGATGCGGCAGGCATTTATTGCCTGCACGTCGCTGAGCATCATGCGACTCCCCTCAATATGGTGCCGGTACCAGGGGTCTATCTTGCAGCTGTGGCGCGCGCGACCAGGCGCATGCGGCTCGGGCCGTTGGTTTATCTGTTGCCGCTTTATTCGCCGCTGCGGCTGATCGAGGAAATCTGCATGCTCGACCATCTGAGCCATGGGCGGCTCGATGTCGGCGTCGGCCGCAGCGTGTCGCCTTACGAGCTGAAGTTTCACAAGGTCGAACACGATCAGTCGCGCGAGATTTTCATCGACGCGTTCAAGTGCATCAGCGCGGGCTTGACGACAGATTCACTCAGTTACGAGGGCGAGCACTTCGTCTATGAAAATGTCCCGATCGAGTTGCGGCCGTTGCAGCAGCCGCATCCGCCGTTCTGGTACGGCTCATCGAACGAAATTGGCTCGACCTGGGCCGGCGAGCACGGCCTGCATTTCGTGACCCTCGGGCCGCCGAATGTCGCCAAGGCCAATATCGACGCCTTCAAGACGGCGCTCAAGAAACGCGGCGGCCCGGTGCAGCCAAAATCGGAGTTTTCCGGCGGCGCCGTCATCGGGCTGCAGCGGCATATTTTCGTCGCCGACACAGATGCGGAAGCGCGGCGCTTCGGCAAACCGGCGATGGACAGGCACCTCGCACATTTGAACTGGCTGCGGGTCAAGCACGGCGAGACCGGTTTAACATCGCGCCTGAACGTGCCACGCGGCGCCGATTTCGAGGCCTGCATTGCGGACGGCACGGTCATTGCCGGTTCGCCGCAGACCGTTCTCGCGGAGCTCGAGCGGCAAGCCAAGGAGCTCGGCATCAATTATTTGCTGACTTATCTTTTCCTCGGCAATATGTCGCTTGCCGAGGCGTTACGATCGCTCGACCTTTTCAGTGGCGAGGTCATGCCGCATTTGGCGAAGCTTTGACAAAAAAGCGGCGACTTACTTCCCAGCCTCGTCCGCCGGCCGCTGATTGTCAGCCCGTAGCGCGTCAGGATGCGGCATGGCGATGACGTTGTAGCCGGAATCGACGAAATGGGTCTCGCCGGTCACGCCGGTCGACAGATCCGAGAGCAGATAAAGCCCCGCACCGCCGAGCTCGTCGAGCGTCACGCCGCGATGCAGCGGCGAATGGCGCTGCTGGAACGCGAACATCGCCCTGGCATCGCCGATGCCGGCGCCGGCCAGTGTGCGGATCGGTCCCGACGAGATGGCGTTGATGCGGATCGCGCTCGGACCGAAATCCACTGCGAGATAACGCACCGAAGCTTCCAGCGCCGCCTTGGCGGGGCCCATGGCGTTGTAATTTGGCATCGCGCGCTCGCCGCCATTATAGGTCAGGGTGAGCATGGCGCCGCCGTTCGGCATCAGCGTCGCCGCGCGCTTCGCGGCTTCAGTGAAGGCAAAACACGAAATCAGCATGGTGCGGAGAAAATTCTCGCGCGTGGTATCGGCAAAACGGCCGGTAAGCTGCGTCTTGTCGGAGAATGCGATGGCGTGGACGAGAAAATCGAGCGTTCCCCAAGTCCGCTCGATCTCTGCGAAGACTTTATCGACCGAAGCGATGTCCTCGACATCGCATGGCAGCAGCAGATCGGCCCCAACCGATTCCGCAAGCGGTTTGACGCGTTTGCCGAGCGCGTCGCCCTGATAGGTGAAGGCAAGTTTGGCGCCATGTGCGGCGAGCGTCCTGGCGATGCCCCACGCGATGGAGTGATCGTTGGCGACCCCCATGATCAGGCCGCGTTTGCCCTGCATCAGCCCCGTCATCGATCACGCATCCGGGTGCTTGAAGACGACCGACGCATTGGTGCCGCCGAAACCGAAGGAGTTGGACAATACGCAGCCGAGCGTCACACCGTCCTTGCGCTCGCGTACGATCGGCATGTCGGCGAATGCGGGGTCGAGCGTCTCGATATTGGCGCTCTCGCAAATGAAACCCGAATTCATCATCAGTAGCGAATAGATCGCCTCCTGCGCACCGGCGGCGCCGAGCGAGTGGCCGGTGAGCGACTTGGTCGCCGAGATCGGCGGACATTTCGCGCCGAACACTTCGCGGATCGCTTCGATCTCCTTGAGGTCGCCGATCGGCGTCGAGGTGGCGTGCGGATTGATGTAGTCGACGTCGGGCTTGACCGTCGCCAGCGCCATCTTCATGCAGCGCATGGCGCCTTCGCCGGACGGCGCCACCATGTCGGCGCCGTCCGAGGTTGCGCCGTAACCGGCCACCTCGGCGTAGATCTTGGCGCCGCGCGCCTTGGCGTGATCGAGCTCTTCGAGCACCAGCACGCCGGCGCCGCCGGCAATGACGAAGCCATCGCGATTGGCATCGTAGGCGCGCGAGGCCTTGTCGGGCGTCTGATTGAAGCTCGACGACATCGCGCCCATGGCATCGAACAGGACGGAAAGCGTCCAGTCGAGTTCCTCGCAGCCGCCGGCGAAAATCATGTCCTGCTTGCCGACCTGGATGGTTTCGTAGGCATTGCCGATGCAATGGTTCGAGGTCGCGCAGGCCGACGAGATTGAGTAGTTCACGCCCTTGATCTTGAACCAGGTTGCCAGCGTCGCGGACGCGGTCGACGACATCGCTTTCGGCACCGCGAATGGGCCGACGCGCTTTGGACCCTTGCTGCGTGTGATGTCGGCGCTCTCGACGATGGTCCGCGTCGACGGGCCGCCCGAGCCCATGATGATGCCGCTGCGCTCATTCGAAACGTCGGCCTCGTCGAGACCGGCGTCGCGAATTGCCTGTTCCATGGCGACGTGGTTCCAGGCGGCGCCGCCGCCGAGGAAGCGCATGGCGCGGCGGTCGATCGCTTCGCTGGCATCGAGCGTCGGCGCGCCGTGCACCTGACAGCGGAAGCCGAGTTCGGCATATTTGTCCGCGCGCACGATGCCCGATTTCGCTTCGCGGAGCGACGCCACCACTTCCTGCGTGTTGTTGCCGATGGACGAGACGATGCCCATCCCGGTGACGACCACACGTTTCATGGCTTTGCCTCGTCCGCCTCGGATTTTGATCTGCGCATGATCCTATCCGAAAACCGGTCCCCATTTTTCGGGATCATGCTTTCGCCGCGACGTGCGGATGAAATAACTCTCTCTAGGCGCCGGTCGGCTGCGGCTCCACGTCGCGGAACAGGCCGACCTTGAGATCAAGCGCACGGTAGATAATAGAGCCGTCCGCCGAAAGCCAGCCGTCGGCGATACCAAGCACGAGCTTGGAGCGCATCACGCGCTTGATGTCGATGCCATAGACGATGTTCTTCATCGTCGGCAGCACCTGCCCCGAAAACTTGAGCTCGCCCATGCCAAGCGCCCGGCCTCTGCCTGGCGAGCCGAGCCAGCCGAGAAAGAACCCCAGCATCTGCCACAGCGCGTCGATGCCGAGACAGCCCGGCATGACCGGGTCGCCCTTGAAGTGGCAAGGGAAAAACCAGAGGTCCGGCTTAAGCTCGAGCACCGCACGCACCAGACCTTTGCCATATTCGCCGCCGACTTCCGCAATTTCGGAAATGCGATCGAACATCAGCATCGGCGGCAGTGGTAGCTGGGGACCTTCGGCGAACAATTCACCGCGCCCGCAGGCCAAAAGGTCCTCATACTCAAAGTGTGAACGGCGTTCTTGCATGCGCATTTCGCTCCGCCGTCTTCCGGCTGATGGTTGAATCCCTAACATATTGGGAGAATGCGGCAAAGCCGCTCCCTCACTGCAAGCCGCTGGCGCGGTGGGAAACTCGAGCCCCGCAGCTTTGTCACGGGGGAGTTGCAGCAGTCCCAAGGTGGCGTATACTGATTTCACTTGCAACAATCTCTTGTCGGCCAGCATGGGCCGGTGGTGTGGTTATGCCCGAATCGCGTCCGATCGTTCCGCGTCCAGCTCTTGCCGCGTGCCCCGTCGTTTCCGGGCCCGGAGGGCACGCGATCCCACCGGCATTTCAGTCCGGCCGCGGTGATCTCACTGGCTGCCCCTGGCATGACGTGAAGGCGAAATTGCGCGATGTCGGCCTGCGCCCGACGCGGCAGCGCATGGCGCTCGGCTGGATTCTGTTCGCCAAAGGCGACCGCCATGTGACCGCGGAAATGCTGTACGAGGAAGCGACGTTGGCCAAGGTGCCGGTGTCGCTTGCCACCGTCTACAACACTCTGCATCAATTCACGGAAGTCGGTCTGCTGCGCCAAGTCGCTGTGGACGGCTCGAAAGCCTATTTCGACACCAATAATTCCGAGCACCATCACTTCTTCATCGAGGATCAAAACGATCTGATGGATATCCCGTCAAGCGACGTGATCGTCGGCAAAACGCCGGTCGCGCCCGACGGCTACGAGATCGCCCGCATCGACGTCGTCGTGCGGTTGCGGCGTAAGAACGGCTGAAAACGCCGATAATTCCCAGTCTTTTTAGCTTATGTCAACGGCAGGCGCGGCGCCGTTGCCGTGCCTCGGCTCATTCAGCGGGCATGCAGTCCGAGCGGGTCTCGAGCATATAACAGAGCCACACGTCCTTGCCCTTTTGCAGCACGAGGTAAGAACCGAACGCTGCTTTGACTTCGAAGCCTTGGGCGGTAAGCGACGGCAGCGTGATCACGGGCTTTTTCGGCGGGTGCTGCTGCTGTGTTTGCGCCGCTGCCGAAGCGGCGAAGCATCCGGCCGCGACGGCGATGATGCAAAGCCTAAGACGGTTTGACAGTAGCGCTGCTTGCCAATGCATCGCGCTACTCGATCTTCTCGTCGGGGTAGACACCCCACAAATCGTTCTGCTCGATCCAGCCGTCAAAACCATCGCCGGTGATTTGGCACCAGGCTCCGGTGCAGTGTTTGACCGAGCCGAGAACGCCGACTTGCAATTGCGCCGTCACCGCGCTCTGGGCGTCGGGCTGCGCATGAAGCGGCGCCAGATCGGTTTTCGACTTCAATTGCACGGCTGCCATGCGCTTTCCCGACAGTAACGAGTGGTAGACCCATCCTTCCGAACCGTCGGAATCCCGGATGCGTCGCCAGTTCTCGAATTCCGCGGTGATTTCGACCGGCCAGCCGACGCGGGTGTAGACCCAGGCCACATCGTGGTCTTTGTCGGGACCGCCGCGCACGGTGACGCGATCCGCCTTGAGGCTGACGAAGCGAGGCACCGGCAGCCCGCTCGCCGCGGCATCGCTGGCCGCTCGTGCAGTTCCCGCCGCCCAACCGAACACGAGTAGGGCTGTAAGTGCCGCCCGGATCACAACCACCATTGCCCCGCCACGCCGCAATGTCATCGCGACATGCCCGTCCGCATGCCCATTCCGAGGCCCAATCCCGCTATCGATAGGCAAATGCGCCCGAATCCCCGCGCGCTTTGTGGGGAGCGCAGCCATCTGGTAGAGAGATTTAGTCAACCGCCTCCGATTTAGTGTCGGCGAGCGGGGTTAAAGAGACCTGAACGGCCGGGCACGGCAAGATGCGGAAAATGGCCATTGCCAACGGCCGAATTGCAGGCTGAATTATCGCGGTTCCTGTTCTAGGCCGGTGGTTCGGGCCGCTTGTTTTGGCCACTCGCACAAGAGGCAGCAAATGGCGACGGGCAAGAAGCCCCTGGTCGTGGTCACGCGCAGGCTGCCGGACAGCATCGAAATGCGCATGCGCGAACTGTTCGACGCGCAGCTGAATGCCGACGACACGCCGCTGAGCCAGGCCGAGCTCATCGAGGTCGTCAAGACCGCCGATGTCCTCGTGCCGACGGTGACTGACCATATCGACAAGGCGGTGCTCAGCCATTCCGGCGAACGATTGAAGCTGATCGCCAATTTCGGCAACGGCGTCGACAATATCGACGTCGCCACCGCCGTGCAGCGCGGCATTACCGTCACCAACACGCCGGGCGTGCTGACCGAAGATACCGCCGATATGACCATGGCGCTCATCCTCGCAGTGCCGCGCCGCTTGACTGAAGGCGCGCAAGTGCTCACCTCCGACCTCGAATGGACCGGCTGGAGCCCGACCTGGATGCTCGGCCACCGCATCTGGGGCAAGCGGCTTGGCATCGTCGGTATGGGGCATATCGGCCAGGCGGTGGCGCGCCGCGCCCACGCCTTCGGCTTGAAGATCCACTATTACGACCGGCGCCGCGTCGCGACGGAGATCGAGGAAGAACTGCACGCGACCTATTGGGAGAGCCTCGACCAGATGCTCGCCCGCATGGACATTATCTCGATCCATTGTCCGCACACGCCGGCGACCTATCATCTGCTCTCCGCGCGCCGGCTCAAGCTCGTCCGCCCGGAAGCCTTTATCGTCAACACCGCGCGCGGCGAGGTGATCGACGAGAACGCGCTGGCGCGCCTCATCGAGTCGGAGGAAATCGCCGGCGCTGGCCTCGATGTGTTCGAGCACGAGCCGGCGGTGAGTCCGAAGCTCGTCAAGCTGGCGCGTGCCGGCAAGGTGGTGCTGTTGCCGCATCTCGGCTCGGCAACCGTTGAAGGCCGCAATGACATGGGTGAGAAGGTCGTCGTCAACATCAAGACCTTCCTCGACGGCCACCGCCCGCCGGACCGCGTTCTGCCGTCGATGTTGTAAGAGCAAAGCCAATCCGAGCGATGGCGAATCTGCGCGGTTATCGATTGCGTCACGTGACCTGCTTCGCGCTGGTCGGCCTCGTTGTGCTGACAGGTGGCGCGCGGGCCGAGGATCGCAGCGCCGAGGCCGCGATCGGTCATGCTCAAGGCGTCGTCGCTCATGACGGCATGGTGGTGGCGCAGGAGCCGCGCGCCGCGCGGATCGGCGTCGACATTCTGCGCCAGGGCGGCAATGCAATCGACGCCGCGGTCGCGGTCGGATTTGCCATGGCCGTGAGCTATCCGCGCGCCGGCAATATCGGCGGCGGCGGCTTCATGATGATCCATCGCGCCGATGGCGGGGATACCGCGATCGATTATCGCGAGACCGCGCCGCACGCGATCACCGCGAAGAGCTTTCTCGACGCCGACGGCAATGCCGATCCGCAGAAGTCGCGTATTTCGGCGCTCGCCATTGGGGTGCCGGGCACCGTGGCAGGCCTGGCGCTGGCCGAGAAGGAATACGGGTCCGGCCGCTTCACGCTTGCCGATCTCATCGCGCCCGCCATCGCCATGGCGCGCGACGGCTTCCCGCTCCGTGACAACATTACCGATGAACAGACCAATATTCTGGCGCGGCTCGCGCACTGGCCGGCTTCCGCCAAGATTTTTCTCAAGAGCGATGGCAGCGGGCTGTCGGCCGGCGATCGACTGGTGCAGACCGACTTGGCGGACACGCTTAAATCCATTGCGCGCGACGGTCCGGACGCATTCTACCAGGGCGCGACCGCGGCGAAAATCGCCGCCGGCGTGCAAGCCGCGGGCGGCGTCATGACGGCCGACGACCTGAAGGATTATCGCGCCATCGAGCGCACGCCGGTGCGCGGCAGCTATCGCGGCTACGATATCGTCTCGATGCCGCCGCCGTCGTCGGGCGGCGTCGAACTGATCGAAATGCTCAACATCCTCGAAGGCTACGATCTTGCGCATGACGACGAGACGCAGACGTCGTTTCTCATGGTCGAAGCGATGAAGCGCGCTTACGCCGACCGCGCGCTGTTTCTCGGCGATCCCGCCGCCGTGCAAAATCCGGTGGCGCGGCTGATCTCGAAAAGCTACGCGGCGGACTGGCGCACCACCATCGATCCGGCGCGCGCCACGCCGGCGAGCGCCATCCGCGCCGGCGGCAATGGCCAGAGCGAAGGCCGCAACACCACGCATTTCTCGATTGTCGATCATTTCGGCAACGCGGTTTCCAATACCTACACGCTCAATTTCAGTTACGGCGTCGGCCTGGTCGCCGACGGCACCGGCATTCTGCTCAACAACGAGCTCGACGACTTCGCCGCCAAGCCCGACGCGCCGAACGCTTACGGCCTCCTCGGCGGCGAGGCCAACGCGCCCGGTCCCAGCAAGCGGCCGCTGTCCTCGATGACGCCGACCATCGTACTCAAGGACGGCAAGCCGGTTATCGTCACCGGTTCGCCGGGCGGCAGCCGCATCACCACAGCGGTGCTGCAAGTCATCGTCAACGTCATCGATCGCGGCATGGACATCGCCGCCGCGGTGTCGGCGCCGCGCCTGCACAATCAATGGATGCCCGATCAGGTCTATGCCGAACCGGGATTTTCCGACGAGGTCCTCGCCGGCTTGCAGGCGCGCGGCGACAAGGTCGTGGCACAGCGGCCGTTCACCTCGGCCAATTCGATCACGATCGCGCCCGACGGTTTTGTCGGCGCCGCTGATCCGCGCAGCGGTGGCGCGTTGGCGGCCGGATATTAACTAGCCAGGAACCGAAGGGTGGTTCTCCCGGCTCGCCGTCGACGCCAATGCGATAATGACGAGCCCACAGGCTCCGACCGGCAAGAAGCCGGCGATCGGCAGATGGGTAAAATCCCACAGCCAGCCGCCGAGCACCGATAACAGCATCGCCACGCTGTAGCTGATGGTGAACATGCCGGCCGAGGTGCGATGCACGTCCTCCGGCGCACCGAGCACCGACGGCAGCGCCAGCGCCAGAATGAGCGTGATCGCGGTGACGAAGCCCAAGATCCCCGCCCACATCACGATCCAAGCTCCTTTCGTTGTCATCATGCCGACGACACTGACCACCGCCAGCGCGCCCGTGGTCCGGTAGGCCCAAGGTCGCTTCACCAGCCGGCCGGCGACGCCGAGCATCAGGACCGAGGCCGGCAACTGACAGAGATTGAGCGCAGTGAGGGCGTAGCCGACCAGGTCGGGACGGCCGGCGGCGATGACGAAGTCGGGCAAGAACGCATTGGTCACGAAATACATCGCGTTGACGCTGCCGAGAATCAGGCCGAGCCGCCAGATCAGCGGCTGGCGCCAGTCCGGCCACCAGCGCCTGCCGGCCGCGACCGTCGATTTGTTGGCGCCGCCGAGCCGCGACGCGCAGGCGAGCACCAGCAATGCGGTCAACAGCACCGGCACCGACCAGACAAGAAAGTTCAAGCGCCAGCTGTTGTCGACCAGCGGCAGCACCAGCGGGATGGTGAGCGCGACGACCAGCGTCTCGCCGACCAGAAGCCCGTTGGTATAGACCGCCGTGGCGAAACCGATGCGGGCCGGAAACCACGCCCGCACCAAAGGCGGCAGCGACGGCTGCATGATCGAGACGCCGGCAGCCATCACAATGCTCGACGCGAAAAGAAACGTCGCGTCCGGATACGCTGCGCGCGCGGCCGAGCCCGCGGCGTTGAGCAGCAAACCGACCACCAGCGCCGGTATGATGCCGAAGCGCGCGATCAGAATGGCGCCCGGCACCGCCGCGATCGCGAACATCAGCGGCGGTAGGCTTGAGAGCCAGCCGATGCCGGTTTCCGACAGATGCAGGTCGGCGTGCAACAGCGGCACCACCGGCGGAATCGCCAGCACGGTGAGCCGCAAGCAGGCGCCGGAAAGCCAGAGCAAGATGAAGGCGATCAGCGGGTGACGAATGTTCGCTCCACTTGGTTCCCCCTTGGCGGCGCTCGGTCCATCGCCGGCCGGCTCGTTTGTTGTGCGCTTCTAGACACTGATCCAATTCGATCGAATCGGATCAGGGTCTAGATTTTTCCTTTGGGCATGATCTTTTCCGAAAACCGGTTTCCACTTTTCGGGATCATGCTCTAACGCGGCCGCAGCTGAAAGCCGAGGCTGCCGGGTCGGTTTGTCGATGTGTCAGGCGCGGTGCGGTCGTGCAAGCCACGCATAGATGGCGCCGAGCGCCATCAACAGCGAGGTGCCGAGAAACACCGCGCGCATGCCGATATGGCCGCCGACGAAACCGCCGAGCACCGGGCCCGCAACCTGGCCTGCGTATTGCGACGATATCGAATAGCCGAGCACGCGGCCAACGATGCCGTCGGGCACGCTGTGGCGGATGATGCTGGAGACGCAGGGCAACAAACCGCCCAGCGCCAGTCCCATCAAAAAACGCAAACCCACCAGTTGCCAGCCCGCCGTCACGAAGGCCTGTGGGATCAGAAGGAGCGCCGCGACCACGAGCGCGCCGATGATCACGGGCCAATGTCCGATGCGGTCGGCGAGCCTGCCGAGCCGCGC
Source organism: Xanthobacteraceae bacterium (assembly GCA_049519075.1). Classification (GTDB taxonomy): domain Bacteria; phylum Pseudomonadota; class Alphaproteobacteria; order Rhizobiales; family Xanthobacteraceae; genus BOG-931. The sequence continues at coordinate 4,041 of JBEKRD010000021.1, read as the reverse complement.
CGCGGAGAGAATGCTGCCGAGCGCGCCCGCCGACATCGCCAGCCCCGACACCAGCGTGACGCGTGAGGCCTCCACACCGATCTGCGCGACATAGATCGTGATGATCGGCTCGATCGACATAGTGGCGAGCATCAGCAACAGCCCCATCGCCAGCATGGCGAGCACCGGCCGCTTGTCAGGAATGTCCGACCAGCCGAGTTGCGCCGTAATTTTCTTGGTCTCTATGGTGCGCTTTTCTTCCTTGATGAGCGTCGTGGTGGCGATGAAGGTGACGAAGATGACGGCGCCCGCGAGCCAGAAGGTGCCGCGGATGCCGATCAACGGCGGCAACACGCCGCCGATCAGGGGACCGACCAGATTACCGGCCATGATGCCCGAGGACAGCGTGCCGAGCGCCCAAGCGGAGCGCGCTTTCGGCGTCTGCGTCGCGACGAGGATCATCGAGCCCGACGAATAGCCGCCGGCGAATCCGGCGAACAGGCGCAAACCCACCAGCTCCCACACGTTATGCGCCATGCCCATCGCCGACATCGCCACCGCCATGCCGAGGCTGGCGCGGATCAGCATCAGCTTGCGGCCGTAACGGTCGGCGAGCCGGCCCCACAGCGGCGCGACGAGAGCGGCGGCAAAGAACGTCGCGCCATAGGCTACGCCCGACCATTGCGCGATCGCCGCGCTTTCGGCGACGCCGAGCTGTTCGACATAGAGCGGCAGGAACGGTAGCAGCAAGGTCATCGCCACCAGCGTCGTGAACGAGCCGACCAGGCACACGACAAGATTCCTGCGCCAATATTTTTCGTTCTCGTCCATGCCGGCTATTGCCTTCGAGATCCGGTGTCGCGTCGCGCGGTATAGCGATAGAGTCCGCCTGACACCATGCGCGGGGCGGATAAGCGGTATCGTTCCCGCGATGCCCCTGCATCCGAGTTTTGCGGCACGAAAGCCATTCCCTGTGCCTCCCCCATAAAAAAGGGAGGCGGAGCGCCGACAGGCGCACCTCCATGGCCGTGCTTGCGAGGCACGGCGCGGGCCTTGCGCTAACAGGGCCCGCTCGCCTCTCGGCGCTCCACCGCGGCACTCGCCGGACCGGACGCATCCAGTATCGGCTCAGCTCCAGACCCGCGCTTCCTGAGACTTGGTTTGGCGGGCGTTACCCGCTTCTACCTGTCGCAGTCTACCGGCCGGTCGGTCGGGGACCCAAAGCCGCCCGGGAACGGGGTTACGAGCCCCGCCCGCAGGCACCGCACTCGCTCCACTTCAAGGATCGTCTCGAGAAGCGCCCTTCCGGTGAGCGAGATGGGCTTACGTAACCGTGCAGGTGACAATTGTCAAGTCTAGGTCGCCGCGACAAAGATATTTTTCACCCTGGCGTTGCCGTCGCTGCCGTGCGCATCCGCGCCATACATCTTAAAAACCGAATAGGCACTTGCTCTTATGGTCATTTGCGGAATTGCGAGCGGGCCGCCGGCTCAACTATCAGTAGCGTATGCCAACCAATCACCGATCCTGCTCTTGCGACTTTTGCCAGCGGCCGATGCGACTGATCCGCAGATTGCCGGCGCGGCACGGCATGCCGGACCTCTTGGTCCTGTATTGCCGCGACTGCAACGAAGTGCAGAGCACGAATCGTCGCTTTGATTCTCCACGCCGAGCCGTTGGACCCGTATCTACAGGGGCGGACGGGGAGAGGTCGCCTTCGCGGGCGGCCTCTTACGTCTAGAGTTTTTGTTGAAGCATGATCTTATCCGACCTTCCTTCGCCCGCCGAAGCCGGCTTCGCGAAGGCGGGAGACCGGATGCCACTTTTCGGGATCATGCTCTCAGGCCGGCGCTTGATATCGCGGCGAGATCGCCGCGACGAACCAAGATCAACTGAGGGAGAGCTCCCGTGCTGCCACAAATCTGCCTGCCACTCGACGAGGATCCCTGTCCGGTCGGCGACGAAGCGATGAGCGCCGTCTATCGTGCGGGCGCGCAGGAGCGGGACGAAATGATCGCCGGGATGTCGCCCACGGCGCGCGCCATGCTGGCGCTCTATTGCTATCGCCGCGGCCATTTCCAGGAGCTCGGCATGAAGCTCGCGGCGGAATGCGAAAAAGACGAACTGGTGCGCTGGGGCGGCGCCATCGTCGGCGCGGCGCTGTTCGAGCGGGCGCGCGAACCCTACGATCCGCGGGCCGGCGCGCCGCGGCACTACGGCCGCCGCAAGATCACGCTGGCGAGCGCTGCGCCCGGTCCGCGCATTGTCTACGAGGATATCGAGGATTAGCGGTAAGCGTACCGCGCGCACGCCGCACGTAGCTTTCCCCTCATAGCGCCGCCGCAACGGCGCCGCCGCGTGCCCGGCTCCGTAAAGACATTATTAACCCTGTTCCGGCCATCGTCCGAAAGCCAGCGTCATGGCTTGGAATGCTTTGCACGGACCGGGAGTGCGACATGAAAAACCTTTTTGCTGCCTCGTTCGCGGGCCTGCTGCTGAGCTCGGGTGTGGCCGCGGCCGCGGATCTGCCGATGAAGGCCTGGTCGGCTCCGGTTCAGTCGAATCTGTGGTCGGGCTGCTATGTCGACGGCGGCGGCGGCTACGGTCTGTCGAACGACGATACTTATTCCGAGACCACGGCCGGGCTCGTGCCGACTTCGGTGACCACCACATTCGGCAGCCGCGGCTGGTACGGCCAGGCCGGCGCCGGCTGCGATTACCAGGCCACGCAGCACTTTCTCGTCGGCGCCTTCGGCGACTATAATTTCATGAATCTACACGGCCAATTCATGGACCCGCTGAGCGGCGTGGTCGGCGAGCAGAAGGAGACCGACGCCTGGGCCGCCGGCGGCCGCTTGGGCTACATCGTGACGCCCGCTTTGATGGGCTACATCAATGGCGGCTATACCCAGGCGAGCTTCGACCAGATCAATTTCAGCTCGCTCACCGGCGGCGGGCCGGTCGGCGAAGATATCGCGAAGACCACCTATGCGGGCTGGTTCCTCGGCGGCGGCACCGAAACCTCGCTCTCAGGCGTGCTCGGTCTCGGCCTGCCGTCCGGCCTCTTCCTGCGCTCGGAATATCGCTACGCCACCTATTCGCCGAAGGACGACGCGATCGTCGTCACATCGACCGGGGCCGCGACCGGCACCTCGGATCACGTCAGCAAATACGTGCAAACCATCGGCGCGTCGCTGGTTTATAAGTTCGGTTGGCCGGGGCTGTAACCGGCGGCCAGCGAATAGCTGGTGCTGCGCCCTCCTGCCAAATTCTTTTTCAGAATACCGCGCTCGATCAGTTCGGTGATGTCGCGCAATGCGGTGTCCGCCGAGCATTTTTCGATGGCCGCCCATTTGCCCGATGTGAGATTGCCCGCAAAGCCATCGAGCAAGCGGTTGAGCATGTCGCGTTGCCGCTCGTTGATGCTCGCCGCCGCATGCGTCTTCCAGAACTCCGCCTTGCGGAACACCGCGGCCAATATGGTCTCGGCGCCGTCGAAGGCGCGATCGAGGCAGTTGAGAAACCATTCCAGCCACGGCGTGACGTCGAGGCCTGATTTCTGCGTCGTCTCCAGGATGTCGTAATAGGCCTTCCGCTCGATGCGGATTTGCGCCGACATGCTGTAGAAGCGCTGCGGGCTTCCCTCCGAACGGGCGAGCGCCATGTCGGCGATGGCGCGCGCGATACGGCCATTGCCGTCGTCGAACGGATGAATGGTCACGAACCACAGGTGCGCCAGCGCGGTCTTGATCAGTGGGTCGACTTGCGCGGCATTGTTGAACCAACCGAGAAACGCTTTTATCTCGGTGTCGAGCTTGCCGGCGTCGGGCGCCTGATAATGCACGTGCGCGCGGCCAAGCGGCCCCGAGACCACCTGCATCGGTCCTGAATTGTCGTCGCGCCAGGCGCCGACCGCGATCTTTTTGATGCCGCTCCTTCCGGTCTTGGCCGTGTCAAAACGCTCTTAAGTCTGGAACGTAGTGGCCTGGGGGCCGGCTGTAATCCACGATTATTTTTCGGGTTCGACTAGGCCCTCATTGCCGCCAGGAGCGGTTGGACCCC
>JBEKRD010000020.1:0-51858 GCA_049519075.1 Xanthobacteraceae bacterium | reverse complement strand
CAGGCCGGCTCGGAACCAACCGGACCTCAAGGCAACGGTATTTCTTGGGACAAGTTTCCTGTCCGCGGCTGAGATTATTTTCCGCCCCGCCCGGAACCGGCCGCCATTAACCGAAAAGCGAATTTCTTGGCAGTCCGGTTTGGGGAGTGCTAAATAATTTCCAGGCGCCTCTTGCGGGCGGAAAAAATACGCCCCATGTCCCCGCCAAGCGGTCAACCGGGGGATCCGTTTCAACCGATCTTGGACGACCGCTTTTCAGTCACACACGCTAGCCTTTTCAATAACTTAAGGAGGACACCATGAAGTTTCGTCCGCTTCACGATCGCGTCGTCGTCAAGCGCATCGATGCCGAGGAGAAATCATCCGGCGGCATCATCATCCCCGACACCGCCAAGGAAAAGCCCTCGCAGGGCGAGGTTGTCGCCGTAGGCCCCGGTGGCCGCGACGAAGCCGGCAAGCTGATCCCGATCGACATCAAGGTCGGCGACCGCGTGCTGTTCGGCAAATGGTCGGGCACCGAGGTCAAGATCGATGGCCAGGAGCTCCTGATCATGAAGGAGTCCGACATCATGGGCGTGCTCGACGAGCCGGCCACAGCCCGCAAGAAGGCCGCCTAAGGCATTCGCCTTGCGCCGCCACAATCAGATCAAACGGAGATAAATTCACATGTCTGCCAAGGAAGTCCGCTTCTCGGTCGATGCGCGCGACAAGATGTTGCGCGGCGTCGACATTCTCGCCAATGCGGTGAAAGTGACGCTCGGCCCCAAGGGCCGCAACGTCGTGCTGGACAAGTCGTTCGGCGCTCCCCGCATCACCAAGGACGGCGTCACTGTCGCCAAGGAAATCGAGCTTGAGGACAAGTTCGAGAACATGGGCGCGCAGATGGTCCGCGAGGTCGCGTCGAAGACCTCCGACATCGCCGGCGACGGCACCACCACCGCGACCGTGCTCGCGGCGGCCATCGTCAAAGAGGGTTCCAAGGCGGTTGCCGCCGGCATGAACCCGATGGACCTCAAGCGCGGCATCGACCTTGCGGTCGAGACCGTGGTCGAGGAACTCAAGAAGAACTCCAAGAAGGTGACCTCGAACGCCGAGATCGCCCAGGTCGGCACCATCTCCGCCAACGGCGACAAGGAAATCGGCGACTACCTCGCCAAGGCGATGGAAAAGGTCGGCAACGAAGGCGTCATCACGGTGGAAGAGGCCAAAAGCCTCGAGACCGAACTCGACGTCGTCGAGGGCATGCAGTTCGACCGCGGCTATATCTCGCCCTACTTCATCACCAACGCCGACAAGATGCGCGTTGAGATGGAAGACCCCTACATCCTCATCAACGAAAAGAAGCTCTCGGCCTTAAACGAGCTGTTGCCGCTGCTCGAAGCAGTGGTGCAGACCGGCAAGCCGCTTCTGATCGTTGCCGAAGACGTCGAGGGCGAGGCGCTGGCCACGCTTGTGGTCAACAAGCTGCGCGGCGGCTTGAAGGTCGCAGCCGTGAAGGCGCCGGGCTTCGGCGACCGCAGGAAGGCCATGCTGCAGGACATCGCGGTGCTGACCGGCGGCCAGGCGATCTCGGAAGATCTCGGCATCAAGCTTGAGAACGTCACGCTTGCCATGCTCGGCAAGGCCAAGAAGGTGATGATCGACAAGGAAAACACCACGATCGTCAACGGCTCCGGGAAGAAGAAGGACATCGAGGACCGCATCTCGCAGATCAAGGCGCAGATCGAGGAGACCACCTCGGACTACGACCGCGAGAAGCTCCAAGAGCGGCTGGCCAAGCTCGCCGGCGGCGTCGCGGTGATCCGCGTCGGCGGCGCCACCGAAGTCGAAGTGAAGGAGCGCAAGGATCGCGTCGACGACGCGATGCATGCGACCCGCGCGGCCGTCGAAGAGGGCGTGTTGCCCGGCGGCGGTGTTGCTCTCCTGCGCGCCAGCGAGGCGCTCAAGAAGGTCCGCGTCGCCAACGAGGACCAGCGCCACGGCGTTGATATCGTGCGCAAGGCGCTGCAGGCTCCGGCCCGCCAGATCGCCACCAATGCCGGCGAAGACGGCTCGGTGATCGTCGGCAAGATCCTGGAGAACAGCACTTACGCATTCGGCTTCGACGCCCAGGGCGGCGAGTATGTCGACATGGTCAAGAAGGGCATCATCGATCCGACCAAGGTCGTGCGTCAGGCGCTGCAAGGCGCGTCTTCGGTGGCAGGCTTGCTCATCACCACCGAGGCGATGGTTGCCGAACTGCCGAAGAAGAAAGACGCCATGCCCCAGATGCCGGGCGGCGGCGGCGGGATGGATTTCTAATCCAGCTTCCAGCGTTACGAAATGCGAAGGCCCGGGAGCGATCCCGGGCCTTTTGCTTTGTGGAATGCCTGATCAAAAACGAAACGACCACGAGCGAGGGCGCGCGTTCATCCGGCGTCGCCTGATCTCACCGTGGCCGTTGTGGGGTCGAGAAAATTACTGTCACGCGTCCCGGCACCACTTGAGAAGTTTTTTAGCATCGCTGGGTGACATCGCAGTGACGGCGTGAAAGTCACGGCATGGAACTCGCCGGATGCAACTGACGGCGAAGTCTGCATGCGCATCTGACGACGGAACATGTGACGACGAAACTGGCGGCTTCGGCCGGGCTTCACATTCCGTGTGAACGCGCGCGCGAGTGTCACACGAGGGACACCGCCTATTTCAATCGCGTGACTTCGGCCGATTACAGTTCAATGACAACATCACAATCGATCGTCATCTCAGCGCAGCGGTAGAGCTGTACCCTGCCGGCACAAATTCAGGCTCCGCGTCCGCCGAAAGTCGGGGTCGCGGGGCGCATCGGTGTTGAAGACGCCAACGGGAGCTTGAAAATGCTAACGGCCACGAAAGACAAGGCGCGCGTACATCCGGCGTCGCCCAGCTAACCGTGGCCGTCCCGCGACGGAGCCCTTAAGCTCAACGCCGCACAACCAAGATAGGCGCTACTTGGCGCTTATTCAAGGCCCGCATCTGTGCAATAATTTGGTGCTAAAATAGTTTCCAAACCGTTAATGGCGAAGGGGCGACGAAACGGCACGACGGAGGCGCGCCCGGTCAGCGACCGGCCGCCGCATTTCAGGGAGCAAATTATGACGATGAATCAACCGGCTGGCAGTAGCGACATTGAACGCGCCGTGGCCACCACACTGCACGAGCATTGGGCATTGTTTCTCAGCGAGGGCATCGCTCTGGTGCTGCTCGGCGCCGCGGCGATCATCCTGCCGGTGGTCGCAACGCTTGCCTTTACGCTGGTGATCGGCTGGCTGTTTCTGATCTCCGGCGGCGTCGGCCTGGTGACGACGTTCTGGATGCGCAATGCGCCGGGCTTCTGGTGGGCGCTGTTGTCCGCCGCCATCGCCCTCGCCGCCGGCATCGTTCTGATCCTGTGGCCGATCAACGGCACGCTGTCGCTCACGCTGGTGCTGATCGCCTTTTTCGCGGCCGAGGGCATCGCCACACTGTTCTACGCCTTCGAGCACCGCGCCCAGCTCTCCGGGCGCTGGTTCTGGATGCTGGCGAGCGGCATTGTCGACTTGATCCTGGCCGGCATCATTTTCGCCGGTCTGCCGGAAACCGCGACCTGGGCGCTCGGGCTCCTCGTCGGCATCAACATGCTGTTCGGCGGCACCGCGATGATCGGCATGGCGCTGGCGGCGCGGCATCCGGCCTGACATTGCGCTGACCGGGTTGGCCCATTGCCACGTCGGGCGGCGGACGCATCGAGCGTCCGCATTGGGCGGCGCGCTTAGACCGGCGTGGCCGAAACAATGGCAAGGCGCTCGGTGCGCTGCCGGCGCGCCGCATAGTGCCGTGCCAGCGACGCGCAGACCATCAGCTGAATCTGATGAAACAGCATCACGGGGATGATGACGAGACCGACATGCCCGGCGAACAGCACGGTCGCGATCGGCAGGCCGCTGGCGAGGCTTTTCTTCGAGCCGCAGAACACAATGGCGATTTCGTCGGCGCGCGAAAAGCCGAGCCGTCTGCTCCCGACGGTTAGGATGCTCATCACCGCGGCAAGGAGCGCGCCGTCAACCAGCGCGACCTTAACGAGATCGCCGGCATCGACCTGATGCCAGATGCCGTCGACGACACCGTGGCTGAACGCCGTGTAGACGATGAGCAGGATCGAACCGTAATCCACGCATTTGAGCGCGCGCGGGTTGCGCGTTATGGCACCGCCGAGCCAAGGCCGCAGCAACTGGCCCGCCACAAAGGGCAGCAATAGCTGCACGACGATGGCGATAACGGAGTGCGCCGAGAGATCGGCGCCATGACCGGTGAGCAGAAAACCGGCAATCACCGGCGTGAGGAAAATCCCCAGAAGGTTCGACGCCGACGCGCTGCAGAGTGCCGCCGGCACATTGCCGCCGGCGACCGACGTAAATGCGATCGAGGCCTGCACCGTCGACGGCAGCGCGGTGAGCAGGATGACGCCCGCCCAGAGCGGTGCCGGCAGAAATCCCGGCGCCAGGACATGCGCCGTTACTCCGAGCAGCGGAAACAGCACAAAGGTGCTCAGAAAGACCGTTGTGTGCAGGCGCCACTGGCGCGCCCCCAGAAACGCGGCTTCGGGCGAAAGCCGCGCGCCGTGCATGAAGAACAACAGCGCAATCGCGGCATCGGTCAGCCAGCCGAAACCGGCTGCCGCCTCGCCGCGCGCCGGCACCAGGGCGGCGAAACCCACGGTCAATAAAATGGCCGCGAGGAACCGATCGATGCGGGACAAAATAAGACCAAGCCAAGCCATGGAAACCTCGTTTCCCAGCGATCGCCCGTTATATCGGCCCCACTTGGTCATTGTGAATGGCGCATACAGCTATTAATGTAATCGAGTATTGTGATGAGCGATCATGCTGGATCCGGTCCTGCTACACACGTTTTTGGCGATCACTCAAACGCGGAGCTTCACCCAGGCTGCCGCGCGTCTCGGCCTGCGCCAGTCGACGGTCAGCCAACATATTCGCAAGCTGGAGGAAGAGGCCGGGCGCCGGCTGTTCGTCCGCGACACCCATTCGGTGGCGATGACCGCCGATGGCGAGGCGCTAATCGAGTTCGCCCGCGCCATCCTTGCGGCGAATGAACGGGCCGAACGCTATTTCGCCGGCTCCGAGCTGCGCGGCCGGCTGCGCTTCGGCACGTCGGAGGATTTCGTCGCTTCGCAATTGCCGGACGTGCTGCGGGAGTTTGTCCGCACGCATCCGCTGGTCGAATTCGAGCTCACCGTCGGATTGAGCGGCGCGCTCAACGAGAAGCTTGCGCGCGGCGAGCTTGACCTCGTCTGCGGCAAGCGCCGTCCCGGCGAGGACCGTGGACGCGTCGTCTCGCGCGATCGATTGATCTGGGTGTCCGGCGATCGGCGCCGGCTCGATCCGGCGGCGCCGGTGCCGCTGATCCTTTATTCGCCGCCCAGCATCGCCCGCGAGATCGCGCTCTCAGCGCTCGAGCGGTGCGGCCGTCCCTGGCGTATCGTGTGCACCAGCGGCAGCTTGAGCGGCTTGCGCGCCGCCGCGCTCGCCGGGCTCGGTGTCACGATCGTACCGAAAGGTCTGGTCCCCTCCGGCCTCGCTGAATTGCCGAGCGGTCACGGTCTCCCCGATCTCGGCACCGTCGAGTTCGTTCTGCTCAGCGCCGCCAAAGCCATGCGTGGGCCTGCCGCCGAGCTTGCCGACGCCATTCTCGCGAGCGGCATCCGGGCGTAGCGGGCGCAAGTTACTCCGCCGGCACGGGCTGCGGCAGGCGCGCTTTTTCGACGCCGTTGGCAAGGATCGCGATCGTGATCGCGGCGAATAAAAATCCCATCGCGACCAGCGCCGTGACGCCGAGCACCAGGCCGAAGCCGCCGCGGCCATAGAGCAGCGCGATCATCGACACCGCGACGCCCGAGATCATGAAAGTGAGAAAATAGCGCACCGCATAGACCCGGCCGCGCCAGGCGTCGGCGGTATAGCGCGCGATGATGAGATCGTTCACGGTGATCTGGCCGTAGATCGCGGCCATGGTGAAAGCGAGCGCGAACAGAAGCGACACGCCGCTGGCATAGGCCGACCACACCACGCCGGAAAACTGCAGGATGGCAAGCGTCGCGAACAAGATATGCGGTTGAATGCGCTCAACCAGACGCCCGACCGTGATTTGCGCCACCGCGCCGCACAGGAACACCGCCGTGGTCAAGCCGCCGACCGCCATGAGCGAGATGCCGTTGCCGACCCGTTCGTCGACGATCTTCGGCAATGACACCGAGATGGTGTTGAAGACGAGACCGGCTGAGAGCGCGACCACGATAAATAGTCCGAAAATGACCGCCGCAAGCGTCGGCGACAACGCGACGTCCGGCGCCTTTGAGCGCGCGGCAGCGTGGCCGGCTTTCTCCTCGGGAACGAGCCACAGATAGACCGCGCCGGTCGCGATACAGATCACGCCCGGCACCAGGAACGCGCCGCGCCAGGAGAACTCGGCCGTCAGCGCCGCGGTGATGCCGGCCGCGAGCGAGACACCGAGATTGCCGCAGACGCCGTTGAAGGCGAGCGTGCGGCCGCGCTGGGTGGCTTTCTCGATGATCATGGCGGTGCCGACCGGATGATAGATCGCCGCGAACACGCCGAGCGAAAACAGCGCGAAACCGAGCACATAGAGCGAGGGCGCGAACGCAGCCCCGATCAGCGACACCCCGCAGCCGACATAGAACGCAAACATCAAATTGCGGCGGCTCCAACGGTCGCCGATCCAGCCCGCCGGCAGCGAGAACAGTCCGAAGGCGATGAAGGACGCCGTCGCCAGCGCGATCAGCGTCGAATAAGAGCGGCCATAGACCACCTCAAGCTCGATGACGACGGTCGGGTAGATCAGAATGACGAAATGATCGAGCGCATGCGCCCAATTGAGAAAGCCGATGGCGAGCCGCCGGCGCGAAAGCTCGGCCGCGTGCTCGGTCATGTCTGCCGCCGTTGTCGACATTGTCATGGCGCAACTCTCTTGGCGCGAATCCCGGATCGAACCTGACAGCTATAGCGCGCGGCGCCACACCCACATACTGCCAAATTTGCGCCAAATCTGCAGAGCGGATCGGCGTAAGCCTAAGTGCCTCGCTGTCATGTTTGCTACGGCCGACGCCGTAGTGATCGCGGTTTTATCAAGCCCGGAGACGTCTACAATCTAAACGTGTATTTCGACATAAACTCGCGGCTCCTGCCATTTCATTAGCGCATATTTCAATAGTACCCTTTACAGTTGCATGCGTTGCCCGCCTGAATAAGTGGGGCCTTCAGTGTTCAAGTTGCGTCTTATGGCCGCGACGGCCGTTGTCGCCGCGAGCACGGCGTTGTGCATTCCTCAGGGCCACGCGCAAGCCGGTGCGTCCGACGCTTCTACTTTTCTCCTGCTCGCCGGAACCGACCTGTGGCGTTACGGCGACTTTCTTTACGGCGGAATGCTGTGGTCGCCGGCCGGACTCAACGCCGACGGTTTCACGCTCAAGGCGCTCTTCAACGGCGGCCGCTACAGCTATAGCGCGGGCGACCTGCATGGCGACGTCGACGGCACCACATTCGCCGCGGCGGCGCTCCCGGGCTGGCGGTTTTCGCGGGGCAGCCTCACGGTCAGTCTGTTCGCCGGCCCGGTCGTTCAGGATTATCGGCTGACGCCATTCGATCCCGGCAGCCGGCTGCACGGGTTCTATGTCGGCGGCCAATTGGCCGGGGAAGTCTGGTACCAGCCGACCAGGAACATCATGGCGGCGATCAACGGCTCATTTGCCTCGATCGGCCCGACCGGATCGGTGCGCGCGGCAACGGGCTACCGCCTCTTCGATGCCATGTTTGTTGGTCCAGAGACCGCGGCGCTGTGGTGCGGTAATTTTCAGCAGTTTCAGTTCGGCGCGCATGTCACCGCATTGCGCATTGACGCGGTGGAATGGTCGGCCGGCAGCGGCTGGGCAATGGACTCCGATCGACGCAGCGGGCCTTATCTGCGGCTCGGCGTCAGCGCGCGCTATTGACCCGCGCCGAACGCGGGAACGGTCGCAGTTGCGCCGCCGCAAGTTTCTCGAATTCCCGCACCGCTCATTCCACGCTAAAGATGACCAGCGCGACTCGCACCCGCGACCGGGGAGAACGATTTTGACCGCCACGACCGCAGCACCGGCCCACACGCGCGCCAAGAGTCCATGGTGGACACAATTATGGGTATGGGTGCTGATCGCCATGGCAGTCGGCATCGCGCTTGGTATCGCGGCGCCGGATTTCGCCGCCAAAATGGGCCCGCTCGGCGACGCCTTCATCAAGCTGATCCGCATGCTGATCGCACCGATCATCTTCTGCACGGTGGTGACCGGCATCGCGCATATGGCCGATATGGCGCGCGTCGGCCGGGTGGCGATCAAGGCGATCGTCTATTTCGAAGTGATGACGACCATTGCACTGATCATCGGGCTGTTGGCCGTCAATATTTTGCAGCCGGGCGCCGGCATGAATGTCGATATCTCCAAGCTCAACCCCGCGGTGGTCGAACCCTATGTCAAACTGACCCACGAGGTCGGCGCCATTCCCTTTCTGATGAACATCATTCCCGCCACCTTCGTCGGCGCTTTCACCGAGGGCAACATTCTGCAAGTGCTGTTCATCGCCATTCTGTGCGGATTTGCGCTGGTGTGGCTCGGCGACCGCGGCAAGCCCTTGGTCGACATCATCGATATCGTCGCCAAGATGGTGTTCTTCATCGTCGCGATCATAATGTGGACGGCGCCGCTCGGCGCCTTCGGCGCCATCGCCTTCACCGTCGGCAAGTTCGGCGTCGGCTCGCTCGCTTCGCTCGGCAAGCTTCTGATCGGCTTTTACGTGACATGCATCATTTTCATCGCCGTCGCATTCGCGCCGCTCGCCCGCTATTGCGGCTTCAGCCTGCTCAAACTGATCCGCTATATCAAAGAGGAGCTCTTGATCTGCATCGCCACCACGTCGTCGGAAACGGTGCTGCCGCGCATTATCGCCAAGCTTGAGCAGCTTGGCTGCGAGCAGAGCGTGGTGGGGCTGGTGGTGCCGACCGGTTATTCGTTCAATCTTGACGGCACGTGCCTTTACCTTGCCACCGCGACCGTGTTCCTCGCGCAAGCCACCAACACCCCGCTCGACATCTGGCATCAGATCGGTCTTCTTCTCATCCTCTTGGTGACCTCCAAGGGCGCGGCGGGGATCGCCGGTGCGGCCTTTGTGGTGCTGGCGGCGACGCTCGGGGCCGAAAGCAGCATTCCGGTGGCGAGCGTGGCGCTGGTGCTCGGCATTCACCGCCTGATGTCGCAGGGGTTGACCCCGACCAATCTCATCGGCAATGCGATGGCGACCATCGTAATGGCCAAATGGGAAGGCGCGCTGGATGAGAAAGCCTTGCATCGCGAGCTCGATGCCGGCGCCTGATCTCGGAACGCCAATAAGAAACCGACTGGAGAACGACCTATGCTCGCACATCGCCGGCACTTCATCATTGCTGGCTTCTTGTCATTGCTGGCGACGATGGCCGGTCTGGTGGCGCCGGTACGAGCCGACGACTATCCCGCCCATCCGGTCCGCATCATCACCGATTCCGCGCCGGGCAGCTCGATCGACGTGCCGACGCGGATCATCGCCGAAGCTTTGAGCCGGCTATGGGGCCAGCAGGCGGTAGTGATCAATCAGCCCGGCGCCGGCGGCGCAATCGCCGTCCGCAGCGTCACCGCTGCGCCAGCCGACGGCTATACGCTCGGCGTTGCCGGGGTATCGGCGTTCGTGGCGTTGCCGGGAACTGCGGACAATCTGCCGATCCAGGTGCCGCGCGATGTGACCCCGGTCGGATATATCGGCGGCGCGCCGATGTTCATCACGGCGGCGCCGTGGCTGAGCATTAAGACGCTGCCGGAACTGATTGCGCTCGCGAAACAGAAACCAGGCGAACTGTCGTTCGGCGTCAACGGCATCGGTCGATTGACGCATCTCACCGGCGAATTGCTGCAAAGCCGCGCGGGCATCAAGCTGTTGATGGTGCCCTATTCCGGCGGCACCGCGCAGATTCTCACCGACATGATGGGCAAGCGCATCGCGCTCGTGTTCGACGCCTATTCCGGCATCAACGGGGCGGTCGAAGCCAAAAATGCGGTGCCGCTTGCGGTCGCTTCGGCGGAGCGTCTTGCGGTGTCGCCCGAGCTGCCGACGGTCGCCGAAACGCTGCCCGGTTTTGAAGCGGTCGGCTGGCAGGCGCTGGTCGCGCCGGCCGGCACGCCGGACGTCATCGTTGCAAAGCTCAACGCCGATCTGATCAAAGCGATGCGCGATCCCGACGCCAAGAAGCGGCTCGGCGACCTCGGCCGCGACGACCGGCCGATGTCACCTCGGGAAACCTTGGCGTTTATCCAGGGCGAGCAAGCGAAATGGGCGCCAATCGTTCAGCAGATCGCCGGATCGCATTAGGGCATGTGCTGATCCATCGCCGCCGTGCGGAGATTGGTCCAGGTCCGCTTTAGGCGCGAAAGCTGCCGCCATCGCTGCACGCAGACGATCGCGCTAAGGGCACGCCGACTGTGAACATTGTGCGACGGCTATTTCGCGCGGCGCTGGCTTTTGCCCGGACGATTCACAAGGAAGTATTTGAGGAAAAAGCCACCCTCTTGTCCTTGGAGCGACCCACCACAGCCAAGGCAGGTTATTTCGCCAACTGTCGTCGGCATGGAAGGGGCTTCTACCTTCACAATCCGATACTGAGCCGCGCAGTGGGGGCATGAAAAGGCCGAATCGCGCATCGCTTCACTATGCCCGGAGCAGATAGCAAAAAGAAGCCCCGGCCTCTCGACCGGGGCTCTAGAAGCGTAGTCGGCGCTCAGACGATACCGACCCGCTGCTTATGCGAGTTACCCCCTTACCGCAACCTGAATCCGAACGCGTAAAGGCAGCCGTTTCAATCAACCAGTTATGTGCAGCCATCATGATCGTGTCATCCGAGAGACTGATAGTTATCGGAATGCGAGCGAAGACACATGGCGAAACGCCGCCGGCGGACGATGCACGGACTGGATACAAAGCTAAACTTCTCGTCGGTTGAAATCGCCACTGACAAGAGGCGTGGCATGGAAAAGTCCAAGATCAAGAAAAATCAGAGTGCGGTGGCAAGACTGGTACCCCGGTATCGGGTGCTCTCTGTGGTCGAGGCGCTCGTTCTCATCGGCCTCGGTGTCGCTGCCATCGTGATGCCGCGCACGCTTGCGGTCGAGATTCTATTCGGTTGGCTGTTTCTCATCAGCGGAATCACCGGACTGATTACCACCCTCCGGATCCAACAAATGCCGGGCTTTTGGTGGTCGCTCGTCTCGGCAATCCTTGGAATTGCGGCCGGTCTCATCATGCTGGTTTCACCGGAGCGTGGCGTTCTCTCGCTCACCTTGATCCTGATCGTATTTTTCGCGATCGAAGGCACCGCCTCAATATTGTTCGCACTCGACCACAAGCGCGAACAATCGGGAAATTGGTCTTGGATGCTGCTCAGCGGCATTATTGACTTATTTCTTGCCGCGACAATCCTCCTCGGACTTCCGGGCACGGCGGCCTGGGCGCTCGGATTACTCGTGGGCGTTAACTTGATCGTTGGCGGTTCGGCACTGCTGGCGATGGCGCTGCACGCTCGCGGGCGAAGCGATACGCAGGAGCCTTCGGCCCCCGGGCCTGGTTTGACACGCCACAATCACTCATGGGTCAATCGCATTAGTTAAGCGCAGCGCCCGCGTGGTGCGTTTCTTAATGCCATCATCGCGAGGAGCGGATGGATTACTTGCCCGAAGTGGACTTTGCCGCGCACCCCAAAATTGACGGCGGCAACCGAGCAAACCGACTGCCATTGACGCCCGAGTTGGTAACGGCGCTGCAAATGGTTGCGGAACAACTCCGCCCACTTCTCGATGCAACCGGTCGAACAAATCCGCGCCAGCGCCCGCACGCGGCGCATCCCGCGAAGTCGCCGCACCCACGTTCGCGGAATTTGAGTCGCTCGCATCCGGCTGCGCACGCAAAACCGAGAACGTATTCACGTTGAAGCAGCTTTGGCGTCTCATTCAGGCTTGATTCCCGCGAACTTGATCACCTTGGACCACTTCGCGGTTTCGTCGACAATGAATTTCTCAAAGTCGGCGGGCGTGCCCGTGAACACTGCGCATCCCAGATCGAGGAAGCGCTGCTTCATCTCGGGATCGGCGAGAGCGGCATTGACTGCCTGATTGAGCGTATCGACAATCCCCGCGGGCGTGTCTTTGGGCGCCACGATGCCATACCAGCCGTTCGCCTCGTAACCCGGCAGAAATTCGGCCACGGCCGGTACGTCCGGCAAAAGCTCCTGGCGCTTTGCGGTCGTCACACCGAGTGCGCGCAATCTGCCGGCGCGAACATAGCCAAGTGAAGCGGGCATCACGCCGAACAAGACTTGCACTTGTCCGCCGAGCAGATCGGGCAGCGCCAGCGCCTCACTGCGGTAGGGAACGTGGACCAAGTCGACGCCGGCCATCATCTTGAACAGCTCGCCCGCCACATGGAGCGGGCTGCCAACGCCGCCCGACGCCATGTTGATTTTGCGCGGATTGGCTTTGGCGTAGGCGATGAATTCAGGAACCGTCTTGGCCGGAACCGATGGGTTGACTTCCATGATGAGGGGAATAGTGGCGATGCTCGCCACCGGCGCAGCGTCACCGATGAAATTGAAATGAAGATCGCTGTAGAGCGACGCGTTGATTGCGTTCGCCGACAGAGCGAGAAGCAGTGTATAGCCGTCCGTCGGCGATTTCAGCGCGAATTCGCTGCCGATATTGCCGGCGGCGCCCGCCCGATTGTCGACGACGAACGGCTGTCCGAGCCGCTCCGATAGCCATTGCGCCATGAGACGCCCGACGATGTCGGGGGAGCCCCCGGCCGAAACGCTGACGATCAAATGCACCGGTCGCGACGGATAGGTCTGCGCCCGAGCGGCGCGCGACGCCGCCGGGAGCGCGGCGGCACCTGCCAGTAAATGCAGAACTTTTCGGCGGGGAAGTTTCACGGGGGTCCTTATTGCGGAAATCATATCGGTTCAATCACGCCGGCCGCAATAGGATGTCCGCAATGGGAAGCCTTGGTCGCAATGGGTAGCCTTGGTCGCAATGGGCAGCCTTGGCAAAGCCGCGAGAATGGGCATTCTGTGAGGTTGGGGAGGAGCACGATGATCAATGCCAAGCGCTTCAGCCATGTCACCTTTGCAACATCCGATCTTGAGCGTCAGATTGCCTATTTCACGGAAATCGCCGGTCTGGTGATCGCGGAGCGAGAAAATGGGCGCGCCTACCTCGCGACCAAGCTCGGCGACCTTGTCGTTGCGCTCGAAAGCGGAGGGCGCGCTGGCTGTAGCCGCTTGGCGTTCCAGGTGGCGCCGGAGACCGACCTCAGCGATATCCGTCGCGGCATCGAAGCGGAGAGTCTTCGCTGCCAATCTCGAAACGATCCGGCGCCCGGAATTACCCAGACGCTTTCGTTCGAGGATCCCAAAGGTACAGTCTGCGAACTCTTCGCGACCCAGACGCCGATTTGCAAACCGAAATCCGTCGCCGGCATTGGACCGATCAAACTTGGCCATCTGGCATTCGTCGTTCCAGAGCCGAGAGACTATGCCGAATTCTATAGCCGCGTTCTCGGCTTCCGGGTATCGGATTGGATACAAGACTGGTTTGTCTTCATGCGCTGCGGACCGGACCATCACACCATCAATTTCGTGCGCGGCAAGCGTACGCAGATGCACCACGTCGCCTTCGAGCTGAAGGATTGGTCTCAGGTTCAGTCGGCTTGCGATTTTTTGGGCAGCAAAAATATTCCCATAATCTGGGGTCCTGGCCGCCACGGCCCCGGCCACAATATCTACACCTATCACCGCAATCCCGACGACCAGATCGTCGAAATGTTCACCGAACTCGACAAGATGCTTGACGAGTCGCTGGGCTATTTCGAGCCCCGGCCATGGCATCGCGATCATCCGCAGGTGCCAAAGGTGTGGAGTGCTCCGCCCAATGATATCTGGGGGCCGCCGCCAACGGCGGAATACTTGCGGCAGCGGGATTGAGGCTGTGGTGCTCGGCAACCGGCGCCTGTCGACCGTGCGCTAAACGCCCAAGACGCCGAATTCGGTGAAGGCGATGTCGCCGATGCTCGGCTGCAGCGGTCCTTTGAAATAGCGCGGCAGGATGCCGGGCAAATATTTCCCCGCGAGGCCTGGCACCGGGCCATTCGAACCGATCACGACAAACAGACCGCCGCGGACGGCGAGATAACGTCCAATCGGGCCGGCAAAGCGAACGAAGTCTTCGAGCCCACGGCAATAGATCAAATGCGCGCACGGCAGGAAACCGCGCGCCAGCCGCTTGCGGAAGACGAAGGGGTAAGCGCCCGAGGCGGTCTCGCACCACAGGCTGATGCAATCTTGGTCGGCGTGCGCGAGCAACAGGTCCTGGTCGCCGGCGTCGAACTTGATTGACGGCCGCTGCCGCGCGTCGAGAATCCTGGCACCGGCTTGGCCGGACAACATGTTAAATAGCGGAACGGCAACGAAGCTGCCGTTGCAATAGCGCGAGAAGCCGAGCGCTTCGATAATCGGCTCGACGTCCGGCGCCGGCGAAATGTCGAGATAAGTGACGTCCTCATGCATCAGCGCCTTGGCAAAAAGCAGCCCGGCAAAGGCGCGATATGGCTTCTCGACATACCAAGCGCACGGATTGCAGCGCACGATCTGCGTGTCGCCCGAGCGGACCGTGGCAAAGATCGTCAGGATCGATCCGACCGCCTCGCCACAGCGTTCCATCAGGTAGCCGTATCGCGGCAAGCCGCGCGGCGGCTGATGATTGCCAAGCTGCCCCAGCGCACGAAGCCACGCGTCATGCCCGTGCCGCGGGAAGCCGCGCGATAATAGCGCGACCACAGACGCGATGTCCGCGTCCACGATTTCACGGAAGCTGATGTTCGGCTCCGGCAAATCCATTCGCGTATCTAACGAGCTTCGCTTCGGCCCGATGGGGCAAGCGAAGCTACGGCCCCAGTCAACACCACGCCATGAACGGGACGAGCGGGATAAAATTAACGATAATGAAGGGTCCCGGCCGTCAGCCCTTCTCGTCGCAGGCCCAGGCGCGCACCACGCAATCGCGGCCGCCGAATTCGACGCAGCGCTGCATCGAGGCGTTTTCCGCTTTGCCGAGATGCGAATTGATGGCCCAGCCGAACGAACCGCAGGGATTCTTGGCATCGACCGCCATCGCCGCGCAGCCGCGCCGGACCACGCCGACGACCCTGCACTGGCTGCCGATGCATTTGCGCATCGCCGCGGCACGGGCGTCGCCCTCGTGGCGGTAGTCGAAACCGTAGCCATAGGCGCCGCAGGTCCCGACGGCCAGCGCGCCTGCCGCCTGGGCGGTGGCGATGGCGAGGACCAAAAGCACAAAGCCGGCAACGGCCAGCGCCAGATTGCGCAGGAATTTCAGCATCGAGAGCCCCTCCCCCAGAGGAACGGACCCAACGCTAACGGGGAAGGGTTTCGACTTGGTGAATCGGCCCATCGGGGCGGCCCGGCGGCCGCGAATTCAGGTCCGCTCAAGCTCCGCCTTCACCGCTTCCAACGCTTCCGGCGTATCGACGTCGGTCAGCGCCGCGGTGCCGGCAAGCGGCACTTCGACCACGGCTTCGGGATAACGGCCGATCAGATAGCGCGCGCCGATGTCGCCTTCGACCGTCATCAGGTCTGAGAAAAACCGGCGCGACCAGGCCACCGGATTACCGCGCTTGCCGTCGATGGTCGGCACCGCGACAAGCGCGCCTTTGTCGGGATCAAGCGCCCCGATCAGGCGGTCGATCATGGCGGCATCGACCTGGGGCATGTCGCCCAGGCAGACAATGGCGCCGTCGACCTCGGCCCCGAGCGCGGCAATGCCGGCCTTGAGCGAGGTACCCAAGCCGTCGGTGAAATTCGGATTGTGGACGAATTTGACCGGCAGACCCGAAAGCGCCGCCTCGACGCGCTCGCGCTGATGCCCGGTAACCGCGATCACCGGCCGCGCGCGCGACTTCAGCGCTTCCTCGACGGCAATGCGAATAAGCGGCCGGCCGCCGATCTCGGCCAGTAATTTGTTCGGGCCGCCCATGCGGCTCGAGCGCCCGGCGCCGAGCACGATCGCGGCGATGGACCGGGCGGGCTTAAGCGGCTCCTCACGCGGCTGTGGCCGGGTGACGATTTCCATCAACAGCCCGCCGACGCCGAGGCCGGTAATATCCTCGTGTGGCACTTTCAGGCCGGCGAGAAGCCGCATCAGAATCCAGTCGAAACCGTTTTCCTTCGGACTCCGCGCGCAACCGGGCGCACCGATCACCGGGCGGCTGCCGGCGTCGCCGATCATCAACAGATTGCCGGGGTCGACCGGCATGCCGAAATGCTCGACGCGGCCGCCGATCGATTCGAGCGCGGCTGGGATCACATCGCGGCGGTCGGCGATGGCGGAAGCGCCGAACACGATTGCAAGCTCGGCGCCGGCCTTGAGCACTTCGTCGAGCGCGCGCGCGAGCGCCGCGCGCTCATGCGGCACCCGCCGCTCGGCGACGATTGCGGCGCCGGCGGGTTTCAGCCGTTCGGCGGTGATGGTCAGCGTCTTTTCGATGACTTTGGTCGCCAGCCCCGGCAGCACGGTCGAGACCACACCGACCTTGCGCACCCGATAAGGCGCAATCCGTAACAGCGGTTGCGTAAAGCCTGCCAGCGCCGCATCGCGCGCCGTGCCTGCGACCGCGAAGGGAATGATTTTCACGGTCGCGATCATTTCGCCGGCGACGACGGGCTTATAGGCCTGCAGCGTCGCAAAGGTGATCGCTTCGTCAACGCGATTGAGCCGGTCGATCGCATCCTTGTCGACGACCAGAACGCCCGCGGTCTGCGCGAACAGATTGGCACGACCGGTGAAGGCGCGATCGACATGCACCCCCTCGCCGGCAACCGCCTTGGCGATTTCAGCCGCGGCGATGTCCTCGGAGACGTCGCCCGGCTCAAGCCGCGCCACCACAATGTCCTTGATGCCGGCCGCCTGCAGGGCCACCACCTCGACGGCGCCGATCAGCGTTCCCTTCTTGAGCACAAGAGAACCCTGACGCAGCGTATGCACGGCGGTCGCACCGAGCGCATCTTGTGGCGCGACCGCACCGAATTTCATGATGCAGCCCTTACCGCGACCGGCTCGGTTTCTTCACGCAGCCGTTCGGTGATCTGCGCCATGATCGCGACCGCGATCTCGGCCGGCGACACCGCGCCGATGTCGAGCCCGATCGGCGCGTGGATGCGGGCGAGATCGGCATCGCTCACGCCCGCCGCTTTGAGCCGTTCGAGGCGCCGGCCGTGGGTCTTTCGCGAGCCGAGCGCGCCGATGTAAAAGCAGTCGCGCGCCAGCGCATGCGTCAGCGCCGGATCGTCGATCTTCGGGTCATGGGTGAGCGCCACGAAGGCCGTGTAGCGATCGACATTGAGCGGCGGCAATGCGATGTCCGGCCACTCGGCGACCACTTTCACGTCCGGGAAGCGTTCCGGCGAGGCAAACGCCGTACGAGGATCGACGATGGTGACGTCATAGCCGAGCAGTTTGCCAATCGGCGCCAGCGCCTGGCTGATATGCACGGCGCCGGTGATGACGAGCTGCGGCGCCGGCACATAAACGGTGAGGAAGACGCGGCCTTCCGCGGTCTGCTCCATGCCGCTTTTGCTGGTGCGCAGATGCTCGGCAAGGAGCGCGCGCAGCGGATCTTTGGCGATGTCGGCAGATTTGACGAGGCGTTGCTGGCCGCTCTCGACATTGGTAACGACGACGGCCGCGCGGCGCGCCTCGCGTTCGGCATTCAGCGCGCTGAGAATATCAAGTTTCATGGCGGGGACCCTACTCCACTTTTTCGACAAAGACCCGAATGGTGCCGCCGCAGGACAGCCCGACCTTCCAGGCCGTCTCGTCGGCGACGCCGAATTCCAGCATCTTCGGCTTGCCGCTTTCGATCACATCGAGCGCCTCGGTGACCACCGCGCCTTCGACGCAGCCGCCCGACACCGAGCCGAGAAAATTGCCCTCGTCATCGATGACGAGGTTGGAGCCGACCGGCCGCGGCGCCGAACCCCAGGTTTCGACCACCGTCGCCAACGCCACGGCGCGGCCGTCCTTGCGCCACGTCTCGGCGGCCTTGAGAATATCGTTATCGGTCGAGAGCATGATCCGTCTCCATTGGTCCGCTTAAGTAGTAAATTGCGTTATATTCATCAGAATATAGCGTGTTACGCCACCTTTTGCATCCAGGCTTTCGGGTCGCCCGAGCGATCGCCGCTACGCTGTAGCGCCGCCACCAGCGCGGTCATCGACTCAAGATTATGGATCGGCCGGAAATCGTCGACATGCGGCAGCATGGTTTTCACGCCGCGGGCGCGCGCCTCGAAGCCCTCAAAGCGCAACAGCGGGTTGAGCCACACCAGACGCCGGCAGGACCGGTGCAGCCGGTCGATCTCAAAGGCGAGCGTATCGTCGGCGTCGCGCTCGAGCCCGTCGGTAATGAGCAGCACGATCGCGCCCTGCGACAGCACGCGGCGCGCCCACAGCTTGTTGAAATTCCTCAGCGACGACGCAATCCGCGTGCCGCCCGACCAGTCCGGGACCGCGGTCGAGCAGGCGGCGAGCGCGTCGTCC
Organism: Xanthobacteraceae bacterium; assembly: GCA_049519075.1. Classification (GTDB taxonomy): domain Bacteria; phylum Pseudomonadota; class Alphaproteobacteria; order Rhizobiales; family Xanthobacteraceae; genus BOG-931. The sequence continues at coordinate 33,110 of JBEKRD010000020.1, read as the reverse complement.
GGGTCGCGCTCGCGCAAGCTGCGCGTTACATTGGTGAGCCGGGTGCCGAACAAAAACGTCGAGACGCGTTTACGCGCATCGGTCAACGCGTGCAGAAAGTGCAAAAAGATGCGGCTGTACTGGCTCATGGAACCGGAAATATCTAAGAGCGCCACCACCGGCGGCGGTTTGGTCGTCGGCCCGATGAAGCGCAGATCGATGAAATCGCCGCCGCCTTTCATGCTGGCGCGCAAAGTGCGGCGGATGTCGATCTGATGGCCGCGCGGATGGACTTTAAGCCGCCGCGTGCGTATTTCGGCGAGCGGCAGAACCAGCCGTTTGATCGCGTCTTTCGCGGCCGCGATCTCGGCCGTCGTCATCTGCGCGAAATCCTTGTGCTGCAGCACCTCGCGGTCCGATACCGTCATGCGCGCGTCGAGCTCGATCTCGCGCTCCTGTTTGAGCTTGTCCTCGAGCCCGGAAAACAGCGCCTCGTGGACGCGCGTGGCGCCGGCCTGCGGCGTTTGCGGCAGCGATGGCGCCTGCGGCAGCATCATCGCCAACAGCTGATCGACATAGCCGCGGCGGCGGAAAAAGATGCGGAACGCCTGATCAAACAGGATCGAGTGCTCGTGGCGTTTGACGAATACCGCATGCAGCGTCCAGTAAAAATCGTCGCGGGTGCCCACACCCGCCGCCTGGACCGCCGCGAGCGCGTCGAGCACGGCGCCGGGCCCGACTGGGATGCCGGCTGAGCGCAGCGCGCGGGCGAAATAGAGAATGTTCTCGGCGAGGCGGCCAGACTGCTCTGCCATGGTACTGCTTACTCCGCCGCTCTTAGCTCCGACTTGACCTCGTCGAGCAACTCCTTGACCTTCGAGCCTTCCAGCCGCGCGATATCGTCCTGGTATTTCAACAACACGCCGAGCGTGTCGGAAACCGTCGCCGGATCGAGCGCCACCACGTCGAGCTCTGATAATGCACCGGCCCAATCGAGCGTTTCGGCGACGCCAGGCGATTTGAACAGATCCTGCTTGCGCAGAGCCTGCACGAAGGCCACGACCTGCTCGGAGAGTTTCTTGCTGACGCCTGGCACCTTGGCGCGCACGATCGCCAATTCGCGCTCGGCGGTCGGATAGCCGACCCAGTGATAGAGACAGCGACGCTTCAACGCGTCATGCACTTCGCGGGTGCGGTTCGAGGTGATGACGACGATCGGCGGCTGGCTGGCCTTCACCGTGCCCATTTCCGGAATCGTGATCTGGAAGTCGCCCAGCACTTCGAGGAGGAACGCTTCGAAAGCCTCATCGGTGCGGTCGATTTCGTCGATCAGCAGCACCGGGGCGCCCGCGGTGTCGGGTTCCAGCGCCTGCAACAGCGGCCGCTTGATCAGGAAGCGCTCGGAGAACACGTCGTGTTCGAGCCGCCCGCGATCGTGCTCGCCGCCGGCCTCGGCGACGCGGATGGCGATCATCTGGGCTGCGTAGTTCCACTCATAGACCGCGGCGGCGACGTCGAGGCCCTCGTAACATTGCAGCCGGATCAGGCGGCGTCCGAGCGAGGCCGACAGCACCTTGGCGATCTCAGTCTTGCCGACACCGGCCTCGCCTTCGAGAAAGATCGGCCGGCCCATTTTGAGCGCCAGAAAGAGCACGGTGCCGAGCGAGCGGTCGGCCAGATAATCCGCCTCGGCGAGAAGATCGACCGTCGCCGAGATTGAATCCGGCAGTGGGCGCGGGGATGGCTTGTTCATAGTCGCAACTTAACCCGTCATGGCCGGGCTTGTCCCGGCCATCCACGTCTTCCTGCCATGTAAAGACGTGGATGCCCGGCACAAGGCCGGGCATGACGATCGAAGAACCACGTCATAGGTCGAAATCAGGCCGCGGGCTTGCCGATCGCCTCGGCGACCGCGCGCCGCGCCAGCACGCCGACCAGGTGGGCGCGGTATTCGGCGCTGCCGTGGATGTCGGAGTTCATCCCGTCGGCCGGAATGGTCAGGCCCTCGAGCGACTTCGGCGAAAACCGCTTCTTCAGCGCTTCCTCAAACGAGGTCACGCGAAACACGCCATTCGAACCGGCGCCGGTCACCGCGACGCGGATATCGCTGCCGCGCTTGGCGACGAAGACGCCGACGAGCGCAAAGCGCGAGGCCTGATTGCGAAATTTCTGATAGGCGGCCTTTTTCGGAATCGGAAAGCTGATCTTGGTGATGATCTCAGCCGGCTCTAGCGCGGTGGAGAACATGCCGGTGAAATAATCGTCGGCCTTGATCCGGCGCTTGTTGGTGATGATGGTGGCGCCGAGCCCGAGGCAGGCCGCCGGATAGTCGGCGTTCGGATCGTTATTGGCGACCGAGCCGCCCAGCGTGCCGCGGTGGCGCACCGCCGGATCGCCGATCAGACCGGCAAGCTTGGCCAAGACCGGAATGGCCTGCTGTACCACCGGCGATGAATTCACCTCATAGTGGTGGGTCATCGCGCCGATGGTGAGCGCGCGCCCACCCAGCTCGATCCCAGACAAGCCTTCGACCAGCGTCATATCGAGGATTTGCGGCGGCGAGGCCAGGCGCAGCTTCATGGTCGGCAGCAGGGACTGCCCGCCGGCCAGCAATTTGGCATCCGCGTTTTTGGTGAGAAGGCCGGCGGCCTGCCGCACGGTCTGCGGGCGATGGAAAGTAAAGGCGTACATTGCAGTCCTCCGTTTATTCCTGGTCACCGCTCTCGTTTTCGAGAGAGCGAAAATTTCCTCACGCCGCCTGCGGCAATTTGTGCGATTTTTGCAGCGCCGCCCAGACCGCCGACGGCGTCGCCGGCATGGCAAGCTGTTCGGTCCCGATGGCGTCCGTAATGGCATTAATGACAGCGGCTGGCGCAGCGATGGCGCCGGCTTCGCCGCAGCCTTTGATACCGAGCGGGTTGGACGGACACCTCGTCATCGTGGTCGCGACCTTCAACGTCGGCAACAGATTGGCGCGCGGCATGGAATAGTCCATGAACGAGCCATTCATGAGCTGGCCGTCTTTGCTGTAGACCGCGCCTTCGCACATGGCCTGGCCGACGCCTTGGGCTATGCCGCCGTGGACCTGACCTTCGACAATCATCGGATTGATCACCACACCGAAATCGTCGACCGCGGTCCAGGCCGCGATCTCGGTATTGCCGGTCTCGGTGTCGACCTCGACCTCGCAGATATGGCAGCCGGCAGGGAAGGTGAAATTGGTCGGATCGTAGAACGCGCCTTCCTTGAGCCCTGGCTCGAGCTCCTGGCCGGAGAATTTGTGCGCGACATAGGCGTTGAGCGTGACTTCGGCCCAGGCAGCCGATTTGTCGGTGCCGGCGACGCTGAACTTGCCATCCTTGAATTCGATGTCGCCTTCGGCGGCTTCGAGCATATAGGCGGCGACCTTCTTCGCCTTGGCCTCGACCTTATCGAGTGCCTTGACGATCGCCGACATGCCGACCGCGCCGGAACGCGAGCCATAGGTGCCCATGCCGAATTGCACCTTGTCGGTATCGCCGTGCACGATCGAGACGTCGTCGATCGAAATGCCGAGCCGCTCCGACACAAGCTGCGCGAAAGTGGTCTCGTGCCCCTGGCCGTGGGCGTGACTTCCCGTGAGAACTTCGACCGAGCCGGTCGGATTGACCCGCACCTCGGCGGATTCCCACAAGCCAACGCCGGCGCCGAGCGAACCGACCGCTTGCGACGGCGCGATGCCGCAAGCCTCGATATATGTCGAAATTCCGATGCCGCGCAATTTGCCGTGACGCGCGGACTCCCGCTTGCGCTTGGCGAAGCCTTTATAGTCGGCAAGCTCCATCGCCTTCTTCAGCGAGGCGTTATAGTCGCCGGCGTCGTACATCATGATGACCGGCGTCTGGTGCGGGAATTTCTGCACGAAATTCTTGCGCCGCAGCTCGGCCGGGTCCTGGCCCATTTCGCGGGCGCCGACCTCGACCAGCCGCTCGACCACGAAGGTTGCTTCGGGACGGCCGGCGCCGCGATAGGCGTCGACCGGCACGGTGTTGGTATAGACGGCATCGACCTCGCAATAAATCTGCGGAATCTGGTATTGGCCCGACAACAGCGTGGCGTAGAGATAAGTCGGCACCGACGAGGAGAAGGTCGACATATAGGCGCCGAGATTGGCCACCGTCTTGGCGCGCAGACCGACGATCTTGCCGTCGGCATCGAACGCCATCTCGGCATGGGTGACATGATCGCGGCCATGGGCGTCGGACAGAAACGCTTCCGAGCGATCGCAAACCCATTTCACCGGCCGCCCGACGCGCTTCGAGGCCCACAGCGCCACGACTTCCTCGGGGTAGATGAAGATCTTCGAGCCGAAGCCGCCGCCGACGTCGGGCGCGATGACGCGAAGCTTATGCTCCGGCGCCATGCCGACAAAGGCCGCAATGACAAGGCGCGCGACATGCGGGTTCTGCGTCGTGTTCCATAGCGTGAAGGTGCCGCTGCCGGCATCGTAATCGCCGATTGCCGCGCGTGGTTCGATCGCATTCGGCACCAGGCGGTTGTTGACGATGTCGAGCTTGGTGACGTGCTTGGCCGTCTTGAACGCGGCATCGACCGCTTTGGCGTCGCCGAGATGCCACTGGTAGATCGTATTGTTCGCGGCGACGTCGTGGATTTGCGGCGCACCCGGCTTTTGCGCCGCCGCGGGATCGGCGACCGCGGGCAGCACGGCGTAGTCGATTATGACCTTTTCGGCGGCGTCGCGCGCTTGCGCCGGCGTCTCGGCGATCACCACCGCGACCGCGTCGCCGACGTGACAGGCCTTGCCGCTGGCAAGCGCAGGATGCGCCGCCATTTTCATCGGCGAGCCGTCCTTGGAATGGATCATCCAGCCGCAGATCAGGTTACCGATCTTGTCGGTGGCAAGCTCGGTGCCGGTGAGAACGGCGAGCACGCCCGGCATCACAGCCGCTGACTTGCTGTCGATCGATTTGATCGCGGCATGCGCATGCGGCGAGCGGATGAAATAAGCAAAGACTTGGCCGGGCCGGCTGATATCGTCGGTATAATGGCCCGCTCCGGTAATGAAGCGGTGATCTTCCTTGCGGCGCACCGAGGCGCCGATTCCGGTCGCACTCATGCTTGCTCCTCTGGCGTTCCCACCGGCGTTTTTCCGCCGGCACCTTTATGACCTGCGTCTCTTCCCTATTCGGCGGCTTGTGAGGTGGTTGCCCCGCCGCCCATGGCGCGGGCGCCGGCGGCGATGGCCTTGACGATGTTATGGTAGCCGGTGCAGCGGCAGATATTGCCCTCGAGCTCTTCACGGATGGTGTGTTCGTCGAGCTCGTTGCCCTTGCGGCGCACGATATCGACCGCGGTCATGATCATCCCCGGCGTGCAATAGCCGCATTGCAGGCCATGGTTCTCGCGGAACGCCTCCTGCATCGGATGCAGCGGCCCATCAGCCGCCGCCAAGCCCTCGATGGTGAGCACGTTGGCGCCCTCGAGCTGTAGCGCCAGCGCGGTGCAGGACTTTATCGCTTGGCCATTGACGTGCACGACGCAGGCGCCGCATTGCGAGGTGTCGCAGCCGACATGCGTGCCCGTAAGCCGCAGATGTTCGCGCAGGAATTGTACAAGCAGCGTGCGCGGGTCGACATCAGCGGTGACGGGCTTGCCGTTCACCGTCATCGAAACGGCGGCCATGAGTTCCTCCCTCGAAAATTCCGTTCAAACGTTTCGATTCGCCGGCCGGATCAGACCGGCGGCCGAGTTCCAGGGGTAATTCGAGGCGATTTTGCCGGTTTTCGCGTCCCAGAACAATAGCAAGTCTGAACCGCGGCCTAGCGGGCGGTCAAGAGAGTTTCCGCGGGCGAAACTGGCTCTTTTGGGCGTCGGCCCACCTGGCCGTCAGCTCGGCGGATTGACCGCCTGCGGATTGACCGCCTTGGCAAAGTTTTGAAAAAAATCGTCGGCGACTTTTTTGGCGGCGCCGTTGACCAGCCGCTGGCCTAGCTGGGCGAGCTTGCCGCCGATCTGGGCCTCAACGTCATAGGCGAGCAGCGTTCCCGCGTCGTTGGCGGTGAGCTTGACCGTGGCGCCGCCCTTGGCAAAGCCGGCCACCCCGCCATCGCCCTGGCCGGAAATCTTATAGCCGTGCGGCGGATCGAGATCGGACAGCGTGACCTTGCCTTTGAACTTGGCTTTGACCGGGCCGATCTTGACCGTGGCGACGGCCTGCATCTCGGTGTCGGAAAGCTTGTCGAGCTGTTCGCAGCCGGGAATGCACGCTTTGAGCGTCTCGGCATCGTTGAGCTTCTCCCAGACCGTTTGCGGGGGGGCCGCGAGCTGGACCTCACCGTTCATCGTCATTGCCATGTGCGTCACTCCTTGGCCGGCCGCGACCCGAACGAATGATCCAGAGCCCGATCCAATTCTATCGAATTGCAGGGTCTAGCGCCTCGCGCGGCGCATTGAAAGAGCATTGGCAGCATGATGGCGCGAGGGGTTGGCGTGGCACTTTAGGGCGGCTACTAAATGTGCCGCCACGAGGAAGGACAAATTCAATGCCGGATATCAAAACCGACGACGGCTGCGTGATCCATGTCGAGATCGAAGGCCCGGAGAATGCTCCGGTGCTGATGCTGTCGAATTCGCTCGCCACCGACCTGCATATGTGGGACGGGCAAGTCGCACCGTTCACCCGTCACTTCCGCCTCGTTCGCTACGACCGCCGCGGTCACGGCAAGTCCAGTGTGCCCAAGGGCCCCTATACGATGGAGCGGCTCGGCCGCGATGTCCTTGCCGTGCTTGACGGACTCGGTATTTCGAAAATCAATTGGTGCGGGTTGTCGATGGGCGGCATGGTCGGGCAATGGCTCGGCGCTAATGCTGGAAACCGCATCGACAAGCTCATTTTGTCCAACACCGCCTGCTATTATCCCGACAAGACCGTTTGGGACGCCCGCTTCAAGCTGGTGCGCGAAAAAGGTCTGGCCGGCATCGTCGACGCCAATATGGAGCGCTGGTTCACCAAAGAGTTTCGCGAGCGCGCGCCGCAGGCGATCGCGACAATGCGCGAGATGTTCCTTTCGACCAAACTCGAGGGCTTCATCGCCTGCGGCGAGGCTGTGCGCGACATGGACCATCGTCCGCTGTTGGCGAAAATCACCGCGCCGACGCTGGTCATTGCCGGCAGACACGATCCGGCAACGCCGCTCGAGGGCAACGAATTCATCCGGGCCCATATTCCCGGCGCCGAGATCGCCGTGCTCGAAGCCGCCCACATCGCCAATGTCGAACAGCCCGACGCGTATACCGACACCGTGCTGGGATTTTTGCTGAATTGACAGCCCATCTCTCTGTTAGCGGCGTTCGGAAAGGACGAATGCGATCTTATGCCAAACCAGGAAAAAGCCGAAGGCATAACTACGCACCTGGAAGGGACACCGTTTCAGAAATCACGGGCCTTTTCGCCGGCGATCGTCACGCAAGGCGGCAAGACAGTCTGGCTTTCGGGTCAAACGAGTTTGGTCGATTTGGACGGGGTGTCGATCGCGCACAATTTTGAAGCGCAAGCGCGCACCTGTTTCGCCCTCATCGATCAGACGCTGAAACGGGTCGGCGGCACGCTGGCAAACCTCGTGACCATGACCGTTTCGATCAACGATCCGCGCCATGGCGATCAATTCATCAAAATACGCCATGAGATGTTTCCGGACGGGAAATTCCCGTGCAGCGCGCTCATTACGGTTTCAAACTTTGCCCACCCGGGCATTCTGATTGAAATCCAAGGAGTGGCCGTCATATAGATCGAGATTGCCGCTGCCTGGGCGACGGAGCAAGTTGCACACGTGTCTTACAAAGATCTTCGCGAATTTATTTCCCAGATCGACGGTTTAAAACAACTGCGGCGCATCGACGGCGCCGATGCGCATCATGAAATCGGCGGCATTACCGAAGTCGCGGCCGGCATGGCCGACTGCCCGGCGCTCCTCTTCGACCATATCAAGGGATTTGCGCCCGGGTTTCGCGTGCTCACCAATGCGGTGACCAACCCGCAACGCGCCGCGCTTGCACTCGGCATCGATACCGGCCTGCGGCCGATCGATGCGCTGAAGCAATGGATGGCGAAGCGCCAGACGCTTACACCGCTCAAGCCGCTCGAAATTGGTGCCGCCGCCTGGCTTGAGAATTCAGTGCGCGGCGACGACGCCGACGTGACGAAATTTCCGGCCCCGGTGTGGCACAAGCAGGATGGCGGGCCCTATATCGGCTCCGGCAGCCTGGTCGTCATGCGCGATCCGGACAGCGGTTGGATCAATGCCTCGATCTATCGCGCGCAAGTCCACGGGCCGAAAGAGCTGACGATCCAATTCGATCATGACGGCCGTCACGGCGCCATCATTGCCAAGAAATACTGGGCCCGGGGCCAGTCCTGCCCCGTCGCAATCGTCAACGGCGAGGACCCGGCGCTGTTCATCGCGGGCTTCGAATATCTGGCGGCGGGCGTCGGCGAATTCGACTTCGCCGGCGCCATCAAAGGCTCACCGGTGGAGATCTATCCGGGGCCCGTTACCGGCCTGCCGATTCCGGCCTATGCGGAGATCATCATCGAAGGTCACCTCAAGCCACTGGCAGAGGCCTCGCTCCTGGAGGGGCCGTTCGGCGAGTTCACCGGCTATTTCGCCTCCGACAAACGTCCTTGCCCGGTGATGCAGGTGGCCGCCATCCATTATCGCAATGACCCGATTCTGCTCGGCTCGCCGCCGATGAAGCCGCCGCGCTTTCATTTTGGCCTGCCGTTCCGAGCCGCCAGCATCTGGAGCAACCTCGAAACGGCAGGCGTCACCGACATTGTCGGCGTGTGGCAGCACATCTCGCAACTGATGACGGTCGTGGCGCTCCGCCAGCGCTATGACGGTCACGCCAAGCGCGCCGCGCTGATCGCCGCCGCCAACAGCTACATGGGCCGTGTTATCGTGGTGGTCGACGACGATATCGATCCGTCGGATCTCGCCGACGTGATGTGGGCGGTGACGACACGTTGCGAACCGTCCGAGCAGATCGACATCGTCAGGAACGCCTGGAGTTCCGCGCTCGATCCGCGCATTCCGGCCGACGCCAAACTGCGCGGTATCAGCGCGCACTCCAAGCTCATAATCGAAGCGGTCAAGCCGTTTTCCTGGATCGACAGCTTTCCGAAGCTGTCCGCTCTTTCTCATGAGGACGCCCAAGCCATCGAGGCGAAATGGGGCAATGCTCTAAAGGGACGAACCCCATAGCGTCCTGCGCCGCACGGCACGCGCGTGCGGCGATTTATTTATTCCGTGCCGCCGACTCGAAGACCAGATTGACCGCCTGGTTGAGGTCCGGCTTGGTGATCGAAAGATCCTTGCCGATGCTCGATATCTTCGCGGTCATCTCCGCCTCTTCCACCGCCGGAAGGCCGATCAATTCGCCACCTTTGTCGGTCCACTCTTTGCGCTGCCCGGCAAAGAAATCCGTCACGAAGGGCACGATCGCTTTGGAAACCGCTGCTGCATCGTCATGCAGGATCTTCTGCAAATCCGCCGGCAAGGCTTCGACCCATTTTTTATTCATGACGACGACGACATTCACGTAAGGCTGATTGGTTTCGACCAGATACTTGGCCGCATCGACATAATGCAGCGGCCCAAAAACCGGAATGGTGCCGAGCGCGCCGTCAACGGCACCCTGCTGTAGCGCGGGCAGCACATCGGCGAGCGACATCGCCATCGGAGACGCATTCATTCGCTTGATCATCTCCAGCTGAAACGCCGAGGCCAGCACGCGAATCTTCGTGCCGGCGAATTCGGCGAGATGACGGATCGGCTTGCGAACCACGATCGCGGACGGCCCAGTGGGGATGATCGCGATGCCGACCAGACCCTTATTGCCGCCCAATCCGAGGATCATGCTCTTGACCGCCGGATCGTCGATCACCCGCTCGTCCTGTTCGCGGCTGGAAAACAACCCGGGTGCGCTTAAGGCCTCGTAGCGTTCGTCGACACCAGTGAGGAATTCCGGCGGTCCGATCCAGCCCTGGATCGAGCCGAATTGAGTGCCCTCGATCTGCCTGGGGATCGATCCGAGCTGGCTCGCCGGATAGATTTCACCCTTGATCTGGCCGCCGGAGTCCTTCTCGACCGCCGCTGCAAAACGCTGCAGCCATTCTTGTTGCGTATCGTTGAGCGTTGCGGTGCTCAACTTCATGATGTAGGCCTTGCCATCATCGGCCTTGGCCGCCGACGAAGCTGCGAGAACCGGCAATGCCAGCGCCAAAACGGTCGCCAGAACCAGCGCTACGCCGATGCCGTCGATGAAACTGTTTCGCCCGCACTTCATGATTCACTCCGAGGGCTCTAGGGAATGGCCGCGACGCCGTTCGGTCAACCCGTAATTTTGAGCATTTTGCCTGATTTAGCGGCTGCGCTCGGAGGCAATGAATTCGCCTCGGCGTTCTGGCGGACGCTCAAACGTGCGGTAGTTGCCGCCTGGAGATGGCCAAGTACACAAAATTTCAGCGACCGTTCCTGTTTTTGATTTGGATCAAAACTTGCCCGCGTCAAATATGTGGTGGTCCTAGCCTGGGTGAAGTGCGCCACAATAATGAGGTCGCCACACATCGAGGAGGGGATCATGGACGCGAAAACGCGCGCCAACATCAAGACCGGCAAGCTGACGCTTGGCGACGAGAGCTGGTCATTTCCGGTCTATGACGGAACGATCGGTCCCCAGGTTCTGGACGTGGGCAAGCTTTACAGCGAGGCGGGTATCTTCACCTATGATCCCGGCTTCAGCTCCACCGGCAGCTGTGATTCGAAGATCACCTACATCGATGGCGACGAAGGCGTCCTGCTCTACCGCGGCTATCCGATCGAGGAGCTGGCTGAGCAAGGGGATTTTCTCGAGTCCTGTTATCTCCTGCTTCACGGCGAGCTGCCGACAGCTTCCCAGAAGCAGCGCTTCGACCACGACGTGGTTCATCACACGATGGTTCACGAACAGATGAGCCGGTTCTTTCAAGGCTTCCGCCGCGACGCCCACCCGATGGCGGTGATGGTCGGCTGTGTCGGCGCGCTTTCGGCGTTCTATCACGATCTGACCAACATCACTGATCCGACGCAGCGCATGATGGCCTCGATCCGGATGATCGCAAAAATGCCGACGCTGGCCGCGATGGCGTACAAGTATTCGATCGGCCAGCCATTCGTCTATCCGAGCAACAAACTCGATTACGCGGCGAACTTCCTGCGCATGTGCTTTGCCGTGCCATGCGAAGAATACGTGACCAATCCGGTCGTCGCGCGCGCGATGGATCGGATTTTCACCCTGCACGCCGATCACGAGCAGAACGCATCGACTTCAACGGTACGGCTTGCCGGCTCGACCGGCGCCAACCCCTATGCCTGTATCGCCGCCGGCATCGCCTGTTTGTGGGGCCCGGCGCATGGCGGCGCCAACGAGGCGGCGTTGAAAATGCTGGGCGAAATCGGCACCGTCGATCGCATCCCCGAATACGTCAGACGAGCCAAGGACCCGAACGATACGTTTCGGCTGATGGGCTTTGGCCATCGCGTTTATAAGAACTACGACCCGCGCGCTAAAATCATGCAGCGCACCTGTCACGAGGTCTTGCACGAACTTGGCGTCGACGATCCGCTGTTCGACGTCGCGATGGAGCTCGAACGCATCGCACTCCACGACGACTATTTCATCTCCAAGCAGCTTTATCCGAACGTCGACTTCTACTCAGGTATCACGCTGCGCGCGATTGGTTTTCCCACCACCATGTTCACGGTGCTGTTCGCGGTCGCTCGCACCGTCGGTTGGATCGCGCAGTGGAAGGAGATGATGGAGGATTCGAACCAAAGAATCGGCCGCCCGCGCCAGCTCTATACCGGTTCGCCGCGGCGTAAATATCCGCCGCTCTCGGCGCGAAGCTAGGATACCGGTTGCTGCGAAGAAACAGCTCGCGGCGAAACTCAGTCAACACTTTGCACAAAAAAGGCGGCAGCCCATTTTGACGGGCCGCCGCCTTCAGAAACTCGAAACGTTAGCGGTTGAAGCCGCCCTGGCCGCTCTGCTGACCACCCTGTCCAGGCTTGTTCTGGCCACCCTGCTGTTGCTGGCCGGGCTTATTCTGGCCGCCCTGCTGACCGGGCTTGTTCTGCCCGCCTTGTTGTGGGTTGTTTTGCTGCTGTTGGTCGCGCTGCGGATTGTTCTGTTCGTTCGCCATCGGGACATGCTCCGTAATGTGAGGGGTTGGAACTTTTGCTTAGAAACCCCGCCCATTCAAACCAACTTCGCCGTCGGCCAACGGTTCCCGCTTCCGCCGCCCCACATAGACGCAACTATTTGAAAATAATGGAATAAATATTGCAAATATCAAGGAAGCCAGCGCCAGCGTGGCAGCACAGGATACAGCAACCGGGGTCGCTCACACCGGCTTATATGCCCGGTCGTGATAAACCAGCGCCGAGCCGCTCGGCCCCAGCCGTACCGCTTCGACCGCCCCGAAAATAACGTTATGCGAACCCACTGCCTTGATCTCTACGGCGCGGCAATCGAAGGCGACCACGGCCGAGGCGAGTACCGGCGCCCCGGTCTTCAGCGTGGTCCATTCGCCGACGCCAAAGCGCTCGGCGCGGTGCACGTCGCTTCGTCCGGCGAACAGGTCGGCGAGCTTCTCTTCGGCGGCGCCCAGCGTGTTGACGCAGAACACCGCGTTTTTCGCGATGATCGGCGCGCTGGCGCTGCGGCGGTTGAGACAGACCAGCAATGTCGGCGGCTGATCCGACACCGAACAAACCGCCGTGGCGGTGAAGCCGGCCTTGCCGGCGATGCCCGCAGTGGTGACGACGTGGACCGCGGCGCCGAGCCGGCTCATCGCCTCGCGAAACAAAAGTGGCTCGACGCTCGCGACCGGGCTCGGCGCCACGGCCGCGAACGCGCCGTCCATTGCGTCGTCGGGCCGTTGATCAATCCAGTTCGTCATTCTTACTCCGCCGCGCGCGCGGACTGCGGCAAGCCAGGATAGGCCACGTCATCGGGATTAAGCCAGGCCGGATCGGTCCAGCCGTTTTCGTCGTATTCGGACATGCATTGCTCGGCAAGCGCGGTCATCTGGTCGAGCGTTCCGGACCCGCGCGCGTTCCACAGCGCCTGAATGCGAATGTCCTCGTGATTGCCGGCGTAATTGCGCTCGTAAAGCTCGTGGCGGCCGCCGAATTCGGTGCCGATGGCATCCCACAATAGCTTCATCACCTTGATGCGGTCGCGATATTCGATGCCGTGCGAGCCGCGCACATAGCGTTCGAGGTAGCGATCGATCGCCGGGTTTTTGAAATCCTTGGCCGACGACGGTAAATAGATCAGCGCCGAAGCGACGATTTTCTCCACGATTTCCTTGATGCGGCCATAGGCGTCGCCGGCGAAAACGCGATAACTCGAGCCGGACTGCAGGTTGGGCAGCACCGCGCCGTTGACCCACGGCGTCGGATTCATCGCCATGGCGTCAGTCAGCGCCCAGAACAAATGACGCCAGGCGATGACTTCCCCGAGCAGCGCCTGATTGCCGCGAAATTCGTCCGAGCCGGCCGCGCGCAACGCCTTGGCGATGACGCCGGCGAGAAAGTCGAGCTTGACCGCAAGCCGCGTGCAGCCCTGGAACTGGTAGCCGGCGAGGAAGCCCGATTGCGGGAAGAAGATCTTTAGCTTCTCCAGATCGCGATGGAGGAGCACGTCCTCCCAAGGGATAAAGACGTTGTCGAACACGAAAATCGCGTCGTTTTCGTCGAAGCGCGACGACAATGGATAATCGAACGGCGTGCCCATGACGCTCGCGGTCATCTCGTAGGAGGCGCGGCAGAACAGTTTTACGCCGGGCGCATTCATCGGCGCGATGAACATCACCGCGAGATCGGTGTCGTGCAAGGGCACGGCGGCATTCTGGCCGAGGAAATTGTAATGCGTCAGCGCCGACGAAGTCGCGACCACTTTGGCGCCCGAAATATAGATCCCGGCATCGGTATCTTTCTGGATGGTGATGAACACGTCTTTGACCTGATCGACCGGCTTGGACCGGTCGACCGGCGGATTGACGATGGCGTGATTCATGAACAGCACGTGCTCTTGCGCGCGCCGGTACCACGCCTGGGCGTTCCCGGCGAACTTGCCGTAGAAATCGTAATTGGCGCCGAGCGTGTTCATCAGCGACGCCTTGTAATCCGGCGAGCGCCCCATCCAGCCGTAGGACAGCCGCGCCCAGTGCGCGATGGCGTCGCGCTGCGCGATCAGGTCGTCGCGCGAACGCGCGGCGCGGAAGAATTTGTGGGTGAAGCCGCCGGAGCCGGTGTCGGTCGACGCGGTCAGAAGCGGCTTGGTCTTGTCGTCGTGCAGCGCGTCATAGAGCCGCGCGATCGAGCGCGCGGCATTGCGGAACGCCGGGTGGGTGGTGACGTCCTTGACTTGCTCGCCGTAGATATAGACCTCGCGGCCGTCGCGCAGGCTTGCCAGATATTCGGCGCCGGTGAAGGGCCGACCCTTCTCAGCAATGAAATCCTCGCTTTTGACCCGATCCATGTTGGCCTGAGCCATGGGCCTCCTCCGCGACGCCAATATCCACCGTTATGCGACCATGGCCCCGTCACTGCCCGAGCACAAGTACCGCAACATTGCCGCGAGGTAGCGCCCCTGTTAAGACTTTGGCGGGATTCGAAAGGCCGTGGACGCGAGGCGGACGCATGGAATATTTCGTCCAGCAGCTCATCAACGGCATCACGCTTGGCTCGATCTACGGCCTGATCGCCATCGGCTACACGATGGTCTATGGCATCATCGGCATGGTGAATTTCGCCCATGGCGACGTATTCATGGCGTCGGCCTTTATTGCGCTGATCGCTTTTCTGATCGTCACCACCTGGCTCGGCATCTCTTCGATCGCACTCGCTTTGTTCACCGTCTTGATCGTGGCGATGGTGTTCACGTCGCTGATCAATTGGGTGATCGAGCGCGTCGCCTATCGTCCTTTGCGCGGCTCATTTCGCCTGGCGCCGCTGATCTCCGCGATCGGCATGTCGATCTTCCTCTCCAATTTCGTTCAGGTGACGCAGGGACCGCGCAACAAATCGATTCCCCCGATGGTGCAGGGCGAATTCGTGCTGTTCGACACCAACAACTTCCCGGTCACGCTGTCCTACAAACAGCTCATCATCTGGGGCGTCACCGGGGTGTTGCTGCTGGCGTTCTGGTATCTGGTGTCGAGGACGCGGCTCGGCCGCGCCCAACGCGCCTGCGAGCAGGATCAAAAAATGGCGGCGCTGGTCGGCGTCGATGTCGACCGCACCATTTCGATGACTTTCGTGATCGCTGCGGCGCTCGCCGCGGTCGCCGGCACGATGTATCTCATGTACTATGGCGTCGTCAGCTTTGCCGACGGTTTTGTGCCGGGCGTGAAGGCTTTCACCGCCGCGGTGCTGGGCGGCATCGGCTCATTGCCGGGCGCCGTGGTCGGCGGCCTTCTGATCGGCCTGATCGAGACGATGTGGTCGGCCTATTTTTCCATCGACTACAAAGATGTCGCGGCCTTTTCGGTCCTGGTGATTGTTTTGATCTTCCTGCCGCAAGGCTTGTTCGGCCGGCCGGACGTCGAGAAGGTCTGAAATGGCGGCCGGCGCGCAAGACGAAGGCGTCGACCTGGGCGGCGCTCTGCGCGCGGCGAGCCTGACCGGCTTGGTCGCCTTTGCCGCGCTGTTGCCGCTGATCGGCTTTTTGACCGCCGTCAACGGCAGCAATGAATTGGTGCTGACGACGCGCTGGCCGCTGTTGTTTGCCTTCGTCGCCGTCATCGCCGCCTGCCGTTTCATTTATGCTCTTGCCATCCTGCCTTGGCTGGCGCGGCGGGCACTAAGGCCGGCGCGGCCCACACGGTCGGCCTTGCGGAATTATCTTCGCGACTGGTTCATCCCCTTCGCCATTGCGGCGGTCGTCGCTTATCCGCTGGTGATCTTTTTCACGCTCGGATCCAACGGCGGCCAGAAGTGGATCGACAACTTCGGCGTTCAGATCCTGATCTATGTGATGCTGGGCTGGGGCCTCAACATCGTGGTCGGCCTCGCCGGTCTGCTCGATCTCGGCTATGTCGCCTTTTACGCGGTCGGCGCCTATTCCTATGCCTTGCTGGCGCAAACCTTCGGCCTGTCGTTCTGGGTCTTGCTGCCGCTCGCCGGCATCCTGTCGTCGTTCTGGGGCATTGTGCTAGGCTTTCCGGTGCTGCGGCTGCGCGGCGACTATCTTGCCATCGTGACGCTTGCGTTCGGCGAGATCATTCGTCTTATCCTGATCAACTGGACCGCGCTGACCAACGGCTACGCCGGCATCAGCGGCATTCCGCGGCCCACTTTCTTCGGCATTCCCTTCAACGCCAACGACGACGGTTTTGCCGCCGTCTTCGGGCTTGAGTTTTCGCCGCTCTATCGCGTGATCTTCCTTTATTATCTCATCCTAAGTTTGGCGCTGCTCACCTGCTTTGTCACCGTGCGGCTGCGCCGGCTTCCCATCGGGCGGGCCTGGGAAGCGCTTCGCGAGGATGAGATCGCGTGCCGCTCGCTCGGCATCAACACCACGAACACGAAGCTCACCGCTTTCGCCATGGGCGCCATGTTCGCGGGCTTTGCCGGCTCGTTCTTCGCCGCGCGCGAAGCGTTCATTTCGCCGGAATCCTTCACCTTCATCGAATCCGCGACCATCGTCGCCATCGTGGTGCTCGGCGGCATGGGCAGTCAGATCGGCGTCGTCATCGCCGCTATCGTGATGATCGGCGGCACGGAAATCCTGCGCGAACTCGATTTTCTCAAAAGCATCTTCGGCCCGACCTTTGATCCGACGCAGTACCGCATGCTGCTCTTCGGCTTAGCCATGGTGCTAATCATGGTCTGGCGGCCGCGCGGACTGATCGCGACGCGCCAGCCATCGCTGTTTCTCCGCGCCCGCCAGACGGTCGGGTCCGATCCGATCAAACATGGGCGCGGCTGATGGTGCGCGGTGGCAGCACGGCACTGCGCATCGAGCACCTGACCATGCGCTTCGGCGGCCTCACCGCCGTCAACGATCTCAGCTTCGATGTCCAACGCGGCGCCATCACCGCGATGATCGGCCCGAATGGCGCCGGCAAGACCACCGTATTCAATTGCATCACCGGCTTTTACAAGCCGACCGAGGGCCGAATCGCACTGCAACACGGCGACGCGTCGGTCTGGGATGCGCTGGATAATCTGACCGCCAGCGGCCGGCGCGGCCTGACACGGACCGACGGCACCTTGTTTCTGCTCGAACGCATGCCGGACTATCTGGTCGCGCAACAGGCCCGCATCGCGCGCACGTTCCAGAATATCCGGCTGTTCCCCGGCATGACGGTGCTGGAAAATCTGCTGGTCGCCCAGCACAACCGCCTGATGGTCGCCTCTGGCTACACGCTCTTGGGCGTGCTCGGCCTGCCGGCTTATGCCGCGGCCGAACGCGCCGCGGTCGAAACGGCCCGTCAGTGGCTCGATCGCTTCGGTCTCCTCGAGCGAGCGAACGATCCGGCCGGAGACCTACCCTATGGCGCGCAGCGGCGGCTCGAAATCGCGCGCGCCATGTGCACTGACCCGGTGCTGCTCTGTCTCGACGAGCCCGCCGCCGGTCTCAATCCGCGCGAAAGCGCCGAACTCAACGAACTGCTGCTCGTCATCCGCGATGAATTCGCCATCTCGATCCTGTTGATCGAGCACGACATGTCGGTGGTGATGAACATTTCGGACCGCATCATCGTGCTCGATTATGGCGTCAAAATCGCCGATGGCCGGCCTGAGGCGGTGCGCAACGACGCTAAAGTGATCGCGGCCTATCTCGGCGTCGCCGACGACGAAGTCCCGGCAGCCGAAGCCGAGGTCGGGCTGTGACCGCGCCGCTCCTCTCGGTGCGGGGCGTGACGGCCTTTTACGGCCGGGTCATGGCGCTCAAGGGCGTCGACATGGAGGTCAATGCCGGCGAGATCGTCGCGCTGATCGGCGCGAACGGCGCCGGCAAATCCACCCTGATGATGACGATCTGCGGCAACCCGCGGGCGCGCGACGGCCGGATTGTTTTCGACGGCAAAGATATTACGCGGCTGCCGACTCATGAAATCGCCCGGCTCAAGCTGGCGCAGGCGCCGGAGGGGCGCCGCATCTTCCCGCGCATGACGGTGCTGGAAAATCTGCAAATGGGCGCGACCGTCGCCGCGCCGGCCCAATTCGAGCGCGACCTCGAACGAGCCCTGACGCTGTTTCCTCGCCTCAAGCAGCGGCTCGCCCAGCGCGGCGGCACGCTGTCGGGCGGCGAGCAACAGATGCTGGCGATCGCGCGCGCATTGATGGCGAGGCCGCGGCTATTATTACTGGACGAGCCGTCGCTTGGTCTTGCACCGCTGATCGTCCGGCAGATCTTCGACGCCATCAAAACGCTGAACGCGGAGGACGGGCTGACGGTATTCCTGGTCGAGCAAAACGCATTCCACGCTCTCAAACTGGCCAGCCGCGGCTACGTCATGGTGAATGGGCTGATCACGCTCTCCGGCACCGGCCGCGAACTGTTGGATCGGCCCGAAGTGAAATCCGCCTATCTCGAAGGCGGCCGGCAGCAAACACAATGAGGGCGATCCTGGCATTATTTTTCGAAGGATCGTTCGGGGTCTTTCTGTTTGTCACCGTCGTCCTCGGCGGCGGCGCGGCGGCACTGGCCGGACGCGCCATCGCCCTGACGTGGCGGCCGCAGTGGCAAGTCTTTGCCTATGCGCTGATCCTTGGCGGCGCGGTCCGGTTCATTCATTTCGCTTTGTTCGGCGGAACGCTGCTGTCGCCGCACTATTACATCATCGATGCCGTAGTCTGCATAGCGTTCGGATTTGCCGGCTTCCGCGGCGCGCGCGCCGGGCAAATGGTCACCCAATATCGCTGGCTCAACGAGCCGAACGGATTGATGCGCTGGCGCCGCAAGCCGTCATGACGTAAGATTCCCTCACGCTTGCATTTGCCGGGTCCAGTCGAGGGGAAGCTCAAGATGATCAGGATCGCCACGCTCGGTCTTACGGTAGGCTTTGCGCTTGCGCAGGCAGGGCCGGCAGCGGCTCAGGTGAAGTTCGCCGTTGGCGGCCCGATCACCGGCGCCAACGCCGCCACCGGCGCGCAGATGAAGAACGGCGTCGACCAGGCGGCCGACGATATCAATGCCGCCGGCGGCATTCTGGGCCAGAAGATCACGGTCGCCTACGGCGACGATGTTTCCGACCCCAAACAAGGCGTTTCGGTCGCCAACAAATTTGCCGGCGACGGCATCAAATTCGTGATCGGCCATTACAATTCAGGCGTCACCATGCCTGCTTCCGGCGTTTATCAGGAAAACGGCATCCTCGAAATCACCCCGGCTTCGACCAATCCGGCCGTCACCGAGCGCAACATGTGGAACATCTTCCGCACCTGCGGTCGTGACGATCAGCAGGGCAAAGTGGCCGGCACTTACATCCTCGCGCACTTTCAGGGCAAGAAGATCGCTTTCGTCAACGACAAAACCACCTACGGCAAAGGCCTCGCCGACGAGACTTTGAAAACCATCAAAGCCGGTGGCATGAACGAGGTGCTGTACGAGGGCGTCAACACCGGCGAAAAGGATTATTCGGCCTTGGTCTCCAAGATCAAACAATCGGGTGCCGATCTGGTCTATTTCGGCGGGCTTTACACCGAGGGCGGCCTCATCGTGCGGCAAATGCGCGATCAGGGCGTCAAGGCGCCGCTCATGGGCGGCGATGGCATTACCTCGGATGAATTTGCCTCCGTCGGCGGCCCGGGCGTGGAAGGCACGCTGATGACCTACGGTCCGGACCCGCGCAACAAGCCGGAAGCCAAGGCTGTGGTGGACGAATTCCGCGCCAAGAAGTTCGAACCTGAAGCCTATACGCTCTACAGCTATGCCGGTGTGCAGATCATCAAGCAGGCGGCGGAAGCCGCCAATTCGGTCGATCCGAAAAAGGTCGCCGACAAGATGCATTCCGGCATGAGCTTCAAGACCGTGCTCGGCGATATCGCCTATGACAAAAAGGGCGACATCACCAAGCTCGATTACGTGATGTATATCTGGAAGAAGGACGCCAGCGGCAAGATCACTTACGTGGAATGTCCGGCATCCGGCTGCGCGATGTAAATGTCGACTAACCGATCTTGCCGAGCATCGGGAACGTATCCAAGAGCCAATAGCTCACCTCGCTCACCGTGCCGGTCAGAAACGCAATTCCAGTGAGGACCAAAAGCCCGCCCATCAGTTTTTCGACCGTGCCGAGATGGGCGCGGAAGTGGACGAGGAAGGCGGCAAACGGTTCGACCGCCAGCGCCGCGATGAGAAACGGCACGCCGAGGCCAAGCGAATAGACGGCGAGCATGCCGGCGCCCTTGGCGACCGTCGCCTCGGACGCCGCGACCGCGAGGATCGCGGCAAGGATCGGGCCGATGCAAGGCGTCCAGCCGATCGCAAAGGCGAGCCCCATCACATAGGCGCCCCATAGTCCGACGGGCTTGGCGACGGACAAACGCTTCTCGCGCATCAGCCAGGCGATCGGCGTCAGCCCGAGGAAGTGCAGTCCCATAATGATAATGGCAATGCCGGCGACGATGGCGAGTTGGCCGGAATAAGCCCGCAGCACCGCGCCGACTGCACTGGCGCTGGCGCCGAGCGCTACGAACACGGTGGAAAACCCCAGCACGAACAGCAAGGCCGCGATGATGGTCTCGTGCCACACCCGGGGTTCAGGCTCCTCGTCAGCGAGCCGTTCGAGCGAGGTGCCGGTGAGATAGATGAGGTACGGCGGCACCAACGGCAGCACGCAGGGCGATAGGAAACTCAGCATTCCGGCGAGGAGCGCCGCGACAATCGTGACATTGGGCATGGCGGATGAATGCACCGACTGCCGTGGCGATTGCAAGGCGGTCGGCGTCGCGGCGCCCTCGCCCCGCTTGGGGATGACGCGCTATTATGCCTCATGCGTAATCTCATCACCGACGTTCCCGGGCTCAAAGTCGGCCATGCCGAAGAGGGCCGGCTCGGCTCCGGCGCAACGGTCGTCATTTTCGACGAGCCTGCGGTCGCCTCGATCGATGTGCGCGGCGGCGGACCGGGCACGCGCGAGACAGCCCTTCTTGATCCGGCGCAGACGGTGCAGGGGATTGACGCCATCGCCTTGGCCGGCGGCTCGGCCTTTGGGCTCGATGCGGCGTCCGGCGTGCAGGCCTGGTTGCGCGAACAAGGGCGCGGCTATGCGGTGCGCAGCGCCAAGGTTCCGATCGTTCCGGCCGCGATCCTGTTCGATCTGTTGAGCGGCGGCGACAAGGATTGGGGCCGATTCCCGCCCTATCGCGAGCTCGGTTACGCGGCGGCGGCCGTCGCGGGCACCGATGTCGGGCTCGGCAGCGTCGGCGCCGGCACCGGCGCAACCACGGTCAATTGCAAGGGCGGCATCGGCTCGGCATCCGCGCAAAGTTCCGACGGTTTTGTCGTCGGCGCGCTCGCCGCCGTGAACGCCGCCGGCAGTGTGGTCGTCGGCCACGGGCCATGGTTTTGGGCGGCGCCGTTCGAAGTGGGCGGCGAGTTCGGCGGCCGCGGCCTGCCCCAGGAGTTTCCGCCCCAGGCGCTCGATCCCGTTACCAAGGGCAGCGCCCGCGAAAGCACCACGCTCGTCATTGTCGCGACCGACGCCATTTTAACCAAGGCGCAGGCCAAGCGGCTGGCCGTGATGGCGCAATCCGGCCTGTCACGCGCGATCTACCCGGTCCATAGCCCGCTTGACGGCGACGTGGTGTTCGCCGCTTCGACCGGGCGGCGGCCGCTTGAGGACGCCGCGCTTGGGCTGACCCGGCTCGGCACGCTTGCCGCCAATGTCGTGGCCCGAGCGATCGCGCGCGGCGTTTTTACCGCCACAGCGCTACCGGTGCCCGGCGCCCTGCCGAGCTGGAAGGATCAATTCAGCCGTTAACACGTTAGGCTTAAGGCGGATTTGCAGCCGCTCCCGGCCGGCGGAAACCACAATCTGCATCTTTGGTCGCGACCCGCCCTGTTACCGTTGACTCGATCCTCGATTGAGCCTTCACTTCGCGCTCAGCCGACTGGGTGGGTGGTTTTGTAGCGGAGGGTACGATGCGCGTCGTCGTCGTTGTCATTGCGGCGTTGATGACCTTGGGTCTCGCGGCATTCGGGGTCGTCGCCGCGCAGAAAGCGGCCGGACCGGCTTCGCTTGTCGCTCTCGTCGCGCACGTGATTTCGCCGACGCAAAGCGCTGGCGCGCCGCCCGCGGCAGCGCCCCCAGCCGCGAGCCGGACTGTCCAGGCACGCATCGTCCAAAATCCGGTGATCCAAGTTTCCGATACGGCAACACTGCCCAGTGCCCCGTCGGGGGCGCCGATCGTTCTCGCTCAGAATACGACGGCATCCGCGCTGCCAACTCCACCGCCCTCGCCCAGCATGGCTGCAGCGGCGAGCGGCAGCGTCAATCCGGGCAAGGCCAGTCCGTCGTGCAATAACCCCGACGCGCTTGGACTGTCGCGCGTTGTCGAAATCGACACCACCGGCGGCCCGGCCTTCGGCACCGAGCATTTCAAGCAATACGACTTCCTGCGCGACAAAGAGATCGTCTTCACCTTTGACGACGGTCCGTGGCCCGACAATACGCCGATGGTGCTCAAGGCCCTCACCGACAATTGCACCAAGGCGACCTTCTTCGAGATCGGCGAGCACGCGACCTGGCGTCCCGATCTGTCGAGAACCCTGGTCGAAGCCGGCATGACGGTCGGCAGCCACACCTGGTCGCACAAGGATCTGGCGAGAAATCCGTATGCCAAGGACATCGAGCAGGCCAAGCAAGAGATCGAGATGGGCGTGAGCGCCGTTCATATGGCGGTCGGCGGACCGATCGCGCCGTTCTTCCGCTTCCCCGATCTGCAACAACCGGCTGATTTGATCGCGTATCTCGGCACCCGCAACATTGCGACCTTTTCGACCGACATCGACTCCTTCGACTTCAAGATCCACAAGCCTGACGACGTCATCAAATCCGTGCTGACCAAGCTGCAGAAAAACGGCAAGGGCATCATCCTGATGCACGATTTCCAGCACGCTACAGCGGAAGCGATGCCGGAGCTGATGCATCAGCTCAAGCTTAACGGCTACAAGGTCGTGCACATGGTGCCGAAGGCGCCGGTCACCACGATCTCGAAATACGACGACATGGTGCATGCGCAGGACAAGTTCTCGTCCTCGAACAACACCCGCCCGGAGTCGAGCGTCGTCAAGACCATCAGCGAGTGACGATCACCGCCTGAAACGCTCGACGCCATAAGGTTTCGGATCGCAGAAAGTCGTCGCGCCGGTCATCATCTCGGCGATAAGCCGGCCGGTCGCCGGCCCGAGCGTCAATCCCCAATGGCCATGACCGCAGGCGAGCCACAATCCGGAAAAGCGCGGGGCGCGCGAAATCACCGGGCGTGAATCCGGCAAACACGGCCGCGCGCCCAGCCACGGCTGCGCCTCGACCGGTTCGCCGAGCGCGAACAATTGACGCGCCGCCGGCATCAGCCGATCAAATTGCACCGGCGTCGGCTCAGCGTCCCGGGCCGCGAATTCGACACCGGTGGTCAGTCGAATGCCCTGCTCCATTGGCGCCAGCACGTAGCCGTTTTCGGCATCGAGGATCGGGCGGCTCAGCGCGGCATTGCCTTGCCCGCGAAAATGCCGGTGGTAACCGCGCTTAACCGCAAGCGGCAATCTTATGCCGAGAGCTTTCAGTAAATCCTGCGCCCAGGGACCTAGAGCAACCACGACCTCGCCGGCGTCGAGCGGCCCGGCATCGGTATCGACGCGCCAATGCGGCGCGACGCGGTGCAGCGTGCCCGCGTCGCCGTTGAGACTGAGCCCGCCCAGCGCGGCAAAACGCGCGGCATAGGCTCGGGTCACAGCCAACGGATTGCTCACGCTCACGGCGCCGGTCAAATGCACGGCGTGACGGAAAACCGGTGCGAGCGACGGTTCGAGCGCAAGCGCCGCGTCGCGATCGAGCGGCACATTGACGACGCCGAGCTCGGCCGCGAGATCGAGTTCGCGCGCGATACCGGCGAAGCGCCTCTCGGTGCGGTAAAGCTTTAGCCAACCCTGGTGGCTTAGATAGTGCGCGGCTCCTGCCTCGGCGCTGAGCGCTTCGTGCTCGCTCACCGCACGCGCAAACAACGGCCGCATCAGTTTCGCGGTCTCGACCAATCGCGCCGGCTGCGAGGCGGCATAAAACGCGGCGAGCCAGGGCGCGATCCGCGGCAAAAATGCTAGATGATAATTGGCGACCGGCGAGCGCTTGAGCGCGATGCGCAACAGGTCGTCCCAATCCGACGGAAAGGCCGGCGGAAATATGGTGCCGCCCTCGATAATGCCGGCATTGCCGTAAGATGTCGCCTCGCCCACTCCGCCGCGGTCGATGAGCGCGACCGCAAGGCCGCGTTTGACGAGATGGAGCGCGATCGAGGTGCCGACGATCCCCGCTCCCAGCACGATGACATCGTTACGCGCCACGCGACCTCCGCAATCGCAATAGGACCCCGAGCGCCGAGGCGAGCGGCCCAAAAAACGCCGAATCCGCGCCCGGCATCATTCGCGCGGGACGCGTCCTCATATCTTTGATCTTCATGGCCCGGATCAAGTCCGGGGCCAGGTTTTTTTGGCTAGACGGTCAGGATGCTCTGCGGCGTCGTGGTATTGAGCAATTGCGCCTGCATCTGGATCAGTTGTTCGAGCAGATTGTTGCTGGCCACGTTCGAGAGAGATGCCGTCGTGGAGCTGCCGGAAGTACTGGACGAACCTGCTGAACTTGTCGCGCTTGAGGAAGTCGATGAAGCCGCGGGCGTCGTCATCGCCACGCTCGAGCCGTCGGCATAGCTGATGGTCGTCGTTGACGAGCCGTTGGAGTTGCCTGCGGTCTGGCTGGTGGCGCCGCTCGCCGACAATAGCGCGTCGAGCGGGCTCTGACTGCCGCCGTCCATATCATGGTGGTGATGGCCGTGGTGGCCCCCCGGCTGGCTCTGTTGCGCTTGCTGGGTCGGGTCGGTGGAATCTGCGGACGCATTGCCCGAGCCGCCAGCCTGCGACTGCTGTGACTGCGATGCGTTAAGCTGCATGGCGAACAAGGCCTGTAGCGTCTGCGGTCCGAATTGCGGTGTCGTGCCCGATGTCGCGGCTGCGGTCGTGGACGGGGACGAGGATGCGGGAGATGACGAGCCGCCTTGCTGTTCGAGGGCGGCGATCAAATCGGAGATCGGATTGGATTGGCTCGCCGAACCCGCCGGCGACGAACCCTGCTGCAACAGCGATTGCAGAAGGGCATAGGGATTGGTGGTGTTCGATGAATTGACCGATGACATCACAGACTCCTTGCACGCGTCTCCACCATCGGGTGCGCCGATGGTGACCGATAGCCGAGATCACCGATGCAAAAGCGAGGCCGCTGGAGAATACCTAAAAAGCTTAACTATTCCGGCTGAAGCCGGCACCGGGACGGGTCAGAAGCTGCCGCCAAGGCCCCGCGACCCGGCAACTTTTGCCGCACGGCGGCGCGACGCGTTGCCCGCGCCGGGGTGGCGTGTTAGGCGATCAGCAAATGACCCGCCCGCTCATCATCGCCCCCTCGATCCTCGCCGCCGATTTTGCGAAATTGGGCGAGGAAGTGCGCGCAGTCGACGCCGCCGGCGCCGACTGGATCCATGTCGATGTCATGGACGGCCATTTCGTGCCCAATATTTCGATCGGGCCGGATATCGTCAAAGCGATCCGCCCCTACACCAAGAAAGTGCTCGACGTGCATCTGATGATCGCGCCGTGCGATCCCTATCTAGAGGCCTTCGCCAAAGCCGGCGCCGACAGCATCACTGTGCATGTCGAGGCCGGTCCCCATATCCACCGCTCGCTCCAGGCGATCCGCGCGCTCGGCAAGAAGGTCGGCGTCACCATGAATCCCGGCACGCCGGAGAGTAGCGTCGAGCACGTCATCGATCTTGTCGATCTGATCCTGGTGATGTCGGTCAATCCCGGTTTCGGCGGCCAGAAATTCATCCCCGATGCGCTGACAAAAGTGCGCAATTTGCGCGCCATGACCGGCGGCCGGCCGATCGACATCGAGATCGACGGCGGCATCACGTCCGACCTGGCGCCCGAGGCCGCGCGCGCCGGCGCGAATGCTTTTGTCGCCGGCTCGGCGGTATTCAAGGACCGGACACCGGAATCTTATCGCGCCAATATCGCTGCGATCCGTAACGCCGCCGCGCTGGCACGTGGGGAGGCGGCTTAATGGGCGTGCTGATTGACGGCCAATGGCGCGATGAAGAGCTTCCGGCCGAGACCGGCAAGGCCGGTGATTTCAAGCGCGCCGACAGCGTCTTCCGCGACCGCATCACCGCGGACGGATCGTCCGGTTTCAAAGCCGAAGCCGGCCGCTATCACCTTTATGTCGCTTATACTTGCCCGTGGGCACATCGCACCCAAATTTATCTGGCGCTGAAGAAGCTCACCGGCGCCATCAGCGTATCGATCGCCGTGCCGGGACTACGGACCCAAGGCTGGACGTTCGAAGACTCAGCCGCGTTTCCCGACTGCACACCCGACCGCGTCAATGGCTTTCATTATCTGCATGAGGCGTATGCGGCGAGCGACCCGCATTATACCGGCAAGGTGACAGTGCCGACTCTGTGGGACAAAAAGACTCGCCGCATCGTCAACAACGAATCCTCCGAAATCATCCGTATGCTCGACGCGCAGTTCGCCGGCGTCGGCGCCGACTCGACCGATTTTTATCCGAAGCCGCTCCGCGGCGAGATCGATCGCATCAATGCTCAGGTCTATGCCAATGTGAATAACGGCGTTTACCGCTGCGGCTTTGCGAAATCGCAGGCCGCCTATGAGGAGGCCTACGACGGACTGTTCGCGACGCTTGACGAGATCGAGGCGCGTCTCGGCCGTCAACGCTATCTGGTCGGCAATCAGATTACGGAGGCCGATTGGCGGCTGTTCCCGACGCTGGTGCGCTTCGACGTCGCCTATTTCTCGCTGTTCAAATGCAACAGGAACCGGATCGCCGATTATCCGAACCTGTTGAACTATATGCGCGAGCTCTATGCGCTGCCGGGCATCGCCGAAACGGTCAAACCGCGCTATTACGTCATCGGCTATTATTCGATCGCGCGCGTCAATCCGACCGGCATCATCCCCAAGGGCACGCCGGTCGATTACCTAAAGCCGCACGACCGCGCGCGGTTTGCCGCATGATGTTGCGCGGCGCAACCATCAAACGCGAGCGGGAAACCTAAGCCATGATCCCCCGCTACACCCGTCCGCAAGTGGCGGCGATCTGGTCGCCGGAGACGCGGTTTCGCATCTGGTTCGAGATCGAAGCGCACGCCGCCGACGCCATGGCCGAGCTCGGCATGATCCCGAAGGCCGCGGCAAAGACGATCTGGGAAAAGGGCAATGCGGCGAAATTCGACATCGCGCGCATCGACGAGATCGAACGCGAGGTCAAGCACGACGTCGTCGCCTTTCTCACGCATCTTGCCGAATTCGTCGGACCCGACGCCCGCTTCGTGCACCAGGGCATGACCTCGTCCGACGTGCTCGACACCTGCTTCAATGTCCAACTGGTCCGCGCGGCCGATCTCTTGCTTGCCGATGTCGATGCGCTCAAGGCAGCGCTTGAGCGCCGCGCCCGCGAATACAAATTCACGCCGACCATCGGCCGCTCCCACGGCATTCACGCCGAGCCGACCACCTTCGGGCTTAAACTCGCCGTCGCCTTTGCCGAGTTCTCGCGCGCTCGCGAGCGTCTGGAACTGGCGCGCAAGGAGGTCGCGACCGGCGCGATCTCCGGTGCGGTCGGCACGTTCGCGCAAATCGATCCGCGCGTCGAAGCCCATGTGGCCGCGAAAATGGGGCTTGCCGTCGAGCCTATCTCGACCCAGATCATTCCGCGCGATCGTCATGCGATGTATTTTGCAACCCTCGGCGTCGTCGCCAGTTCGGTCGAGCGGCTGGCAACAGAAATCCGCCATTTGCAGCGCACCGAAGTGTTGGAGGCGGAGGAGTTTTTCTCGGAAGGCCAGAAGGGCTCGTCGTCGATGCCGCATAAGCGCAATCCGGTGCTGTCGGAAAACGTCGTCGGCCTCGCTCGCATGGTGCGCGCCTATGTCACCCCGGCGCTGGAGAACGTTGCGCTGTGGCACGAGCGCGATATTTCGCATTCCTCGGTCGAGCGCATGATCGGCCCGGACGCAACCGGAACTCTCGACTTCGCGCTGTCGCGCATGGCCGGGATCATCGACAAGCTCATCGTCTATCCCGAGAATATGCGCAAGAATCTCGATCACTTGGGCGGCCTCGTGCATTCGCAGCGCGTGCTCTTGGCGCTGACGCAAAAGAGCGTCGCCCGCGAGGAGGCGTATCGGCTGGTGCAACGCAACGCCATGAAAGTATGGGCCGGTGGCGGCGACTTCTTGGCTCTCCTCAAGGCCGATCAGGACGTGCGCAAGCATTTGAACGAAGCCGAACTCACCGCTTTATTCAATCTCGACTTTCACTTTGCCCAGGTCGATATGATATTCGCCCGCGTGTTCGGGCGCGCGTGATCGCGCACAGCGATTGCGACAGTTATTTGCCGGCAATCCAACGGCTTTACCCCACCTTGCCCGACTCGGCCGTGTGACGTACCCTCGTGCCAATCACCGGAGGAGAAAGTCATGGGCCGTTTGGTGCGCAAGCCGAAATTGGCTGAGGCCGAGGCGCCACAGCAAGCGGCCGACTTTGGCGGCATGTTCCAAGCTCCCGCCCGGGCGCGACCAGCGGCGGGAGCCTTTGCCGGCGACGATTATCTCACCCGGATGGTGAAATACATCCCGGCCGAGATCATCGGCGGTTCCATGCTGGTGAATGCCATTCTCGCCCAGGCGATGGTGTCGGGCGGCGACAACGCCGCGATGGCGGGTTTCTCGGTGACCACCATCGCGGTCGGCGCTCTGCTCGTCGGCTTGGTCCTGGCGCCGCTGTTCTGCTGGTATGTGCGCGAGGACGGCGACGCCTGGATGACCAATGCCATCGTCTCGACGGTGGCCTTCCCGTTCTGGGCCTATCTGATGGGCGCCGTGGCGTTCGCCAAATTCCATGACGGCAATCTGGCTGTCATTCTGATCCTGACCTTCACCGCCGTGAGCGGTCTGGTCGCGCCGGTGGCGGACATGCCCAAGGCGGAAGAGCAGCAGAGCGCCAATCCGAAAGAAGGCCCGCGCCTGGTTGAACCCTTGAAGGCCTGATCGTTCATGCGGCCGGGCTCGCGCCCGGCGGAATATTGCCGACGCCTCACTCCTCGTGTCATCTGTCGCGCGATGGCGGTACGCCAAACCATTCTGGTGTTCGATTCCGGCCTCGGCGGCCTCACCGTCTATCGCGAGGTCGTAGCGGCGCGGCCGGACGCCGATTTCCTCTATGTCGCCGACGATGCCGCGTTTCCCTACGGCGCGCTCGCCGAGCCCGCTTTGGTCGAACGCGTCGTCGGTCTCATGGGCGAACTGATAACGGCGCATCGCCCCAATCTGATCGTGATCGCCTGCAACACCGCTTCCACCATCGTGCTGCCGCAGCTGCGCAAACAATTCTCGCTGCCATTTGTCGGCACCGTGCCGGCGATCAAGCCGGCTTGCGCCACCTCCCTGACCAAGCGCGTCTCGGTGCTCGGCACCGATGCGACGGTCAAGCGCGAATATACCCGGGCATTGATCCGCGATTATGCGCAAGATTGCCTGGTGACGCTGGTCGGCGCGAAGGCGCTTGCCGGTTATGCGGAAGCCGAGTTGCACGGCGCGCCAGTCGGCGACACGGCCCTTAAGAGCGAGATCGCGCCCTGCTTTCGCGACGACGGCGCGCGAACCGACACGATCGTGCTGGCCTGCACTCATTATCCGTTGCTGATCGAGCGGCTCCGCCGGCTGGCGCCATGGCCGGTGAGTTATATCGATCCGGCGCCGGCGATCGCGCGGCGGGTGGTCGATCTGCTCGGACCGAACACGGCGGCGGGACCGGGCTCGACGCGGGCGCTATTCACCTCGGGCCGGGCGCCGCAACCCGTGCTCGCGCGCTTTAACATCCAGGCGGCCGAACCGGCCACTTCAATCAGCCGCTGACGCCTGCCTAATCTGCTATCATTGCCTGCATCGAATATTGGCTTTACTCATGATGCAGTCCTGCGACGCTGCCGTCTGAGCGGCGGATTTCGCAGCCGGCATCGGGAGAGAACCATGAGCATCGCCATACCCACAGCGCGCGCCACCTGGGTGTCGAGCCGCTGGACCCAATTGCTCCTCGGCGTGATCGCCATGATGGCGATCTCCAGTCCGCAATATGTCTGGACGCTGTTCACGAGCCCCCTCAATCAGAAACTCGGCACCACGCTCGCCGAGCTGCAATGGACCGTTTCGCTTTTGGTCATTCTGCAGACATGGTTCTCGCCGTTCCAGGCCTATCTCGTCGACCGCTTCGGCCCGCGCATCCTGATTTCGATCGGCGCGCTATTGTCCGGCGGCAGCTGGGTGCTGGCGTCGTGGGTCGACAATATCTGGGCGCTCTATCTGACTTACGGCGTGATCGGCGGCTTCGGCACCGGCATCATTTATGTCGGCATTATCGGCCTGATGGTGCGGTGGTTTCCCGACCGCCGCGGACTTGCCGCCGGCCTTGCCGCCGCGGGCTATGGTTTCGGCGCCTTCTTCACCAGCTTTCCGATCGACAGCATGATCAAGAGCTCGGGCTATGCCCAGACCTTGTTGGTGTGGGGCATCATTCAGGGCGCGATCGGGATTCTCGCCGCCCAGGGACTGCGTCTGCCGCCGGAACACGAGCAGGCAAGCGCTGTGCCCGCATCGAGCGGCGCTCAGCAGACCGGCAAGAGCTATACGCCGAAGGAGATGCTGAAGAGTCCCATCTTCTACCTGATGTTCCTGATGATGAGCATGATGTCGACCTCCGGCCTTATGGTCGTCTTCAATGTCGGCCCCTTCGCGAAGGATTTCGGCGTCGCCAATGTGCTGGTTCTCGGCATGGCGGCACTGCCCCTGTCGCTGACGCTGTCGCGCGTCACCAACGGTCTGACCCGGCCGTTTTTCGGCTGGGTCTCCGACCATATCGGCCGCGAGAGCACGATGGCGCTCGCTTTCGCGCTCGAAGCAGCCGCCATCCTGGTTCTGTTCGCCTTCATCGACCAGCCGGTGCTGTTCGTGGTGTTGAGCGGCCTGGTGTTCTTCGGCTGGGGCGAGATCTTTTCGCTGTTTCCCTCGACCCTGACCGACACTTTCGGCACCAAATACGCGGCGACCAATTACGGCTTCCTCTATATCGCGCAAGGCGTCGGCTCGATCCTTGCCGGACCGGCGGCGGCGTTCCTCAAGCAGACGACCGGCAGTTGGACCGCGGTCTTCATCGTCGTCGCGGTGCTTGACGCGCTGACCGCCCTCCTTGCGATCACCGTGCTGCGAAGCATGCGGAAAAAGCACTTTTTGGCGGGATGAGCCGCCCGGCCCAGAACCCGCCGGTTTGACACAAGGGGGCTTTCGCCCTAAATACCGCGCACTTCGCGGGCCTTAAGGGCCCGCGCGGTGTTTCGCGACCCGTGGTTTTTAGCCGTGCTTCGGCGCAAAACCTGTCGGTTCCGGCAATGTCCGGGACAGAGGAGGGCGCGATCCTCAGCGATTATCGAAACAAGCGAGGACGCGAATGACCAAGCGCCACCAGGCGAAGTACAAGATCGACCGTCGGATGGGCCAGAACATCTGGGGCCGGCCGAAATCACCGATCAATAAACGCGAATACGGCCCCGGCCAGCACGGCCAGCGCCGCAAGGGCAAGTTGTCGGATTACGGCGTGCAATTGCGCGCCAAGCAGAAGCTCAAGGGCTATTACGCCAACTTGTCGGAACGCCAATTCCACGGCGTTTACGACGAAGCGCGCCGGCTCAAGGGCGATACCGGCGCCAATATGATCGGCCTTTTGGAACGCCGGCTCGACACCATCATTTACCGCGCCAAATTCGTTCCGACCGTTTTTGCCGCGCGCCAGTTCGTGAGCCACGGCCACATCAAGGTCAACGGCAAGCGCGTCACCGTCTCGAGCTACAAGGTCAAAGTCGGCGACGAGATCGAGGTCAAGGAAAAGTCGAAGCAGCTCGCGCTGGTGCTCGAGGCCAATGGGCTCGGCGAACGCGATGTGCCCGACTATGTCGAAGTCGACCACTCCAAGCAGACGGCCAAACTGACCCGCGTGCCGGCCCCCGCCGATGTGCCCTACCCGGTGGTGATGGAGCCGCATCTCGTCGTCGAATACTACTCGCGCTAAGCCATCCGTCATTCCGGGGCGCCACGAAGTGGCGAGCCCGGGATCCATAACCACGAACCGCGCAGCGCTTGCACCGGCGGTGGCTATGGATTCCGGGCTCCTCGCTATGCTCGGCCCCGTAACGGCTCAGGAAGCCGCAGCGCTTTCCTTCACGGCGAGACCCTTGTCCTTCAACAAGGATTGCAACTCACCGGCCTGGAACATCTCGCGGATGATATCGCAGCCGCCGACGAACTCGCCCTTGACGTAGAGCTGCGGGATGGTCGGCCAGTTGGAATAGGATTTTATGCCGCCGCGCAGGTCGTCGTTTTCCAAGACGTTGAGCCCCTTATAGGGCACGCCCAGGTAATCGAGGATTTGCACCACCTGACCTGAGAACCCGCACATTGGGAACTGCGGCGTGCCCTTCATGAACAGCACCACGTCGTTGGCCTTCACTTCATTGTCGATGAATTGCTCGATGGACATCGCGTTTACCCTTGTTGGCGCCGCAGGCACCGCTGCCCGCGCCGACTCTCGCCCTGGCTGCTGCAATATATGTACCGCAAAACGCACGCAAAGCCCATGCCGATCCGGTATCTCGTGGATGACAAAATCTTTATCCGAAAGGACGCCTATCGGAGGCCCATCCGGCAGAACACCATTCCAGCCTTCAGAGGTCCCGGAGA
>JBEKRD010000019.1:0-52042 GCA_049519075.1 Xanthobacteraceae bacterium | reverse complement strand
GCTGATGGCGGTGTTCGAGATCACGCTGTTTTTGTTTGCGCAGCAGACCTTGCAAACCGCGGCGGTGTCGGCCGGTCGCCTGATCATGACCGGGCAGGTTCAGAACGCCGGGACCACGCAATCGCAATTTGCCGCCGACGTCTGCCCGATGGTTCAGGCGCTCTTCACCTGCAGCAAATTGATGATCAACGTGCAAAGTTATTCGGATTTCTGCAGCGCCTCCACGGGGGCGCCGACGTTGACTTATAACGCCCAGGGCCAGGTCACCAATACCTGGACCTATGCTCCAGGCACTCCCGGAGACGTCATGGTCGTGCAGCTGATCTATCAGTGGCCGATCATCGGCGGCCCGTTCGGCTACGTGCTTTCCAACCTCGGCAACGGCACGACGGAAATGATGGGCGTCAGCGCGTTTCGGATCGAGCCCTATTGATGATGCGGAAATCCAATCAAGCCTTGTCGATGAGGCGTAAAGCAAGACGTCTCTATCGTCGTTTTGCCGCCGCGCGCCGCGGCATGGCAGCGATCGAATTCGCCATGATCTTGCCGATTCTCATGGTGTTGTTTCTCGGCACCTTCGACGGCGGCAGAGCCATCGCGATCTATATGAAGGTCCGGTCGGCGACTTATGCTCTGGATGCCATCACCAATCAGTACACCACCATCTCATCGACCGTCATGTCGTCGATCCTGTGCGCGATCACGCAGATGATGGCGCCCTATTCGAGCACGCCGGCCGTCATCACGATCTCCCAGATAACGATCAGCGGCAGCGGCGTGCCGACGGTGTCCTGGAGCGCCTCGCAGGGCGGCACCGCCCGTACCGTGGGGTCTTCCATAACCATTCCAACGGCGCTTAAGGTCGACAACAGTTATCTGATCTTCGCCGAAGTGAGCTATACCTTCACGCCGATGTACGGTTATTTTTCGGCCGGCGCGATCAACTTTTCCGATAATCTCTATGTGACGCCGCGAAGCAGCACGTGTATCGTCTACACTCCGCAGACCGGAACCACCTGCTAAGGGTGTGGCGCCATTTTTGGTCGCGGGTTCGAGCGAGATTTTATTCGGCGCGATTTCCTTCGACCGGGACTGTGGGTTCGGCCACGTTGCGGGCACTTGGCCGGTATTCGTGGAAAACTGGACTTGCAGCGGGCGCCGAGGCGCCGGGCCGCACCCAGGACGCGCGCCGCCTTTCGCGTCCCGCGTGAGGCAAAATGCCGTGTGTCACAGGTGTTCCCGCGGTTACGTGCGGTCGCGCGCATAGCAATCCCTGCCGGATCGCCGCCGATCGCGGGGCGTCAGTTTGTGATGTGGGCCGTGCTGATAGCCTGTTCGAACATCGTCACCAGCGCATCGGTGATATCCGCGGGCGTGTTCGCGGTATAGAAAAAATTGGTTGAAGCACAGGACTGAAGAGCTCCCGGGATACTTGCTATGTTGCTGTTGGCATAGCCGTCTTCGTCACTGGCAAAACTGGTATTTGGATCCACGATGGTTCCATAGGGAATGTAGAGAACGGCGACGGTGATGCCGCGATTTTTCATCGTCGTGCAGTAATCGGTGCTATTTGGCTCGTCGTTTGGGCTGTATCCGGGCAGGACAGTCGCGGAATTCTGGTTCGGAATGTTTGTGGTGGAAACCCAGGATCTGGAACCGTTTTCCGACCCCCAGTTGCCGTTGGATTGTGTTTGGTAATCCTGAGAACCGTCGGTGACAATGAACACGTAGGGCAACGGCGCCGAGCTTGAGCCGGTGCCGACCGAAGTGATGAGACTGTTCATGCTGTTGAGCGCATTCTCGAAATGCGTGCCGCCGGAGCCGAGGGTTGCGTCCTGGCCGGTGTCCAACAGGTTCGCCAGCTGCGCGGCAAAGTTGGTAATCGTGCTGCCGGTGAGACTGCCGGTCAGGCCGACGGAACAGGAATTGCTGCTATTGGGGCCGGAAGTGCAGAGATTTTCGATAAACGCGTACAGTCCGACCTTGAATTGATTCGATATCCCAGTCGTGGTTTCGGTCTGGTTCGCTTGGGATAACAGAGCATTGACGGCATAGCCGACGGCATCGGCGCGCAACTGGATGCAACCTGTCGTCCCGGCGCTGGAGCAGGTCGAGACCGCGCTGTTGCTCCAATTCACCGAGTTGCCGTTGGTTGAATTGGTCGTGCCGCTTGTGAAAGACGTGGGTGTGGTGCCCAAGCGGGAAATGATAAATCCCTGGCAATATCCCCCGGGGGATGGATTGGTGCCGGGATTGCGCGAGGTGCCCACCGCGGGGATCGGGCCTTGCCCCGGATTTCCATTTTGCGAGCAAGCCCCCTGCGAGGTGAAATGGCAGGCGAATTGACAGCCGCCCGGATAACCATTCGAGCCAGTCAGGTTGTCGGGATTGACAGCCATTAATCTTTGCTGCTCCGCGGTCGTCGACGGAAAGCTCATGGATCCCGAGACGTCGAGCATCAGGTAGAAATTGATGTAGGTCGGCAGCGTGTAGCTCGCCGATGACGTGCCCGACACCGGGACGTTGCTGTAGCCGAGAACCTGCATGAAGTAGGTCGGCACATTCGCCGTAAACGACACCGTGCTGGTGATGATCTGCCCGCTCTTGGTGACGGTGGCGGTGGGACTAAGGCTTGTATAGCCCTTGTTTTCCGGCGAGGTGCTCAAATTGGCGTTGAAGAAGCTGGTGGCGTAGGTCGATCCGCCGGAAACGGCGCCGCTGCCGCTCATGGTCTTGGCGCTGGCGATGACGGATGAGTTTGCCGAAACAGCGGCGAGGCTCGCCGCATCGGCGGCGGCCTGCAATTTGGTCTTGATCATCGACGCTGACGTATAGTCGATGACGCAACCGACAGCGGCGACCATCGGCAGGCATGCCAGCGCGGAGATGACCGCGACATTGCCGCGGGTGTTTGATCGGAAACGGCGGATCAGTGCTCGCAGCGGCGCGACTTGGGCGCCCCGGGCAAGCCTTTCCAGGAAAGCGGTGAACATGGCGCGGTGCTCCAGCCCTCCGCTTTTAGGATCAATTCGCTAGTAAATGGTTACCGGATAAGTCGAAGGAAGGTTAAATCGTCTTGTTCTATCAAAGCTTTACACCGAACCGCCGGGCCAGGAATTCGCCGCCATGGCGCAACCCCTCGGCGTCGATGCCGTGGCCTATGCCGGCGGATAGATGCCATTCGACCGAAACGCCGAGCGCGGCCAGGCCCTGCGTCGCCTGGAACAGGGCCTGCGGCGGGATCAGATCGTCGCGATCGCCATGAACGAGCAGCACCGGCGGCCGCGATTTGATCTCGGCGGCAAGCGTTTCGAGGTTGCCGTCAGGCGGCGCCACCAGCAGGCCGGAATAGCCGACGATGGCGGCAGGCGAAACGGCGCGGCGCAAGCCGACATGCAGCGCCATCATGGTGCCCTGACTGAAGCCGACCAAAGCCAGCGCCGAACCCGGCAATTTGTGGCGCTCCAACTCGGCGGCGAGAAAACGCTGAAGCTGGGGGGCTGCCTTGTTGACGCCGATCCAGCGTTCGTCGGGATCGCGGAAGGTGAGCTGAAACCATTGCCGTCCGACCGGCGCCTGGCCGCAGGCCTCCGGCGCATGCGGCGAGGCGAATGCGGCCTGCGGCAAATATTGCTGCCAAGCGCGGCCGATATCGATCAGATCGTTGCCGTCGGCGCCATAGCCGTGCAGGAACACCACGAGCTGTTGGGCTCCGCCGGAGCGGGGAGCGAGCCGCGGTCCATCGAGTTCAGCGGCCATTTTTACCTCGTTTTTTCGCAGGGGGCTTTTGTGCGACTGGCATCTTCTGCACAACCGGCGCGCCGTCACGCCCTTTAACCGAGCGATAGTAAGTCCACAACACCCGCGCCGCCACGGCACGCAATGGTCGCCACGGTTCAGCAAGCGGCAGCATTTCCTTTGCGGTCGGGCGCGCCCTCAGTCCGAAGGCAAGCCGTGCCGCCTCTTGCAAGGCGAGGTCCCCGGCCGGCCAGGCATCGGCATGACCGAGGCAGGACAACAGATAAATATCGGCGGTCCATGGTCCGATGCCGTGGACCGCGGTCAGCGCCGCATGCGCCTCCTCGGCGGCGATGTCGGCAAGCGTTGCGAGCGCAAGCTTGCCGCCGGCAACCGCGCGGGCGATTTCTTTCAGCGCTCGGATTTTCGGCGCCGACAGGCCGAGTCGCGCCAGCCGGTCGGCGCGCGCCTTGATGATGGCCGAGGGCTCGAACGGATCGAATGCCGTGGCGAGCCGGCCCCAGATCGCGCCGGCGCTCGCGGTCGACAGCTGCTGCGACACCACCGCCGCCGCGAGCCCGGCAAAGCCATCGGGCCGCCGCCGTAACGGTGGCCGTCCGGCCTCGGCGATGAGCGGACCGAAGCGCGGATCGGCTTTCGCCAGTGCGTCGAGCGCGGCGTCGAGATCGGTTTCGGTGCGGATATGCGTTAGCATGTTACAGTGCAGGTTCGATCAGCCGTCGAGTGTCGAGAAGCGTACCGCCGATGTACAGCCGCGTCTTGCGTTTCGCACCAAGTCCGAACGGCTTTCTGCATCTGGGCCATGCCTATTCCGCAGTGCTCAATCACGACATGGCGCGCGAACTTGGCGGCCGGCTGTTGTTGCGCATCGAGGATATCGATACGGCGCGCTGCCGTCCCGAATACGAGGCGGCGATCTTCGACGATCTCGGATTCCTCGGCATCGTGTGGCAGCAACCGGTGCGCCGGCAGAGCGAGCATTTTGCCGATTACGCTTCCGCAATCGCCGAATTGGAAACGCAGGGGCTCCTCTATCCGAGCTTCGAGAGCCGCAGCGAATTGAGCGCGCTGGTCGCTGAGCGCGATCGGCAGGGCGGCTGGCCGCGCGATCCGGACGGCGTGCCGATCTATCCCGGCCGGGCCCGCAAACTCTCCGCCGCCGAGCGCGAGCGCCGCCGCGCCGCAGGCGAGCCATTCGCGCTGCGGCTTGCAATGGATCGCGCAGTGGCCCGTGCCGGCGTTTTGACCTGGACCGAGACCGGCGCCGGGCCGCGCGGCCAGACCGGTCTCGTCACCGCAGCACCGCAAATGTGGGGCGATGTCGTCTTGGCGCGCAAGGAGCTGCCGACCAGCTATCACCTGTCGGCCGTTCTCGATGACGCCTTGCAAGGCGTCACCGACGTTGTGCGCGGGCAGGATCTGTTCTGGTCGACCGGCATTCATCGGCTGTTGCAGACGCTGCTCGGCCTGCCGGAGCCTGTCTATCATCATCACAAGCTCGTTCTCGATGCCGACGGCCAAAAACTGTCGAAATCGACACAGGCGACGGGATTGCGCGAATTGCGCGCCGGCGGCGCGAGCGCGCGCGATATCCGGCGCCTGGTCGGGCTTGGTCGCTGAGGCTCCGGCCGCCAACGGTCTGGACGCTGAAGTTTTGCGTGTTTAAGGCCGCGCCCGCGCTTGTTTTGTTCCGGCCGCTGAGGTGTCATGCTGGGCGTGGCGCGGTGGAGCGCCATGGTACCATTCATGGCGCGAGCGAAGACCAAACGAAAGACCGCCGCCAAGCCGGCGCGACGCCGTGCGCGCGGTCATCCGACGGCGTCGCGCGCAAAAGCACCACGCGCCAAAGACACGCGCGTTGACGAAACGGTGCTTGCCGTCTTCGCCCATGACATCCGCACGGCGCTGACCGGCATCCTGGCGCTCGGCGAATTGCTGGCGAGTTCCAATCTCGGCGAGCGCGAACGGCGCTGGGCGTCAGGTATCAAGACCAGCGCCGAACACCTCGCCGCGCTGACGACACTGATGATCGACGCCGCCAGGGCCGAGGCGGGCTCGCTAGCGCTGCAACAGGAGTCGTTTCGGCCGCAGCGACTCATCGAGGCGGTCGCGGAGACGCTCACGGCACGCGCGGAAACCAAGGGACTGCGGGCCGAGGTTACGGTGGGCGGCGCCCTGCCGGAATTTCTGATCGGCGATCCCGTGCGGCTGCGGGCGGCGCTGGAAAATCTCGTCGACAACGCCGTGAAGTTCACTGCGTCAGGCGCGATTCGCCTAGAAGCGCGCGTGGGCCACGTCGCGCGCGGACGCGTGAAGCTCTCCTTCGTCGTTTCCGACAGCGGCATTGGGCTCAAGCCGTCCGAGATCAAGCGCTTGTTCCGTCCATTCGCGCAGGCCAATGCCGAGATCGCGCGCCGCTATGGCGGTGCGGGACTCGGTCTCGCCGTCGTCAAGCTTTTGGCCAGGCTGATGGGTGGCGAACTCACCGTCACCAGCAAATCCGGCCGCGGCTCGAATTTTCGCTTTTCGGCCGTGCTGCCGGTGGCGCGCGCCGATCAAGCGCGGAGCCTGCAGCCCCAGGCGAGCATGGTGCCGGCGCGCGCGCTCAAGATTCTCTGCGTCGAGGACAATCCCTACGGCCGCGTTATCCTCAATACCATCCTCACCGAACTCGGCCACCACGCCGACTTCGTCGGCACCGGCGAGGAGGCTGTCGCTGCGGCGGCGCGCGGCTACGACGCGATACTCATGGACATCACGCTGCCCGGGATCGACGGCCTCGACGCGACCCGCCGCATCCGCGCGCTGGACGGCGCCGCGGCGGCGACGCCGATCATCGGCATCTCCGGCCGCAGCGGCGCCGACGACGAGCAAATCGCGCACGAGGCCGGTATGGGCTCTTATTTGCGTAAGCCGGTGAGCCCAAGTTCGCTGAGCGAAGCGATCGCCGCGGTGGTGTTGCGGCCGCCAAAGGAGCACTAGCGGTCGAGCGCAATTGCTCATTGCCATTCATGGATGAGCAAGCTGCTCGTGATAGCCGTGGATGCCATGGTACCCGAGGATCAAGCGCCAAAAAAAGTACCGATCGCGTTAAGCCTATTGACGATGGTCCTGGGCTTATACTGCGTTCTGGTCGCGATTGGCGTCATTGCTCCCGATCAAAAGCAGCTCGACCAAGCGCCGCCGTTGTGGTTCGGGATCGCTTTTGGGTCGATTTTTCTGCTCGGTGGAACGGCCGCAATCATCCAAATCCTTACCGGAGGCGGCAAAACCCCGACGGGCGGAGTGCCGGCGACAGCGCCGCTCTGGCTTCGTCTGTTCTATGGGGCGATATGCATTGCCATCGTCATATTGATGGCAGCGCTTTTTACCTGGGTCGCATTCGGACCCGGTGAACGACACTTCACAGGCAGCGGCGCGAATATTACGGGCGACACAGGCGGACGGATAGCCTTCGGTATTGGCGCCGCCCTCATGTGGGTCGGGTTGGCCGTGATCGGGCTTTACAAAATACGGCATCTACTATCGCGACATCGAAGTTAGGCACGTGGCGGATGTAGGCACGTGGCGCATGGCAGGTGTCGCAGGCGCCAATCGGCGGCAGTGCTTAGGCCGAATTCTCCACGATCCGGCAAAGATCGGCCATGATGCGGTTCAGCTCGAAATCCTTCGGCGTATAGACTTCGGCGACGCCGGCGTCCTTCAGCGCCGATGCGTCTTGCGGCGGGATGATGCCGCCGACGACGACCGGCACGTCGTTAAGCCCGGCCTCCTTCATGCGCGCAACGACGTCACGCACCAGCGGCATGTGCGAGCCCGACAGGATCGACAGGCCGACGACGTGCACGTTCTTTTCGGCCGCCGCCGCAACGATTGCCTCGGCGGTGAGGCGGATGCCGTCATAGACAACTTCCATGCCGGCATCGCGGGCGCGCGCCGCGATCTGCTCGGCGCCGTTGGAATGGCCGTCGAGACCGGGTTTGCCGACCAGAAATTTCATGCGCCGGCCGAGTTTCTTCGACACCCGGTCGACTTCGGCGCGGATATCGTCGAGGCCTTCGGCGTCGTTGCGCATGGCGGTGCCGACGCCGGTCGGCGCGCGGTATTCGCCGAAGGCGGAACGCAGTGCAAAGCCCCACTCGCCGGTGGTGACGCCGGCTTTGGCGCAGTCGATCGAGGCCGGCATGATATTGTCGCCGGACTTTGCCGCGCGGCGCAAGCCTTCGAGCGCCGCGGCCACGGCCTTGTTGTCGCGCGCTGAGCGCCAGGCGGCGAGCCGCGCGATCTGCCCGGATTCGGCTTCCGCCGATACGGTGACCACCGATTCGGCGGCGTCGGTGAGCGGCGAGGCTTCGGTTTCGGTAAAGCGGTTGACGCCGACCACGATCTGCTCGCCGCGCTCGATGGCTTCGATGCGGCGGCAATTCGATTCGACGAGTTGTTGCTTGAGATAGCCCGACTCCACGGCGGCGACCGTGCCGCCCATCGCCTCGATGTGTTTGAGCTCGTCTTTCGCCGCGGTTTTCAGTTCGGCGACTTTGGCGGCCATGGTCGGCGAGCCGGTGAAGATGTCGCCGTATTCCAGAAGATCGGTTTCATAGGCGAGGATCTGCTGCATGCGCAGCGACCATTGCTGGTCGAACGGCCGCGGCAGGCCGAGCGCCTCGTTCCAGGCCGGCAGCTGCACGGCGCGGGCGCGTGCGTCTTTGGACAAGGTTACCGCCAGCATCTCGATAAGAATGCGGGCGACGTTGTTCTCCGGCTGCTGCTCGGTCAGTCCGAGCGAATTGACCTGCACGCCATAGCGGAACAGCCGCTGCTTGGCGTCGGTCACGCCGTAGCGCTCGCGGGTGATCTCGTCCCACAATTCGGTGAAGGCGCGCATTTTGCAGATTTCGGTGACGAAGCGTAAGCCCGCATTGACGAAGAACGAGATGCGGCCGACCACCTCGCCGAATTCCT
Organism: Xanthobacteraceae bacterium; assembly: GCA_049519075.1. GTDB lineage: Bacteria > Pseudomonadota > Alphaproteobacteria > Rhizobiales > Xanthobacteraceae > BOG-931. The sequence continues at coordinate 43,321 of JBEKRD010000019.1, read as the reverse complement.
CCGGCGCGACCTGGCCCGACGCCTTCACCGCATCGAGCACGCCGATGGCGGTGGCGAGCGCGAAAGCCAGCTCCTGCACCGGCGTGGCGCCGGCTTCCTGCAGGTGATAGGAGCAGACATTCATTGGATTCCATTTCGGCATTTCCTTGGTCGTGAACAGGATCACGTCCTTGGTCAGCCGCATCGACGGCGCCGGCGGAAACACATAGGTGCCACGCGACAGGTACTCCTTGATGATGTCGTTTTGCGTGGTGCCCTGCAGCGTCTTGCGCGCCACGCCTTGCTCGTCGGCGAGCGCGACATAGAGCGCCAAGAGCCAGGCCGCGGTCGCATTGATGGTCATCGAGGTGTTCATCTCGCCGAGCGGGATGGCCTCGAACAACATGCGCATGTCGCCGATATGGGAGATCGGCACACCGACCTTGCCGACCTCGCCCTTGGCCAGCGGATGATCGCTGTCGTAACCGGTCTGGGTCGGCAGATCGAAGGCGACCGAAAGCCCGGTCTGACCCTTGCTCAGATTCTTGCGATAAAGCTCGTTCGACGCCTTGGCGGTCGAATGGCCGGCATAAGTGCGGAAAATCCACGGTTTGTCGCGGCGCGGCTGCTCGCCCATCGGTCTTCCCCGGATTCCGGCGCGGCCAGTGTGACGCGGAAGTTATTGCAATGCAACATTGAAGCGCCCATCGACCCTCATCTCGAGGAACGCGTGCCGGGCGACCAAAGCGAGGACGATCAACACCGCGGCAAGCCCGACCTGCGTCTCGACTTCGGGATAGATCAAAATAAGCACGGAGGCTAAGCCGAGGCCCGCGACTTCGCTCGCCGCAAAGCCGCGTTCGAGCGCGAAGCGGAGGAGAAACGCCACCGCCACGGCGAGCACGACGAGGTCGTACATATAGACGTAGGGTGTTGCGACCAGCGTGCCGGCGGCGAGCGCGGCGGCCTTCAGATCAAACGGCGCGCGGCTGCGCCACAGCCAAATGACGCCAATGGCCGTCGCGAGGCTGGCTGTGATCTGCACGGTCCAGGCCAGAGGCTCGCTGCCGCCCTGCGCGCGGATCAGGCCGAACAGGCTTTGCAGCCGGTTCCAGTCGGCGCCGCCTTCGCCCAGCACGACGCGGCTTGTGATCGGCATCCAATGGATGAAGCCCGCCCAGCTTGAGCCGCCGAAGGCGAGCCATGACAGCGCGGCGATGCCGCTTGCGACCGCGGCGGCCACCGCGATTGTCAGCCAGCGCCGGTCCGCGATCAGCACGAGGGGAAACAGCAAACCGAATTGCGGTTTGTAGGTCAAAAGCCCGAGACAAACGCCGGCCAGCGCCGGACGTCGTTGCAACAACGCCAGCGTGCAGCCGATCAGCGCCGCGGTCAGGAAGCCGTTTTGGCCGGCGGTAACGTTCCACAACCCAGCGGGAAATCCGGCGGCAACAAACAGTGCGCCGCGCCGGCCCAAAACGCCGCCGACAATGCCGCCGATCGCAGTGGCATACGCGGCGAAGGTCGCCGCGAGCCAAACGACGGCCGCCGCGAAATAGGGCAGCAGCGCCAGCGCCGCGGCGACGAACAGGAAGGTCGGCGGATAGTGCCAGCCATAATAGTTCTGAAAATCGTGGCCGAGCGCACGGATTTCCGCCTGTTTGTGCAGCGGCCAGTCGTAGGCTGAGGCGGCATTGCCGTCGAGCGCGAGCCGGCCCGCCGCGACGACATTGACGAAATCGTTGGCGATCGGCCGGCCCTGGCCGTCCGCCAAAAAACTGCCTTTCAGATAGGCCCCGCCGAGCGCGGCCACATAGCCCAGCGCCAGGATAAGGCCCAAGAGGACGACAAGGCGCGCGGCTTGCGGCCGCGACAAGGGCCGGATCTGGGTGGGGACTGGACTGTCTTGGGCGCTCATGTCCTGACGGCCTGTGGCATGAGCGCTCGGCGGGCGATCAGGGCCGCGACGATGACAACGGCGGCAAAGCCGACCGGTGCCATTACGAACGGGAAGATAAGGATGAGGAAGCAGGCCACGCCGACACCTGTCGCTTCGTGCGGCATAAATCCGCGCATCCGGCCCAGCCGAAACAGAAAAGCGAGCGGCACCGCCAGGATCACCAAGTCGTAGATATAGAGGTATGGCGTCGCCAGCATCGCGGCTGCGCCGAGCGCCGCGGCTTTGATTTCATAAAGCGCGTGGCTGCGCCACAGCACCGCGATCGCGGTCGCGGCGATCAGCGTTACCGCGATCTGCGACGTCCAGGCCAAGGCTTCGCTGCCGCCGAGCGTGCGCGTGAGGCCGAACGCGGTCTGGAATTTGCTCCAATCCGCCAAATCGTTCGCAAGGAAGGCCTGCGATGAGTGACCGAGCCCGGCGAAAAAAGCCTGCCAGCTCGCGCCGCCGAAACTGAGCCAAGCCGCGGCGGCCAACAGTGTTGCGACGACCGCGGCGACGACGAATGCGCGCCAATGGCCGCTTGCCGCGAGCGCGATGGGGAACAGCAAGCCAAGATGAGGCTTGAACGTGAGCAGCCCGAGCAGGACGCCAGCGCCGATCGGCTGGCGCTCCAAGAGTAGCAGCGTGCCGCCGATAAGCCCGGCGGTGAGAAAGCCGTTCTGGCCGACGATAAAGTTGGACAGCACGGCCGGGAACGCCGCGGCAAGCAGATAGCCGCTGCGTTCGCCGACGATGACGCGGATCGCGGCGAGATAAGCCAGGAAGGTCCCGAACACCCAGGCGACATAGGCGGTGGCATAGGGCAGGAGTGACAGCGCCAGGGCCACGAACAAGAATGTCGGGGGGTAGGGCCAAACAAAATAGCCTTCGAACGGATGACCGACGGCGCTCTGCTCGATGAGCTTGTGGGTCGGCCAGTCATAGGCCGCGGCGGCATGCCCGGCGACCGCCAGCCGGCCAGCCGCCCAGACATTGACGAAGTCCGACGCGACGCCGCCGCCGTCCGGCGCCGTCACCCAGATGCCATCGAAATAGGCGGTGGCAAGATAGACGGCCTGGGCGATGACGAGTGCCACGCAGACGAGTTCGAGCGGCCGGGCCAGCTTGGCGCTGGCGCCGTGCCCGGGCGTCATCTGGTAAAGAGCCATCGACGGTCGAGCCTCGCCTGCGATTAAGGCGAAGCTAGACGGCGGTGCTTAACGGAACCCTTAAGTGAATAAAGCCGTGATCCGGAAGGCTATCTTTTGATCACCCGCAGGATGATCAACAAAATGACCGCGCCGATGAAGGCGTTGATGATGGCGCCGACCAGGCCGCCGCCGATCACGATGCCGAGCTGCGGCAATAGCCAGCCGGCGATCAAGGCGCCGACGATGCCGACGATGATGTCGCCGATCAAGCCGAAGCCGCCACCTTTAACGACCATGCCAGCCAGCCAGCCGGCGATGGCGCCAACGATCAGCCAAACAATAAGGCTCTGCGCGTCCATAGTTCCTCCCCTTAGGTTAGCCTGCCGGCAGGGGCGAGGCTTTTGGGCGCGCCTGGGCGCGCCGCTGGCAGTTTAGGGCTTTGCTGCGGGACTGTCAGCACCGTGGTCGTGAGCGCCATCATGCCGGCCGACGAGTTGAACTAATTATTGCGCTGCAACAATAGGTGCGGCAGACTGCCGACAGGTTCACGATCCGCGGTCGCGTGTATCGATGCCGCCTGGAGCCCCCGTCATGGCCGTTGCGCAAATAAAACCGTCCGCTGCCCCGCTCAAGGATCTCTACGAAATGCGCGAGATCCCGCCGCTCGGTCACGTGCCGGAAAAGATGTATGCCTGGGCGATCCGCAAGGAACGGCACGGACCGCCTTTGACGGCGATGCAATGCGAAGTGGTGCCGACCTGGCCGATCGGTGACGACGAGGTGCTGGTCTATGTCATGGCCGGAGGAGTCAATTACAACGGCGTCTGGGCCGGGCTCGGTATTCCGCTTTCGCCGCTCGACGGCCACAAGCACCCGTTCCACGTCGCCGGTTCGGACGCGTCAGGCATCGTCTGGGCGGTCGGCTCGAAGGTCAGGCGTTGGAAGGTCGGCGACGAGATCATCGTCCACTGCAATCAGGACGACGGCGACGACGAGGAATGCAACGGCGGCGATCCGCTGTTGTCGCCGTCGCAGCGGATCTGGGGCTACGAGACCCCGGACGGCTCCTTCGCGCAATTCTGCCGCGTGCAGTCGCGCCAGCTCATGGTCAAGCCGGCGCATCTCAGCTGGGAAGAATCCGCCTGCTACACGCTGACGCTGGCGACCGCCTATCGCATGCTGTTCGGGCACGCCCCGCATATCCTCAAGCCCGGCGACAACGTGCTGGTCTGGGGCGCTTCAGGCGGTCTCGGCGTGTTTGGCGTGCAGCTGGTCGCCGCGTCCGGCGCCAACGCCATTGGCATCGTGTCGGATCAATCGAAGTCCGAATACGTGTTCAATCTGGGCGCCAAGGGCGTCATCAACCGCAGCGAATTCAAGTGCTGGGGCCAGATGCCCAAGGTCGGCACGCCCGAATACGACGCCTGGGTCAAAGAATCGCGCCGCTTCGGCAAGGCGATCTGGGACATCACCGGCAAACGCGATGTCGACATCGTATTCGAGCATCCCGGCGAGGCGACGTTTCCGGTGTCCTGCCTTGTCGTCAAGCGCGGCGGCATGGTGGTGTTTTGCGCCGGCACTTCGGGCTACAACATCACCTTCGACGCGCGCTATGTCTGGATGCGGCAGAAGCGCATCCAGGGCTCGCATTTCGCCCATCTCAAACAGGCGAGCGCGGCCAACCAATTCGTCATCGACCGTCGTGTTGATCCCTGCATGAGCGACGTTTTTCCGTGGGAAAAAATCCCTTATGCCCACGAATTGATGCGCACCAACCGCCACAAGCCCGGCAATATGTCGGTCTTAGTCAATGCCCCGCGGCCGGGCTTGCGGAACTTCGAGGATGCGCTCGAGGCGGCGAGCACGCCCACCCTTAATGAGGAAGCGTATTCTTCCAGGTGATCCGCGCCGTGGGCGCTAAGTTTGCGGTAGGCGCTAAGTCCGTGGCCCTACTGCCGATGCATCCGTCGCGATGCGTCGTTGCCCTGCGAGGTATAGTCCGGATTGGCTTCACAGAACCCGTGGTAATCGACCGTCTCTTCGCATTGCTGCCTGGTCGTGTACCAGCACTGCAGGTTTTCTCCCGAGACGCACCACGGATATGACGCCCCGTCCGCCATCGCGTGTCGTCCAGCGCCCAACGCGGCGACGAAAAGACCCAGCGTCAGCACTGTCAAATAAATCCAATTTTTCAATGACATGTTGGAGTCTCTTCCGGACCGAATGACTTCTATTTCGTACCCACGCTCACCCAAACGTAGGGTCGCCGTCCGCCGGCCGCCACGCGCAAGCCATTGAACCGTGATCACATTCGCCTGAACGCCATGCTCCTGAACGTCATGGCTAGGTTCGGTCGCGGCAGCACCGGCAATCGGGAGATGCATTTGTCCTGGTAATCCGATAAGGTTCCCCGGCCGGGTACAGGGTGAGGTATGGTCCCTCAGCAGCACACCGCAGCGACCGCCGCACGCAAGCGTTTTCGCATCGTGCTGGTGAAGCCGTCGCATTACGACGACGACGGCTATGTCATCCGCTGGTTCCGCTCGCCAATGCCGGCGAATTCGCTGGCCAGCGTCTACGGCCTTATCGACGACTGCGCGCGACGCCAAATTCTCGGGCCCGACACCGCCATCGATATCGTCGCCATCGACGAAACAAATACGCGCGTGCGCATCGACCGCATCGTCGCCGAGATGCGCGAGAATGACAATTTTGGCTTCGTCGGCCTGGTCGGCGTGCAATCCAACCAATATCCGCGCTCGCTCGACATCGCCCGCCCGCTGCGCGCTGCGGGCATCGCGGTGGTCATCGGCGGTTTCCACGTCTCCGGCATGCTGGCGATGTTCGATGCCATCGGGCCCGATCTGCAAGCGGCGCTCGACATCGGCATCACGCTGTTTGCCGGCGAGGCGGAAGGCCGCATGGACGAGGTCGTGCGCGACGCCGCATCGGGCGCGCTAAAACCCGTTTATAATTACATCGACGATCTGCCCGCGCTCGAGGACGCAGTGACGCCGTTTTTGCCGGGCAATTCGGTGCGCAAGACCATCGGCAATGTGACCACTTTCGACGCCGGGCGCGGCTGCCCGTTCCAATGCTCGTTCTGCACGATCATCAATGTGCAGGGCAGGAAATCGCGCCGCCGCAGTGCCGACGACGTTGAACGCATCCTGCGCAAGAATTTCGAACACGGCATCGACCGCTTCTTCATTACCGACGACAATTTCGCCCGCAATAAGGACTGGGAGCTGATCTTCGACCGCATCATCAAGCTGCGCGAACAGGACGGCATGGACGTGCGCTTCCTGATCCAGGTCGACACGCTGTGCCACAAGATCCCGAATTTCGTCGCCAAGGCCAAACGCGCCGGCGTCACCCGCATCTTCATCGGGCTGGAAAACATCAATCCCGACAATCTGCTCGCCGCCAAGAAACGGCAGAACAAGATCACCGAATACCGCAACATGCTGCTGGCCTGGAAAGCGGTCGGCATCTGGACCTATGCCGGCTATATTCTCGGCTTCCCCAACGACACGCCGGAATCGGCGCGCCGCGACATCGAGATCATCAAGAAGGAAATGCCGCTCGACGTGCTCGAATTCTTTTTCCTCACGCCGTTGCCGGGCTCCGAGGATCACAAGGTGTTGCGCAAGAAGGGTGTGGCGCTCGATCCCGATCTCAACAAATACGATCTCGAACACGCGCTCACGCCGCACGCTCATATGAGCAAGGCGGAATGGGAAAAGCTCTACCGCGACGCCTGGGCGATCTATTACACGCCCGAGCATATCGAGACGATTTTGCGCCGGGCGCAAGCTTACGGCATCAATATTCTGCGCCTTGCGCAAATCATCCTGTGGTTTGCGCAGTCGCTTGCGATCGAGAAAGTTCATCCGCTGCAAGGCGGCTTTGTGCGGCTGAAAAACCGGCATGAACGCCGTCCCGAATTGCCGATTGAGCCGGTGTGGAAATTCTATCCGTCGCTCGCTGCGGAATTTGTGGTCAAGCACGCCCGCGTGGCGGCCGCGGGCTTCGGTATTTTCCGCATCTACCGCCGTGTCGCCGCGAGCGTAGCTATCCCCTATAGCGACCAGGCGATGACGCCGGTGTCCGAGGACGACACGCAGACGCTCGAATTGTTCACCCACAACCAGTCGGCGCGCGAAGCGGTCGATCATGCGCGCAAAATCAAGACTTTGACCGGTGCCGCCGCGCTTTAGCGTTTGCCGACACGATTTGGCGTCCTGGCGACGATAGTGCGCTCGCGGGCGATCGCGGCGTTGAGTTCGCCGCCGTAGATGAAGATCCAGGCGGTGAAGTACAAAAACACCAGCGCCGTCATCGCCGAGGCCAAGCCGGCGTAATAGTTCACGTAGGTGTAGGAAAAGTCCGACAGATAGCGGCCGAAAATGAAGCCGCAGGCGAGCCAGAGCATCAGCGTCGCGACGATGCCGGGCCAGACGCCTTCGATCGGCCGGCGGCCGGCCGGCAGCCACATATGCAGGATCAAGAGCGCGACGGTCAGCACGAAGGCGGCCACCGCGAAGCGTCCGACATCGTAATGGCTCTCCAGCGGCGCGAGCCATGGCGCATAGGCCAAGGCGGCACGGAACAGCAGCGGCCCGAGCACGATGAGAAACGCTAGCGACAGCAAGCCGAGCGCGCCGATCAGCACGTAACCGATCGATTCCAGGCGCAACAGCCACCAGGGCCGTTCTTCGTTCAGGCCATAGGCGCGGTTGAGCCCGATGCGCAGGCTTTCGATGCCGCTTGACGAGAAATACAGCGCGAACACCGCGCCGACGGTGAGAATGTCGCCGCGCGCGGTCGTCAGCACGTCATGCATCTGCCCGGCAATGCCGCCGGAAACCTCTTGCGGCCAGGCGGCGATGATCAGCCGCGCCACCTCGTCGGCCAGGTTCTTCGAGCCGACGATGCCCGCGATCGCCGTCACCAGGATCAAAAACGGGAACATCGACATCAAAGTCGACAGCGCGATATGGCTCGCGATCGCCCAGCCGTCGTCGGCGTTGAAGCGATAGAACGCATCCATGGCGATGCGGAAGCACAGGCGGATCGGTTTCAACGGCTGGCGGCCTCCGCGGACGAGGGCCTTCTCATAGCAGGAAACGGGTGGGTTTGAACCGTCGATCAGGTCATATCCGGCCGGTCAAGGGCAGGAGCGATCATGGCGAAAGCGTATTACAGTACGGTGTTGGCGCAATCGGCGGACGGCATCTGGAACGTCATCCGCGATTTCAACAATTACCCGGTCTGGGTCGATGGCGCGGGCGAAAGCGCGATCGAAGCCGGCAAAGCCGGCGATACGGTCGGAGCCGTTCGTCATGTGATCTACCAGGGCCGGCACATCAGACAAACCCTGCTTGCGCTTTCCGATCCCGAGCGATCGCAGGTTTACGAGTTCTGCGGCGACGCACCGATGCCGGTGCAGCATTATCGCGCGACCTTGCGGGTCGTTCCTGTCGTCGACGGCGGTCGCGGCTTTGTCGAATGGTGGGCGAGCTTTGATTGCCCGCCGGAGCGCCATGACGAGTGGACGGCGTTTTTCCGCGACTCATTCGCACGCTGGCTGGCGTCCCTGCGCAAATATCTCGACGGCCTCGCTCAGTAGGGAGGCAGGCCGTGCTCGGCAGAGTATTTTCTTCCCGGTCTTCAACTTCGATGTCGGCGCGCATTCGTCGGCGTCGCGAATCCGCTCGAAAAATATGCTCATTTCACATCGGAATATTGTTGGAACAATTTTCTCGACGCGTGGGTTTCACATTGGAATATTGTTGAAACAAAATCGTCATATTGCAGATTTCACGCGAACAACTAATTTGACGATAGTCCTCAAGCGGTTATCTCAAAATCCAGATCGGGTTCTGTCGTCGCGTGATCCCATCCGTCCGCTGATGCGCTGGAACAATTTATCAACAGCCGTCGCTTATCTTATGGAACTGGCTGTCGTAGTTGGGATCCGCCGTGCCTCCGAGAAACGCGTATTCCGACGAACTCGTGATTGTCGAGCATCGCCACCATGCTCGCATCATCGTCAGCGTTCCCGGCTACTATATCCTCGCGGACCACCGCAACGCGCGTGGCGAGCGCCGGTCGTTTCCCTGTCGCGCCGTCAATGTTTCGACGCAGGCGATCGCTTTCGCGGCCCCGGTTGTCGGGCGGATAGGCGAGCGCGCTTTCGCCACCGTCGATCATCTCGGCAAGCTCAAGGGTGCGGTCACACGTCTTCTCGATGGCGGATTCGTTATGAGCATTGTCGCGAGCGCCGAGGAGCGCGATAGGCTCGCTGCGAAAATTGGATGGTTGGAGCAGTTCAAGAATTTCGACGTATTCGATCAACGCGGTGACCGGCGCTTCGTGCCCGCAAAGCCGCACACTCAAATCATATTCGTCGATGGCACCATGGAGGACTGCTTCGTGCTCGATCTATCGGCTTCCGGCGCCGCGATTTCAGCGTCGGTCGTTCCTGAAATCGGCACCGTCGTGGCGCTTGCAAAAATCGTAGCGCGTGTGGTTCGCCACTTTGAAGGTGGATTTGCCGTTCAGTTCGTCGAGCGCCAAGACCCGCAACATGTCGAGGCTCGGCTGAACCTGGACCCGGTGTTCGCACCCACCAGAATTTGAGCGGATGCGACGGTTACTCCGGCGGGCTTGCCGTCGGACCTCAACCGATTGGCCACAGCCGGGACGGGGTCGCGCGGCAAATGTCCGACCGGCGCGGCCGAGAAACTGCAATCTTGCATAGTGGCCACGCGCGCGCGCCGCTTGGCGATTTCGCGCGAGAATGCGAAACAGCACCGCGAAGCTTCATCGGCTCCCGGCGCCAGCCGCGGTGGCCCAATCGAAAAGTGCCCGTTGAATATCAATCCGAGAGTCGCCGAGCCCCCGCCGGCGCCTGCGAAGCGATCCTTTGCGGCGATGCGACACCGCGGCTTCCAGGCCCAGTTTTCGACCTTTGTCATTGCGATGATGGCCGACAATATCGAGCACGTCATCAGCTACTGGGTGCTGTACCAGAAATTCCATTCTCCGGCTTTGGCGGGATTCGCCGTCGTGTCGCATTGGTTGCCGTTTTTGTTGTTCTCGGTCGCCTCGGGCGCGCTCGCCGACCGTTTCGATGCGCGCCGCCTTATCCAGTGCGGCATGGGCCTCTTCATCACCGCTTCGCTCGGCTGGGGCTATTTCTTCGTTACCGGCACGCTCCAGATGTGGCAGGCGATGGTGATCCTGGTGATTCACGGCTGTGCCGGCGTCCTATGGATGACGCCGAATCAATTGCTGCTCTACGATATTGTCGGTCCTGCGGATCTGGAGAGCGCGGTGCGGCTCAATGCCACCGCGCGCTATCTCGCGGTCCTGGTCGGGCCGGCGGTGGGCGGAGCAATCCTGCTCGCGCTCGGGCCGGCGCACGGCATCATGCTTAACACCGTGTTCTATCTGCCACTCGTGGTGTGGCTGATCAATGCGCCCTACGGCCCGAAATTCCGCGGCGACGTGCCGCCGCCACGCCGCGCGGTGCGCGGTTTTGCCGACATTGTGCAGACGGCGCGCGACATCCGCGGATTTTCGGTCATCGTATCGATGACGCTGCTCGCCGGCGCGGCGTCGTTCTTGGTCGGCAATGCCTATAGCTCGCAAATGCCGGGCTTCGCCCACGACCTTGGCCATGGCGACCCCGGCCTGTCCTACAGCATGCTGTTGGCCGCCGACGCCGCGGGCGGGCTCCTCGCCGGCGTGGCGCTCGAGGGCGGGGGCCTCTTGCCGCCCAAGGCGCCGACCGCGATCGTGCTCGCCATGCTGTGGTGCGCGGCGCTTGCGGGGTTCTCGCTGGCGACCAGCTATCCGCTGGCGCTGGCGCTTCTGTTCGGCGCCGGCTTTTTCGAGCTGTCGTTCAACGCCATGGCGCAGGCGCTGGTGCAGCTCAACGCCCCGCCGACAAGCGCGGCCGCGTCATCGGCCTGTTCAATATGTCGAGCCTCGGCTTGCGCGCCTTTAGCGGCGTCTCGGTCGGCCTGCTCGGCAGCCTGATCGGCGTACACTGGTCGCTGGCTTTATCGGCGCTGGCCATGCTGGCGATCGCCGGCGGCCTGTTCGCGCTGCCGTAGCGATCCAGCATCCCGGCTGCGGCAAACGGCTGGAGTTTGGTTGACGGGGTCTTAAGCCGGGCCTCTTAGCGTTGCACCGTAATTGAATAAACAATCAACGAACATCGCGTACAGTTACACCGGAAATTGGCTGCTTGCTGAGGGACCGCGGCCGTGCCGCTCACTAGTGCGAAGCCCGATATCGTCATCGTCGAACGCCGACAAGACGTGCGCATCGCCGTGAGGATTCCCGGTCACTACGTGTTGGTGGATCGCCGAAATGGCCTTGGCGAATACCCGTGCCATCCCTGCCACGCCGTCAATATTTCGCCGCATGCGATCGCGCTGGCCGGCCGCCACGACGTGCGGGTCGGCGAACGCGTCATTGCCGTTATCGATCGTTTCGGCAAGTTCGAGGGCTCGGTCATCCGTCTGTTGACGGGCGGCTTTGTCATGACCCTTGACGCCAGCGAAGACGATCGCGATAGAATTGCCGCCACAATCGAGTGGGTCGAGCAGCATAAAAATTTCGATGTAACGGATAAACGCGCCGATAAGCGCATTGTACCGGTAAATCCCCAATCGCTGATTGTGCTTGCCGACGGTCGCGTGGAAAAGTGCGTTATTCTCGATCTGTCCGCTAGCGGCGCCGCGATTTCTGCGCGGTCTCTCCCCAAAATCGGCTCCCCTCTGGCGCTGGCGACAATCGTGGGTCGTGTCGTCCGCCACTTTCACGGCGGCTTTGCCATCCAATTCGAAGCGCGCCAGAGCCTGCCGCATCTTGAGGGCAAGGTCAGCCTCGACTCGGTGCTGAGCGCGATGAAGGCGGGAACGGAAAGCTCTCGAGAAAATTAAGCCCCGCACGCGCCGCCCTTGTCGGTTCGACGAACTCCAAAAAAATAAAAAAACTACGCCGCCTGCACGTCGGCAAGGAAGCTTCGCACTTCGCTCTGCAGGTTTTCCGCCTCGATGGCGAGCGCGTCGGCGAGCGCCTTGACGTCAGCTGCGGTTGAGCGGGCGCCGGTCGAGGCGCCGGCGACGCGGCTCATCGCTTCGGAGCCCGAGCGCGCCTCGCCCGAGGCGAGATTGACGCCCTCGGCGATCGAGGCCACGGCGTTGTTCTGTTGCTCGACGGTGGCGGCGACGGCGGTGGCGATCTCCGACATGTCGTCGATGATGCTGGAGACCTGTTCGATCGCCTGTGCGGCGTCCGCGGTCGCCGATTGGATCGAGCCGATCTGGGCGGCGATGTCTTCGGTGGCGCGGGCGGTCTGCGCCGCAAGCGATTTCACCTCGGCGGCGACGACAGCGAAGCCGCGGCCGGCGTCGCCGGCGCGCGCCGCTTCGATGGTGGCGTTGAGCGCCAAGAGATTGGTCTGGCCGGCGATCGCCTGAATAAGGCCGACGACTTCGCCGATACGGTTCGCGGCGCTGCCGAGTTCGGACATGGTGTTGACGGTGCGCCGCGATTCGGCGACGGCGCGACGGGCGACGCCGGTCGATTTCGCCGCCTGCGACGCGATTTCTCCGATCGAGACCGCAAGTTCCTCGATCGAACTCGCCACTGTGGTGACGTTGACCGACGCGCGGCCCACAGAATTTTCGGCGGCCCGCGCTTCCGACGATACGGCGTCGGCGGCGTCGTTGAGCCCGCTCGAAGCGCTTTCCAGTCGACCCGCGGCCTCGCGCAGCCGGTCGAGCGCCTGCTCGACCGAATTGCGGAATTGCCGGATCATCGCCGCCACCGCCTCGCCGCGCTGCTCGCGCGCGGCGTTGGTTTCGCCCTGCACCGCGGCCAGCCGCTCGCGCTCGATCATGTTGTCGCGAAACACCACCACAGTGCGCGCCATTGCGCCGATCTCGTCGTCCGACTGCGCGACGGGAAGACGCGCCGAAGTGTCGCCGTCGGCCAGCCGCTTCATTGCCGCCGCCAAGGCTTCGAGCGGGCTGGTGATCGAACGGCCGATGCGCCAGCTGCAACCGAGCCCGATCAGCACCACCGCGAGACCGAGCGAGATGACAAAACTCCGTGTCCGCGCCCGCGACCCGGCCAGCGCGTCCGCTGCGTCGCTGGAATCACGGCGCGCGGTTGCGATTAAATTGTCGGCCTGGGGCATCACGCTTTCGGTATCGTGATCGATCAGCGAAACAAGCGGTGCGATGTTTTCACTCGACGCGACGAATTGAGCGAAGGTGGAGCGGTAGGTCTGGACGGCTCGGTCGAGGGCTTGTTTCATCGTCGGCGCGCCGTCGACCGACTCGAACAGTTCGGTGAAATGCTTGGTCTCGTCGAAGAACTGCCCCTCGATATCGGCATCGTGCTTGAGTCGATATTCGATGCCGTCGCGCCGCATGTTCAAAAGCGATACCAACAACTGGGCGCGGTCGGCATCGGCGACCCAGGTCAGGTCGTCGTGGATGATGTTTTGTACCACGGTGCTCGCCGCAATGAGGTCGGCGGTTGCGCCCTCCTTGTCGTTGAAGCCGATCGACCTTTGTTCGGCGACGAGACTGTCGAAGCTCGCTTTGAGGTCGCGTACCGTGATGCGCAGCGGCCTGATCGCGTCTTGCTGGGCGGCCGGAAGCGCGGCTTCGAGGCGGTCCAGGCATTGCATCGCCAGCGCCTGGCCATCGGCGAAATCCTTGACCTCGGCATCGGTGGGATGGGCGACGAAATCGGTGGTCGCGGCCCGCATGATGAGGAGCCCGGTCTTGAGATCGCCGCTTGCCGAGGCCACTTCGGCGTTGCGGCGCACGCTGTCGAAGGCTGAGCCGACTTCGCTGTCGCCGGTCACAAAGGCCGTGCCGATGGCCAAAAAGCCGACAAACGGCACGACCCCGAGCACAATAATGCGGGCGCGCACCGAAAGGCGGGAGAAAATTTGCGCGTTGATCATCGAGGACCCGTTCGGGCGCTGGGCTTGGGCGAAGAGTCGCAATGCAACCGTTCGACTATGCCGCCCCCGCGTTAAGCCACGGCGACCCAGCACACCGCAAAATGGTTAATATTGTGCAAGAATCGGCCGCCGATCGACGGCCAAGCCACTTTTGTCGCCTCATGCCTCAGGCCGCATTGGCTTTTGTGCACCGCACGCGTAAGCTTGAGGCCAGGCCGGGACGCCTTTTGCAGCTCATCCTATAGCTCATCGGAGCCAACCATGACGCCTGCCGCCCCTCAACTCGCCGCCGGCCACGCCACCACTGACACGGCGGTGATCGCGCCCCTTGGCGACGCGCTCGCAGCCGTCGAGGCGCTTTTTTCCGAAGCCCGCCGCGCCGTCTCCGACCGGGTGACGATCGAGGGCCGCACGGTATCGCGCGTCATGGATCGCGAACAACGCGCCAGCCACGGGCTGGCCTGGCTGTCCACTTACGTCGAGGCGATCCGCCAGCTCTTGGCCTATGCCCAGCGGCTTTCCGAGAGCGGCAGTTTCGGCGAAGTCGAGGAGCTTTTGGTGCGCATCGGCTCCGGCGAATATCTGGCGCAGATTTTCGGCGGCATTCCGATGAGCCAAGGCGAGATCGTACGGCTGTCCGATCTGGGCGTAAGCCCCGCCGCCGCCGCGGCGCGCATGACGCCCGCGGTCGAGCATTTGATCGCCACCGGCAACACCGCTTCCCGCCGCGCGCGCCTCGTCGAGCTGATCCGCCAGCAGCACGATGCGACGGTGGGCGCCTGCGGGCTCGAGGACACGCTCGATTCGATCCGCGAGGAGATGCGTAAATTCGCCGATGACCGGGTCGCTCCCTATGCCCAGAAATGGCATCTGAAGAACGATTACATCCCGCTCGAAATCATCGCCCAGATGGCGGAACTCGGTGTCTTCAGCCTGACCATCCCCGAGGATTACGAAGGCATGGGGCTCGGCAAGGAATCGATGTGCGTGGTGTCCGAGGAATTGTCGCGCGGCTATATCGGCGTCGGCTCACTGGGGACCCGTTCGGAGATCGCCGCCGAATTGATCCTCGGCTCCGGCACCGAGGAGCAGAAACGCAAATGGCTGCCGAAGATCGCATCGGGCGAGGTGCTGCCGACGGCGGTGTTCACCGAGCCGAATACCGGCTCCGATCTCGCCTCGCTGAAGACCCGCGCGGTACGTCAGGGCGACGTCTACAAGGTCTACGGCAATAAGACCTGGATCACGCATCCGGTACGTGCCGACCTGATGACGCTGCTGGTACGGACCAATCCGGCGGAAACCGGCTATCGGGGCCTGTCCATGCTGCTCGCCGAAAAGCCGCGCGGCACCGACGAAAATCCGTTCCCGGCCGCGGGCATGTCCGGCACCGAGATCGAGGTCTTAGGCTATCGCGGCATGAAGGAATACGAGATCGCGTTCGACGGCTTTGTCGTCAAGGCGGAAAATCTGCTCGGCGGCGTCGAAGGGCTCGGCTTCAAGCAGTTGATGGCGACGTTCGAAGCCGCCCGCATCCAGACCGCGGCGCGCGCCATCGGCGTGGCCCAGGCCGCCATGGAGCAGGCGCTGACTTACGCCACCGCGCGCGTGCAGTTCGGCGAGCCGATCGCGAATTTCCCGCGCATTTCCGACAAGCTCGCGATGATGGCGGTCGAGATCATGATCGCGCGGCAGCTCACTTATTATGCCGCCCGGCAGAAGGATTCCGGGCGGCGCTGCGACCTCGAAGCCGGCATGGCCAAGCTGTTGGCCGCCCGCGTCGCCTGGGCAGCGGCCGACAACGCCGTGCAGGTCCATGGCGGCAACGGCTTCGCGGTCGAGTTTCCGGTGTCGCGCCTTCTCTGCGACGCCCGCATCCTCAACATTTTCGAGGGTGCTGCCGAAATTCAGGCGCATGTCATCGCCCGGCGCTTGCTCGACGGTTCGAACTAGTGAACGTTCGCGTCCCGTCATTCGCCGGGCAGGACGCTCGGAACGAATGCGCCGTCGGGTTTATTGACACAGGTCAACGCGGACGCCCGGGTGGCCGGGCACTGTTACAGCCGCGAAAAAGCTGTGAGCTGAACAATGACCAAATTGAAAATTCCCCACGATGCCTATGTTTTCGTCGGCGACGGCCACAAGGCGCTGGTTCTGCGCAACGAAGGCGACGAGAAATTTCCCAATCTGAAGACCGAGCAAGTGTTCGTCGATCAAAAGAATCCGTCGACCCACGAACAGGGCAGCGACCGTCCGGGCAGCTCACATTCATCGCTCGGCCCGCGCCGATCGAGCGTTTCGCAGACCGACTGGCACGATCTGGAAGAGCATAGATTCGCACACGATGTGGCAGCGACTCTGGAGAAGATCGTGCGCGAGCGCAAGGTCAAGGCCTTGATCATCGTGGCGCCGCCGCGCGCGCTTGCCGACCTGCGCAAGAGCTTCCACGACGACGTAAAAAGCAAGATCGTGGCGGAGATCGACAAGGATCTCACCAAACACCCGGTCTACGATATCGAGAAACATCTTTGCGGGTGATTTTGCGGCCCGGCTCGCGCGCGGCGAAATCCGGACGGCAAAGAACCAGGGTTTCGCTTAAGGTCGAGCCGGGCTACAAGTAGCCCCATGTCCGATTTCATGTCCCATATCGCGGTCCCGATCGCCATCGGCGCGGTTGCGATCGTCTTGCTGCTCGGCCTCGTGAATATGATGCGGGGCGGCTCCGCCAACACCTCGCAAAAGCTGATGCGGCTGCGGGTGCTGCTGCAATTTGTCGCCATCATCGTTATCATGGCCACGCTCTGGGTGATGGCGAAATAACATGTAGCCCGGATGGAGCGCAGCAAAATCCGGGAACGATTGATGCGCTTGATGTCCGGCCCTGGGTTTCGCTGCGCTCGACCCCGGCTACTAGGGTAACCATGGTCGTCCTCAACAAGATCTATACCCGCACCGGCGATGACGGCACCACGGCGCTCGGAACCGGCCAGCGGCGCAAGAAATACGACCGCCGTATTTCGGCCTATGGCACCATCGACGAGGTCAATGCCGCCATCGGCGTAGCGCGGTTGCATCTCGCAGGCGATGCGCTCGTCGACACCGCGATGTCGCGGATTCAGAACGACCTGTTCGACCTCGGCGCCGATCTGTGCACGCCCGATCACGGCAAGGGCAAAGGTCCCGGCGGCGCGCGACTAACGGTCACTGAGACGCAGGTGGCCTGGCTCGAAGCCGAGATCGACCGGCTCAATGCCGAGCTCGAGCCGTTGCGATCCTTCGTGCTGCCCGGCGGCAGCGCGGCGGCAGCCTATCTGCATCTCGCCCGCACCATTTGCCGGCGCGCCGAGCGGCTGATCGTGGAGCTTAAAGACGACCCGGCCGAAAGCGTCAGCGCCGCAGTCGTGAAATACGTCAATCGCCTGTCCGATTTCCTTTTCGTCGCAAGCCGTTATGCGAACGGCAAGGGCTCGGGCGACGTGCTCTGGAGGCCCGGCCAGAACCGCTGAGCGGCGTTGACCGCAAGCGCTCTGGCCGTTAGGTTTCCGCACCGCAGCATCGTCGGGTTCCCTAATAAGACGGCCGGCGACAACGCATAAAATCCGATCCAGCAACCGATTACCCATTGAATAACCGATGAAAATCCTCGTGCCCGTGAAGCGGGCGATCGACAAGGATGTGAAAATCCGGGTCAAAGCCGACGGTTCCGGCGTCGAGCTTGGCAACGTGAAAATGTCGATGAACCCGTTCGACGAGATCGCGGTCGAAGAGGCGATCCGGCTGCGAGAGGCCGGTAAGGCGACCGAGATCGTGGTCGCCTCGATCGGGTCGGCACAAGCCGCCGAGACTATACGCACCGCGCTTGCGATGGGCGCCGACCGCGGCATTCTGGTCAAGGCTGAGGGCACCGTCGAGCCGCTCGCCGTGGCGAAAATCCTCAAAGCGATCGCCGACGCCGAACAGCCGGGCCTCATTCTGCTCGGCAAGCAGGCGATCGACGATGACTGCAATCAAACCGGCCAGATGCTGGCGGCTCTCCTGGGGTGGTCGCAGGGCACCTTTGCTTCCAAAGTGACGCTCGACGGCGACTCGGTGACGGTCACGCGCGAGGTCGACGGCGGGTTTCAAACGGTCAAGCTGAAGATGCCGGCCATCGTCACCACCGATCTGCGCTTGAATGAGCCGCGCTACGCGTCGCTCCCGAACATCATGAAGGCGAAGAAAAAGCCGATCGCGGACAAGACCGCCGCCGATTACGGCGTCGATATCAAGCCGCGCCTCGAAGTGATCAAGACCGCCGAACCGCCGGTGCGCAAGGCCGGCATCAAGGTCAAGACCGTCGCCGAGCTTGTCGACAAGCTCAGGAACGAGGCCGGAGCGATCTGATGCCGACCCTTCTTCTCGCCGAACACGACAACGCGTCGCTGAAAGACGCGACCTCAAAGGCGCTGACCGCCGCCAAACAACTCGGCGCCGAGGTGCATATCCTGGTCGCGGGTCACGGCTGCAAACCGGCCGCGGAAGCCGCGGCGAAGCTTGACGGCGTCGCCAAGGTCTTGCTCGCCGACACGCCCGCCTACGATCACATGCTGGCCGAGCCTGTCGCAGCGCTGATCGTTGAGCTGGCCGGGCCTTACGAAACGATCATGGCGCCGGCGACCACGACCGGAAAAAACATCATGCCACGGGTCGCAGCCCTCCTCGACGTTATGCAGATTTCCGAGATCACCAAAGTGGTGGCACCGGATACCTTCGAGCGACCAGTCTATGCCGGCAACGCCATCCAGACGGTGCGCTCGACCGAGCAAAAGCGCGTCATCACGGTGCGCACGGCGGCGTTCCAGGCGACCGGCGCTGGCGCCGGCGGGCCGGCGCCTATCGAGCCGGCCGCCGCCGCGGCCGATCCGGGCCTTTCCGGTTTCGTCGGCGAGGAGCTGTCGAAGTCCGAGCGGCCCGAACTGACATCGGCCAAGATCATCATTTCCGGCGGTCGGGCGATGCAAAACCGCGACAACTTCACCAAATACATAGAGCCGGTGGCGGACAAGCTCGGTGCTGCGATCGGAGCCTCGCGCGCCGCGGTCGATGCCGGCTATGCGCCCAACGATTGGCAGGTCGGGCAAACCGGCAAGGTCGTGGCGCCTGACCTTTATATCGCGGTCGGCATATCCGGCGCCATTCAGCATCTCGCCGGGATGAAGGATTCGAAAGTCATCGTCGCGATCAACAAGGACGAGGAAGCTCCGATCTTTCAAGTCGCCGACTACGGATTGGTGGCTGATCTCTACCAGGCCTTGCCGGAACTGGCGACGGAGCTCGACAAGGTGAAGCACTGAGCCAAACTGGCGTGCGGCGAATTTGGTGTGCGGCGAATCTGGCGTGTAGGGCGAGATCGTCGTAATAAGGTGAATTGACATGGTCGAGGTCAGAGAACGACCCAAAGCGCGCAACGAGCAAATGCGCGGCGAGCAGGCGGATAAGATGGCTCACCCTATTCAGAAGATCGGCGTTGTCGGCGCCGGCCAGATGGGCAACGGCATCGCCCATGTCTGCGCGCTGTCGGGCTTTAACGTCTTGCTCAACGACATCGCCGTCGACCGTATCAGCGAGGGCATCGCCACGATCAACGGCAACTTGGCGCGTCAAGTCAGCCGCCAGCGCATCAGCGATGAGGAGCGGCAGGCGGCGATCAGGCGCATTTCGCCGGCCAAGACCCTCGGCGACCTCGGCGACTGCGATCTGGTAATCGAAGCCGCGACGGAGCAGGAGGAGCTCAAGCGTAAGATCTTCGCGGCGTTGTGTCCGGCGCTCAAGCCGGAAACCATCGTCGGCACCAATACGTCGTCAATCTCGATCACGCGGCTCGCCGCCTCGACCGACCGGCCGGAGCGATTCATCGGCATTCATTTCATGAATCCGGTACCGCTGATGGAACTGGTCGAAGTGATCCGCGGCATCGCCACTGACGACTCAACTTTCGAGTTGACCAAGCAATTCGTCTCCAAGCTCGGCAAGCAGATCTCGGTGTCGGAGGATTTCCCCGCCTTCATCGTCAACCGTATCCTGTTGCCGATGATCAACGAGGCGATTTACACGCTCTATGAAGGCGTCGGCAATGTCGAGGGCATCGACAATGCGATGCGGCTCGGCGCCCATCACCCGATGGGGCCGCTCGAACTGGCCGACTTCATCGGCCTCGATATCTGCCTCTCGGTCATGCAGGTGCTGCACGAGGGGCTGGCCGATTCGAAGTATCGGCCGTGTCCGCTCTTGGTGAAATACGTCGAGGCGGGCTGGCTCGGCCGCAAGACGCAGCGCGGCTTTTACGACTACCGCGGCGACAAGCCGGTACCGACGCGGTAAGCGGACGACCGACCACAGACGAGGCAATTGACGCGCGCCAGCCTCGGTCGTCCATTCTTCCCTTTATGAAGGGGTTTGCACGAGTGCTTCGGCCATCCCGCCGACATCCGGAAAGCTATAGATCAGACAGACCGTCAGCAATAATCCGATCGCGGTGAAGCCGAGAATCAAACGCAGATCAGGATCGTTGAACGTCATCGCCAAGCGCGACCACGCAGCCTCGGCTGGCGATGCGCGATCGCGGAACGACACCAGGGGAAGAGAAAGTTCACCTCGCATAGGCATGTAGACCTCATCATGTGTGCCGACACGGCGGCCGCCGGCTGGTTAAACCCTACGGCGTCTCCACCCTGCGAGTGCGGTGCGTCGCTGCGCACCATTATTGATGACTTCCGAGTCCGAACGATCGTCCTTGCGTGCCGGATTGGCATCGCTCACACGGACAATGTGTACTCATTGGTAGAGTCCGAAAGTGAGCCGGTTCAAATGCGAACCAAAAAATCACCGCCAAATCGGCTCTCACGCCTTCCGCATGTTCGGCATCCGGTAACGATCAAACGTAAGCAGCTTTTGTGCCAATCGTTTGACAACCGTGACAGTGCTCATTCAGACGCCGATTGGGCAAAATCAGGTCCATTATCGAATTCGAGCTTGCTGATTCCATGTGCAGCTGTATCGCGCCTCGCCGAATGCCGATAGCGCTCGCAAAGATGCATAGTTTTTAGACGTTCGGCTTTAAAGTGCTCTGCCGCTCCACTGGGCGGGTAGTCTAATTTTCATCACCGTGTCACAAGACGACGCGCCGCCCGCAGCGCAGACAGCAAGGCGAACGGCGCGCGCTCGATCCCGCTACGTCTTATTACTTCATCAGCTCGAAAAACAGACCGATGACCGATACGTAGCCCAGCGTGAAGACGAGGGTGCGGATATAGGGCCAGCCGGCCCAATAGACGACGGCGTGCGCCACCCGCAACCAGAAGAACGACTGCGCCCAGAACGCCGTCATGGCGTCGGCTTTGCCGGTCAACTGAACCAGGATCACCAGCGCCGCAAAGGGCGCGAAGGTCTCCACCGCATTCATATAGACGCGGTCCGCGCGCTGGCCCCACAACGGCACCGGACGTTGGGTGGGATCGATATAATTCGGCGGCTGCAGAAAGCCGTTGGTCATCACCTGCGAGACGACATAGGGAATCCACAGCGACGCCGTCAGCATCGCCGTCAGGGCCAGATATTTGAGTTCGGTCGACATTTGATCGTGCTCCCCAGGTTCGGTGTTGGAGTTTCGTTTGCGTCACGCGCCGCATCAGTCGCAACAAGACGTTGAAGTTTTCGGCTCCACATAGTGTGCCGTCGGATCGATGACGGCTCCGTCATAGCGGTCGTGGTGGCGGACCCAGGCCATCGACCACGCCAAGCCCGCCTCGTCGCGGCCCTTCGGCGCGAGATCGAGGAAATTATAGGCGCCGATCAAAATATCGAGACCGCGTCCGTAGCTCGAATAGGTGTGGAAGATATCGCCGGCGTCGTTCTTGTAGAACACGCTGGCGCCGGGCCGCTCCTCGCTCGGGAAATCGGTCATTTCGTAGTTGTAGAACGCCTTGCCGGTCGCTTTCTCTTCCGGCGTCGCCGAGACCTGATAGTCGAAGTTGAAGTCGCAGCCGTTCGACGACAGCCATTTGAACCGCCAGCCCATGCGGTGTTGGAATCTTTCGATCTCCGCGAGCGGTGCGCGAGACACGACGACGAAATTGACGTCGCGCTGGGCAAGGTGGATGGCGGCGCCGTCGAAATGATCGGCCAAAAGCGAACAGCTCGGGCAGCCGGCTTCCCAGCCGGGCCCGAGCATGAAGTGATAGACGATCAATTGGCTCTTGCCGCCGAACAGCTGGGCGAGGGTCTGCTTGCCGTTTGCGGTGTCGAAGACGTAATTCTTCTCGACTTTTTCCCACGGCAGGTCGCGGCGTTTACGGCTCAATTCGTCGCGCGCCCGCGTAAAGGCCTTTTCCTCGGCGAGGTGCGCCCTGCGGGCGGCGAGCCATTCGTCGTGGGAGACGATTTTATGCGGTTGCATGGTCACCTCCTATGCGGGGGTCATCCAGCCGATGCCCGCCCCGCCGGGCTCCCGCAAGATCACGATACGGCCCACACCGGGCACGTCGAATGCGGGCTTCATGACTGTGGCGCCGGCTTTGACGGCCTTTTTCGTGCGCGCATCGACGTCGTCGACGGCGATGTAGGCCATCCAGCCCTCGGGCATGCCGTTAAATTCCGGGCCGCTGATGTCGAAGATGCCGCCGGCGGCTTCGTCGCCCATCATTGCCACCCAATAGGTGCCGCCGCCCGGCATCGGCATGGCGTCGAAGCTCCAACCCATTGTTTCGCCGTAGAACTTCTTGGCGCGCGCGACGTCGCGGGCCATCAACTCGTTCCAGTAGAATTTACCGTGAGATGCGGGCATGATTTTCTCCTCCTGTTTCAGGCGAACAATTTTTCCATCTTGTCGAGCGCGCCGTTCCAGCCGCCTTGATGACGGTCGCGCGCCTCTTCGTCGAAGAATTGCTCGTGCGTCAGCGTCAGCAATGTGCCGTCGCCGTCCGGTTTGAGCAGAACCGTCACCAGCGATTCGCGTTCCGGCGTGGACTTCCACGCCCAGGTGAAGACCAGCTTTTCGTTCGGGACGATTTCGCGAAGGACGCCCCCGACATCGTGTTCCTCGCCGCTCGGCGCTTGCATCACCCAGCGATACCGGCCGCCGACGCGGGCGTCGCATTCGGCATGCAGCGCCTTGAATTCGCCGGGGCCCATCCAGCGCTTCACTTTTTCCGGATCGATCCACGCCGCGAAGACCTTGGCCGGCGGCGCTTTGAACCGGCGCTTGAGGGTGAGGCTGGGCTTGGCGGCTGTTTGGGTGACCATGGTTCTTCTTCCTCCAAAAACGCGGCGAGGCTCGACAGCCGCTCGGACCAGAATCTTTCGTAAGCGTTGAGCCAGTCGAACGCCTCGCGCATCGGTACGGCGTCGAGCCGGCAGGCGACGGTGCGTCCGGTCTTGTTGCGCGCCACGAGGCCGGCATCGGACAACACGTCGAGATGCTTCATGATCGCCGGTAGCGACACCGAAAACGGCGCGGCGAGTTCGCTCACCGACAGGCCGGGCTCCTCGGCGAGCCGCATCACCAGCGCGCGCCGCGTCGGATCGGCAAGTGCCGCGAAAGTGCGATCGAGGGCAGAGCTTGAAACCTTAACCATGTGGTTAAGTATAGAGCGGCGGGTAGTGATGTCAATCCTGGTCCGTCCCACGGCGCGAAAGCTGATATCGGACGCCGATTCATCTGATCTTAAGCTTCCGGGCCTTGAATCCTTCGATCATGAATATGAGCCTCGTATCCGCGGTCGTCGGCGCTCAAGCCGGCATGGCGAAACTCACCGTCGCGACGCAGATGGAGCGTATGAACGCGGATAAGGGCGCTTCGATCGCAAAATTGATTGATAGCGCACAGCAGAGCATCAAGCCGCTCGCCAATGTCGCGGCCAATATCGGTAACGGCCTCGACGTCAGCGCCTAGCAGGGCTAGCTCGAAGTGAGTGCCGAAATCCGCTAATCTCCCTAAAGCCGTCAGTCTTGGGTCGTCAGCATTTATTTTCCACCCGTCGCCTTAAAAGGCGGCGCTCCGGCCCTTATTTCACAGCGGACGCGGGATTTTTATGAGCGATTTTCCGATCAGATATGAGCATCGGATTACCGTCAGGGCACTCCTGCTCGGCGACCGCATCGATACCGCAGGGCTCGAACGCAACGACCTGCTGTCGACCATGCCGCTGGCGTTCCGCGCCGGTGCAAAAGGGACCGTCGCGCTATTCCGTTACGGCGTCGGGGTCATGGTCGGCATGTCGCCGCTCGAAGAGGACGAAGTCATCCGCCGCCTGGACGGCCGCATCAAGGGGCCGATCCAGCCGCGCGAGGAAGAATCCGTTCAAATCGAGGTCGCCCCCGAGAAGGACGACCAGATCGCGCCGGGCGTTATCGTGGTGAAGGCGCTGACCATCGAACACACGCTGTTGATCGCCGATGCGCTCGCCACCAGCGTGGTGCTGGCGCACGACGAAAAAAACGTCGCGACAGTTTTCGACGTGATCCAGCCGATCGCCCAGGGACTCGCCGACCGTGGCCGCACCCCTGGCGGCCGTCGCGCGATCCTCAAGCACATCGGCAACGCGCTTCTGGTCCAGCACCGCGTTTCCGGTCTGGTCGCGGTGGCGGAAAAACCCGATGTGCTGTGGGAACGGCCCGATCTGGAGCGCCTCTATGCGCGGCTCGAAGACGAATACGAATTGAAGGAGCGCGCCGATGTCCTGACCCGCAAGCTCACGGTGATCTCGGATTCCGCCAAGGCCTTCGCCGACATTATCGACACCGAACGGTCGCTGCGGCTGGAACTGATCATCGTCGTCTTGATCGCCGTCGAAATTGTCATCGCCGGATTTCAGCTGTTGGCTCGCTAGTGCCGTGCGCTACGCGTCGGCGACTCGGCTCTGATTGACCAGCAGAATGACGAGGCCGATGGCGGCGGTCGCGCTCATCACCGCAAAGATCGGCAGGCTATCGGACGAATGCAATAAGCCGACGCCGGTCGAGGCGAAAGCGCCGATCCCCATCTGGAGAAAACCGAGCAAGGCCGACGCGCTGCCGACGTTCTTGCTGAAGGGCGCGAGCGCCATCGCCGCGGCATTGGGAAAGGCTACGCCGCAGAAGGGCAGATACAGCATCAGCAGGACGATATTCGCCGCCAAGCCGTACGCGTGAAGCGCGGTGCCGGCGAAAATCGCGAACAGAACGATATTCTGGCAGATCAGCGCAGTCCGGAAAATCTGCCGGCTGTGATACCGTCGCGCCAGCCAATGGTTCAACTGACTGCCGCCGATGAAACTTAAGCCCAGCGCTGCAAAAATCAGCCCATAGATGCGCGGGTCGACATGAAAGGTGTCGATGAAAATAATCGGCGAGCCGGTCACATAGACGAACAAGCCGGCAAAGGAAAAAGCGCCGCCGATCGCGTAAGTATAGAAATGCGGATGGCCGATGACACTCGCAAACCCTCTCAGAATGGCGCCGGGGCGAAGTAAAATATCGGGGTCCGGCTGGTGGCCTTCGGGAAGATACACGGTGATCAGCGCCATCACGATCACGGCGAAGCCGGCGAGAATGACGAAGATCCACGGCCAGCCCACGGTCGTGGCGACAAAGCCGCCGATCGACGGCGCAAACAGCGGCGAGACGCTGAGCACGAGAAACAGCAGTGAGAGGATTTTCGCGCATTCCTCGACCGGGAAAAAATCCCGCACCATGGCGACGGCGCCGACCCGCGCGACACAGCCACCGACGGCCTGCAGCAGGCGGAAGGCGATGAACAGGCCGGGCGACCGCGCCGTCAGGCAGCCCAGCGAGGCGAGGACGAACAGGCTCAAGCCCCCATACAGCGGCTTTTTGCGGCCGAAGCGATCGAGCAGCGGCCCGTAGAACAGTTGCCCGAAGGCGAGTCCGACGAAATAGCCCGATACCGAGAGTGAAATCTCCGCGGGCGTGGTGCCGAGATCGCGCGCGATCTGCGGAAACGCCGGCAGATACATGTCGATGGAAAACGGGCTCACCGTAGAGAGCGCGCCAAGGATAAGAATGATGAGAAGATCGCGGCGGCGGGTGCGGGTCATCATGAAAGCAAATCGAGTTGATCGGCGAAGCGTCGTCCGCGCGATGCTGCTGGTTTGAGAACGAAGAGGCGAATGAGGCTTTAGGCTGACCCTTAAAGGGGACGCCACTGCGGCCCGCCGCGACAACTATCCCGGTTCGGCACCCGTCGCTACCGGCCGCGACGGATCGCTACTCCAGGCGGACCATGACCCGACATAAAGCGCCGGCGCAAGCCCGATGGCGGACATCGCCGCAATCGCGTGGGCCGCGGCGTTGCCGCTGCCGCAATAGACGCCGAATTTCGCCGACCCTGTCGCGCCAAACGAAGCAAACGAGGCGCGAAGTTCGCTGGCGGGTTTGAATTTTCCCGCGGCAAGGTTGGCACCCGAAGGGGCGTGGATCGCTCCCGGAATATGACCGGTGCCGGGCTTGCCGGGATCGCCGATATAAGACGCGCGCGGCCGTGCATCCAGCAGCCTGGATTGTTTGGCAAGCGCGGCGGCTTCCTCAGCATCGATCGTCGGCATATGTCCCGGTGTCAGAGTGACATCTCCAGCGTGGGCAGCTTGCGTGCCGAGATGGCTCGATGAGGCGTGGTCTGCCGCGCTCCACGCGCCAAATCCGCCATCGAGAATGCGGACATCGGCGAGACCCGCCCATCGCAAGGTCCACCAGGCGCGCGAAGCCAGTGCGCCGCCCGAGTTGTCGTAAACCACGACGGCGCTATCAGTGCGGATTCCCCAGGCGCGGGCTTTTGCCTGCAGCTCGACAATAGGCGGCAAGGGTCGCCTGCCGGCCGCAAGGGCGGGCTTGCCGGAGAAGTCCGTGGCCAGATCGACAGAGAGAGCCCCGGCTATTTTGGGCCTGTCGTCGGGCGCCGCACCCGGTTCGTCGATGACGTCCAGCACTACGACTGGCTGTTGCGCGTCGAGCAGCGCAGCGAGTTCGCCGACCGTGATCAGCGCTTTCGAACGAACGTCGTTCACTGGAAACGCACCTTACGCGGTCATGGTCGCGCGATAGAGAATCCGGCGGCCGCTGCCGTAATCCTTGATGCCCTTGTGCTGGACAACGCGATTATCCCAGATCGCGAGCGCGCCGCGGGTCCAGGTGTAGCGCGCCGTCGCCTCCGGCGACTTGATCATGTCGAACAGGATGCCGAGAATATTCTGGCTCATGATCCGGCTGACACCTTTGATATAGTTGGTGTAGGACTCGTTGACCGCGATCCATTTGCGGCCGGTCGCGGGGTGAACGCGCACCAGCGGCGCCTCGAACGGAGGCATGCGTCCTCTCGCTTCGGCCGCTTCCTTCGGATCGAGATATCGATCGGTGATATGCCCGGTCGCGTCCGCCGACTGAATCACCGTCAGCGTTTCAAGGTAGGCCGCGAACAAGGGATCGAGATGCTCGTAGACCCAAGCCGTGTTGCTGAACATCGTATCGCCGCCGGAATCCGGCAATTGCTGCGCAAACAGCGCCGTGAACGCCGGCGCGTCCGAACGAAATCCGCCATCGGCATGCCAGATGTGATTGCGAAGATTCTTGTCCTTGAGCGAGTCGATCATCGTGGCGTCGGGATTCTCCGGCGCGCGCGGCGTGTGGGGACCCGCATAATAGAAAAACTCGCCGAGGAAGCCGGCGAAGGCCGTGAAGTTTTCCGCAGTCGCCGTGCCCGGCTCGAACACCACCAAACCGCGGTTGTGCAAGAGATCGCGCAGAGCTGAGCGGAACGCGTCGGTGAGAGGCCGGCCGTCAAACCTGAATCCCGATATCGTTGAGCCGACGGCGGGTTGGATCTGAGTGGCGCGCACGTCGGCGGGCATGGCGGATTCGGAAACGAGCTTGACAGCGTTCGTTGCAGTGGACATGGACGAATACCTTTCCCGGCTACGGCATCCTCAGTGAACGCAAACATAAACTCTGCAAGATTTCTCGGCCCCGGGCAAGCTTGCGCGCGGCCCGGCCGACGACGCAGGTCGCCATTCGCAAAAGGTCAAAATGTCGCGCTCGTGAGGTTTCCTAAAAGAAATCGTCTATAAAACATCGACATGTTGGCGGTTTCTTATAGCGCCCGCGCTCGGATTGACGGTGATTATCAATTGACGCTAGGTCCTTTAGTTATTAACCGCATCGCCATGGGAAGTCGGAGACAAAAATGCATCGGTTGAGGTCTTGGCTCGGCATTCTTTGTTTGTTGGTGTTGCCAGTAGCCTCCAGCGCCTTTGCCCAAACCGCAAGTTATCCTGATCGGCCAGTGACGATCGTTTCCGATTCCGCGGCCGGTTCCGCGCCGGATGTCGTTGCCCGCTTCGTCGCCGAGGGGCTCGGCAAGATCTGGGGGCAGCAGGTCGTGGTGCTCAATCGTCCGGGCGCGAACGGCAGTCTCGCCGTTCACGCTGCTGCCGAAGCCGCAGCCGACGGCTATACCCTGTTTAATCCTACGCTATCGACTTTCGTGGCGCTGCCGAGCATCGCGCCAAACCTTCCGGTCAAGCTGCCGCGGGATTTCCTGCCCGTCGGGTTCACGGCCGACCAGCCGATGTTCGTCGCCGTATCGCCTTCGCTCGGCGTCGCGACCCTGCCTCAGCTCATAGCGCTCGCCAAGAAAGAGCCGGACAAGATCACGATCGCGTTGACGGGGATTGGCCGACTCACGCACCTGACCGGTGAACTCCTTCAGGAACGCGCGGATATCAAACTGGTATCGGTACCCTACACGCACGGTCCGGCCTCCGCGATCGGCGACGTCGCCGATGGCCGCGTGTCCATGATCATCGAGGGTTATTCGGGGATTGCCGGAGCGGTCAAAGCGGGACAGGTGAAACTGATCGCCGTCGGCTCGTTGGAACGTCTGCCGGAGTTTCCCGATCTGCCCACGGTGGCTGAAACGCTGCCGGGCTTTCGGGGCTCCGGCTGGCAAGTCGTCGTGACGCCGGTCGGTACAGCCGCGCCGATCATAGCGAAAGTCAACGCGGATTTGAGCAAAGTGCTCGGCGACGCGGACTTCAAAAAGAAGCTTGCCGAATTCGGCAATTATCCGCGCGCAATGACGCCCGAAGAAGTCCTCTCCTTCGTCGACAAGCAACAAGAAACCTGGTTGCCGGTGGTGCAGAAGATCTCCGGCAATTAAGCCCCGGGCTTTTCCTCAGTCCGCACCGGCCCCAGCGATCGCCGCACTGATGAGCTTGACGCCGTCGCCGCTCGCCCATTCCGCGGGACCGGCCATGTTGCCGATCTCGCAGCCTGAGCGGTCGACGATGATGGTCGTCGGCATGCCGAAGGCGAGGCCCGTGGTTTTCAGGTCTTCGAACAACCGCGCGCTTTGATCGGTGTAATAAGCGAGGTGGTTCACCCCGGCTTCTTTGAGGAAGGCGAGCGGCTTGTCCGGATTGCGGGTGTCGATATTGATGGCGACGACCTCGAAATTCGCACCTCCGAGTTTGTCCTCAAGCGCATCGAGCGCCGGCATTTCTCGGCGGCACGGCACGCACCAGGTGGCCCAGAGATTGAGAAGGACGGTCCGACCGCGCCAGTCGAGGAGCGTCCTGTCGCGGCCTTGGGCGTCCTTGAAGGCCAGTTCGGGCACGCGAAACGGCGTTTGCGCCACCGCAAGGGCGGCGACCTCGCCGTGCACCAGCGGTACGAGCCGGCTCGCGGCATTAACCGCCGGCCGGCAAGCCGCATCGGCCGGATTGCCTCGGAGCCGCCCAATCCCGTATACCCCGGCCAGCACGAGCAGGACCGCGACTGCCGCCGCGACCGAAACCAGGCGCAGGCGGCCGATTTTGTTGAGCGACGAGACGGATTGCCGGTTCATTTAAGGAAACTTAGCTCGCATTTGCGAAAGAGCATCGATGTGCGCGTCACAAGACTTGGCCTTCACGAGAATACGGTCATGAGCAACAGGATGTGGGGCGGACGCTTCGGGTCGGGACCCGATCCGATCATGGAGGATATCAACGCCTCGATCCACTTCGACCGTCACCTCTACCGGCAGGACATCGCCGCCAGCAAGGCGCATGCGGCGATGCTCGCCAAAAAAGGCATCATCACGGCGCAAGATGCAAAGAAGATCGCTCACGGTCTAGACACGATCCTGTCAGAGATCGCGGCCGGCAAGTTCTCCTTCAAGCGCGCGCTTGAAGATATCCATATGAATGTGGAAAGCAGGCTTGCCGCGCTGATCGGGCCGGCGGCCGGACGGCTGCATACCGCGCGCTCGCGCAACGATCAGGTGGCGACCGATTTCCGGCTCTGGGTGCGCGATGCGATCGACGAGATCGATGCGGCCTTGGCCTCCTATCAGCGCGCGCTCGCCGAAAAGGCGCTCGAACATGCCGGCACAGTGATGCCGGGTTTCACCCATCTGCAACCCGCGCAACCGGTGACCTTCGGCCATCATCTGTTGGCCTATGTCGAGATGGCGGGGCGCGACCGCGGCCGTTTCGCCGATGCGCGGGCGCGCTTAAATGAAAGCCCGCTCGGCGCAGGCGCGCTCGCCGGAACGTCTTTTCCGATCGACCGCGGCATGACCGCGAAGGCGCTCGGATTTGCGCGGCCGATGGCGAACTCGCTCGACGCCGTCGCCGATCGCGATTTCGTGCTGGAGACGCTGTCGGCCTGTGCGATCACGGCTGTGCATTTGTCGCGCTTCGCCGAGGAGATCGTGATCTGGTCGTCGCCGCTCACGGGCCTCGTCCGGCTGTCGGATAAATTCACCACCGGCTCCTCAATGATGCCGCAGAAGCGCAATCCAGACGCCGCCGAACTGGTGCGCGCCAAGACCGGTCGCATTGTTGGCGCGCTGACCGGGCTCTTGGTGGTGATCAAGGGCTTGCCGCTTGCCTATCAAAAGGACCTGCAAGAGGACAAGGAAGGCGCCATCGACGCGATCGCTGCGCTCGGTCTCTCGCTTAAGGCCATGACCGGCATGGTCGGAGATATCGAGCCGGATGCGGCACGCATGAAAGCTGCGGCGGGGGAAGGCTATTCGACCGCCACCGACCTCGCCGATTGGCTCGTTCGCACGCTCAAGCTGCCGTTCCGCGACGCCCATCACGTCACCGGGCGGATCGTCGCCGCGGCCGCAGACGCCGGCCTGGCCCTCGACAAGCTGCCGATCGAAGCCATGCAAGCGGTCGAGCCGCGCATCACCAAGGCGGTTTTCGGGGTGCTGTCGGTCGGCAATTCGGTGAAAAGCCGTGCAGCCTACGGCGGCACGGCGCCGAACAACGTCCGCACGCAGGCCAAAGCCTGGCTCAAACGGCTGAAAAAGAAGCCGTAAACCTGCTGGCAAGACGTTGCCGACACAATGTCGCCGTGACGCTGCGTTGTGTTATGCTGTTTCCGAAAACGCCTTTGTGGAGCGTGGTTTGGCTGGGGTCCGATTAGAATTTCCGCTCGTTCCCGCGCAAGCGGGAATCCAGCGCTGGGTCCCCGCCGACGCGGGGCCGAGCGGATATGGTCGTCGTTTCGGGCTCGCTGCGACATTTATCGCCGCGCTGGCGCTGTCGGCCTGTGGGCGCGCCGGACCGCTCGAATTGCCGCCGGGCCCGGCGATAGCGGCGCCGAGCGCGCAATCGAGTTCGGCGGCGCCCGGTTCCGGTTCGGAGCAGGAAAACACCATGCGAACCGGCTTCGATGCGCAGGGTAATCCGGTGGCGGCGGCAGGTCAGAAAAAACCGTTCATTCTCGATCCGTTGCTGCGATAGCGATTTCTAAAATCTCGCGCTAAAGACTCTTGCCATGCATCACTTTGCCTATCGCGACGGCGTACTTCATGCCGAAGCGGTCAATCTTGTCACGCTTGCCGACGCCGTCGGCACGCCGTTCTATTGCTATTCCAGCGCCACCATCGAACGACACTACAGAGTGTTCGCCGGCGCCTTCGCCGATGTCGATGCGCTGGTCTGCTATGCCATGAAGGCGAATTCCAATCAGGCGGTGATCGCGACGCTGGCCCGGCTCGGCGCCGGCGCCGACGTCGTGTCCGAAGGCGAACTGATGCGGGCGCGTGCCGCGGGAATTCCGCCCGAGAAGATCATGTTCTCCGGCGTCGGCAAGACCGCGCGTGAACTCGAGCTCGCGGTCGACGAGGGCATTCTCTGCGTCAACGTCGAATCCGAGCCGGAGCTTGATCTGCTCTCGGCGATCGCGGCCGCCAAGGGCCGCCGTGCCGACATTTCGATCCGCGTCAATCCGGACGTCGATCCGAAGACCCACGCCAAGATCGCGACCGGCAAATCGGAGAACAAATTCGGCATTCCGATCAGCCGCGCCCGCGACGTCTACGCGCGCGCCGCCAAGCTTCCGGGCGTGCGCATCATCGGCGTCGACATGCATATCGGCAGCCAGATCATCGAGCTCGATCCGTTCGGCGATGCTTTTGCGCTGCTCGCCGACTTCGTCACCGTGCTGCGCGCCGACGGCCACACTATCAGCCATGTCGATCTCGGCGGCGGTTTGGGCATTCCCTATCGCGAGGACAACGAGCCGCCGCCCGATCCGGACGCCTATGCGGCGATCGTCAAGGGCGCGACGCAGAAGCTTGGCTGCAAGCTCATCTTCGAGCCGGGTCGGCTCATCGTCGGCAATGCCGGAATTCTGGTGACGCGGGTGCTTTATCTCAAGCATGGCGAAACCAAGACCTTCGTCATCGTCGATGCCGGCATGAACGATCTGATCCGCCCGACGCTCTATGACGCCCACCATGACATCCGCCCGGTGCGCCACGCGCCGCTCGGCACGCCGCGCATCAAGGCCGACGTGGTCGGCCCGGTCTGCGAATCCGGCGACTTCCTCGCGCTCGACCGTTCCATGGTCGCGCCGCAGTCAGGCGATCTTCTGGCGGTGATGACGGCGGGAGCCTATGGCGCCACCCAATCCGGCACCTATAACAGCCGGGCGCTGATCCCCGAAGTGCTGGTGCGCAAGGACGAATGGGCGCTGATCCGGCCACGCGTCACGGCCGAAGCGTTGATCGCGCTGGATCGCTTGCCGAACTGGTTGTGAGGCTTGTCGCGCTCAGCGCGCGAACTTCACCGACACCGCGCCGATCGGCTCTACTTCGTAATCGAACTCGACCTCGTCCGGCGCGATCAGCGGCGGCGGCACGATCGAGCCGCAGATGACGAGATCGCCGCCTTTAAGCTTTTCGCCGAAGCCATCGAGCATATCCGCCAAGTGCACCAACAGATCGGGAAGCTTTCCGGTGAGCGTCTCAGGCGTTGTCGTTTCGTGGGCGAGTGTGCCGCGGCGAACGATCCGGCAAGTGAGGTCGGAGGTGTCGCCGCCGTCGCGACTGTTGCCGCCGAGCACGACGTGGCGCTGAAAGATGTTGCGCCCTAGCACGGCATCGACATTGCCGGGGCTGCCGGCAAAAGCGAGATCGATGATCTCGATCGCCGGCGTCAGCGACGCGATCGCGGCATGCGCCGCGGCCGCGGTCGATCCGGCCGCAATATCGCTGCCCAGCCGAACCCCAAGCTCCGGCTCCGCGATCAATTGCGTCCAGCCTTTGACGTCGATGGTGGCGCCGGACGGCAGCAGGCCGGCTTGCATCAGATAGCCGGACAACGGCGCCGCAATCGCCAGCCGCTGCAGCGCCGAGGGCGAGCCGAAGCCGATTTTCCACCCCAGCGGCTTTTCGCCTGAGGCAATCCGCTTGCGGCGCTCCGCGAGTTGCGCCGTCATGCCGCGCGCGACGCGCGGATCCTCCCAAAACTTCATTTGCAGCTCCCGCGGCTCGGTCATCCCATTCCGGGAAATTCTTGGCAATCGTTTTCCGCGCCCGCGAGGCGTCGATCGCGAGCCCGTCGATTCGCGCGTTTGGCCGGCGGATCGGGCTTTGGCCTCACTCGCGCCGCGCGGTGCGGGCCGGCGAACGGCGCGCCCTTTGAACGTCCGTCGCCGCGATGCGCAGGCCCCGCGGGTCACGTGTCAATGCACCGATCTTTGACCGAAGTGCTTGTCCGCAAAGGTGAATGGGCACCGCTCCGGCCCCATATCCAACGCGGCAAGGGAGCGCTCGGCAGCCGCAGCCGCGCTGGCGTCGAATTTGCATCGCTGCACCAAGCAGCCGGTCGATGCCAGGATAAGTGCCATGAACCGGCCCTCATGTTATCGTGTTGTCACGCATAAGCTTCTGGGTCTGAAATGATGGAACTGCAGTGACGGAACAGCCTGCGCCCGCGACCACATCCGAGCAAAGCCCGGCCGATGCCGCGGCCCGAACGCTCGTCGCGGCTGCCGTGCGGCGCGCGCGCTGGACCATCTTCTGGGAACGGCTGTGGCCAGCGCTGGCGAGCCTTGCGACCGCGCTCGGGCTTTTCCTCAGCCTGTCCTGGCTCGGGCTTTGGCTGTACCTGCCGCCGCTCGGCCGCGCGCTTGCGCTGATCGGCTTTGTCGTGATCGTAGTCGCTGCCGTCGTGCCCTTTGTGTTTTTGCGCATCCCGGCGCTGCGCGAGGGCTTGCGCCGGCTCGATCGCGGCAGCGGGCTCGCCCATCGCCCGGCGACCGCGCTCGGCGATCAGCTCGCGGTCTCGGCCAAAGATCCCTATTCGCTGGCGCTGTGGAACGCCCATGTCGAGCGCTCGCTCGCCGCGGCCCGCGCGCTCACGCCCGGCAAGCCCTCGCCGCGCGTCGCCCGCCGCGACCCCTATGCCTTGCGCGCGCTGGTGCTGATCGCTTGCATTGCGACATTCTTTGCCGCCGGCGGCGAGCGCTGGAGGCGGATCGCCGTGGCGTTCGACTGGCAGGGCGTGGCGCTGCCCGCGGATTTCCGCGTCGACGCCTGGGTGACGCCGCCCGCCTATACCGGGCGGGCGCCGATCATGCTGCCCGGGATTCATCCCGGCGAGGTGTCGGCGACCGTGCAGGCCCAAGAATCGAACGGCTTGCCGATCAATGTGCCGGTCAATTCGACGCTGATCGTGCGTTCGACCGGCAAGCGCAATCTCGACATCTCCGGTTCGGGCGGCGTGACGCCTGCGAAGGATGAGGTGCACCCGCCGGCCGGCACCGACGAGCATCGTTTTGCCATCACAGCGACCGGCACGGCGACGCTGCGCGGCGCCGGCGACGATCTGGTGTGGCCGTTCAACGCCATCCCCGACAAGCCGCCGACCATCGCGCTGACCAAGGATCCCCAGCAGCAGAACCGTGGCTCGCTGCTTTTGTCCTATCGGCTCGAAGACGATTACGGGGTGACCAAGGCCGAGGCGACCTTTGTGCGCAAAGAGGTGAGCAAGGATAGTGCTCCGGCGTCGGCCGCCAACCGGCATCCGCTCTACGGTCCGCCCGAATTGGCGCTGGTGCTGCCGCAGGCGCGCACCAAAAACGGCGTCGGCCAGACGATCAAGGACCTCACCGACCACCCTTGGGCCGGCGCCGAAGTGACCATGACGCTCATCGCTCATGACGAGGGCGGCAATGTCGGCAAGAGCGAGCCGTTTTCGTTTCGCCTGCCGCAGCGCGTTTTCACCAAGCCTCTGGCGCGGGCGCTGATCGAACAGCGGCGCAATCTGGCGATGGACGCCAATACGCGTCCGCTGGTCATCACCGCGCTCGATGCGCTTGCCATCGCGCCGGACAAATTCACGCCCGAAGCCGGCGTCTATCTCGGACTGCGCTCGATCTTCTGGTCGCTGGTGCGCTCAAAGAGCGACGACGATCTGCGCGATGTGGTGGCACGGCTGTGGCAGATGGCGGTAGGGCTGGAGGACGGCGACTTCTCCGGCGCCCAGGACGCGCTGCGCAACGCCGAGAACGCGCTGCAGCAGGCGCTCGACCGCGGCGCCTCCGACGACGAGATCAAACAGCTGATGGATCAGTTGCGCGCGGCGATGGATCGCTTCGTGCAGGCCATGGCCGAGCAATTGAAAAACAGCCAGCAGCTGTCGCGGCCGCTCGGTCCCAATGCCCATGTGCTCAGTCAGAAGGACCTGCAGCACATGCTCGACCGGCTGGAGAACCTCGCCAAGAGCGGCGCCAAGGATGCCGCGCGCCAGCTCCTGCAGCAGCTCACGCAGATGATGGAAAATCTGCAGATGGCCTCGCCCGACGCCAATGGCGACGACAACGACGACATGATGCAGGCGCTCGATGAGCTCGGCGATATGATCCGCCAGCAGCAGAATTTGCGCGACCGTACCTTCAAACAAGGCCAGGATCAGCGCCAGCAGGACGCGCAGCCCGGCCAGCGCGGCAAACCCGGCCAGCCGCAACAGCCCGGCGGTTCGATGGGCGAATTGCGCCAGAATCAGCAGGCGCTGCGCGACCGGCTCAACAAATTGCTCGACGACTTGAAGAACCGCGGCTTCGGCCAGAACCAGGACAGCCAGCAGGGTCAGGGCCAAGGCCAGCAGGGTCAGGGTCAGGGGCAAGGCCACGACCAGATGGACCAGCTCGGCCAGGCCGGCGATGCCATGGGCGAGGCCGAGGGCGATCTCGGGGAGGGCAATGCCGACGGCGCGGTCGATTCCCAAGGCCGCGCGCTCGATGCCATGCGCAAGGGCGCCCAAGGCATGGCGCAATCGATGCAGCAGCAAATGGGGCAGGGGCCGGGCCAAGGCCGCGGCGGCCGGCTTGGTCAGCCGCGCGCCGAGCAGGACACCGATCCGCTCGGCCGGCCATTGCGCGGCCGCGAATACGGCGACGACGCCACGGTCAAGGTGCCGGGCGAGATCGACGTGCAGCGCGCCCGCCGCATCATCGAGGAACTGCGCAAGCGCTTTGGCGACATGGGCCGCCCGCAGGACGAGCTCGACTACATCCAGCGGCTGTTGAAGGATTATTGAGGCAGCCCTGCGTCGCGCCGGTTTGGAACGTGGATTTCCGACGGAATTGCCGCTATATTTGTGTCATGAACGTTTCGCTCTCTCGTGAACAGCAGGAATGGCTGGAGGCCGAAGTTGCCGCCGGCCGTTTTGCGTCGATCGACGAGGCGCTCGCCGTTGCCGTTGCCGAACTCAAGGCCTTGCACGAGGATGATTTGGCCTGGGCCAAGCCTTACGTCGACGAGGCGCGCGCTTCCGTCGCCCGGGGAAATGTGATCTCCGGTGAAGAGTTCTTCAAAAATCTCGACGTTAAGGTCGCTTCGCTGCGCTCCAAATGACGCGTTTGGTCGTTACGCCCGAGGCGAACGCGGATGCGAGCGAAATTCTTACCTATCTTGACCGCGAAGCCGGCGCCCGTATTGCGGAGAGCTACAGCCGCCGCTTTCAGCAGACATTGGCGGGCCTTGTCGATCTGCCCCGGACCGGTGCGCCGCGACCAATTCTAGGGCGCAATACCCGCATCGCGATCGTTCAACCCTACCTGCTTATCTATGATTTCAGCAACGACGACGACACTTTGACGTTGCTTCGCATCCTCCACGGTAGGCGCAACATCACCCGTGGCTTGTTGGGCCATTAGGCCTGACCGGGCCGAAGGACCGCCGACGGACGCGTCGGGCTCGGCAGCACAGTTTCACCGCGTTGACACAAAGCCGCGAGAGCTTAGATTAAGCCTGTTCCGAGGGGAGCTCCGCAAGGAGCTGAGAGACCGCAGTCGCGGTGACCCTTTGAACCTGATCCGGGTCATGCCGGCGAAGGGACGGAAACTACTCGCGAAATCCCGCCCCACGCGCGTCATGTCGGATCGCTCGAGGGCATGATGCCGAAAACCGGTGTTCCGGTATTCGGATCAGATCATGCCCAAAGCAACAGTGGAGCGCGCCCCCATGAATAAGCCACTCGCCGAATCCGA
Organism: Xanthobacteraceae bacterium; assembly: GCA_049519075.1. Lineage (GTDB taxonomy): Bacteria > Pseudomonadota > Alphaproteobacteria > Rhizobiales > Xanthobacteraceae > BOG-931. The sequence continues at coordinate 5,448 of JBEKRD010000019.1, read as the reverse complement.
TCTCGCCACGCCGAAGGTGACCACCGGCCCGATTGCAGGCTCGCGGAAGATTTATTCGTCGCCGGAAGCCGCGCCGGAGCTGCGCGTGCCGCTGCGCGAGATCCCGCTCACGGAAGGGTCCGGCGAGGAACCGGTGCGGGTCTACGATCCGTCCGGCATCTATACCGACAATGATGCCGCGATCGACGTCGAGCAGGGTTTGAAGCGCGCCCGCATCGACTGGGTCAAGGAACGCGGCGCTGTCGAGGAGTATGACGGCCGCCCGATCCAGCCGGTCGACAATGGCAATGTCACCGGCAAGCATCTGGCGCGCAATTTCCCCAATACGCCAAAGCCGCTGCGCGGCGTCGGCGACGCCCCCATCACCCAGCTCGAGTGGGCGCGCTCAGGCGTCATCACCAAGGAAATGATCTATATCGCCGAGCGCGAAAATCTCGGGCGCAAGAAAATGCTCGATGTCGCGCAGGAAGCCCATGACGACGGCGAGAGTTTTGGCGCTTCGGTGCCGCTTTTCGTCACCCCGGAATTCGTGCGCGACGAGGTGGCGCGCGGCCGCGCCATCATCCCGTCCAACATCAATCACGCCGAGCTCGAGCCGATGATCATCGGCAGGAACTTTCTCACGAAGATCAATGCCAATATCGGCAACTCCGCGGTCACCTCGTCGGTCGAGGAGGAAGTGGAAAAGATGGTGTGGGCGATCCGCTGGGGCGCCGACACCGTGATGGACCTCTCCACCGGCCGCAACATCCACAACACCCGCGAATGGATTTTGAGGAATTCCCCGGTGCCGATCGGCACCGTGCCGATCTATCAAGCTTTGGAGAAAGTGGACGGCGATCCCGTAAAACTCGACTGGGAATGCTACAAGGACACGCTGATCGAGCAGTGCGAGCAAGGCGTCGATTATTTCACCATCCACGCAGGCGTCCGGCTTGCCTATATCCACCTCACCGCCAACCGCGTCACCGGCATCGTCTCGCGCGGCGGCTCGATCATGGCCAAGTGGTGCCTGGCGCATCACAAGGAAAGCTTCCTCTACGAGCGCTTCGACGAGATTTGCGATCTGATGCGCAAATACGACGTGTCGTTCTCGCTCGGCGACGGCCTGCGCCCCGGCTCGATCCGCGACGCCAACGACCGCGCCCAATTCGCCGAACTGGAAACCTTAGGCGAACTGACCAAAGTGGCCTGGAATAAAGGCTGCCAGGTGATGATCGAAGGCCCCGGCCACGTGCCGCTGCATAAGATCAAGATCAATGTCGACAAGCAGCTCAAAGAATGCGGCGAGGCGCCGTTCTATACGCTCGGCCCCTTGGTCACCGACATCGCGCCGGGCTACGACCACATCACCTCGGCCATTGGAGCAGCCATGATCGGCTGGTTCGGCACCGCCATGCTCTGCTACGTCACGCCCAAGGAGCATCTCGGTCTGCCCGACCGCAACGACGTCAAAGACGGCGTCATCGCCTACAAGATCGCCGCCCACGCCGCCGACCTCGCCAAGGGGCACCCCGCGGCGCAATTGCGCGATGACGCTCTCTCAAGGGCCCGCTTCGACTTCCGCTGGATCGACCAGTTCCACCTGAGCCTCGATCCCGACACCGCGCTCAAATACCACGACGAAACGCTGCCCAAGGACGCGCACAAAGTGGCGCATTTCTGCTCGATGTGCGGGCCGAAGTTTTGTTCGATGAAGATTACCGCCGATGTTCGGGATTATGCCGCCGGGCTCTCCGACAATGAGAAGGCTGCGCTTTATCCGGATGCGGCGCAGGCCGGCATGGACCAGATGTCGAAGAAGTTTATCGACATGGGAGCGCAGGTTTATGTCGAAGCGGATAAGGCCAAGGAGAGTAATAAGGCCCTCTAGTCGTCATCCTGAGGTGCCCGCCTAAGGCGGGCCTCGAAGGATCGCGGCCGCGCCGCTTTCTCTGCTGTCACACCCGGGCCTGACCCGGGCATCCATCATCAACGGCGATGCTTCTATGATCCGTTACGACGAGCACGCCGAATTTCAGATCAGACGCCGCGATATTGCTAAAGCGTGGGTTGAGGACGCGATCCTCAATCCTGACGAGACGGAAATGAAGGGCGAGCGACGATCTTTTCTGAAGCGCCTGCCCGGTCGGCATGTTATGCTGCGAGTTGTAACGGCGCGGCATGACCCGGAATACGTGATCACCGCCTATTTCGACAGGACAAAGCCATGCGGATGAGAGTCGATCATGCGGCGGACGCGGTTTATCTCAACCTGACTGATCGGCCGATCAAGGATAGCGAGGAAGTCGCCGACGGCATCGTCGTCGACTACGACGCCGAAGGCCGCATCGTCGGCGTCGAAATCCTCGACGCCTCGAGGCGCACCGATGATCCGGAAGTTCTCAAGCAATTCAGTTTCGAGATGCCGACGGTCGGGTGAGGCGGCGCCACGCGCCTCGCTCTCCGCCGTCATGCCGGGGCTTGACCCGGGCAGCCGCGTTGAAACGGCAATAGTTGGGCGACGGTGCTACGCCTTCACCCCACCTTCAACTTCCGCGCCTTCCTTAAATCCGCATTCATCCGGGTCTGCCAGCCGGTGCCGGTCTTGCGATAGGCGGCGAGCACGTCGGCGTCCAGCCGCAGTTTCACCGCCTGTTTCGGGTTTGGCAAAGGCGGCCGGCCGCGGCGGAGGATTTTATCGCCGTGGCGGATTTCGGCACGGTCGAAGAATTTGTCCGTCAGCGCCGGCGCGTCGTCGCCATCAACCCATGCGGCGGCGCCAGATTTCCTCTTCCTCGGCATGGCAATGCCTCATCGCGATGATGTGGCGGGCTTCGCCACGTTGCGCAAATAAGTGTACCCCCAATAAATGTCAAGTCGCGCGGTGCCCCGCGCGGCCGCGCTGCACATCATGGATTTGGCGGCCGCTCAGTCAGGGTCACGCGCGAATCGAGCTTGGCGGCCTTCACAAAGCCTCGCTTCAATCGGACGGCGCGCAAGTCTTGTTTGTCCCTGTGCGAATCTTTTCGGCCAGTGCGGTGGCCTCGGCGATATTGGCCGCCGAGATTTGAAAACAGGGGCGAGTACACAGCGGCTCCCGGACGATCGGTTTTTCGACCGTCGTGCAGGCGATAACGATTGCCAGCGGCTCGCCGACGATTTGCTGAGTGAGTTGGCAAAGGCGCTGCCGGACGTTCTCGGGTAGGCAAATTTCGACGTGAGGATCTGGGGATTCGCGCACTTCACCGGTTTCCGTATTCCAGGTCGTGATCGTGGCCTGGCCCTCGACGCCACTGACAGCGCTTGACTGGATATCGATCCGGCCCTTCGGGTTCACGAATGACAAGGCGATGTCTTCGGCTGCCGCCACAGCCGATCCTAAACCCGTGACTGCCGCCGTCATCATGCCGATCAGGCGCGTGGACCTCATTCGACGCAAACCCGCATTCGATCCATAACCAGCCTGCAAGTCAACCACAAGTTGACAAAACTGACAACCCGATTGTACGGCGGCTGTTGCCATTCGCGATGCGGGGATGAGGGAGCCTGCAGGAAGCGTAGCCTGGATTGAGCGCCAGCGAAATCCGGGGCAGCCTCACCGCACATCCCGGATTTCGCTACCACTCAACCCGGGCTACTTGCTGGCTCCTAATTCAGTTCACCCATGGCCTTGCGCACGCGCCCTTCGTTCGCCGCAAGCCATGCCAGCCGCTTCTCGTAAATGCCATCGTCACAGAACAAATGTTCCCAGCCGTTCGGCGGCGCGGAATAGCTGCGGGCCGTGAACTCCGCAAACAACCACTCGGGCTGCTCCAGCGTCTCGCGGCATTCGCGCTCGTCGCGCTCGCACAAAGTCCACAGCGCATCAAGCGCCGCGCTTTGCTCAGGCGCGCCGATCAAGAGATAGCCAGCCCTCGCAACGCCAATAATCTTGCGCCACTCATCGAAACAGTTCCATAAAAACTGCGCCCAGCCGCCGTTGCTGATGTTGTACTCAATCGCCCCGAGGGCCGGCATCATCTTGATTTCAAGTGGCGGCGCCTCCGCCGCAGGCCGGCCGTACCAGGTCGGCCCGTTCGGATAATTCCGGTCGAGCCAATCCCAGATCATCCGCTCGACGCGGTCGCCGTCAGACATGACGTTGAACTTTCACAAGCCGCTTGACAGAACGAAACATGAACATAAAATCGGGGCAACGTCAAGTTGTGGGGAGCTGCGCCGTGTCAGCCGGGGACAACGACGATCTTGCGGAGTTGAGCGTTACCGAGCTTGAGCAAGCCTATGCGGCCTGCATTCAAGCAGCCAAAGCGACGGACCATGTCGGACGACACAACCGACTGATCCGTCGCAGTTCGCAAATATTCCAGGAGCTCAGGACGCGAGGCGAGGCACGTGAGACCATGCAGCGGCTCGCAAGACACTCCGATGAGGATGTGCGCAGATGGGCGCAGAGCCGTCTCGATTGGCTTGATCGGCCGATGCAGGCCGCAGCTCCGGAACCGCCGCCAAAGGGGCGTTTCTGGCCGCGCGTCGAATGGCAATGCAATCATCCGCCGCCATCGGCGATGACGCGTGATGAGATGGCGAAGCGCCTGCGCCAAAGCGTGCCGAAATTTTGTAATCGCTTGATGGAGTTGGCGCTACCGGCCATCGGTCTGTGGCCGCAGCGCCGCGCCGAAGTGGGATCGACAACATCGCGTTTCGGCGGTGCGCCGCTTGCGCCGCCCGATTGGCAATGGCCCTCCGTCAAAGAGGAACCGCTGTTGTTCGTCGGTCAGATCAATTGCGCCGAAGTCGGCGATCTGCCGGGCGCAGATCAATTGCCGGCCTCGGGCCTGCTTTCGTTTTTCGGCGACCACGATGCGGTTACGGGATGCTTTCCATTCGACAGTCACTGCGTCTTTTATTGGCCGGACGTCGGAAGACTGGTGCCCGCGAAGGCGGACCTCGATCCAATCGAGGTGTTTCCCATTTGTGCGCTCGTGCCACGCCCAGTCCTAGACCTGCCGCATCCCGATAGTCGCGCGGTAGGCGGGCTCAGCCTCAACGAACATCAGCGCAAGTCGTATTTCGACGTCTGGCTGGAGAATCGTGATCACGGAATTCCGCGCGACTATGCTTCTTATGCGGGCTTCAGCAAATTATTGGGCTGGCCGGCTCTGGTGCAAAACGAGTTGTTCGGTTCACACGCCGCCGCGCGACTGCTTCTACAAGTCGACAAATATTGCAACGGCGAGACCGCTCACGATTGGGGGCCCGGCGGCTCACTGTTCTACGTGCTTCCCGAGGCGGATTTGCGGGCCCAGGTCTTTGCGCGCTGCGAACTGGAAGGACAGTTCACGTAACGCTCTAATGAAAAGCGGCCCGGTTTTCAGAACGGGCGTCTAAGACAAGGCGCGGTCATCTTACCTGCTTTCGCGGGGCAGTCCGGAGGGCGGATCAGCCCGACGGGTCCGCGCTACGCAC
>JBEKRD010000018.1:0-64914 GCA_049519075.1 Xanthobacteraceae bacterium | reverse complement strand
ATATCCGCCCAAGGCTCGGCATAAAAGACGCGTGCCAGGGGATAGATGCGGTCGTTGAGCCGGCGCGCCTCAGCAAGATCGTTGCCTTTGACCGCCCGGAACAGCGCCGCCTGGAGGTCGGCGATGACGCTGCCCGAGCCCGACAACAGGCCGTTACAGCCGAGCACCAGCGAGCTCAACAACCAGGCGCTATGGGTGGTCAGCACATTGACCGGCCGCTTGAGGCTCTGCAGTTCGCGGACATGCATCTCATGCTGCGGCACATTACCGGCCCAGTCCTTAATCGCGCGGATGGTCGGCACCTCGTCGATCATCTTCAGCAGCGTGTCGCGCGGATAGCCCTGGCCGGTTGCCAGCGGGTATTGAAACGCGATCAGCGGCAGACTTGTGGCGTCGGCGATGCGCTTGAAATGCTCGATCGCCATGGCCGGCGACTGCCCGAGCGTGAACGGCGCCGGCGGGAACACCAGGAGCGCCGAGGCGCCGCCCGCTTCCGCCATGCGGGCAAGCCGCGCGGCTTCGAGGCTGCCGTCGGCCCAGATGCCGTTGACGATCGGCAAGCGGCCACCGATCTCGTCCTGCGCAATGTCGAGCACCCGATGCTGTTCGTCGAAGCTGCAGGAGGCGACCTCGGTCGAATGGGCATTGATGGTGACGGCCGAAAGGCCCTCGACCGCCGCCACGTCGGCAAGGTGCTTGCGGAAGCTCGGCTCGTCGATCGCGAGGTCGTCCGTGAACGGCAAGAGTACGGCCGGAATGACACCGTGCGGGACATAATGGGCGTGACGAGGCATGTTTCGGCGCTCCTTTTGGCGCTGAGCTGACTTCTTTTGGCGCGAGCCTACGGATGACATATATCACGCCTGCACCCGCATTTGGTATGGCCCCCCGATGACCCAGACCGCCGCTCCCGGCACCCTGCCCGGTAACCCCTTCTTCGAGGCTTGGACCACCCCGGACCAGGTTCCGCCGTTCGACCGCATCAGGCCGGAGCATTTCCGCGAGGCTTACGCGAGGGCGCTGGCCGAGTACGAGGCCGAGGTCGCGGCCATCGCCGCGCAGCCCGCGCCGCCGAGCTTCGCCAATACCATCGCCGCCTTGGAGCTCAGCGGCCGGGCGCTCGATCGCGTCGAAAGCGCGTTCCATCTCCTGGTCGGGGCCCACAGCAACGACGCGCTGCTCGAAATCGAGCGCGAAATGTCGCCGCAACTGGCCCGCCACTGGAACGCGATCAACTCCAATGTGACGCTCTATCGCCGTGTCGATACGCTGATGCAGCAGGCCGACACGCTTGGGCTTGATGCCGAGCAAAAGCGCGTGATCGAGCGTTACCATTCGGGCTTCCGCCGCGCCGGCGCGGGGCTCGATGCCGCGGCCAAAAAGCGGCTTGCCGAGATCATCGAACGGCTGGCGGCGCTCGGCACGGCGTTCAGCCAGAACGTGCTCGCCGACGAACAGGCCTTCGCGCTTCAGCTTGGCGGTGAAGCCGAGCTTGCCGGCCTGCCCGATTTCATGCGCCAGACGCTGCGGTCGGAGGCGCAGGAGCGCGGCCTCGACGGCTATGCGGTGACGCTGTCGCGTTCGAACGTCGAACCGTTTCTGCAATTCTCCGACCGGCGCGACCTGCGCGAAAAGGCGTTTCGCGGCTTTATCATGCGCGGCGACAATGGCGGTGCGGCCGATAATAAAGCCAACATCGCCGAGATGGTCCGGCTGCGCGCCGAGCGGGCGCAGCTCCTCGGCTACGCCGACTTCGCTCATTATCGGCTCGATGACGCCATGGCCAAGACGCCTGCGGCGGTGCGCAATCTCCTTGACGCGGTGTGGGCACCGGCGCGCTCGCGGGCGCTCGCCGACCGCGACGCCATGCAAGAGCTGATCGCCGAAGATGGCGGCAACTTCAAGCTCGCGCCCTGGGACTGGCGCTACTACGCCGAGAAGCTGCGGCAGCGCCGGTGTGATTTCGAGGAGGCCGCAATCAAGCCTTTTCTTAATCTCGACCGTATGATCGAGGCCGTCTTCGACACCGCGCAGCGCTTGTTCGGGCTCTCCTTCACCCCACGTCCCGACGTGCCGGCCTGGCATCCCGACGTGCGGGTGTGGGAAGTGCGCGGCGCCGACGGCAATAAGGTCGGCCTGTTCTTCGGCGACTATTTCGCGCGAGGATCGAAGCGGAGCGGCGCCTGGATGACGTCGCTGCGCGACCAGGACAAGCTCTCAGGCGATATCCGGCCTTTGATCATCAATGTCTGCAATTTCGCCAAGGCGCCCGACGGCGAGCCGACGCTGCTCTCCTTCGAGGACGCCCGCACCCTGTTCCACGAGTTCGGCCATGCGCTGCACGGCCTCCTCTCCGCCGTCACTTACCCGAAGATTTCCGGCACCAATGTCTCCACCGATTTCGTCGAGCTGCCGTCGCAGCTATACGAGCACTGGCTGTCGCAGCCGGACGTGCTGCGGCGCTTCGCGCGCCACTACCAGACCGACACGCCGATGCCGGAGGAATTGCTGCGACGGCTGATCGCCGCGCGCAACTTCAATATGGGCGCCGCCACGGTCGAGTACATCGCCTCCGCCGTGGTCGACCTCGACTTCCACTCGCTGCCGCAAGCAAAGGAAGGCGCTTCGCCAATCGATACGACGGCCTTCGAAGCGGAGTCGCTGTCGCGCATCGGCATGCCGGACGAGATCGTCATGCGCCACCGCCCCCCGCATTTCGGCCATGTCTTTTCCGGCGGCTATTATGCCGCGGCCTATTACAGTTACATGTGGTCGGAAGTGCTCGACGCCGACGCGTTCTCGGCCTTCGAGGAAACCGGCGACATCTTCGATCCAGCGACGGCGCGACGGTTGCGCGACACCATCTACTCTGCCGGAGGCTCGCGCGACCCCGTCGAGGCCTACAAGGCGTTTCGCGGCCGGCTGCCAAGCGCGGAGGCGCTGTTGCGCAAACGCGGTTTCGCCGAGCCTGTCCAAGAGCCTGTCAAAGCCGATCAGGCCGTGAATTGAGCCCAAGCCGTCAATTGAGCCATTGAGCAGCACCATGGATCTGCATAGCGCCGGCCATCGCCGCGGCGTCGTTTGTGCGCCGCATTTTGCCGCTGTCGAAGCCGGCCGCTCGATCATTGCCGAGGGCGGCAACGCGCTTGAAGCCATGGTGGCCATGGCGGCGGCGATCGCTGCGGTCTATCCGCACATGAACCATGTCGGCGGCGACGGCTTCTGGCTCATCCGCCTGCCGTCCGGCCGGCTGCGCGCCATCATGGCGGCGGGTCCCGCTGGCGCGCAAGCGAGGCCTGAGCTGTATCGCGACTACGAAACGATCCCGACACGCGGGCCGCTTGCCGCACTCACCGTGCCCGGCGCCATCGGCGGCTGGCTTGTGGCGCTCGAAGCCGCCAAGGCAACGGGCGGAAAAATGCCGCTCGATGCGCTGCTGGCACCGGCCATCGCGCATGCGCGTGAGGGTTACGCCGTCACCCGCAGCCAGGTGCGGCTGACACGCGAGGATTCCGCAGGGCTTAAAGACGCGCCGGGCTTCGCCGCGGCCTTTCTGGTCGACGGCAAAGCGCCCGAGCTCGGCGCCAAGCTCAAGCAGACGGCGTTCGCCGAAACGCTGTCACACCTCGCCCAGGCCGGGCTCGACGATTTCTACTGCGGCGATGTCGGGCGCGAAATTGCCGCCGATCTCCAACGCATCGGCAGCCCGCTCACCCGCCACGATCTGGAGCGTTTCCGCGCCACCCTCGCCGAGCCGCTCCGCGTCACCCTGCCATCCGGCACCGTCTACAACACCGACGCACCGACCCAAGGCGTGGTGTCGTTGATGATCCTTGCCGTGTTCGCGCGGCTTGGTGTCACCGAGGCCGAAGGCTTCGATCACATCCACGGCCTGGTCGAAGCGACCAAGCGGGCGCTGCGCATGCGCGACCGCGTCGTCACTGACCCGAATTTTTTAGCCCACGCGCTCGAGCGTTGCCTCGACGATCGCTTCATCTCAGGCGAAGCAATGAAGATCGACCGCCGCAAGGCCGCGCGCTGGCCGCTTGGCGCCGGCTCGGGCGATACGATCTGGATGGGAGCGGCCGATACATCGGGCCTCGTCGTCTCCTACATCCAATCGCTCTATTGGGAATTCGGCTCCGGCTGCGTGCTGCCGGCGACCGGCGTCTTGATGCAAAATCGCGGCGCAAGCTTTTCGCTGGAAGCCGGCGCGCTGAATTATTTAGGCCCCGGCCGGCTGCCGTTCCACACGCTCAACCCGGCGCTCGCGGTGCTCAACGACGGCCGCATCATGGCCTATGGCACGATGGGCGGTGACGGCCAGCCGCAGACCCAAGGCGCGCTGTTCACCCGCTATGTCGAATTCCGCGAGCCGCTTTTCGACGCGCTCGATCGTCCGCGTTGGGTGCTCGGCCGCACCTGGGGCGCGCCGAAGACCGCGCTGCGGCTGGAATCGCGCTTCGACGGCAATCTCATCGACCGGCTCGCCGCCGCTGGCCACGATGTCGAAATGATCGATGAGCCCTATGCCGACCTCATGGGCCACGCCGGCGCCGTGGTGCTGCACCCCGATGGTTCCTGCGAAGGCGCGCACGATCCGCGGGCGGATGGCGGCGCGGCGGGGGTCTGATCCCAAGCGGCTCCAAAAACCTTAATCGACGCCGCGGCGCTTCTACTGACCAGGACCGCCGTAGCGCACTGCGCCAAAGCTCGTGTGGTTTTGAATGTCGTAGTAGTTGGTGTCAGTAGCACCCGTGCTTTGGCTGTCGTTGTAATAACAGACCCAGGCCTTGGCATTGACGTAGCATAAAGTCGTCATACCTGCTGCCGTCGGTTTTGCCGGGAATTGGCCATCGCCCATTTGCGTCTGCGGAGGAATGCCGTTGTTCGACGCGACTTCTCCATACCACTGAATCTGAGCCGTCTTTGTGAATGCCGTGGTCCATGCCGAGTTGTTGATGTAACCCAACCACTGGTCATTGAACCAAGCCCACCACGCCTCTCGATACTGCACCCAGCCGATATAGACGAATTTGCCGACGAGAGGGGTCAGATCCATGCCGGGGTAATAGGTGTTGCTGACCTGATTCCAATTGCAAGTATCGTAACAAGTCTCGTTTCCGTCGTTCCAATGGTAGACAAAGAGATGCGACTTGTTATCCCCCCACTGGCCCGAAGAGACGCTAAAGCCCATCTCGACATCATCGAGGCTGCCGCCCGCGCCGCCCGGACCCATAACTGCAATTTCGCCGATTGAATGGTCATCATCGCCAACAACCTTCGGCGCTTCGATTTGCAGCGTCATGCCGCCGCCATCGGCGACCACCTGCTCCGCCGCGGTTCCGTAATAAAAGCAACTGCCGAACCAAGCCATGCCGTCGCACGGCGGATCGCCGGATCCATGGATCGGTTTTGAACGTGAGGGCGTGGGTTTGCCGTCGCGTTTCCAATAGGTTTGATCGAATGGCCGCAACAGATTGTGGTTGACGAAATCTCCCGGCAACGGCTGCGCGGGGCCAGGCGCTGCGTAGGACCGCAACATGGGATTGCCTTTGATGAAGTGTCGGGTGCTTGGCGCTACCGGCACTGGCACTTCGCCTTCCGGGCAGACCGGCTTTAGTTTTGGCGCGGCTTCGTGCTCTTGCTCTTTTCCACCCACCGGCCGCACTGAGGGGAGCACGGCGCGAGGTGGCGTAGCCACAGCTTCGCGCTTCACACACTTGATCCCGCTCGGCGGTTCCTGAGCAGCGGTAGGTTTTGCCGACCCGACCGCGGACAGGCACACCGTGATGAGCAGCAGATTTAGGAGTGATCGAGAATTCGCCATTTCGCTTCTCCTCTGGCCGAGGGGTTGCCGTATGGACCGAGAACTCTCGCGTATAATCCCATAGTTCGAACGTCGATGCAACTACCACGAGCGTTATTTTCTAGCGCTACTGAGACAGGCGATTTCCGCTTCGACGGCAATCTCGTCGACCGTCTCGCCGCCGCCGGCCACAATGCCGAAACGATCGGCGAGCGGGCGGATGGCGGGGTAGCGGGCGGGAATGTGAGAATGTAGCCCCTTATGTCGGCTCCATCGGCGACAATCCCAGCCGCGCCATCAACTCCCGATCCCGATCGCGCCCAGGGTTTGGCGTCGTCAGCAGTTTCGGCCCGTAAAAAATCGAATTGGCGCCGGCGAGGAAACACAACGCCTGCGTCTCTTCGCTCATGTCCTCGCGGCCGGCGGAAAGCCGCACCACCGAGCGCGGCATCGTAACGCGGGCGACCGCGATGGTGCGCACGAATTCGATCGGGTCGAGCGCGCTTTCGCTGGCGAGCGGCGTGCCCTCGACCTTGACCAGCATATTGATGGGCACCGATTCCGGATGCTCAGGCAGGCTCGCCAGCACGGCGATCATGCCGACGCGGTCTTCGCGGGTTTCGCCCATGCCGACGATGCCGCCGCAGCAGACATGGATGCCGGCGTCGCGCACATGGTCGAGCGTCTCCAGCCGATCCTTGTAAGTGCGCGTGGTGATGATGTGATCGTAGAACTCGGGCGAAGTATCGAGGTTGTGGTTATAATAATCGAGCCCTGAATGCTTCAGCCGCTGGGCTTGCGCGCCGGTCAGCATGCCGAGCGTGGCGCAAGTTTCGAGCCCGAGCGCCTTGACGCCCTCGACCATTTCGCACACGGCATCGAGATCGCGGTCCTTGGGCGAACGCCAAGCCGCGCCCATGCAAAAACGGCTGGCGCCCGAGTTTTTCGCTGTGCGCGCCTCCGCCAGCACGGCTTCGATCGCCATCAGCTTTTCCGCCTGGACCCCGGTTTCGTAGCGCGCGCTCTGCGGGCAATAGGCGCAATCCTCCGGGCAGCCGCCGGTCTTGATCGAAAGCAGCGTCGAAATCTGCACTTCGGTCGGATCGAAATTCGCCCGGTGCGCGCTCTGGGCGCGGAACATCAACTCCGGGAACGCCAAGTCGAACAGCGCCCGCACCTCCTGCCGTGTCCAGTCGTGACGCGGCAAGTTCGAGGATGGCAAAAGCGGTGAAGCATCAGCGGCAAGAGACATGGTTGAGGTTGTAACTCCCCTGGCGGCGCGGCAAAAGCCGCCGCGTTGCGGGCCCGCGCGAAACGCGGCATTGTGACACAAATCCGGTTTGGGAGGAAAACATGCGATCGCGTCGCGCCTTCGGCGCCGCTCTGGTCGCCGTGGCGGCGATGGCCGCGAGTGCGGCTGCACAGGCGGAGGATTGGCCGGCCCGTTCGGTCCTGGTGGTGAGCCCGTTCGCGGCCGGCAGCGCCAACGACACCGTGGCGCGGATCGTGCTCGATCAGGTCGGACAACAGATCGGCGAACCCTTTGTCATCGAGAACCGCCCCGGCGGCGGCGGCATTGTCGGCGTCGCCTCGGTGGTGCGCGCCGAGCCCGACGGTTACACCTTGGTCATGAGTTCGGCGTCGATGAGCTCCGCGGTCATCCTGCACAAGTCGCTGCCCTATAACGAGCTGAGCGATCTGGTGCCGATCGCGATGATCGGTGTGCAGCCAAGCGTGCTGGTGGCGGCGCCGCAGCGGGGATTCAAGACCGTCGCCGACCTGGTGGCGGCCGCCAAAGCCAAGCCCGGCACCTTGGACTTCGCCTCAGCCGGCATCGGCTCGGCGTCGCATATCGCCGGCGAACGTTTCCGCCTCGCGGCCGGCCTTGACGTCCAGCACATTCCCTATCGCGGACCGGTCGAGGCGCTGGCCGATCTGATGACGGGCCGGATCGATTTTTATTTCGTGCCGCTCGCGCCGGCACTGTCCTTGATCAATCAGGGCAAGGTGGCGGCGCTCGCGGTGTCGACGCCGCGGCGGGCGCCAGCGCTGCCCGACGTGCCGACCATCGTTGAAGCTGGCTATCCGAACGCCGATTATCTGTTCTGGGGCGGACTTTCAGCGCCGGTCAAAACGCCCCGTTCCATCGTCGACAAGCTCAACGGCGAAGTCGGCAAAGCGCTTGCACTGCCGGCAATGCAGGAGAAATTGCAGCGCCTCGGCGTGCAGCCGGAATCGATGAGCCAGCCAGAATTCGCAACATTCTTCCAAAACGACGTCGCGGCGATGATCAAGCTCGGCGCGGCCGCTCATATCGCGCCGACGGATTAAGCATCATCATGCCGGGATCATCTGCTACGCCACGGAGGTCTCGACGAGCCGCAACGACCGATGAGGCGGCTTGAAGGATCCCGAGCGCAACAGTTCGGTCACGCGCTCGACGTTGACCGGCCTACTGAAATAATAACCCTGGCAATGCTTGCAGCCGGCCGACAACAAGAACTTCGCCTGCCCTTCGGTCTCGACACCCTCGGCGATAACGTCGATGCCGAGTTCATGGGCAAGCCGGATGGCGGCGCGCACCACGGTGGCGCTGCGTGAATCGGCGTCGACTCCGAATACCAGCTCCTGCGCGATCTTGACCCGGTTGACCGGATATTTGGCCAGATAACTAAGCGACGAATAACCGGTGCCGAAATCGTCGATGGCGATTCTCACCCCGAGCTGTCGAAGTCGCTCAAAGCGTTCGCTGTACTGCTGCGTGATATCCATCAGTACGGATTCGGTCAGCTCGATCTCGATCTGGCCGGCGGCGACGCCCCACTTGTCGAGGCTCGCGGCAACATCGCGATCGAGGTCGACCGAGCCCTTGAAATGGAGAGCCGAGACATTCACGCCGACGAGTTGGGGCGCGATACCCTGGTCCTGCCACGACCGAAATTGCCGGCAAGCGGCATCGAGAACCCATTGCCCGAGCAGCTGGATCTGGCCCGAACGCTCGGCGATCGGAATAAAGATCGACGGCGGGATTCGGCCGTATTTGGGATGATTCCAGCGCAGCAATGCCTCCAGGCCGATGATTCGGCCCGAACGCAGCTCGACTTGGGGCTGGTAGTGCAGTTCAAGCTCGTTGCGCGCGATCGCGCCGCGAAGCTCGTCGGCGATCAACACGCGCTCCTTGACCTCGCGATCGAGGTCGGCGGAGTGAAAGCGGATGCAGTTGCGCCCGTCCGCCTTGGCCCGATATAGCGCGAGATCGGCCTGTATCATGATCTCATCGGGCGCCTCGGCGTCGGGTCCGTATCGCGATATGCCAATGCTCACCGAGATATGGACTTGGTTGCCGTCGATGGCGTAAGGCTCGGCAAGGACCTTTGCGATCTTCGCCGCCAGCGCGCCCGCCGCGTCGGGCGCATCGGCATCGCTTTGCAATATCGCGAACTCGTCGCCGCCGATACGCGCCACGACATCGTTGGTGCGAACATTACCGACGACGCGAGCCGCGATCTGGCGCAACAGCGCGTCGCCGACGGAGTGCCCGAGCGTGTCGTTGATGTCCTTGAAATGATCGACGTCGAAATAAAGGACAGCAAACGGCTTGGCGCCGCGGTCGCGCGCGGCAAAAGCGGCGCTAAGCCGCGCCATAAAGGCGCGGCGATTCGCGAGCGAGGTCAGCACGTCGATTCGCGCGAGATCCGAAACTTTCTTGTTCACCTGCATCATGTGCATCGTATGACGCCGCGAAACGCTCATATAAATCATAGCGACCGCGGTGAAAATGAACCCGAATATCAGCACGATCCACGCGCGGTCATGGCGCACGATCAGCGGGCCGTCCGGCATCGGCACCACTTCCATGGTCAGCCAGCGCTGTCCGTCGGCCATAAGATCTCTGGACCAATGCGGGCCGGCCGCCAGCGCCGACGCACTGAGCGGCTGAGCCGGCGTCTGACGCAGCCGCGACCCGTGCATGAAGACCGGCGGGTCTTCCGGGCCCGCGTTGGGAGCAAAGAAAAACAAGTCGATGCCTTCGGCCATAGTCGTGCCGATCATGGTGCTGAAGGTGATCGATCCGTGCACGAAGCCCTGGAGATTTTGGCGGCGATCCTCGACCGTGTTGTGCGGCAATCCCTGCCGGTAAACCGGCAATGAGAACAGGGAGCCGCTTAGCAGACCGCCGCTACTCACAAGCGCGCCAACCCGGGAGAACCCCAAGCGATCGACGTCACGAGCCTGTTCCATTTCCGCCAGCTTCGCTGGCTCGGAGCGCAGATCGAGGCCATAAAGCGGCGACGTTTTCGGCACTGTCCCGTAGAAAATGGGATAATACTCACTGCGCTCGGGAGACGGCAACATAGTGCCGTCCTCGGCCATCATTTTGATTTGATAGTTGGGAATACCTTGCGAAACAGCCGCAAGTTCGTAGTCGGCACGCTCGTTACGCGACACTCGCGGCACCCACGACAACGTCGTGATGGCGGTATCTTCGACGAGCAGTGGCCGGACAAATGCCTCGAAGCCGGCCCGCGTTACCGGCGCCTCGGAACTATCAAATAGCGCGCGGACCGCACGGAGTCTGTTGACTCGTTCGTTGAGGCCGTTTTGCAGGACCATGGCGTGGTTTTCAGCGACGACTTTGAATTTTTCTTCAGCGTATCGGCTCTCGCGATTTGCGATCATCCCGGCAACCGTTACCGACACGCCGATGCCGACGGTCGCCGCAAAAAGGCAAGGTGCCCATTGCCGGGGTATGCCGCTCAACCGCATCGGGAGTTCTTCCCTCATGGTTCGTCGCGAAAGCGCCTCCAAGACTGGAATAATCAGGCGCTCGGTGGCCGGCATCCTGCCGCCAGTCGTTCCAGGACAGTGGAATGAAGACGTTGACCAACATCAAACGAACAGCGATGTTCCGCCGGAACTTCGGCGATGATTAAGCTCGCATTATTATTTGGGTCAGGGGTTTATAGGTAGCGGCGCGAACGCGGCACTCAAAGCAGCGTTGACAAGCGCCGCATGGCGTTTTCTCCGGCGATCTTGCCGGGGAAATACGAGACGATGAACGGTATAACGATGACGCAGGAACAACGTGGCACTCTCCCTCATCCGCCCGACCGGCTATCGACCGATCCACGCAGCCCCTATTACGACGCCGCGGTGCTCGCGCGCGACGTCGGCATTCGCTTCAAAGGCGTCGAGAAGACCAATGTCGCCGAGTATTGCATCAGCGAGGGCTGGATCCGCGTCGAGGCCGGAAAAACCAAGGACCGCCACGGCAATCCGCAGACGATTAAGCTCACCGGCCCGGTCGAGGCGTATTTCAAGAGCGAGAACAAAGCTTAAGCGGGCCGCGTCAGTGGAGCGTCGGACGGTCGGAAACGGCGTGAAGCTCCAACTGGTCGATCAGCGCCGCCCGTTCCGCCTCGACAACCGCGAGCTCAGCCGTGGTCTCTTTTGCAGTCGCGGTATTCGACCCGTAGATAACAATGCCGCCGAGCACCGCGGCCGCCGCACCTGCCATGAACGCCGGGTCGAACCGCATCGCGCCAATTAAAAGCGCGACCAGCACGATGGCGCCGGCGGCCATGCCGATCCGCGACGCGAAGATCAATTTCCGGCAACTCTCCAGACGGCTCGCTAGCGCCTCGATTCTGGCCTCGAGGCGTTCGATGTCTCGGTGTGGACCGCCGTCCATCGCGTCGGCGGCGCGCGGGGGAGGCGGCGGTTATTCCGCCGCCACCTGGGTCGCCGGATCGAGCGCCTCGACCCGCGCCGCGCAATATTTGAATTCCGGAATCTTGCCGAACGGATCGAGCGCCGGATTGGTCAGGAGATTTGCCGCGGCCTCGACATAGGCGAACGGGATAAACACCACGCCGTCGGGAATGGCGTCGTCCTGGCGCGCCGAAAGTTCGACAACGCCGCGGCGGGTGGATACGCGGATATAGTCACCCGGCTTGATACCGAGCTTGGCGATGGTACCACGTGACACCGAAGCGACCGCGGCGGGCTCCAGCGCGTCGAGCGTCGTGGCGCGCCGCGTCATCGCGCCGGTATGCCAATGTTCGAGCTGACGGCCGGTGGTGAGGATGAATGGGTAGTCGGCGTCCGGCATTTCGTCCGGCGCCTGGAATTTGGTCGCGACCAGCTTGGCGAATCCACCCGGGCGCGGAAAGCCCTTGTCGAACACGACATCACGACCCGGCACGTCCGGACCGTCGACCGGATAGGTCACATGATCCTCGCGTTCGACGCGATCCCAGGAGATATTGTCGAGCGCCGGCATCAACGACGCCATCTCGGTGAACACTTCGCTGACGTGCTTGTAGTTCCAGTCGCAACCCATGCGTTGCGCCAGATCCTGGATGATCCAGATATCTTGCCGCGTATCGCCCGGCAGCGGCAGCGCCGCGCGGCCCATCTGCACCTGGCGGTTGGTATTGGTGACGGTGCCGTCCTTCTCGGGCCACGCCGAGGCCGGTAAAATAACATCTGCGTATGACGCCGTCTCGGTCAGGAAGATATCCTGCACCACCAGATGCTCGAGATGCGCGAGCGCGCCGCGGGCGTGATTGAGATCGGGGTCCGACATCGCGGGGTTCTCGCCCATGATGTACATGCCCTTGATCTCGTCGGCGTGCACCGCGGTCATGATTTCGACCACAGTCTTGCCCTTCTTCGGATCGAGCGTTACGCCCCAGGCCGCTTCGTATTTGGCGCGGATTTGCGCATCCTCGACCGACTTGTAGTCGGGGAAGAACATGGGGATCAGGCCGGCGTCAGACGCGCCCTGCACGTTGTTCTGACCGCGCAGCGGATGCAGCCCCGTGCCTGGACGGCCGATCTGGCCGCAAATCAAAGACAGCGCGATCAGGCAGCGCGCATTGTCGGTGCCGTGAGTATGCTGCGAAACGCCCATGCCCCAGAAGATGATGGCGCTTTCGGCGCGCGCGAAAGTGCGCGCCACCTTGCGCAACACGTCCGCCTCGAGGCCGCAGACCGGCGCCATTTCCTCGGGCGTGAACGGCTTGACGCTTTTGGCGAGCTTGTCGAAATCTTCGGTGTAGGTCTGGACGTATTGCTGATCGTAGAGCTTTTCCTCGATGATGACGTTGAGGATGCCGTTGAGCATCGCGACGTCGGTGCCGTTCTTGAATTGCATCATCTGCCAGGCGTGGCGCTTGAGCGCCTGACCGCGCGGATCCATGACGATGAGCTTTGCGCCGCGCTTGGCGGCCTGCTTGAAGAAGGTCGCCGCGACCGGATGATTTTCCGTCGGATTGGCGCCGATGACGATTATGACGTCGGAATTCTTGCACTCGTTGAAGGTCGCGGTGACCGCCGCCGAGCCGACGCCTTCGAGAAGGGCTGCGACCGACGAGGCGTGACATAACCGGGTGCAATGATCGACATTGTTGGAGCCGAAGCCGGTGCGCACAAGTTTCTGGAACAAATAGGCTTCCTCGTTCGAGCCTTTGGCCGAGCCGAATCCGGCGAGCGCACGCGGGCCGTCGCGGTCGCGGATCTTAACGAGCCCGCTGGCGGCGCGGTCCAGCGCCTCCTGCCACGTCGCCGGGCGGAAATGCGTCCACGGATTGGACGGATCGACCAGATCGTCCGCGGCTTTGCCGACGCCGTCCTTGCGGATCATCGGCCTCGTCAGACGTTGCGGATTGCTGACATAGTCGAAGCCGAAGCGGCCCTTGACGCAGAGCCTGTTCTGGTTCGCCGGCCCATTCCTGCCGGTGACATAGAGCAGCTTGTCGTCCTTGATGTGATAAGTGAGCTGACAGCCCACGCCGCAATACGGACAGACGCTGTCGACCGAGCGGTCGGCCTTGCCAGTAAAGACGTTATTCTCGTCGACAAGCGTCACGGGCATCAATGCGCCGGTCGGGCAGGCCTGCACGCACTCGCCGCAAGCGACGCAGGTCGAGGCACCCATCGGATCGTCGAAGTCGAACACGATCTTTTCGCCGTAGCCGCGGCCGGCCATGCCGATGACGTCGTTGACCTGAACTTCGCGGCAGGCGCGAACGCAGAGATTGCAATTGATGCAAGCGTCGAGATTGACCGCCATCGCCGGATGGCTGCGGTCCGGCTGCGGCGTATCGCGGCGCGGGAAGCGGCCTTGCGTCACGCCCATTCGGGTCGCGACCTTCCACATCTCGGAATCCGGATCGTGCGCCACCTCGCGCGCCGGCTGATCGGTGAGGAGGAGCTCGGCCACCATTTTGCGTGCGGTCTTGGCACGGTCGGTCGCGGTCTTGACCTTCATGCCCGGCGAAGGCGTACGAATGCAGCTTGCGGCCAAGACCCGCTCGCCCTCGATCTCGACCATGCAGACGCGGCAATTGCCGTCCGGGCGATAACCGGGCTTCGGCGAATAGCACAGATGCGGCAGCTTGATGCCGAGCCGACGCGCAGCGCTGAAAATCGTCTCGCCGTCGCGGATGTCGATCTCGCGGTCGTCGATGGTGAAGGTCTTGGGCTTTTGCACGGTCGTGTCGTTCATAGAACAAACCTTTCGGTCACCCGAATCTTGATATCACCAGCTTCCCAGCGGCTTGGTCAGTTCATCCGGGAAGTATTTTAGCACACAAAGCAGCGGATTGGGCGCTGCCTGGCCGAGGCCGCAGATCGAGGCGTCGCGCATCAAAGCAGACAGCTCGGTCAGGAGGGCGGGGTCCCACGGGCCGTTGGCCATGAGCTTGGCCGCCTTCTCGGTGCCGACCCGGCACGGCGTGCACTGCCCGCAGCTCTCATCCTCGAAGAACTTGATGAGGTTGAGTGCCACGGCCTTCATATCGTCCTGGTCGGACAAAATCACCACCGCGTGCGACCCGACGAAGCAGCCATATTTTTCCAGCGTGCCGAAATCGAGCGGGATGTCGGCCAACGACGCCGGCAGGATGCCGCCCGAAGCACCGCCCGGCAGATAGGCCTTGAAGCTGTGGCCGTCGGCCATGCCGCCGCAGAACTCCTCGATCAATTCGCGCGCGGTAACGCCGGCTGGAGCGAGCTTAACGCCGGGGTTTTTGACCCGGCCGGACACCGAGAAGCTGCGAAAGCCCTTGCGCTCGTGGCGGCCCTGTGCGGTGACCCACGCGGCACCCTTCTCGACGATGTCGCGGATCCAAAAAAGCGTCTCGACATTCTGTTCGAGCGTCGGGCGGCCGAACAGGCCGACTTGCGCGACATAAGGCGGACGATGTCGCGGCAACCCGCGTTTGCCCTCGATCGATTCGATCATCGCGGATTCTTCGCCGCAGATATAGGCGCCAGCGCCACGGCGGAGATGGATTTTGGTGTGCTTCGACAAACCGGCCAGTTCAGCTTTGGCGAGCTCGTCGATGAGCAGAAGGATCACCGCGGGATATTCGTCGCGGACGTAGAGGTAGGTGTCGGCGGCTTCGACGATCCACGCGGCGAGCAGCATGCCTTCGATAAAACGGTGCGGATCGCGTTCGAGATAATAGCGGTCCTTGAAGGTGCCCGGTTCACCCTCGTCGCAATTGACCGCGAACAGGCGCGGCGCAGGCTCGGCGCGCACCAGCGACCATTTGCGGCCGGTCGGAAAGCCGGCGCCGCCGAGACCGCGCAAGCCCGCGTCGCTGACGATCTTGATGACGTCGTCGCGCGTGCGTTTGCCGCCGATACAGGCTTTGAGCAGATCGTAGCCGCCCCCTTTCACGTAGGAATCGAAAGCAGCGGGCGTGGGGTAAGCGTGCGCATGCGCGGGCTTTGCCGCGCCTGCTGCGACCTTGGCGGCATCCGCATGCATGACTTGCACGTGACCGACCGCGCAGACCGGCGCGCGATCGCATGCGCCCATGCACGGGGCGCGCACGACGCGCACATTGGCTCCGAGTTTCTCCGGCAATTCGGCCATCAGCCGCTCCGCGCCCATGAGCGCGCAGGACAGGGAATCGCACACCCGTACCGTGACCGGCGGTGGCGGCGTCTCGCCTTCCTTCACCACATCGAAGTGGGCGTAGAACGTCGCAACCTCGTAGACCTCGGTCAGGGCGAGCTTCATCTCCTGCGCCAAGGCGGCAAGGTGCGCTGCCGAGAGGTGGCCGTAACGGTCCTGGATCAGATGCAGATGCTCGATCAGGAGATCGCGACGGCGTTCGCGGTTGCCGAGAAGTGTCCGCACCTCGTCGAGCGCGCGCGGATCGACCTGGCGGCCTTTCGGCGTGCGCGGCGGGCGGCGCCGGCCGGTTCGCCCGCGGTTTTCGGGCGGCACAGTCGGCGGCGGCTCGGTCAAGCTCATCGATCACCTCTAAAGCGCAAAAAACCTAACTCACTCAAAGCTAAATAGGCCTTGGCGACGATAAGCGGTAGCGATTTTCGATAGCAATAGCCCGTACCCAAAACACAGCGCCGCGACACTTGGCCTCACGACGAGATCCATACCCTCGACCACCTAAGAAAACCTACAGCTCAGTGCCGACCGTCCCCGATGGAAATCCGCGCGTCCCGGAGGGCGTGTTCTGACCCGGTCGCTGACTGTCCAATACAACCAATGAGAGAAGTCGCTCAAGGTATTGAAATTAAATAGTTTTCTCGAACGTCACGCTTTTCGGCAACGATGTCTACCGAACGGTCGCGCTATATCTCTGGCCCGGTGCGATACGGCAGGAGCGACCGTACGAGGGGGGATAATTCACCGCGAAAGAGTGCTGACGACCTCCGCCAATACTATGGTCGCGCTTGCTATTCCGGACTGGCTATAGGATTTTCAAACACACAACAAACGCCGATCCGCTGCGCCCCGCAAACCGGGGCAATGTTGCAAAGCAGCCTGCGGAAACAGGCGACTCGGGGGAAACCAAGGAGGACCGCACAATGGCTTTGTTACCAATTCTCGATCGTAGTCATACGATCGCCAGACCCGGCTTTAGCCGATGGATGGTGCCGCCCGCGGCACTGTGCATCCATCTCTGCATCGGCCAAGCCTACGCCTTCAGCGTCTTCAATTTGCCGATGACCAAGTTGATCGGTATTACGCAATCGGCGCCAGGCGACTGGAACTTGCCGGAATTGGGCTGGATATTTTCGATCGGCATCTTCTTCCTTGGTACCTCCGCAGCCGTGTTCGGCCGCTGGGTCGAGGAAGGCGGTCCGCGCCAGGCCATGTTCATGGCCGGCTGTTGCTTCGGCGGCGGCTTCCTGGTTTCGGCCCTCGGCGTTTATCTGCACAACCTCTGGATCATCTATCTGGGATATGGCGTGTTGGGCGGCTGCGGCCTCGGCCTCGGCTATATCTCGCCGGTCTCGACGCTGATCAAGTGGTTCCCCGACCGTCCGGGGATGGCCACCGGCATGGCCATCATGGGTTTCGGCGGCGCCGCCTTCATCGCCTCACCGCTCTCGGTGTGGCTGATGGCGCACTTCTCCACGCCGACCCATGTAGGCGTCGCCGAAACCTTCGTCACGCTTGGCATCGTCTATTTTTGCTTCATGATGGTCGGCGCTGTGATCGTTCGGGTGCCGGCACCGGACTGGAAGCCGAAAGGCTATACGCCGCCGGTCGTCGCACAGAAGCTGATCACGAAAAACGACGTCTTCGTCTACGACGCGATCAAGACGCCGCAGTTCTGGTTGATCTGGTGGGTGCTCTGCCTCAACGTGACCGCCGGCATCGGCGTGCTCGGACAGGCATCCGCCATGAGCCAGGAAATGTTCCCGGGCAAGGTCTCGGTCGTTGCGGCAGCCGGTTTCGTCGGGCTCTTGAGCCTGTTCAACATGGCCGGCCGCTTCTTCTGGGCCTCAACCTCCGATTATATCGGCCGCAAGAACACCTATTTCTGCTTCTTCGCGCTCGGGACATTGTTGTACTGCGCCGTGCCGTGGTCCGGTTCGGTCGGCAGCGTATCGATGTTCGTGCTTTGCTTCGTCGTCATCATGAGCATGTATGGCGGCGGGTTCGCCACCGTGCCGGCCTATCTGAAGGATATGTTCGGCACGCGCTATGTCGGCGCCATCCACGGCTGGCTGATCACGGCATGGTCGGCGGCCGGGGTGTTCGGACCGGTCCTGGTCAACTACATCCGCGAGTATCAGATCGGCCACGGGGTGCCGAAGGCACAGGCCTATAACGTCACGATGTACATCATGGCGGGTTTGTTGGTCATCGGTTTCATCTGCAACCTCATGATCAAGGCGGTCCACCACCGCTTCCATATGAAGCCGGATCACGAAGCGGTCAGGGCCCAGATGGATGTCGACGCGGCCGGCGATCCGGTCGGAGCTTAGGGGAGAAAACCATGGCGAACGAAAATCAAAGCTCGAACACCTTGCAACTCATCCTTGCCTGGGGCTTCGTCGGCATCCCACTGGCATGGGGCGTACTGCAAACACTGCAAAACGCGATGAAGCTGTTCCAATAGGCGCGTCATCGTCAAGAATGCAAACGGCGCGGCCGCAAGGCCGCGCCGTTTTTTAAGCGAGCGGTGGCGGGATAAGCGATCCCGGATCACCGGATCATCACGCGCGTTCGTGATCGGCGCGCTCTCACGACCTTGATCCACGTCAACACCAAGCAAGCGCGGTTGTGTCTTCCTGCTGCTTGCGAATGAAGCCGCTTATCGGCGGATCGATCAACGTCGCCGCAAATTTCCGCCGCGTCGCCGGCGCGCGCAGCAGCGGCCGCTGGTATGAGGGTACTGCTCTCGGCCATTGTGAAGCGCGTTGCGCCGTCGCAAGGTCGAGTGGAATCACGTGAACTGAAAATGCTTCGGGAGGAAGCCAATGAAAACCACAAGCATCGCGACGGCCCGCGTGACCGCGCCGGAACCGGCTGGCGGCATGGCACTGTTGCGTGATCCGCTGCTCAACAAAGGCACTGGCTTCTCCGAACAGGAGCGCGATGATTTGGGCTTGCGCGGCCTTTTGCCCGCCCACATCCTCTCGATGGAGGACCAGGCCGAGCGCGTGATGACAAATTTGCGCAAGCTGCCGAACGATCTGGATAAATACGTAGCGCTCAACGCCCTGCACGATCGCAACGAGGCGCTGTTCTTCCGCGTCGTGACGGAAAATATCGATGAAATTCAGCCGCTGATTTATACCCCAACGGTTGGCTTGGCCTGCCAAAGATTCGGCCACATCTTTCAGCGGCCGCGAGGGCTGTTCATCAGCGCCACCGACCGCGGCCGCATTGCCAAGCTTTTGCACAACTGGCCCTATCCGGCGAAACTTATCGTCGTGACCGACGGCGAGCGCATCCTCGGTCTTGGCGATCTCGGCGCCAACGGCATGGGCATTCCAGTCGGCAAGCTCTCGCTCTACGCAGCCTGCGCCGGCGTGCATCCGGAGCATTGTCTGCCGGTGATGCTCGACGTCGGCACCAACAACGAGACCTTGCTCAATGACCGCTATTATGTCGGGCTACGCCAAAAGCGGCTCAGCGGGGACGCCTATTACGAATTCGTCGACGAATTTGTCACCGCCGCACGCGCGGTATTCCCCGGCGTCCTGATTCAATTCGAAGACTTCGCCAATCATTCGGCGTTCAATCTGCTGCACAAATATCGCGACAAGATCTGCACCTTCAACGACGATATTCAGGGCACCGCCGCGGTGGCGCTCGCGGGCCTGTTCTCGGCACTGCGGGTAACGGGTGGCCGGCTGCGCGACCAAAAGCTGCTGTTTCTCGGCGCCGGCGAGGCCGCGACCGGCATCGCCGACCTCGTGGTTTCGGCCATGGTGGCGGAAGGCGCAACCGAGGCCGAGGCGCGGCTGCGCGTCTGGCTGGTGGATTCGCGCGGTCTGGTGGTGAAGAGCCGCTCGGGCCTGACCGAGCACAAGCTCGCCTATGCGCATGAGCACGCGCCGATCGGCGATTTCCTCACCGCGATCCGGACGCTCAAGCCGACGGCCATCATCGGCGTTGCCGCCGTCGGCGGCACGTTCACGCCGGAAGTGCTGCAGACGATGGCCGAGATCAATAAATTGCCGATCATTTTCGCGCTGTCCAATCCGACCTCGAAAGCCGAATGCTCAGCCGAGGAGGCCTACCAACAGACCAACGGTCGCGTGCTGTTTGCTTGCGGCAGCCCCTACGATCCGGTGACGCTCAACGGCACGACCTATGTGCCGCGCCAAGGCAACAATTCCTACATTTTTCCCGGCGTCGGGCTCGGCGCCATCGCCAGCGGTACCCGGCTGGTGACCGACGAAATGTTCATGGCGGCCGCGCACACGCTGGCCGATCTTGTGAGCGATGAGGACCTGCGCCAAGGCAGCCTCTATCCGGCGCTACCGCGAATCCGCGAGGTGTCCGCCCACATCGCGGCGGCCGTCGCCGATGTGGCTTACAAGCGCGGACTTGCGGCAGGCCATATGCCGAACGACCTGCTCGGCTACGTCCAGTCGCAAATGTACGATCCGCATTACTGACGGCCCCTTCGAAGCGCGGGCAGATCGCGTTTTGCCGATGAAACCCTAGGCCGGCACGCTTTCCGCCTTCTTCTCGTCGTGCTGCGCATTTTGCTGCGTTCGTAGTTCCATCCGCTGCCGGTAAAAGTCCAAGACTTTGCAGGCCGTTTCTCGGGTCAATTTTTTGTATCGTTCGAAAGCAGCCGCGAGATCGTCCGGCTGAAAGTTGCGCTCGGCGACATACATCAGGAGCAATCCCTTGGCGGTCGTCCAAGAGCAGCCGACGGCCTTGGCGAGAATGAGGATCATATCCTCGCCTTTATCGAGCAGCGCGCGCTCGACCAGGTCGGCGGGCAAGCAGCCGAGTTCCGACAATGCGAACACCGTCCGTTCGAAGGCCTGCGCGTGGGCGGACGCGTGAATATTGGCCTCGGTCAACGGCTGCAAACTGGATCGCTTCCTGCCATCGCGAACGGCGATAGCGTGGTGGCGCGACGCCTGGCGGGCCTCTTGCTGCATCCCGGTCGCCACGTCGTCGATCGCGCCTCGGATGACGGCCGCCGCCTGCGGATCCGCGCTTTCCAGCTTGGCGCGCACCGAGGCGGAAGCCGTTTCGAGAAGCTTCAGGAAATATTGTCGGGGCAGATCGTCGCGCCGCCCGAGAGCCAGGGTCAATCTGTTGTCACGGCGCGCGCGGATCGTAAGCATCCCGTAGCCGCCCTGCGAGAAACGCGCGCCTTTATTGCTCACCGTCTTATGGATCACGCGGCGATCGCCGCGTTGCACCAGAACGTCGGTGACCGCCTCGTTCAGCTCCAGGCGCTGGGCAATGGCGAATAGATGGGCCTGGCTCTTGGTACCCGCATTCTCGACCAGATCGGCGTCGCTGAGTTCGCGGCAATGGACCAGCACCGGTTCGGCGACCCTGATGTCGTCGTCGAAGGCGAGCGAACGGATGAGCTTTGGGGGGCTGTTGCTGATGTGCGCCAACCGGCTGGCCAGTCGCGCCCGCGCCTTGACTTCTATATCGGCCGACAGCTCCTGCAACACGTCATCGAACAACGCGATCTGATCGCCGGAATAGCCGCGCGAGCCGGTCGCGAACAAATCCGTGATGCGCTCGAGAATTCTCAGGCGCTGATTTTCGCCTCCGGTCGCGACCGCATCGTTGAGTTCGTCGATCAGCGATTGTTGTTCTACACACTCAGGCTTTTTGGCAGGCAGGGCAGCGTTGCGCATGGCGATAATATTTCCAGTACGGCCCGATCAAAGACGCCGGCTCGCGGTGCCGTGGCGGCGTGTTGGTCAGCGGCGAGGCATCCGCGGATTGTGGCGGCAATGTGCGAAGATCCCTGTCAATCCGCACAGCGCAATCAAGCGAAAATTTTACAAATATATTATCGTGCGTGCCGATCTCGGCCGCGCGATTGCAGTAGCGCGATACCGGCGACCAGATGGCCGCCGGTTTGCGGCGCGCAATCATCCGCCTTCGTTGTTACGCGACTTTTTCCTTCAGATGAGGAAACATCGCGTACAACGCTTCCTGGTCCATCTCGGTCTTGAACTTGTGGCGATCCTTGAGCGTACCGGCCTTTTGCGCGGCGGGGCGCGCGTTGATTTCATCGACCAGCCGCTTGAGGTTCTTGAATTTTTCCCAGGCGCCATCGCCGATTACCATCGGTAGCATGCGCGCCCAGCCCCACACATTCATGTCGACGATGGTGTAGCTGTCGCCCAGCATATATTTCTGTTTCGCCAGCCGCGCGTCGAGAATGCCGGCGTGACGTTGCGCCTCGAAAACATAGCGATTGATCGCGTAGGGGAGTTTCTCCGGCGCATAATTACGAAAATGTACCGCCTGGCCGAAATACGGGCCGACGCCGGACGATACAAAGAACATCCACGACAACAGTTCGCCGCGCGCTTTGTCGGTCTTAGCCGGCAGGAACTTGCCGGTCTTCTCGGCGAGGTACATCAGGATCGCGCTTGAGTCGAACACCGTGACGTCGCCGTCGACGATGGCGGGCAGCTTTGCGTTCGGATTGATGGCGAGGAATTCCGGCTTGTGCTGCTCGCCCTTGCGGGTATCGACCGGTATGCCTTCGTAGGGCAGCCCGGTTTCCTCCAGGAACAGCGCGATCTTGGTCGGGTTCGGCGCGCCGCTATAATAAAATTTCAGCATCGTTCTCTCCTTGGCACCTGTGAGAATAGCCCCCTATTAAAACAGCCCGACGATCTTGCCGTCCGGCCCGACATCGATCACGTCGGCCGCCGGAACCCGCGGCAGGCCCGGCATGGTCATGACCTCGCCGCAGATCGCGACCACGAATTCGGCGCCGGCGGAGAGCCGCACTTCGCGCACATTGACGATGTGATCGACGGGCGCGCCCTTGGCGTCGGCATTGGTCGAGAAGCTGTATTGCGTCTTGGCGACGCAAATCGGGAATTTGCCGTAGCCCATCGATTCGAAATTGGCGAGCTGATCGCGCACCGATTTGTCGGCTGAGATATCCTTGGCGCGATAGATCTCCTTGGCGATGGTGCGGATCTTCTCGTAGAGCGGCATGTCGTCGGGATAGAGGAATTTCAACTTGCTCTTGCCGCTTTCGGCCACTTTCACCACGGCCTTGGCGACATTGGCGGCGCCCTCGCCGCCCATCGCCCAGTGATCGGCCATGAAGGCTTCGACGCCGAGCGACTTGCAGGTGTCTTCGACCAGCTTGATCTCGGCTTCCGTATCGGCCGAGAAGCGGTTGATCGAAATGATCGGCACAATGCCGAATTTTTGCACGTTCTCGACATGGCGTTTCAGATTGCTCATGCCGGCCTCGAGCGCCTTGAGATCCTCCTTTTTGAGGTCCTCTTTTTTGACGCCGCCATGCATCTTCAGCGCGCGGATGGTGGCGACCAGCACTGCGCAGGCCGGCTCGATACCGGCCTTGCGGCATTTGATGTCCATGAACTTCTCGCCGCCGAGATCGGCGCCGAAGCCGGCTTCGGTGACCACGTAATCGGCGAGCTTGAGCGCGGTCGTCGTCGCCAGCACCGAATTGCAACCATGGGCGATATTGGCGAACGGGCCACCGTGGATGAAGGCGGGCGTGCCTTCGAGCGTCTGCACCAGGTTGGGCGCCAGCGCCTCCTTGAGCAGCACGGTCATGGCGCCGTGCGCCTTGAGATCGGCGGCGCGGATCGGCTTGCGATCGCGCGTATAAGCGATGACGATATTGCCGAGGCGTTTCTTGAGATCCTCAAGATCGCGGGCGAGGCAGAAGATCGCCATGACCTCGGACGCGACGGTGATGTCGAAGCCGTCTTCGCGCGGAAAACCGTTGGCGACGCCGCCGAGCGAACCCACGATCGAACGCAGTGCGCGATCGTTCATGTCGAGCACGCGGCGCCAGGCGACGCGGCGCTCGTCGATGCCGAGCGCGTTGCCCCAATAGATGTGGTTGTCGAGCAAGGCCGCGAGCAGATTATTCGCCGAGGTGATGGCGTGGAAGTCGCCGGTGAAGTGGAGATTGATGTCCTCCATCGGCACCACTTGCGCATAGCCGCCGCCGGCGGCGCCGCCCTTGACGCCGAACGACGGGCCGAGCGACGGCTCGCGCAGGCAGAGCATCGCCTTCTTGCCGATATAATTGAGCGCGTCGGTGAGGCCGACCGTCGTCGTGGTCTTGCCCTCGCCCGCCGGCGTCGGCGTGATGGCGGAGACCAGAATGAGCTTGCCGTTCGGCTTGTCTTGCAGCGACTTGATGAAATCCATCGATATCTTGGCCTTATAGTGGCCGTAAGGTTCGAGGTTTTCCGGCGCGATGCCGAGCCGCTCGCGGGCAACGTCGACGATCAGCCGCTTCTTGGCGGCCTGCGAAATTTCGATATCGGATTTCGGCGATTGATGTTGTGAGGCGGGCATGGGGCGATCCATCAAATGTCAGGGGAAAGGGTGTAGTAGGCTGCGGTCAATCCGGAAGGGTCACGCAAACCTCGCCTTGACGGCGAGATTGACGGATTTCGCCCACTCGCCGGCTTCGATCTTTTTGCCGTCGGCGGGCTGAACGCGTGTCACCTTGAAACGTCCATCGGCACAAACCACGGTGAAGCCGTCGGCTTCGACCACCGCGATCTCGCCGAGCTTACCGGCGATGCCTTTGGGATCCTTCGCCGGCAGCGGCTTGGCGTCGAAGATTTTCAATTGCTTGCCGTCGAGCGTGGTCCAGGCGCCGGGCGCCGGATTACAGCCGCGGATCAGCCGATCGATCTGCTCCCAGGGCTTACCCCAATCGATCTTGGCATTGTCGGGACCGCAGCGGCCTTCATAGGTCGCCTTCGCTTCGTCCTGCTTGATACGCGGCGCCTTGCCGGCCTTCACCAGATCGACCGCCTCCAGCATCGCCTCGACGCCC
Organism: Xanthobacteraceae bacterium; assembly: GCA_049519075.1. Lineage (GTDB taxonomy): Bacteria > Pseudomonadota > Alphaproteobacteria > Rhizobiales > Xanthobacteraceae > BOG-931. The sequence continues at coordinate 40,317 of JBEKRD010000018.1, read as the reverse complement.
ATCGGAAACAGGCGGTCGAAATAAACCGTGCCGAGCGTATCGTTTGGGCCGATCGGGGTCTTTTTCTGGATCAGCACGTCGCCGGTATCGAGCCCGTTGTCGGGCCAGAAGATCGACAGCCCGGTCTCGGTCTCGCCCTTGATGATCGGCCAGTTGATGGCGCTGGCACCGCGATAGGCCGGCAACAGCGAGGGGTGATACTGGATCGAGCCGTGGGTCGGGATATTGAGAAACTCCTCGGGCACGAACAGCGTGACGAAAGCCATGACCTGAAGGTCGGGCTTGAGCGCCTTGAACTCCTCCCAAACCTCGGGCTTTCTGTAGGAGTCCGGCTGATGCACCGGAAGTTTCGCGGCAAGCGCCGCTTCTTTCAACGGATCGGCCTTGGCGCCGGGCTTCTCCGGCGCGACATAGGCGGCGACGACCTCGTCGCCGCGCTTGAGCAGCGCTTCAAGCACCGCTTTGCCGAAGGCCTGCTGACCGTGAACGACAATACGCATGGTGAAAACCTCTCCCCGAATTTTGAGTGTTCCCTTCCCCCTTGTAAGGAGGGGAAGGCAATCACGCCGCCGCGGCCTTGGCCGGCTTGTCGGGTGCGGTGATCGCGCCCGACGCCTTGATCTCGGCGACATCCTTGTCGGAATACCCGAGCACATCGCGCAAGATCTCGTCGGTGTGCTCGCCAAGCAGCGGCGAGCGCCGCACGTCGGCGGGCGAGTCCGACAGCTTGATCGGATTGCCCACCGTCAGATATTTGCCGCGCACCGGATGATCGACTTCGACCACAGTGCCGGTCGCGCGCAGCGACGGCTCTTCGGCGATCTCTTTCATCGACAGGATCGGCCCGACCGGGATGTCGAGCGCGTTGCACTTATCCATGACTTCGAACTTGGTCATGGTCATGGTCCATTGCTCGATCGTATCGAAAATGTGCCGCAGCCGCGGCAGCCGCGCCGGTGGCGTGGCGAAATCCGGATCGGTCTTCCAGTCCGGTTTGCCGATCAGATCGCAGATCGCGGCCCAGACCGGCGCCTGAGTGATGAAATAAATATACGCGTCCGGATCTGTTTCCCAGCCTTTGCATTTGAGAATCCAGCCGGGTTGACCGCCGCCGGAGTCGTTGCCGGCGCGCGGCGTGGCGACACCGAACGGCACGCCCTCGCCGTATTGGCTGTATTCGGTGAGCGGTCCGTGGGCGAGGCGCTGCTGGTCGCGCAATTTGACGCGGGCGAGATTGAGCACGCCGTCCTGCATGGCTGCGAGTACCTTCTGGCCGCGGCCGGTGCGGGTGCGTTGGTAAAGCGCCGAGACAATGCCAAGGGCGAGATGCAGGCCCGTGCCTGAGTCGCCGATCTGGGCGCCGGTCACGAGCGGCGGTCCCTCGCGGAAACCGGTGGTCGAGGCGGAACCGCCGGCGCATTGCGCCACGTTTTCGTAGACCTTGCAGTCCTCGTAGGGGCCGGGGCCGAAACCCTTCACCGAGGCGACGATCATGCGCGGATTGAGCTTGTGGATGTAGTCGAAGGTCAGGCCCATGCGGTCGAGCGCGCCGGGCGCGAAATTCTCGACCAGCACGTCGCACAGCTTCACCAGACGATCGAGGATTTCCTTGCCCTTGGCATGCTTGGAATCGATGGTAATCGAACGCTTGGAGCCGTTGAGCATCGTAAAATAAAGGCTGTCGGCGCCCTTCACGTCGCGCAATTGCGTGCGCGTGATGTCGCCGACGCCGGGCCGTTCCACCTTGATCACGTCGGCGCCCATATAGGCCAAGAGCTGCGTGCAGGTCGGGCCCGATTGCACATGGGTGAAGTCGAGAATCTTTACGCCATCGAGCGCCCGGCCCGCCTCGCCAAAGGCACGGTTTACGGGTTTCGGCAAGCCGTTGCTCACGGCTTTTGCCTGAGGCTTTTTCGCCGGTAATTTCACGACTTTCTTGGCGGACTTCTTTGCTGCCGCCTGTGCTTTTTTCGGCTTCGGCTTAGCTGCTGTCGATTTGACTTTCGCCTTGACCGAATTCATGACCGCCTTGGCTTTCTTACGCGTCGCCATAGTTTCCTCTCCTATTCAAATCCAATGCCCGCCTGAACTGTTGTCCCGCGTTGCCCGCGCGTACGGGCATCGAAGGATGCGGTCCCTTGCGCGCTCCTTTTTATTTCTTCCGGAGCGCGCTTTGCGGGTTGAGATTGCCGATGCGGCCGCTCTCGCTGCCGGCCGCTGGGTCGATGACCGCATTGATCAGCGTCGGCTTGCCGGAATCCATCGCCGCATTGACGGCGCGTTTGAGCTCGTCGGGCGACGTCGCATTGACGCCAACGCCGCCAAACGCCTCCATCATCTTGTCGTAGCGCGAGCCTTTGACGAAGACAGTCGGCGCGGGATCCGAGCCGCCGGCGGAATTGACGTCGGTGCCGCGATAGATGCCGTTGTTGTTGAAGATGACGACGCAGACCGGCAGGTTGTAGCGGCAGATCGTCTCGACTTCCATGCCGGAGAAACCAAAGGCCGAGTCGCCCTCGATCGCGAGCACGGGTTTTCCGGTTTCGATGGCAGCGCCGATGGCAAAGCCCATGCCGATGCCCATGACGCCCCAGGTGCCGACGTCGAGTCGCTTGCGCGGTTGATACATGTCGATGACGCCGCGCGTGAGGTCGAGCGCGTTGGCGCCCTCGTTGACCAGGATGGCATCCGGCCGCTCCTTGATGACGGTCCGCAACACCCCTAGCGCGCCGTGATAGTCCATCGGCACGTTGTTGTTCATCAACCGCGGCGCCATCTTGGCGACGTTCTCTTCCCGCTTCTTGACGATCGCGCCGGTCCAATCCGCCGGCGGCGCCGGCCAATTGGCGCCCATGCCCTCAAGGAGCGCGGAAACGCATGAGCCGATATCGCCGACCACAGGCGCGACGATTTCGATGTTGGAGTCCATCTCCTTGGGCTCGATGTCGATCTGGATGAATTTCTTCGAATGCGGCTCGCCCCAGCTCTTGCCTTTGCCGTGCGACAACAACCAATTGAGCCGGGCGCCGATCAGCATGACGACGTCGGAGTCTTTCAGCACGGTCGAGCGTGCGGCGCCCGCGCATTGCGGATGCGTGTCGGGCAACAGGCCCTTGGCCATGCTCATGGGCAGGAACGGCGCACCGCTTTTTTCGACGAACGCGCGAATTGCATCGTCGGCCTGTGCGTAGGCTGCGCCCTTGCCGAGAATGATCAGCGGGCGCTTGGCGCTCTTGAGCACATCGAGCGCGCGCTTGACCGCGGCCGGCGCGGGAATCTGGGCCGGGGCCGGGTCGATCACTTTGACCAGCGACTTCTGCCCCGCCTCGGCGTCAATCACCTGGCCGAACAGCTTGGCCGGCAAATCGAGATAGACGCCGCCCGGACGGCCGGATACCGCGGCGCGGATCGCGCGCGCCAAGCCGATGCCGATGTCGGCGGCATGCAGCACGCGGAAGGCCGCTTTGCAGAGCGGCTTGGCGATGGCCAATTGGTCCATCTCTTCGTAATCGCCCTGCTGCAGATCGACGATCTCGCGCTCGGATGAACCCGAGATCAGGATCATTGGGAAGCAGTTGGTCGTGGCATTGGCCAACGCCACCAGACCATTGAGGAAGCCGGGCGCGGAGACCGTGAGGCAGATACCGGGCTGTTTGGTCAGGAAGCCCGCAATAGCCGCTGCGTTGCCGGCATTCTGCTCGTGCCGGAACGAAATGACGCGGATGCCCGCCGCTTGCGCCATGCGGCCGAAGTCCGTGATCGGGATGCCGGGGACGCCATAGATCGTGTGGACGCCGTTGAGCTTCAGCGCCTCGATGATGAGGTGAAAGCCGTCCGTCAGCTCCCGCTCGGCTACCGCGGCGCCCGCATCGATGGCGGCGGTCTTCTCTTTTACTGCTGCGTCTGCCATGGCACTCTCCCGTTCATTGGTTTCGGCTTGGCATTGTTGGCGTCACTCTCAATCCAGATAATCGGCGTATTTCGCGACATGATCGGCGAGGCCGAGCGCATGATCGCGCACCAGCGCCTCGGCGCGCAGCGTATCGCGGTCTTCCAGCGCCTCGATGATGTGCATGTGATCGCGGATCGAACGATCGGCGCGATCCTTCTCGCCGATCGTCTTGCGCCGAATCATCCGCATATGGGTGAACAAGTTCTCCGCCAGAGCCATCAGGACGGTATTGCGGCTCAAGCGGATGATGGTTTGGTGAAATTCGATATTGAGCTGCGAATATTCGTCGAGATGCGCGCGCACTTGACCGTTCTCGAAGGTCGCGAACATGTTGCGCAGAGACGCGATCTCTTCATCGGAGGCAATGCCGGTGATCAGCCGGGCCGCCATGCTTTCAAGCGCGGCCCAGGCGGTGATCAGTTCGATGACCTCGCGTTTGGTCTTGCGCACCACATAGATGCCGCGCCGCGGCACCGAGCGGACGAAACCTTCGCGCTCGAGCTGCGCCATCGCCTCGCGCACGGGCGTGCGGCTGATGCCAAAGTCTTGCGCGAGGCTGCGTTCGTCGAGCCGTATTTCGCTTGCGCTGCCGTACACGTCCATATCGACGATCACCGATTTGAGCGCCGCGTAGGCCTTGTTCTTGAAGCTGAAACCGGTGTCGATCGGCTCCAATCGCGGCCGCTCGATGGCTGTAACATCGCCACTGCCGGCGGCGCTCTTGGCTAGAGAAAATCGGTCTACATCGGATGACATCAACGACGCTCGCAACCCTCAACGGACGCGATCTAAGGCCGCGTTCTAGGTCACACCCATAGCGCACTGTAATACATTATGCCAGAGCGGAATTGACGCATTTGGGGCGGCCTGAAAGACCTACGCGGATACCGATCTTCGCGGCTTAGGGCTGAAGGTCAAAAAATCGGGCGCGGGATTTCTCCCGCGCCCTTGATCTGTTCCGCCGCGCGAACTCTAGCGGCGGTTTAGAACCGCCATTGCAGACCAGTCGAAACACCAACGAGGGTCGTACCGGTGTAGCAATTGGGGGTCGATAGCGCGCCGCCCGTCGCGTCGTTTGCGTCATGGCAATCGGTGGTGACGCCACGTCCGCCGGCGCCCAGATCGTAGTGCGCACTCGGTCCGTTGATCGTCGCCGCTATGTTGGTGTACCAAGTCAAATTCGGGCTGAACTTGTGCTTATACGCGGCGGTGACCATGTCAGCCTGATTTTTATTGGTGGCGGAGGCCGACAAACCGTCAGCCGTCGGAACCGTACAGTCGTTATGCTGGCAAGGATCGCCGGGCGTGTGGAATGCGTGTGCCCAGCCGAAATGAATGCTGTCGGTCGGGTTGATCTCCTGGCTCACGAATGCCCAAGTGCCCCACCGCGTCCGCTCATTTTGAAAGACCAGATCCGCGGGCACGTAGCGAGTCATATGCTCGACGATGCCGCCAACTATGGTTCCAGTCTCTTTGAATTTATACAACGCACCGACTTTGGCGGCGTCCTCGTCCGCCACGTCTTGGCTGTACAGCATCTGTGAATACGCATCCGGCAAAACCACAGGGCTCGTCGTCGGGAATGTAATCCCTGGGCCAAACATCCCCGTAATATCGCTCTGCCGATTAACGGCATGATGCCATTCATAAGCGGCTGTCGCATAGAACCCGCCATTCGAATAGCTGATATTGCCGCTGGCGAGGTCGCTGAACGAACCGTCGTTACAGGTGGGCGGATTATCGCCGCCGCTGGTGGGATCGTTGCCCCCCGCGCAATCGGATTCACCGGCGCCGAGATTGTCGCTGGTCCAGGAGCGGTTCTGGCCAGGCGCGTACATGACATTCCATTGTACGCCGCCCACATTTGGCGATTCGTACCAGATGGCGTGGTCGACGCGAGTCCCGAATTCGACCCGATTGTCGCCGCCAGTATTGCCCATGATGACCTGGTAGTCGCCCCATTCGCCGGAGAACGGATTGAACGCGGCCGTCGAGTTCTTATACGGCGCGTCCGATTTGCCGATCTTGATCGCGCCCGCTCCCGGTGACGCGATACCGATATAGGTGTTGCGGTTGAACAGAGAGCCGTTGACCTGATCGCTTAAGTTGCTGTTGCTCTGTTTCAGCCCCGGCGTCGCCGAAACATCGAAGCCGACTTCCAATTGATAGACGAACCTCAGCCCGTCTGCGTCGGGCAGCTTTTGAAAGCCGCGGACGCCCAAATAGGACAGGTTGGTCGAGATGTCCGGCAGCCAGCCGAAGTTGCCGCTTGGAGTACAGATGCCGCCGGTGGCGCCGCAGTTGATGTTGGCCGGGCTGGTAAACCAGCCAGTGACACTTTTGGAAGCGGCGTCGAACGACACGTCGATATTGCCGTAACCGGTGATCTCACCGCCGGGGGTCTCGAACGTCAGCGGATCGCCCTTCTTGTGTCTGAAGAACCAGGGATCCTTGTCGTCGGCCTTGACCGGCAGATTGGCGACCTGGACTTGGGTTTCGACCGCCTTGGCGCGGGCTTGCGCGGCGCTGGCTTTGGCCTGCGCCGCCTGCGCCTCGGCTTCGCCGGCCTGCTTCTTGGCGGCCTGAGCGTTGGCGTCGCTTTGCGTTTGCTGCGACTCGAGTTGCTTTACGGTTTTTTGCAACTGGTCGATTTGCGCTTGAAGGGCTTTGATCTGGGCGTCGGACACCGGTGGAGCGGATTGAGCGATGGCAGAATTGCCCGCTCCCGCGACCAGCAACAGCGCTGACAATGCAACCCCTGCGTACAGCTGTACGCGCCGCGATGAACGGCCCATGGTACCCCCCTAAAGTCGCCCCGCAACCTTCTTGTGCACAAACTTTAGCCGCTTCTTAACCATATGCAAGGCGAAATTGCGGTTTTGCGGTGCACATCTGCCGCTTAACAAGTCGGCGCACTTGTCCACGGGGGACAGTCGCCAGACGTCGCTCAATTCCTCGCCGATGCCTGGGTCATCGCACGTGCCTCGCGGTCGGGTTGCGCAAACGCGCTGTGCAAAAATTTGTGAATGAACAAATCCGCCCGCTCCTCATTGAGAGCCGTCGGAGAGCTGAGATCGGCCGGGATAGCGGAGATTGGCGATGAAAAGGAATACCGAACTAAGGCACGCAACCAAGATGCTGCTGGCGATAGCGCTCGTCCTCGGCGCGACATCGGCCGCGCTGGCGCAGGGCCATAAACATTACAATGGACATCATGGCAGCGTGAATTCCTGGCGAGGGTACTACGGAACGCCCTATGGGCCAGGACCTGACTACGGCAATGGCGGTGGCGATCAATATGGCTACGGTCCGGGCTACAGTTACGCTCGCCAGGCGCCGGTGCGTTAACAGAGCGGGTGGGTCGGTGTTGCCGCGAATCAAAAACCCGGCCGATGGGGCCGGGTTTTTTTATTTCGGAGGGCGAGAGCCTTAGCCTTGCTTCATCCCGCGCGCGCGCAGCGGCTTAAGCACGAACAGCGCCAAGGCCACCACCGCGAAATTCATCAACGCGGTGACGAGGAACACCATGTGCCAGCTGCCGGTCGACGCTTTGATGAGGTTGGCGACCGGCACCAGGAAGGCCGAGGTGCCTTTGGCGGTGTAGAGCAGGCTCAAGTTCACGGTGGCGAATTTCGGCCCGAAGGTGTCGGTGCAGGTCGACGGGAACAGGCTGAAAATCTCGCCCCAGGTCAGGAAGATCAGCGCCGCGAAAATAACGAAGGCCCACGGCGCGGTGCCGAGTTCACCAAGCAGCCAATAAGCGACACCGCCAAGGCCGAAGGCGATCGCCATGGTATTTTCACGCCCGATATGGTCCGAGATCCATCCGAACAAGGGACGGGCCGCGCCATTGGCAATGTTGTCGATGATCAACGCCGCCGTCAGCGTGGTCGCGCCCCAGAATACGATCTGATTGCCGACATTGAAGTCAGACGCGATCGGCGCGATCTGGGCCGTCGCCATCAGGCCGGAGGCCGACACCATGACAAACATGATGTAGAGCAGCCAGAATACAGGTGAGAGCAAGACCTCCCGGGGCGAGTAGCTGCGCGCCGATTGCGCCACTTTTGGCGCAGGCGCGCCAGCCATTTCACCCGCTTCCGGCCCGCGCAACAGAAATGCAAGCACGAAGACGACGGCGCCCTGGATGATGCCGAACCAGAGGAACGCCGTGTTGTAATCGTAATTGTCGATCACATAGCGGATCGGAATAACGGTGAGGGCTGCGCCGGCGCCATAGCCGGCCGCGGTCAAGCCGACTGCCAGTCCGCGCCGGTCGGGAAACCACTTAACCGCCATGCCGACAGCGGTGGCGTAAACGGCGCCGCCGCCGACGCCCGAGACCACCGCACCGAGATAGAGCATGGCCAGCGAACTTGCGTAGGCATTGATGATCCAGCCGATGCCGACCGCGATGCCGCCGAGCGCGACCATGAATTTCGGGCCGCGGTGCGGACCGAGTATGTCCACGATCCAGCCTTCGATCGGCGTGAGCCACGTCTCAAAACCGATAAAAAGCGCGAAAGCAAATTGGATCGACGCGAGCGACCAGCCGTTTGCCTTGTTGATCGGGTTGACGAACAGCGTCCAGCCGTATTGCAGATTGGCGATCATCACCATGCAGACGATGCAAATCGTGAGATAACCCCAGCGGGCCGGTCGCGTCGTCGCGGATGCAAGTGTTGTCGATGCCATGGTCATGGGGTCCCGTCCCGAGTTTTTAATTCTGGCCCAATCGCGGCCGATAATTTGCGTGTATTTACAGACTCATCGTGGACGATGTCCAGATGAGTGGCGTCCCGGGTGCGTGGCGTTCAGTCGCAATCGGTCAGCATCCCCGCCGAAAAATTTCTGGGTGCGACGCAGCAAAATAGGAGTGAACCGATTCAGCCCGTCATGCGTTCGGCTGGGGAGGCATTGCCTTGCCTCACTCCGGGAGCGTCGCATGCGTGCTGAACCGTCAGACTACGCCTTGGGCCGGAGCGGGCTGTCACGGTGGCTGATCCGTTCGCAGGCTATCGCATTGGCAGCGGTTGTGTTTTTCCTCGGTGCGTCGGCTGCCTTGGCGCAATCCATCGGGCCCGACGAAGCGGTCAACCCCGATGGCGCCGTGACCCAGGAATTCGGGCTCACTGCGGCGCAAAAGGCCGCGATTTACAATGCTGTGCGGCAGCAACACGTGCGGAGTATCCCGCCAAACCCGCAAACCGTGCCTGCGGCCGTGGGTGCGCCGGTGTCGCCCACGACCGAACTCGCCGCCCTGCCCGTCCAAGCGGCGGCTGACGATCCGCTCGCGACGGACCTCAAATACGCCATGGTGGAAGATAATGTCGTGGTCGTCGATCCGATCAAAATGCGCGTCGTCGAGGTCATCCACCGTAACCCCCGACCATGAATCGCGAAACCCATGAATTGAGAAACCCATGAATCGCGAAACCCATGTCGGTAACAGCTAGCCGAATAGCGATGTCCGCAAAAACCGTTACCCTCGCCGCAGCACGGACAAGCCCCGCCGCGGCCCTTGCCGCCGCACCGACCGCGGCGCTGTCGACCGAGCCGGATTTCACCATCACCGCCACGCAACCGAGCCGGCCCGCGCGCGTGCTCAAATCCGGCGACACATTTGTCGTGCTTGATGACTGCGGCGACATCGGCGCTTCGGCCCACGAGTCCGCCGGTCTGTTCCACGACGACACCAGGCATCTGTCACGGCTTGAATTGTTGGTGAACAAGCGGCCGCCGCTTCTGCTCGGCTCGACGCTGCGCGACGACAATTCGGCATTCATCGTCGATCTGACCAATCCGGATCTGATGGATGGCCAGCGCATCGTCCTGGAAAAGGACAGAGTCCATATTCTGCGCACGATCTTCCTGTGGCGCGATACCGCTTATCAACGGTTCGGCATACGCAATTACGGCGAAGAGGCCGTCGATCTGCAACTCTCGATCCTTTTCGAGAACGATTTCGCCGACCTGTTCGAGGTCCGCGGCGCGCATCGGCAGCGACGCGGTACCGCGACGGCGAAACTGGACGGCAACGATCGGGTGCTGTTGGCCTATGACGGCTTGGATAAAAAAGTGCGGCGCACCGCGCTGAACTTCGATCCGCCGCCGGGCCGGCTCACGACCAATGGCGCGATCTACGAGTTGCATCTTGAGCCCGGCGAGATGCGGCCGATTTTTCTCACCGTGAGCTGCGATCGAACGGACTCGTTACCGATGCCGTTTTTGCGCGGACTCGTCGCCGCGCGCCGCGAGATGCGGGCCGCGACGCGCGAGCAGACCTCGGTCGAAACGTCGAACGAGCGCTTCAACGAGATTTTGTGCCGCTCCGCCGCCGATCTCGCGATCCTGATGACCGAGACCCCGCAGGGCCGTTATCCTTACGCCGGCGTGCCCTGGTATTCGACGACCTTCGGCCGCGACGGTCTCATCACCGCGCTGCAGATGCTGTGGTGGTCACCCGAAGTGGCGCGCGGCGTGCTGCGCCGCTTGGCAGCTTACCAGGCCAAGACCACCGATCCGCTCGCCGATGCGCAGCCGGGAAAGATCTTGCACGAAATGCGCGGCGGCGAAATGGCGGCGCTGCGCGAAGTGCCGTTCGGCCTGTATTACGGCAGCGTCGATTCGACGCCGCTCTTTGTTCTGCTCGCCGGACTCTATGCCGAGCGCACCGGCGACACTGCGACCATCGTCGAGTTGTGGCCGGCGATCGAAGCGGCCCTGGCCTGGATCGACGGCCCGGGCGACCCGGACCGCGACGGCTTCGTCGAATACAAGCGCGCGACTGAACAGGGCCTCGCCAACCAGGGCTGGAAGGATTCCCATGACGCGATCTTCCATGCCGATGGCCGGCTGGCCGAGGGCGAGATCGCTCTGGTCGAGGTGCAAGGCTATGTCTATGCCGCCAAGCGCATGGCGGCGCGTTGCGCACGAAGGCTCGAACGTTACGGCGTGGCGAAGAAGCTAGATGCCGAGGCGGACCGTCTTGCCACGCGCTTCGAGGCCGCGTTCTGGCGCCCGGAGCTTGACACCTATGCGCTCGCGCTCGACGGCGCGAAGCAACCCTGCGAGGTGCGCACCTCGAATGCCGGCCAGGTGCTGTTCACCGGCATTGCCGCCGCCGATCACGCCGCCCGCGTCGCCAGCCAAATGCTGCGGCCGAGTTTCTTTTCCGGTTGGGGCATTCGCACCGTGGCCATGGGCGAAGCACGTTTCAATCCGATGTCGTATCACAACGGCTCGATCTGGCCGCACGACAATGCCCTGATCGCGCTCGGGCTGGCGCGCTATGGCCACAAAGAGGCGATCGTGACTTTGTTCGGCGGCATTTTCAACGCCGCCACCTATATGGATCACCGGCGCCTGCCGGAACTGTTCTGCGGCTTCCAGCGCCAACGCGGCCATGGACCGACCCTCTATCCGGTCGCCTGCTCGCCGCAAGCCTGGGCCAGCGCGACGCCGTTCACGCTGCTCGAAGCCTCGCTCGGTCTCGAATTCGACCCGTTCAAGGGCGAAATCCGGCTGCGCAATCCGCGCCTGCCGGAGTTCCTGGACGAGGTGATATTGCGCAATCTTCGTCTTGCGTCCTCGACTGTCGATCTGCGCGTGCGCCGGCATGGCGACACCGTGTCCCTCGATACGCCCCGGATCAGCGGCGAGATCCGGGTTTCGATCGTTTTTTCGTCTTAATCGACCACCGATTTCCGCGCTGTCCTGCTTCGACGCGGTTGTCGTGGAACCAGTGCGATCGCCTCGGCTTAGTGCTGTGGGTTCCATGGGTAGAGGGCTGGGGCGTTCCGGAGCGGCGATGCGCGGCAAACAGCTATTGATTTTGGCAACGGCGACGGCGACCGTGCTCTTGGCTCTCGCCGGCACGATCGGCGGCACTTTTGCTGAAAATATTCCAGCGCCGGCACTGCCCGAGCCGCCTGCGGAGCATCCAGCGACAGCACCGAGCCCACCGCCTTCGGTGACCATCTTCAACAATCACGAGGTCGAGGGCATTCTCGGGCGCGAAGTGGTGAGCGCCGTCGACGAGAATATGGGCCGGATTGTCGACGTGCTCGTCGATCGCGACGGCCAGGTGCGCGCCGCTATCATCGATTTCGGCGGCTTCCTCGGCGTCGGCAGCCGCAAGATCGCGGTCGATTGGAACGCGCTGCATTTTCCGCAGGCAAAGCCCGACGCCAAGATCACGCTCGAACTCGCGCGCGACCAGGTCAAGGCCGCTCCCGAATATCAGGAGGGCAAACCCGTTGTCGTCCTAGGCGCGCTCGGCAAGCTCGAACCGCTGCCATTCGAATAGCGGCTGATCCCGAAATTCCGTCGCCGATTTCCGCAACAGATCCTGCGCCAATTCTAAACGACCATGCTGGAGACATATTCTGCCCGCCAACCTCTCACGCCGCCTAGACGACAAGCCAGAGCCGCACGGCGCGCCCGAGGCTCGGCATAGGCCGCCCCCCGTTGAACCGCCGGCGGGCTCCGAGCCGCCGCTGTCGCCGTCGCGGCGCAGTCTGCGCGGGCTCGACTGGTTTATCTTCTTTGTGGCCGACGTGCAGACCGGGTTCGGACCGTTCGTGTCGGTCTACCTCACCACGCAGCGATGGACGCAGATCGATATCGGACTTGTACTGTCGGCCGCGGGTTTCGTGTCGCTGATTGGCCAGATGCCAGGAGGAGCGCTGGTCGATGCCGCGCGAAAGGAGCGTTTCGTCGCCGGCCTCGCGATCGCCGCGATCTGCGTCAGCGCACTGACCTACGCTGCCATGCCGATTTTTCCGATGGTGCTGGCGGGATCGGTCCTGCATGCGCTGGCGAGCTGCGTGCTCGGTCCGGCGATGGTGGCGATCAGCCTCGGCCTAGTCGGCCACGCCGCCATCGGCGAGCGGCTTGGCCGCAACGCGCGCTTTGCCTCCGTCGGCAATGGCCTGGCCGCCGCCGCGATGGGTGCCTGCGGCTATCTTCTTTCCGCGCGCGCCGTGTTCATCGTCACGGTTCTGCTGCTCGCGCCGGCGCTGGTGGCGCTGCGCGCGATATCCCCGGGCGAGATCGATCCCGAACTCGCCCATGGCGCGCTGCCGCGCCAGCCAGCCATCAAGCCGCCGGTCAAACCGAGTGCGCTGATGCACAATCGACCGCTCCTGGTGTTCGCCGGCTGTCTGCTTTTATTCCACCTGGCGAACGCGGCTATGCTGCCGTTGATGGGTAGCGTCGTCACCATGCGGTCGAGCCAATGGGCGACGGTCATCATCGCGGCTTGCATCGTCGTGCCGCAGCTCGTCGTCGCGGTTCTGTCGCCTTGGGTCGGAACCTGGGCGCAAATCTGGGGTCGCCGCCCATTGCTGCTGATCGGCTTCGCTGCATTGCCGATTCGCGGCATTCTGTTCGCAACGGTGACCGATCCGTCGGTGCTGTTGGCCGTTCAATTGTTCGACGGCGTGACCGCGGCGGTCCTCGCCGTCATGGTTCCTTTGGTGGTCGTCGATCTCACCCGCGGCACCGGCCACTTCAATCTCGGCCTGGGAATTCTCGGCACCGCGACCGGCATCGGCGCGTCGCTCTCCGCGACGCTCGCCGGTTATATCAGCGATCATTTCGGCAGCCCAACGGCCTTCGCTTCGCTCGCCGCGATCGCCGTCGTCGGTTTCACGGTGCTATGGTTCCTGATGCCAGAAACCCGGCCGGTGAAGGAGAGTGATTAGGTCGCGAACTACAATGCCGGCGCGTCGTCGACGACGAGGCGTAGATGCGGTGCGGCTGCGTCCGACAGGCTGCGGTAGACATTCAAATAATCTTGCGCCATGCGGCGCGCGGTGAACCGCGCCTCGAATTGCCGCCGGATCTTTTCGCGCGACAAATGCCCGAGCCGATCGACCGCACCAATGGCGCCGTTGATGTCTTCGACGATGAATCCAGTCAGCGCATCGTCAATGATCTCGGGCACCGAACCGCGATTGAACGCGATCACCGGCGTGCCGCAAGCCATGGCTTCGATCATCACCAGGCCGAACGGCTCAGGCCAATCGATCGGAACGAGCAATGCGACCGCGCCGCTCAGAAATTCAGATTTGTCTTTGTCGTTGATCTCGCCGATGAATTCGACATTGCCCGCCGCCATCAGCGGCTTGATTTTCTCAAGATAATAATCCTGGTCGGCCTTGTCGACCTTCGCCGCAACCTTGAGCTTTACGCCGCAATGTTGCGCGATGTGGATGGCGCGGTCGATGCCCTTCTCCGGCGCGATGCGGCCGAGAAACGCGAAATAAGACGGCTTGACCTCTTTCGGCACCAAAAGTTGCGCCGGCAGGCCATGTTGAACGGTGCGCACCCAATGCGCTTGTGGCAGCGGCCGCCGCTGCGAATTCGAGATCGATATGACGGGCACCGACGAAAACGTATCGAATACCGGCTGGTGCTCGGGCAGATCGAGCCGGCCGTGCAACGTCGTCACGAACGGCGTCGCCTGGCGGGAGAACAGCGAGAACGGGTAATAATCGAGATGGAAATGCAGAAAGTCGAATTCGCATGCGCTGCGATAAACGCGCTCCAGCATCATCATATGCAGCGCGTTGGGGTCGCGCACCGAGCCGTCGAGCCGCAAGGCGCGGGGCCACATCGCTTCGAGTTTGGCCGACGTCACCGAATCGCCGCTGGCATAGAGCGTCACCTCATGGCCGAGCGCGATCAATTCCTCCGTCAGCCACGACACTACCCGTTCGGTGCCGCCGTAGAGCTTGGGCGGGATAGCTTCAGTCAACGGCGCAATTTGTGCGATATGCATCGAACGGCCCTTATGATTTGAAGTTCCACACCCCGGCGACTACCGACAACGTGGAACTCAACGAATATTTCAAATATGGCACTGAACTTATTTTTCGTCCGCGAAGGAACTTTCCGTCCGCTCCAGCGTCAACATAGATGCACGGAACTGCCGGACGGTGGGGCGGAAATCGGGGGATTCTTTATCGCCGGTTTCGGACTTCAAAAGCGATGCGTCTAGCACGCTTCGCGCGCTTCAGGTAGGGAACGCGGAAGGTTTCTGCTCGTTCAGTTGTAGGAGCCGCCATTTTCCGTAGCTCGAGCTTAAGACAAGTCACGGGCGACGGCGGCATTCACGAGCGGAGATGAAAACGCGCATGGTCGATCTTTGCGATTACGCCGGCTCACCCCTCGCTTTTACGTTTCGTTACATTCGAATGCGGCCACTATCGCACGCGGTCATTCTCGCCGCAGTGATGGGGGCGGTCGCCTGCTCGGTGGGCACACAATACGGCGTCAAATTTTTAGTCGATACTCTGTCGCATGGCGCTAATGCCGCGATATGGACGGCGTTCTGTCTGCTCGGCGCGTTGATCGCCGTGGATAATCTGCTTTGGCGCATCGCGAGCTGGATCGCCAATTACATCTTCGTCGCCGTCACCGGCGATTTGCGGCGCGACCTGTTCCGCCACCTGATGGGACATTCGCCGGGCTACTTTGCCGACCGGATGCCCGGCATGCTCACAAGCCGGGTGACTGCCACCTCAAACGCCGTATTCACCGCCGAGAACATGGTCATCTGGAACGTGCTGCCGCCGGTGGCGGCGACGATCGCCGCGATCGGCCTGGTGATCACCATCAGCCTGCCGATGGCCGGCGCGCTCGCGCTGGTCGCGGGCATCATGGTCTGCCTGATGTTCCGGCTCGCGGCGGCCGGCCGGCCGCTGCATCACGATTTTGCGCGCAAGGCCGCGGCCGTCGACGGCGACATGGTCGACGTCGTGACCAACATGCCGCTGGTGCGGGCGTTCGGCGGCCTTATGCGCGAACATCGACGCTTCGATTCCACAGTCGATCGCGAATTGAAGGCGCGACGAAGAAGCCTGATCTATCTGGAGAAGCTGCGCATCTTTCATGCCGTCGTGACGGTGTTGTTGACGCTTGGCCTGCTGGCCTGGGCGCTCGTACTTTGGCAACGAGGCGCGGCGACCACGGGCGACGTCGTGCTGGCCTGCACGCTCGCCATTTCGGTACTCAGCGCCACACGCGACCTGGCGGTGGCGCTGGTCGACATCACCCAGCACATCGCGCGGCTTTCAGAAGCGGTCGCGACGCTTTTGGTACCGCACGATCTGCGCGACCATCCCGAAGCGGCGCCGCTCATTCGACGCGGCGCCAGCGTGAAGTTCGAGCATATCGATTTTCGCTACGCCGACGGCCGGCAGATTTTCCGGGATTTCACGCTGCCGTTCCGGCCGGGCGAGCGGGTTGGCCTGGTCGGCCAGTCCGGCGGCGGCAAGTCGACACTGTTCGCGCTGCTGCAGCGTTTCTATGACGTTCAGGCCGGTCGGATTCTGCTCGACGGCCAGGATATCGCGCGCGTGACCCAGGAGAGCTTGCGCGAGGCAATCGGCGTGGTGCCCCAAGATATTTCGATGTTTCATCGTTCGGTCATGGACAACATCCGCTACGGCCGGCCGGAGGCTACCGACGATGAGGTGCTCGAAGCGGCCTTCGCGGCGCGCTGCGACTTCATCGAAGATCTACCGAAAGGTATGCGGACGATCGTCGGCGAGCGCGGGGTCAAGCTGTCCGGCGGTCAACGCCAACGCATCGCCATCGCACGCGCCTTCCTCAAGGACGCGCCGCTCCTCCTGCTCGATGAAGCCACCTCCGCGCTCGACGGCGATTCGGAGGAAGCGATCCGTGAAGCGCTGGCCCGCTTGATGAAGGGCCGGACCGTGATCGCGATTGCGCACCGGCTGTCGACGGTACGTCATTTCGACCGCATCGTCGTGCTCCAAGCCGGACAGACCGTGCAGGACGGTGCGCCGGATCTGCTGGTGCGCGGCGACGGGTTCTACCAGCAACTCGTGCAGCGTGAAATGGACCGGCTCACCACGCAGGCCGCGTAAATCTTTTTCAATCGATAGGCAGCTCATTTCCGGCGGCGGTTGCGCCGAAACGGCACATGTGAAATGCGTTGGCGCACCGTCTCGATTATCCCCCACTGCTTTTCACGCAACAGGGGATGCCGCGCTTGGGATCGATGTCGTTGAAAATCTCCATTGTTATGCTCATAGCTGTTTCGGCAATTCCATCAATCATTGCGCCGCTCGGCGCCGATGAACTTCATGTTGTGCGCGTTCTTGCGGCCGGCAGCCTGCGAATGGCGATGAATGAACTCGGCACCGCGTTCTCAGGCGCCACAAATATTCCGGTCCAGAGCGGCTTCGGTCCCTCGGGCGTCTTGCGGGAGCGGATCGACAACGGCGAGCCGGTCGATCTCTTTGCCTCCGCCGACATGGGCAATCCGCTCACACTGGCGCGCGCCGGCAAAGCAGGCCCCGTCATTCTGTTCGCCCGAAATAGGCTTTGTGCCTTGGTGCGTCCTGGGCTGCAGGTATCGCCGGACACGGTGCTTTCGACAATGCTCAGCCCGGATATCAAGCTCGGCACATCGACGCCCAAAGCGGATCCGGCGGGCGATTACACCTGGGCAATGTTTGCGAAGGCCGAAGCCGTTCGCCCGGGCAGCCGCGCGCAGCTGGAAGCCAGGGCACTGCAACTCACCGGCGGACCGAACAGCGCCTCCGCTCCCGCGGCCATGGACATCTATGCGTGGCATCTGCGCGAAGGACACGCCGACATCTTTGTCAGTTATTGTTCAGCCGGCACCGGAATCGGCGAGGCGCTGCCTGGGGCCACCGTCGTTAACCTGCCGCCCGAGTTGGCGACCGGCGCCGATTATGGCCTGACGCTGCTGCCGACGGACAACGAAAACGCTGCTAAGTTCGCGCTGTTTATTCTCTCGCAGGACGGCCAAGCGATTCTGGCGCGGAACGGCTTCGCTGCGCCGCTCCTGCTGTCCGAGCGGCGATAGCGCAGAGGATGCCTTTACCGGCCAGACGAGATGGGACTCTATTGGGTCCCGTTTGCGCATTAATGAGCGGGGAAGAACAATAAAAACATTCTTTCAACTTGTGGCCGACTTAAGACGAAATCATTCGCCAAAAAGCCAAGCCTTCAAACAACATTCTCTTATTTTTGTTGGTTGCATTGACTTTCTTTCGCGCGATGATGAGATCGCTCATCCGATCGGTTTGTGGTCGGATCGCGGGATTTGCAAAGGGATTGATCCCATTGGCTGCTTGCGCCGCGAAACAGCGCTAAAATGCCACGAAGCGTCTTCGTGGGCTCAGTAACCATGGAGATGGGCCAATGACAATGCGATTGTGCGTCGCGATTTCCCGACCCTATCGCGAGTTATCGGCGGCGACCGGCGCGTGTTGACCGCGCGGCCCTCAAGCTAACTCGTTCTGCACGTCCTTCCAATTGTCACTTCCGGGAGCGCCGGTCTTGTGCCGGCGAGAGGATCAATATGTCCGATGCGACCTTAACCGAACTCAGCCCGCATGGCGCCGCCGAACCCACCGCCCGCCTCGACGAAGCAAGATCCTTCAACGAAGATTGGCTCGCCGTCATCCTCGGCCTTGGCATTTTCGTGCTCGCCCTGGCTGGGCTGGTGCAGATCGATCTCATCGGCTGGGTGGTCAGTACTTCGGTGTGGTCGAATCTCGGCCAAGCGCTGGGGCCGGTTTCGAAGAACTACGCCTCGCTCGGCGGCACTGGGGCACTGCTCGCAACCTATGTGGCGCTGACCGTCGTGCTCAGTGCCGGCGCGGCAGCGCTTAAAAGCGACGTAAAACGCTTCGCACTGGCGTTTACCGCCGTTTTCTGGATCGCCTATGTCAGCTGGATCGTCGGCAATTACGCCAATTTCGCCGCTGCCACCCCGGCCGACCAACAGAAATTCGGCGTCACTTGGTCGCTGAAGCTCACCAACGAAGGTGCCTATATTTTTGCGCTGATCGTCGGGCTCATCATCGCCAATTTCCTGCCGCGCTTTGCCGAGGCGATCAAGGACGCGCTGCGGCCGGAACTCTACATCAAGATCGCCATCGTCATTCTCGGCGGCTTCATCGCCGTGACGGCGGCGGGCAAATTAGGCTTCGCGAGTTCGCTGTTGCTGCGCGGCGTCGCCGCCATTATCGAGGCTTATCTGATCTACTGGGCGGCGGTGTATTTCATCGCGCGCAAGTGGTTCGGCTTTTCCCGCGAATGGTCGGCGCCGCTCGCGGCCGGCATTTCGATCTGCGGTATTTCGGCGGCGATTGCCATTGGCGGCGCCATCCGGGCGCGTCCCATCGTGCCGGCGCTGGTGTCGTCGCTGGTTTTGGTGTTCTCGGTCGTCGAATTGCTGATCCTGCCGTTCGCCGCGCAGACTTGGCTCGCGCACGAGCCGCTGGTGGCCGGCGCCTGGATGGGGCTCGCGGTCAAGACCGACGGCGCCGCGGTGGCGGCCGGTGGCATCACCGAGTCGCTCATTCTCGCGAAGAATGCGGCTGAGGGCATTCGTTACCAGCCGGGCTGGATCCTCGGCACCGCTGTGACGATCAAGGTGTTCATCGACATCTTCATCGGCGTCTGGGCGTTCATCCTTGGTTATATCTGGACCAACCACATCAACGTCACGCGCGACGCAAAGAAGACCAAGGCGCGGGAAATCTGGGAGCGCTTTCCCAAATTCATCATTGGCTTTGTGGTGACTTTTTTGGTCGGGCTCTATCTCGCGCTTGGCACGCCTGCCGACATCGCCAGCAGGGTCCCGGCGGCGATCGGCGAGGCCAACACCTTCCGTGTCATCTTCTTCATCCTGACCTTCTTCTCGATCGGTGTGCTGTCAAACTTCAAGGCGCTGTGGCGGGAAGGCCTCGGCAAGCTCGCCGCGGTCTATTTTGTCAGTATCTTCGGCTTCGTGATCTGGGTTGGACTGGCGATTTCGTACCTCTTCTTCCATGGCATCACGCTGCCCCTAGCGAGCTGATAATTGCAGGCTGAACGCGCTCAAAATTCAGGAGAGACTAATGTCGCAATCGAACGTCCGTCCGGAACTACAAGAGGAATTGCGTAGCGCCGCCGTCGAACCACTGCTGCCGATCGAGAAGAAGCTGATCGCCTGGAGCCTCGGCATCGGGCTTACGCTCCTCGTCGTGCTGGCTGTGATCAATCACCTGTTCCCGCCGACGCCGTAGATCAGAACTCAAGCGCGGGAGCGGCGTAAGTCATCTAAGCTGTACGCCAAGGCAGCGCTTCCGGATTTTCGACAAAAAACCAGGCACCGGCGCCGAGGGCGGACGGGAAGCGAGCAAATACAAATTTCTCGCCTTGCGTAAATACGACGTCCCCGCTTTGAAGGGCGGCACGGAGTACGGAGAACGACCGTACCGAAACGGCGTAAACACCGATAAACGGCAACGACGGGAGAGTAGCCCCGGGCGCCAGGTTCAAAAATATCTCGCGAGTTATCAACTGGACCCCACCGCGATCGAGCCGAATAAACTGTCCTGCAGCATTTTCCGTCACGGGCCGGCCGAGAAAACGGGAAAAGCGATTGGCCGCCTCTTCAATATTTTCGGTCGCGATGACGACGTCAACGAGACCCAAGGCTCCGTTTGGGTGCGACAGCCAGCGTGGCTGCCAGACGGCGGCTTCGGTGTGATGCGTCAGAATCTGAATGCGTCCCTCTGCCATTTGGTTGGGCTCGACGCGCGCCACCGTAAACCTGGCAACACCCGCCCCACCGGCAGTCTCGACCGCGCGCTCCATGTTCACCACAGCGCGCACGCGGAAACCGGACGACTCAAGCCGCTGATGCGCGGCGGCCGCGTTACTGACGGAGAATGCCGCAAGATGTACGCCCGGATACCGGGCCACGGCGACGTCCAGTTCGCGACCGAGTGCAGTGTCCGCCGTCCTATACAAGGCTTCGATATAGCCGCCGCGAAGCATGGCCGTTACATTGCCGGTGCCGGTCAACGATACGCCGCCGTTGCCGTCGGGGTTGACCTGAATCGAGCGCGGCGTAGCCGTGAATCCGGCGCACTTTAATGCCTCGCTCGCGGCATCTGCATCGGCCACAAAATGCCCGACGTGGTCGAGGAAAATCTCCTCTCCAATCGGAAGCTGGCGGTCGGTTTCATTCCCGTGCAACGCTAATGCCATCACAATATTGCTTTTTACGCGGCACCGCTGGACTCAGATATTGAAATTAGCGAAGACGACGGCGCCCCCGGGCAACGATATCGCAGTCGAAGCAATCAATCGCGCGCCAGCCGCTCCCGGATCGGACGAATGGTACAGGTTTTGCTTCGAACTGGATTAGGCAATTTGCTCGCTCGTTGCAATCGATCGCCGGATGAGCCACCGGGATTTTGAGGGTATGAGATGAATCGGCGCGCTGTCATGCTGCTCGGGCTCGGCTCCGTTTCGCTCGCGATAAGGGGAACCTCGCCGGCTTTTGCCGTATCCGATTATCCGCGACGACCAATCCGTCTGATCGTCCCGCGCAGTGCCGGCGGCGTCCTGGATATCATCGGACGCGAATGGGCGAATTGGACTGCGGCGCATTTGGGAACCGTGGTGGTCGAGAACTATGGCGGCGGCGGTGGAATGACCGGTACCGCGATGGTGGCTCATGCGGCAGCCGACGGATACACACTGCTTCTCGGCAGCACCAGCGACCTTGTCCTTAACCCGACGCTGACGACCGACCAACTCTACGATCCGATCAAGGACTTTTCAGCCGTCTCCGGGCTCGCGATCTCGGTCGCGGCGATCATGGTCAATCCGGCGGTGCCGGCGTACAACCTCAAGGAGCTTGTCGCCTACGCTAAAGCCAATCCTGGTAAGCTTTCCTATGGCTCGGCCGGCGCCGGCACGATGTCAAACCTGTGCGGTGAATTGTTCAAGAAGCTCGCCGACGTGCCCGACATCGTCCATATCCCCTACAAAGGCGCGGCGGGCGGCTATGGCGATCTCATAGCCGGGAATATCCCGATCATGACGTCCAACATTACGGGAAGCATCCTGGCAATGCATCAAGCCGGCCAAATTCGCATCCTGGCGGTCGCGACGGACCACCGACTATCAGCGGCGCCCGACATTCCAACGACGGCGGAGGCCGGATTTCCTGATCTGATCGCTCAGCTTTTCGTCGGCGTGTTCGCTCCGGCCGAAACGTCGCAGCCCATCGTCGACAGCCTTGCCAAGGTCACCCAGCAAGCGGTCGCCGATAATACGTTTCAAGAAAGGCTGCAAGACGCAGGCTTCGAGTCAGTCGTTAATTTTGGCCCCGATCGCACAAAAAAATATCTCGGCGACGAACTGGCGCGATGGACACCGATTCTCAAAGAGTCTGGTCTGAAACCTGGGTGACTGAGGCCACCATCTCGTCGCACAACAACTCGCTCACCGAGCCGACCTATCGAGGTTCTTGGCACGCTCTTCGGCCAGCTCGCGCAATGAGCCGCGATCGATCTTGTTTGTGGACGCGAGCGGCAGCTTGTCGGTGAACCAGACAAAACGGGGATGTTGGTATGCCGCAGCGTTGGCCAGCGCGAAGCGTTTGATCTCGTTTTCGGTCGGATGCCGGCCGGTCCGCGGCACGATGAAAGCGACCGGCTTCTGGCCCTTGATCTCATCGTCGATTGGAACGACAGCAGCCTGACTGACGTCTGGATGCTTTTCCAGCATGCGCTCGACGTCGCCCGGATAGACGTTTTCGCCGCCGGAGTTGAACATGTCGTCGGTGCGTCCGACAAAATAATGAAAGCCGTCGGCGTCACGACGGAATACATCTCCGGTGATGTAGAAGCCGTCCGGCGTCATCGGCGTCTCGACGTCGGGTCGATTGTGATAGCCGAGCATGACGGCGGGGGACTTCATTACCAGCACACCCTGGGCCGCGTTCTTATCGTTGCCGTCCACGAGCCGCATTTGTACTTTCGGATGCGGATACCCGACCGACATTTCCGGCACCGGCAATCCCTGGGGATGCGGTCCGAACACCACCGGGCCCGCCTCGGTCGTACCGTAAGCATTGGTCGCAGCGGCCTGCGGCAGCGTTTTTTTAAGCAACGTCATCAGGCTTTGACTGACCGGTGCGGAGCCCATGCGGACGAATTCGACGCTCGACAGATCGGCGTCGGCCAACAGATGAACCTCGCGCAACATCATCGCGATCATTGGCGGCACCGCAGTCAGCCAAGTGCAGCGGTAGCGCTCGATGGCCGCGATATAAGCCCGTGCTGTGAAAGAGGGCAGCAGCACGATGGTACTGTAACCAGCAATGGCGAGCTTCGCGAGCGCCAAAGCGTTCATGTGGTAAAATGGCGCCGCGATCAAATAACGGTGCCGTGACAAGTCTTGGCCGGCGAGCCGCGTTTCGACGACCCAAATATGACTCTGGTGGGAAAGCACCACCCCTTTGGGAATGCCGGTCGAGCCTGACGTATAAAGAAACATCGCCGGCTCGTTAGCCGCCGGCACGATCGTTGCGAATGCACCGGGCTCGAGGAATTGATCAAATCCTGTCGTTGCCGCATCGCCGAAGCAGACAACCGGCAAACCCGCCGGACAATCCGCGCGCCGCTCGGGATCGCAAAACACGAGCTTTGCACCGGCGTCGCGGATGACGAATTCGATCGTCTTGGCGGGAAACTTAAAATTGACGGGGACCGCGACCAAGCCGGCGCGCGTGATACCGAAATAGGCAGCAAGATATTCGACGCAGTTGGCCGAGAGGATGGCGATGCGGTCGCCGCGTTCGAAGCCACGCCGCGTGAGCGCCCTGGCGACGCCGTCAGCCATGGCATCGAGCGCGGCATAGCTGAACTCGCGCATCGGGCCCGGCCCGCCCAGATCAATCACGGCGATCTTCGATAGATCGCGGTCTTGGCCAATCAGCTGTCCAAGATTTTGAAACGACGGCATTGACGCTTCACCCGCATCCACAAAGCCAACACCTATGCCGCAGCTGATGGAAAGCCAAGCGCCGGATCCGCACGATCGCACCGCGCGGAGCGGATAGATCAGATTTTTGGCTGCGCATTAAAATAAGTGCCGCGCCCGCTGGCGAGCAGCTTGCCCCTTGCATCGAAGATGGACGCTTCCGACGAAGAAAACTGGCTGCCAATCTTGAGCGTCTTGCCGCGACAGGTGAGATCGCCCGGCATGGCCGCGCTGTGATAGTCCACGCGCAGGTCGATCGTCGGTACGGGCCGCCCCAGTTTCTTGATCATGGCCCAATCCGCGGTGAGATCGACCAGCGCGGCGAGCACGCCGCCATGGGTATAACGCCGGTCCGGATTGACCACCCATTCCTCGCGCCAAGTTGCGATCAGCTCGATGCCGTCGTCATGGACGGCCGTCACCTTGAGGCCGAGCCATTGGTGATAGGGCGCGCGCGTGATCATTGTCTGCACGCGTTCGACAGTCATTTCCTCGCCCATAGGTTTGTTCTCCGCGCTCATGGCGCCACAATGACTTTGCCGATGACTTCGCGGTCGCGGACCAGGCGCAAGCCCTCGACCGCCTGTTCAAGCGGCAGCACCTTGTCGATCACCGGTTTCATCTTGCCGGCCTCGATCAAGGCCATCAGGCCCTTCAAATCCTCATCGTAGAAGCTGTTCGAGCCCTGAATATTGATCTCAAAGCTCCAGACATAACGCAGATCCTCCTTGGGATCGTGGCCGGCGGTAGCGCCACACACCAGCAACTTGCCGCCGCGCTTGATGCACCGCAACGACGGAACCCAGGTATCGCCGCCGGTAAAGTTGATGACGACATCGACCCCGCCCTCATAGGACCGCCGCTGCGGCTTGCCGTATTTCTCGACCGCCCATTTCGACCAATCGACTTCTGTGTAATCGACCACCTCGTCAGCGCCCAGTTCCTTCAGGCGAAGCAGCTTATGCTGGCTCGATGCGCAAGCGATCACCTCGGCGCCCAACAGCTTGGCAATGATAACGCAGCCGGTGCCGACACCGCCGCTCGCACCCAGCACCAAAACCTTGTCGCCCTTCTTAACCGTATTGTGTGTGATCAACATGCGGTGGGCGGTGCCGTAGGCAACTGGCAGCGAGGCCGCCTCGGCGAACGTAACGCCATCGGGGATGGCGACGAGCTGGTCGGCGGATACCAGGCAATATTCCGCCATGCCGCCGTCGAGCATTTCGCCCATCAGGCCCAGCTTCTTGTTGACCGGATTCACCAGCACACGGTCGCCGATCTTCCAGTGAGCGACGCCGTCGCCCAGCGCGGTGATCTCGCCTGCCATGTCGAGACCGATGACCACCGGAAGCGGCACGCGAATACCAGGCATGCCCTTGACGGTGAACAGGTCGTGGTAGTTGAACGAAGAGGCTCGCACGCGTATGACGACGTGACCGTCTACGGCCTGTGGTATCGGATAATCTTCGACGAGCTTGAGATTCTCGAGCTCACCATGAGCCGCCACGACCAGCGCTTTCATCGTTTTCGTCACCAATAAACCTCCCCACCACGATTCCGGACGAGTACCCGAATTATCGCGGTTGCTCCATAGCGAACTTTCTCTACCGAACGGCCCACGATTGGAACAGTTTTTCGTGCCATTAACCTGCCGCCCCGCCAGTTGTTTCCCTGGCGCAGCGCTCTATAGGTAGGCGGCCGCGCGGCCGCCGAGGGACCGTCTATGAAGGAAGATTTCCGCCAATTTCTTGATCGCTTGAGGCAAGCCGGACAGCTTGCCGACTTGCATCAACCCGTCGATATCCGTCACATCGCGACGCTGGTCGACCAGGCGAAGACGGCGCTGTTTTTCCATAAAGTCATCGGCTACGACATACCGGTCGTCTCCGGCGTCATCCGCTCGCGCGAACGTGCCATCATGTCGATGGGCTGCGAGACCTATCGCGAAATAGAAGACCGGCTGCAGCGCGCCATCAGCAATCCGATCGCATCGAAATATGTTAACGCCTCGCCGGCCGACGACATTTTTCTCGTTGGCGACGACGTCGATCTTTACAAGATTCCGATCCCGATGTCGTCGATTTATGACGGCGGCCCGATGATCACCGCCGGCATCGCGATCGCGCGCGATCCGGAGTTCGGCCTCAATAGCGGCATCTACCGCATGATCGTCAAAGAACGAAATCTCACGGGGATCGACCTGGTCACGCCGAACAATATGCGCATGTTTGCGCAGCGCGCCTTCGAGCGCGGCGAACCGCTGCCCGTCTCGGTTTCGATCGGCACGCATCCGATTGAAATCACCGGTGCGGGCTATCGGGCGCCGCTCGGCGTCGACGAGATGGCGATCGCCGGCGGCCTGCGCGGCGCACCGGTCGAGCTCGCGCGTTGCCGTACGATCGACCTGCCCTGCATCGCCAACGCCGAAATCGTTCTCGAAGCGGAAATTCTGCCCACCGGCTGGACCTTCCCGGAAGGCCGCTTTGGCGAATTCACCAGGCTGATGGGCGGACTGCACTGGAATCCGCTGGTGCGGATCAAGGCCATCGCGATGCGCAAAGATCCAATCTACTACAATCTGCATATGCCATGGGAAAACACTTGGCTCGCCGCGCCGACGCGCTATGCCGCGATCCGCCAGGCGCTCAAGACCGCCGGCGTCGTCGTCAAGGACATCAATGTAACGCTCGGCGGCTGCGCATTCTGGCACGCGGTGATTTCCATCAAGAAGCAGCCGGGTGAAGCCAAGAATGCATTGCTCGCCGCCTTGTCGGTGATGGACCTCAAGCATGTCGTCGTGGTCGATGACGATATCGATGTGTTTGATCCGACCGAAGTGGAATGGGCTATTGCGACCCGCGTTCAGGGCGATCGCGACGTCATGATCGTCGGCAACGCCCGGGCGAAACCGCTCGATCCGAGCCTCCAGCAGGGCTTCGGCGTCGTTCCGACCGGCGCCAAGGTCGGCATCGATGCGACGATTCCGGAGGGTATTCCGCGCGAGCACTATGAGCGCATCACCTACGCCTACGCCGATACTGCCCAGATCGGAGATTACGTGAAGGGCAAGACCGACAAAATTGGGAGCGGGGGCGATGAGAATACGGTGCAATCCTTAGCGGACGAGATTTTCGCCGCCATCGACAAAGAGCCGCAGTATTACACCGACATCGCGGAGCGGTTTTCGTCGCACAATTTCAACACCATCGCTCGCGCACTCGGTCACCTTCACGCCACCGAACGTCTTTGGCAGGATGCCAGCGGTCGCATGTGCGTTCGCGGCTCAAAATTCGCCGCGGTACCGCCGAAGAAATAAGCTCGATCGTACGCGGTTATTGCAGCTTGAGTCCGGCCGCTCGGATCACGCGAGCCCAGGTCGCGCTTTCGGCGGCAAGCTGTTTGGCGAAAGCATCCGGCGGACCGCCGATGGGCGAAAAGCCGAGCGCTTCGATGCGCTCGGTGACGCCGGGCAGCGCGATCACTTTGCGGATTTGATCGCTGAGCGCGATGACGATGTCCGGCGGGGTTCCTGCGGGAACAAAAATCCCGTCCCAACCCTCGCCGTCGAGACCCGGATAGCCGGCCTCGGCAATCGTCGGCACCTCTGGCAAAGCGCCCGACCTGGTCTTGCTCATCGTCGCAAGAACACGCAACCGGCCGGCCTGCGCCAGCGGCGCCGCCGCTGTTAGTGCCGCGAAGCAGACCGGCGTATCGCCGGCCATCACCGCTTCGGTCGCGGGACCGCTGCCGTTGTACGGAACGTGCACGAGATCGAGCCCGAGTTCTTGCCGGAATTGCTCGCCCAGGAGATGCGACGGCGTTCCGACGCCGGGCGACGCAAAACTGTACTTGCCGGAATTCGCACGTATCAGCGCGACGATTTCGCTGACGGTGTGAGCCGGCACCGACAGATTGACCGAGAGCGCGGTCGGAAAGCCGACGGCAAGCGAAACGGGCGCGAAATCTTTGAATGGATCATAGGGCACCGTGTCGTACAACAGCGGATTGATGACGTAATTATTGGCGGTGAGAAGAAGCGTGTAGCCGTCCGGCGCGGCCTTTGCGACGCGACCGGCGCCGATATTGCCGCCGGCGCCGGGACTGTTCTCGACGTAGAATTGTTGGCTGAAATGTTCGGACAATTTCTCGGCCAACAGACGCGCAAACACATCGACGGGGCCGCCCGGCGCAAACGGCACTATCACGCGCACGGTTCGCGTCGGAAAGTCTTGCGCCTCAGCGATCTGTCGCCCGGCCAGAATGCCGGCTATGGCCCGCAAAAGGTGACGACGGGAAAAAGACTGGCTATGAATATTATTGTATTTCAATCACTTAAGTTGGTTGCGGGGGTAGGATTTGAACCTACGACCTTCAGGTTATGAGCCTGACGAGCTACCGGGCTGCTCCACCCCGCGTCAATCGCTTGTTTTGCCGAGGGGTGATGTAGCAAGACAGCCCCCAGAAGGGAAGTGCGGCAAATCCAATAATTCGTCATAATGTCATCGTCTACCGCATCGGACCGTCATGCACGCGCTCTTAGAACCGGAAATGGGCGAAAAACCTGCCTTGCAGCCGAAAGCCGCGATTGGCCCGGCCGTACGCGCCATTGCGGCCAATATCCTCGCCAAAGGCCGCGTGGCGATCGTCGATCCAGAGCGATCGAACGAGGACGCCGTGCACCAGTTTCGCCGCGCCATGAAGGAGTGGCGCGCGCTGATGCGGCTATTGGCCCCGTTTATCGCGGACGCGACGCGCTGGCGCCGCGACGCGCGCGACCATGCCCGTTCGCTGGCGCACGCCCGCGACGGCGCGGCGGCGACCATGGCTTTCGACGGACTCCTCGATAAAGGCAACCTCGTGCTCTCCACGCGGTCGGCCGATACCATCCGCAGCCGCATCGAGGCGCTGCGCGGCAACGAGGAACAGGCGGTGCTCACGCCGACGCTGCGCGACGCCATCGTCGCCTGGCTCGACGTCGCCGCGGCGGCGATCGACCAGTGGCCGCTCGATCCCTTCGATTTTTCATCGATTGCGGGCCAGCTGACCCGAGCCTACCGCGATGCGCGGCACTGCCTTCCAGCCGACTGGTCGACGGCGAGCGCCGAAGAACTGCATACGCTGCGCCAGCGCGTCATCGATTTGCGCTACCAGATGGACTTGATCGAGCCGCTGTGGCCGCGCTTCGGCCGGATGTGGACCAAGGAGGCCGAAAGCCTGCGCGCCCGGCTTGGCCAATGTCAGGACCTTGAGGTGCTCAGACGACTGACCGCGCCGCATCAGCCGCTGGCGCATTGGCGCTCGCGGTTGACGCCGGCCTGCCTCGAGCGCTCAGCCGAACTCGCCCATCGCGCCGCGCGCATCGCCCACCGGCTGTTCGCCGAGCGGCCCAAAGCGTTCCGTCACCGGCTGGAAATGCTATGGGAGCACGGGCGCTAATTGCTCATCAGTCATCCCGAGCTGGCCGCGCCGATGCCGAGATAAATCTCCTGCACCTGCGCGTTGCGCTCCAGGTCCGCCGCCGGCCCCTCCAGCGCAATATGACCGGTCTGCAGCACATAAGCATAATCGGCGATGCCGAGCGCCAGCGGGATCGACTGCTCGGCCAACAGCAGTGTGAGACCCTGCCGATGCAGCTCGTTCAGCGTATCGTAGAGCTGTTCCACGACGGCGGGCGCCAGGCCGAGGCTCGGTTCGTCGAGCATTAACAAACGCGGCTCGCTCATCAGCGCGCGGCCGAGCGCCAGCATCTGCCGTTCGCCGCCCGACAGCGTGCCGGCGGATTGGCGGCGCCGCTCGGCCAGCCGTGGAAACAGCGTGTAGACGCGATCGAATAGCGCCTCGATGCGCGAGCGGTCGGCAAGCGTGGTTGCGCCGAGACGCAGATTCTGCTCGACGGTCTGGCCGACGAACAGTCGCCAGCCTTCCGGCGACAGCGCTAGGCCCTTGCTGACGATCGCGTAAGCCGGCTTCCCGGATATCGTTTCGCCGCACCATTCGATGCGGCCGCGCGCAACTTGCGCCAAGCCGGCGATGGCATTGAGCGTCGTGGTTTTACCGGCGCCGTTCGAGCCCAACAGCGCCACAACTTGCCCGTCCGTCACGGCCAGCGAAATATCGGCAACGCCGACGAGGTCGCCATAACGCACTTCAAGATGCTCGACCTTAAGGTCTGCCATGCCGCCTCACTAACCCTCCCGCGCAGGCGGGCGAGGGATGGGGGCACCCGATTGCGCTTGCGCAGTCGGGACGCCTGGTGCGGGCGGCCGGCGATGGGCGCGGCCGAGATAGGCCTCGATTACGGCTTCTTCCCTGACCACCTGCTGCGGCGTGCCGCTGGCGATCACGTGACCTTGATTGAACACCAGCACGCGCTTGGTCAGGCTCATGATCACTTCCATGATGTGCTCGACGATCACGATGGTGATGCCCATCTCGTGAATGCGCCGCACCAGCGCGATGGCGTCGCGCAATTCGCTCGGCGTCAGGCCGGCGAGCGATTCGTCCAGCAACAAAAGCCGCGGCTGCGTCGCCAGGACGCGGGCGATTTCCAGCCGCTTTCGCCCCGGCGTGCCGAGCGAGCGCGCCGCCTGATCCTCTCGCAAACCGGTCAGTTCGACGATGCGGCGGGCGTGGTCGCGCGCGTCGTTGCGGTGCGGATGACGCAAAAAGGCGCCGACCATCACATTGCCGAGCACGGTCATGTCCTCGAACGCGGTCGGCACCTGGAAAGTCCGGCCGATGCCGGCACGCGCGCGCACCTCCGGCAAGGCGCGCGTCAGATCCACGCCGTCAAAGACGATGCGGCCTGCCGTCGGCATGGTTTCGCCGGCGAGGCAATTGAAGAAGGTCGATTTGCCCGCTCCGTTCGGACCGATCAGACCGATAATCTCGCCCTCCTCGACGGAAAGATCGGCGCCCGCGACCGCGAGGAAGGTGCCAAAGGCCTTGGCGACGTTGGTGGCTTCAAGCAGCACGGGCGCGGCTCCACACACGCTTGCGTAACGTCGGCGCCACGCGTTGCCACATCTCGAATAGGCCGCCGGGCTCGAAGCGCGCGATCACGACAATAATGCCGCCGTAGAGGATATAAGTGAGGCCCGAGCCGCCGCCGCCGAACCAGCTATTGGTCGCGCTTTGCAACGGAATCAGGATCAGCGCGCCGACGAGCGGACCGAACAACGCGCCAGCACCGCCAAGCGCCGCGACGATGACCATCTGCACCGAAATCAGAATGCCGAAGCCGGAATCGGGATCGATGAAGCCGGTCTTGATGACGTAGAGCGAACCCGCGGTCGAGGTGAACGCGGCCGAGAGCGCCAGTGCCTTTATTTTGGTCGCCCGCACCGGCACGCCAAGGCTCTTTGCGGCGCGTTCGCTCGCCTTGATGGCGCGCAGATAGTAGCCGAAGCGGCGGCGCTCAAGCGCCGCAGTGACCACAAGCACGAGGCCGAGCACGGCGAGAAAGATGTAATAATAAGGCAGTTCGCCGCGGAACGTCAGATCCCAGACCGAGCGCGCCACCGCCGGTCCCTGTAAGCCGATTGCGGCGCCGACCAGATCCCAGGTGCCGAAGAAGATGCGGATCAATTCGGCGACCGCGATGGTGGCCATGCTGAAATAATGTCCGGTCAGCCGGAATGTCGGCAGGCCGATCAAGACGGCGAGCGCCAGGCTGAGCGCGATGCCTAACGGAATGCCGGCGATCGGCGGCCAGCCCCACAGCGTATAGACCAGGAGCGGCGTATAGGCGCCAAGTCCGAAGAACATACTGTGGCCGACGGAAACCTGTCCGGCATAGCCGCCAACGATGTTCCAGGCCGATGCCGAGATCGCCGCCAACAAAAACGTGACGCCGATGTCGCGGTAGAACGCCCCGGTAAAAGCCAGCGGATAGAGCAGCAGCCCAGCCGCGAGCAGCAGAACACCGGCGCGCGGGGACAAGAGTTTTCTCACGGCTGGTTCACGCCTTGCCCATGAGACCTTGCGGCCGCAGCCAGAGTAGCGCGACGAACAGGCCGTAGACCACGATGTCTTTATAGATCGCGCCGAGCCAGAACGCGGACGCCGCCTGGATCAGTCCGATGATGAGGCCGGCATAAAGCGAACCGAGCACGCTGCCGAAGCCGCCGAGCGCCACCACGACGAAGGCAATCAAACCGAACGTCTCGCCGACCGAGGGCGACCACGGATAGGCCGTCGCCATCAAAGCTCCGGCAATGCCGGCCGACCCCGCGGAGAGGCCCCAGGCCAGCGCCTGCATGCGATCGGGCCTGATGCCCATCAGCATCGCGGCGGCCCGGTCCTCGGCCACCGCCAGAAGCTGGCTGCCGATCGTCGTGTAAGTCAGCATAAAATGCAGCCCAAGCGTCAGTGTAATGGCCACCGCGCCAGCTACGAGCTGCGCCACGGGAAGGAAAATGCCACCGAGCTTGATGGTGCCGCCGAGCGACGTCTGCGGCAACGAGACGAAATTCGCCGAGAATAACCAAAACGCGCTGTAGCGCAGCAACAGCGCCAGCCCGAAAGTGGAGAGAATCTGCGCCAGCATCGGGGCGCGGATCACGTGGCGGATCAGCGACACGTAGATGCCGACCCCGAGCACGAACAAGGCGAGCGCCGCGGCGATGCCGAACACCGCGGGCCCGCCGCCGACCCAGGTGACGACCAAGAGCGCCACATACATGCCGAGCATGACGAATTCGCCGTGAGCGAAATTGATGAAATTCATCATCCCCCAGATCAGCGTCAGACCGGAAGAGAATAGCGCATAGATGGCCCCCAGCAGGAGACCACCGACAATGACTTGCACAATAACCATGGAACTATCGCGCCCAGCCGCTCATCGGCCACTGCAGTTCGCCGGTGACCGCAACCCCGGGGCGCAGAGTAGCTGGTAATGCGTACCGCGCAACCGGATGAGATAGTCGCCGCCAGCATATTGCGAAATAGCCACGAAGTGCGCCGTCACGGCACCCGGCACGATCGGAAGTGCAGGCAAACGAACATACCCATGCGACGATTCTGAAGCTTTCTCGATGCCGGCGCGGGCGGCACGCCGCCATCTGCTCCATGGTATGTTGCTCAGAAAAACCGTTTCAGGTTGGTCCAGGGATCAACCTGGGGGTTCAACGCCTGCCCCGTTATGAAGCAAACATAGCCCGCGAAGAGATATTGCAAAGACGACTTTCGGTACGCGTCGCATTTCAACATTGCGAATTTCTCGGCCGCCGAACTGATCGTCGAGGACTTCTTCACCTCGACCATCAGCAGGTTGACATGCTCGTGGTCGCGGCCGCGCTGATGAATGATGATGTCCGGCCGCACATGCTGGTCGCGCTTGCGCAGCTGCGATTGCGAGCCTTTTGGCCATTTGATCTGCAGATACTTTCGTTGATACCCGGCCCCGCTGTTGTACTCGCAATCGACCGAAAATTTCTCCAGATTGAGGGTCTGGTCTCGGCGCAGGATTTCCTCGAGGTAAAAGGCGAGACGATGGCTAATCGCCTCCTTGCGCAGGTCGTTTTCGAGCAGATAGGCGTCCCTTTGGCCGACCAGTCTAGCGGCGCTTTCCAACGCGCCAAACACCCTGTTCCGCTCGCTTTCCAGTTTTTGACGAATGCCTGTCATGACAAACACCCCCGCACAGCGCGCTTGCGCACTGTTCACGCACGACCCGGCGGCCAGAGCTTAATTCAGAACCCGGTCGGAGTCATGGCGGCAGGAACTCTCGTCCCGATCCAGTGATCCGACCGGCAACAGTCCGCCTTGCTGCCCAGCATATATCCCTCAGAAATGGCGAGGCTATTCGCTCCCGGCGCGACAGCGCGCCTCGGGCGAGAAGCCGCGGCGACCGCATGGCCGTCAAGCTGGCAGAAACTGCGCGAGTTCGGCGCCGACGCGCGCGATCACACCGCCCCAATCGCCCGGCGCGGCTTGTCGGAACAGCCGTGCGTTCGGGTACCACGGCGTAGTTTCGCCGTGCAGCGTCCAGCGCCAATCCGGCGCGAACGGCAGGAGCACCCAGACCGGACGACCCATGGCGCCGGCGAGATGGGCGGCAGCGGTATCGACCGCAATCACCAGATCGCACAGATCAAGCACCGCCGCCGTGTCGCTGAAATCGGCGAGGTCGTGCCCGACATGCGTGATGCGATGTTGGCCGGCCAGCGCCGCGGCGTCCTCGGTGCGCAGCTCGCGTTGGATGCTGATGAAACTTGCCGAGGCAGCGAAAAGCGGCGCAAGACGCGCGAGCGCAATCGAGCGGTTGCGGTCGTTGTGGTGACTGGCGTTCCCAGCCCACGCGATCGCGATCCGCGGCCGCGCCGCTGCGCCGAGGCGCGCCGTCCATTTGGCAAGCCGAGTCTCGTCGGCCGCCAGATATGGAATCTGCGCGGGCACACTCGCAAGTTCGGTCTCTAACGCCAGCGGCAGGCTGCCGAGCGGACAGTGCACGTCGAATGGCGGCGGGGTTTCGTCGGGCTCGATCACCTTGGTGGCGCCGGCGAGGTTGCCCATCAGCGCTTTCAATTCGCTCTGCACTTCAAGCACGACTTTCGCGCCGCCTGCGGCAATGAGCGGCACGTAGCGCGCGAATTGGATGGTATCGCCCAGCCCTTGCTCGGCGTGAAGCAGCACGGTCTTTCCCGCCAGGGGATACTCGCCCTGCCATAGTCGCCGACCGCGGCTCTTTTGCGCCGGCATGCCGGTGCGACGCCAGCGCCACTCATAGTCCGCAAAGCCGCGGCGATAGTTGCCGCGCGTCAGCAAAGCCAGCGCCATGTTGAAATGTGCGTCCGCAAAATCCTTGTGCAGCGTGAGCGCCTTTTCGTAGCTGGCGATGGCCTCGTCGAGCCGATTGAGCTGCCCCAGCGCCTTGCCGCGATTGAGCAACGCGGCGAGATGTTCGGGTGCCGCCGCGAGCACGGCGTCGTTGGCGACAAGCGCGTCGGCGTCGCGGCCGAGCTTGAGCAAGGCCACGCCGCGATTGTATTGCACCAGCGGATGGCCTGGTGCGAGCGCCAATGCCTGATCGAATTCGGCGAGCGCGAGGTCCGGATTGCCGAGCGCGGCCTGCGCCAGGCCGCAATTCGTGCGCGCCTCGACGTGTTGCGGCATGCGCGCCAGCACGGCCTGAAATTCAGCAAGCGCTTCGCGTGGCCGCCCGAGGCCGAGCAGCGCATTGGCGTGCTGGCTGAGAATATTGACGTCGTCGGGTCCGAGCGCGCGGGCCTTGTCGAGACATTCGAGCGCCTCTTCGCCGCGCTTGAGCGCAAGCAAGGACTGGCCGAGATTGCTCCAGCCGCCCGCCGCGCGCGGATTGGCTTTCACCGCCGCGCTGAACAACCGATGTGCTTCGCCGATATGGCCCTGCTGCGCCTTCACCGCGCCGAGAAGATTGAGCGCGTCAAAATTCTCAGGCGCGGCCTTAAGCACGCGCCCATAGATTTTCTCCGCCTCGCGAAGTTGGCCGGCGCGTTGCGCGGCCACCGCCTCGTTGAGCGCTTGACCGATGTTGAATGCTCCGGGCTTGCCGCTCATAGCCGGTTGATTTGCGCGATACGCCGGGTGACGTCCGCGGGCGTTTCCTGGTCGGACTTGCTTTTCAGCTCAAGCGCCGCGCGGGCGGCCGGCCGATCGAAACAGCGAAACAGCCAGGCCTTCAGCTTCGGCACCGCGTCAAGATCCATATCCACGGCGCGGCTGATGACGGCTGCCACGTTGAGATCGGCAACCGTGAAGTGATCGCCGAGGAGATAAGGCTGTTGCGCCACGGCGGCGTCAAGCACCTTGAACGGCGCGGCGATGACCTTGAGCGCTTCGTCGCGCAAAGCCGCGTCGCGCTCTGCTGGCGGCAGACGCACCGCATGCAGCGACCAGATATTGACGCCGCGATCGACTTCGGCGATGGCCCAAAAGCTCCACTGCCAGGCTCTCGCTTCGCCCTCCAGCGTGCCGGGATAAAGCTTGCCCGGCGAATATTTCTTGGCGAGATAGAGCGTGATCGCGAGCGACTCGAACAATCCGAACCCGGCATCGTCGATAAAGGGCAGCCGCCCATTCGGATTAAGCGACGAGAACTCCGGCGCGCGGGCGCCGGTATCGCCAATCTCGATCGGCACGTGCTCGTGCGCGATGCCAAGTTCCTGTGCCATCCACAACGCGCGAAACGCGCGAGTGCGGGCGACGCCATAAATGCGCAAGGTGGACATGCCGGCTGTGCTCCCGGGGGACCGTTGGCGCTGCGACATACGCGGGTCTGGCCCGACGTTGTCAAGCCGCGGCCGGGACCGTAACGTGCCGGCGGCATTCGGGGAATGGCAATGGAATTTGGAATTTTTTCAAACGGTTTTCGTCCGCACACCACCGCATCGGCGACTTACGAACAGGACCTTGCCGAGATCGTGCTCGCCGACCAGCTCGGCTTCCGCGACGCCTATATCAGCGAACACCATGGCGAGCCGGTCTATATCGGCAAGGTCGATACGCTGCCGGTGCCGGAATTGTTGATGTGCAAGGCGGCGGCATTGACCAAGCGCATCCGCATGGGCGCCGCCGTCAAGCTCATCCATCTGGCGCATCCGGTCGACACCGCGATCCAGGCGGCGGTCGCGGATCACGTGATCGGCGGCAATCGCTTCATTTTCGGCTTTGGGTCCGGCTTCCCAAGTCCACTATTCGCCAATGAGCGCGGGCTGTCCTACGAGGATCGCCATGAACGGTTGCGCGAGTCGCTCGATCTGATCTTGAAATGCTGGACGACGCGCGAGCCGTTCGACTGGGACGGCAAATATTGGCGCGGCAAGGGCATCGTCGCCACACCGCCGCCGCTCGCCGCGCCGCACATGCCGATCGCCACGGCGACCGACACGCCGGCGATGATCGATCTTGCCGGCGCGCGCGGTTACACGCTGTTGTCGGCGCAGATCGATTCGGCCGGATCGGTTCGCAAGAAAGCGGATCGTTATGCTCGCGCTGGAAAGGCCGCGGGCCGCGCGATGCCGCTGAATGGTCTGACCGTGGCGCGTTACGTCTATGTCGCCGATTCCCGGCGCGACGCACTGGACGATCTGCGTCCGGCCTTCAATAACGAACTGAGCTACCAGAAGAAGCGAGGCTTCATCCGGCTGATCAACGCAAGCTACGGCCTATCGCTCGTGGAAGACGAAGTCAGCTTCGATCAGCTTGCCCAAGCCGGACTCTACACCATCGGCGATCCGGATACGGTGGCGCGCGAGCTTCGCGAATTCTATGACGCCGCAGGCGGCTTCGGCACGCTTTTGATCGTGACCGGAAAGAATTGGGCAACGCCGCAAAAGGTGTTCCGCTCGATGCGGCGGTTCATGGAAGAGGTAGCGCCGAAGCTGCGCGATCTCGTTCCGACGCGCGATCCGGATAGCGCTTAAGCCCGATCACGCCAATGCGTCGGCGACGGCCTTGCCGCAGGCCGTGGTATCGGCCGGCCCGCCGAGGTCGCGAGTACGTAGCTTCTGCTCGGCGAGCACCTTTTCGATCGCCTTGACAATCGCGGCGGCGGCTTCGGTTTCGCCGAGATGTTCGAGCATCATCGCGCCCGACCAGATCTGGCCGATCGGATTGGCGATGTTCTGGCCGGCGATGTCCGGCGCCGAGCCGTGCACCGGCTCGAACACGGACGGAAATTTGCGCTCCGGATTGATGTTACCGGACGGTGCGATGCCGATGGTGCCGGTGCAGGCCGGACCGAGGTCGGAGAGAATGTCGCCGAACAGATTCGACGCCACCACGACATTGAAGCGGTCGGGCTTGAGCACGAACAGCGCGGAGAGAATATCGATGTGATATTTGTCCCATTTGATGTCGGGAAAATGCTTCGCCATTTCCTCGACCCGCTCGTCCCAATACGGCATGGTAATGGCGATGCCGTTCGACTTGGTCGCCGAGGTGAGATGCTTCTTCGGCGTCTTGCGGGCGAGTTCGAAGGCGAATTTCAAGACGCGGTCGACGCCGACGCGCGACATCACGGTTTCCTGCACCACCACTTCGCGTTCGGTGCCGGCGAACATGCGGCCGCCGATGGCGGAATATTCGCCCTCGGTGTTCTCGCGCACCACCCAGAAGTCGATATCGCCGGGCTTGCGATTGGCGAGCGGCGACGGCACGCCGGGCATTAGCCGCACCGGACGCAGATTGACGTATTGATCGAACTCGCGGCGAAACAGAATGAGCGAGCCCCACAGCGAAATGTGATCGGGGATTTTCGCCGGCCAGCCGACCGCGCCGAAGAAGATGGCGTCGTGACCGCCGATCTTTTCCTTCCAATCCTCCGGCATCATGCGCTGATGCTTTTCGTAATAGTCGTAGGAGGCGAAGTCGAAGTCGTCGTTGCGCAACTCGAAGCCGAATTTCTTGGCCGCAGCTTCCAGCACCCGCACGCCCTCCGGCATCACCTCCTTGCCGATGCCGTCGCCCGGAATGACGGCTAAGCGATAGACGCGATTGGTGGGGCGATTCATGGGGCGGTTTCCTCTCGATTGGCAGACGTTTTACGCGCGGTGGCCGGCGCGTTGTCAAGATGCCAGCCGGATCGTAACGTATCGCCATTGCGAGGAGCGAAGCGACGAAGCAACCCAGACCTCGTCGCCCACTGGATTGCTTCGCTTCGCTCGCAATGACAAGGGCACGGAGGAACACGGATGCGTCTTGGCCTATTCATGATGCCGGTGCACCCTCCCGGCCGCGCGTTCTCCGACACGCTCGCCGAGGACGAGGAAAAGTCGCTTTATGCCGACCAGCTCGGCTTTGACGAATTGTGGCTGGGCGAGCATTTTTCGGCGACGACCGAGCCTATTCCTTCGCCGCTGATGTTCATGGCGAGCCTGTTGCCGCGCACCAAAAACCTGACCTTCGGCACCGCGGTGATCTGCCTGCCGAACCACCACCCGGTGAAGGTCGCGGCCGAAGTCGCGCAATTTGACCATATGAGCCGCGGCCGCTTCATGTTCGGCATCGGGGTCGGCGGGCTGTTTTCCGATTTCGAATTGTTCGGCAATGCCGACCGCAAGGTGCGCGAACGAAAGGCGATGGAATCGATCGGAATGATCCAGCGCATCTGGTCGCAGGATCCGCCTTACGATTTCGACGGCGAATTCTGGACGGTACGGCTGAAGGACGCGATCATTCCCGAGCTCGGCATCGGCTTTATGCCCAAGCCATTCACCAAAGCGGGCCCGCCGATCTCGATGTCGGTCGCGAGCCGCAATTCCCCTACCGCGCGCGTCGCCGCCCAACGCGGCTGGGGCATCATCTCCGCCAACAACGTGCCGAGCGATGCGCTGGGTTCGCATTGGGAGATTTACAGCAAGGCCTGCGCGGAGGCCGGTTTGCCAGCAAACGGCGACAATTGGCGGGTTGCGCGCAACGTCATGGTCGCGGGAAGCGAAGCCGAAGCGCGCGACCGCGTCTTCAGCGAACACGGCTCCAACCGTTATTTCTACAGCTACATGCGCGAAGTGCTGTCGCGCGTCGGTCTCCTCTCCGCGCTCAAACCGCGTCCGGAAATGTCGGACGCCGAAGCGACCGTCGACGCTATCGCCGAAGGCTCGGTGATCTACGGCTCGCCCAAGACCATGCTGGACAAGCTCATCGCCTTCCGCGACGCCGCAGGCCCGTTCAGCAGTTTGCTGATGACCGGGCTCGACTGGAGCGGACCCAACGCCGCATGGGAGCGCGACTCGATGCGGCTCATGGCGCAAGACGTGATGCCGAAATTTCGTCAACACGCGCTGGCGAAGGCCGCGGAATGATTAGGCGCCGCGCCGGAAAATGACGCTCAGGTTATTGGCAGGCATTGGTACGGTCTCTGCCAACGTAAGGCCGTGCCGCTTGGCTAAGTCCTCGACATCGGCAAGGTCGCGGATGCCCCATAGCGGGTTTCGCGCTCGCAAGTCTAAATCGAAGGCCTCATTGCTCGGCGCAGTTTGGCGGCCGTCGATCTTGTAAGGACCGTAAAGATAGAGAATGCCGCCCAGTGGCAGGATGCGCGCAGCGCCAGCGATCAGACCCTCGCAGGCAGCCCAAGGCGAAATGTGGATCATATTGCTGCACAGGACCGCGTCCGCCCGTTCGAGCGGCCATCGGTCAGACGTCACATCGAGACGCAGCGGCGGCAGCAGGTTCGGAGCGCCACCCGCCGCGCGGTGCGCAGCGATGCTGGCCAGCGCTTCCGCATCAGGATCGGTCGGCTGCCAGGAAAGCGAAGGCAGCGCTTGGGCGAAATAAGCCGCATGCTCGCCGCTGCCGCTCGCCACTTCGAGAACGAGGCCCCGCGCGGGCAGAACGCGGCTGAGCACGGCGAGGATCGGATCGCGGTTGCGCGCGACATGCGGGCGATAGAGGCGTGGATCGGGGGTCTCGGGCATGGCGCGTAACCTGTAGCAACCATTAGATAGCGGCAGGGCGTTCGGTCCAGGGCGTTCCGCGCTCTACAA
Organism: Xanthobacteraceae bacterium; assembly: GCA_049519075.1. Classification (GTDB taxonomy): domain Bacteria; phylum Pseudomonadota; class Alphaproteobacteria; order Rhizobiales; family Xanthobacteraceae; genus BOG-931. The sequence goes on along the minus strand of JBEKRD010000018.1, from coordinate 63 downwards.
CAGTGTTTGCGTAGATCAGGAGCTTCCTAGCGCAGGCGATGAGGGCTGCGTTGTGGGCTTTGC
>JBEKRD010000017.1:0-54139 GCA_049519075.1 Xanthobacteraceae bacterium | reverse complement strand
CACCGCATCGATGATTTCCTCATGTTCCCACCGAGTGATCCGTCGCTGCTTGCCGGTGGTACAGCTGTTCTTGATGGTGCAGTTCTGGCAGGCATTGGTCCAGTAGCGGTGCAGAACCAGTCTTTTCTCTTCGGTCGTGTAGTGGTACGCAAGCTTCTCACCGGCAGGACATATGTAAACGTCCTCCGCAGCCACAAAGCGGAAGTCCTGCTTGCCGAAGCGCCCGTCTGCCTTTGAGCTTGAGGTCATCGGCTTTGGCAGCGTGACCGTGACGCCAGCTTCCTCGCAGGCCTTGATCTCTTCGCCATTGAAGTAGCCGCGATCGGCGACGGCATCGAGCTTGGCCACGTCCAGCGTCGCCTTGGCCGCCATGGCTACTTGTGCGAGCTGCGAACGGTCGCTGCCGACGTTGGTCACCTCATGCGTAACGATCAGATGACTCTTGGTGTCGACGGCCACCTGCACGTTATAGCCCACGACGCCAGAGCCGCGGCCGCTTGTCGCCATCGAGCGGGCATCGGGATCCGTCAGCGAGATCTGCTGGTCCGGCGTGGCGAGCATTTCTACCTTGAGAACCTCAAGACGCCGCATCTGCTCCTTCAGCTTCTCGATCTTCTCTTTGAGGCGGGTCGTCTTGGTTTGTAGCCCCTCGGACGGTTCCTGCCGGTCGGCGGCGTCGAGCTGCTGAAGATAACGCGCGACACTCTCCTCGATCTGCGCCATGCGCCGCTCCATCTTGGCGCAGGTAAAGTTCCTGTCCCGATTGTTCACCGCCTTGAACTTGCTGCCGTCAATCGCGACGCTGGCTTGCGTCAGCAGCCCGATCGCGCGGCACAGCACGATAAATTGAGCACACACTTGGCGGATGGCAGCGCCATTGTCCTTGCGGAAGTCGGCAATGGTCTTGTGATCGGGGACTAGCCGACCCATCAGCCACAGCACCTCAACGTTGCGCCCGGCCTCGTGCTCAAGCCGCCGGCTCGATTGAACCCGATTGAGATAGCCGTAAATGTAAAGCTTCAGCAGGACCGACGGGTGATACGAAGGCCGGCCGGTTGCCTCGGGAGCGACCCCACCAAACCCAAGCTCGGCCAGATCGAGTTCTCCGACAAAGACGTCGACCACCCGAACCGGATTGTCCTCGCCGATCCAGTCTTCCAGGGACTCCGGAAACAGCGTCCGCTGCCCGCGATCCGTACCCTCAACGAAGCGTCTCATCCGACCCCTCCGCTAATCGCGCAGGAATCATAACGTGAGAATCAACAATTTATAAATCTGCCACACTTTCCGTGCGCTGTCACCCGGTGCCAACGGCCGGACATGACGCAAGTAGAGTTTGCCGAGGCTATGGAATTGGTGCCTGAAAGCGTGTCGCGGTGGGAGAATGATGCCCGCGGCGTCGGCGGCGCATGCGAAAAACTAGTGCGCCACAACACTTGCGCGTTACTTTACAAAGACGCCAAAGGCCGTCCTTATGATCCCGCCGTGATTACGCGCATGCGCGTGCTCGAGGCGGCGGAGGGTGCCGTTCTGCCGCCGATTGAAATGGTGCGCGTTCGTATAAGCACCAGCACTGACGCTGATAGTGACAGTTGGGGCGAGATGGCAATGGCCGCTTAAGGGCGGCCATTATCTACCCCAACGTTTTGCCGCTGCTTTCTTAGCGATAGCGGCCCGTTTCTCAGGCGAGAGCGCTTTTGCCCTCGCCTTTGCGCCAGCATGACCACTTCTCACCCGACCAGAAGCGACAGGATCAGGTTCGATCTCTCCCGTCGCTATCCGCATGACATGGACGGCATTGCCGATCACGTCGGCTGGGTGCTTCTCGCCTTTGGGGCCTCTAGGCACGTTTCCTCCAGACCAAGTAGATTGCGAATGCGAATCCTAGAATCAAGCCCCAAGAGGCGGAAACAAGCATGAAGCCAACGCCGGGGGATGGAAACGGAAACGTGAACCATCTTCCAATCGCAAAACCGAGAATTATGGCATTGGCTACATTAAACAGAAGAAGGGCTGTTTCGGCCAGACGCGGGTCTTTCTCGCTCATGATGGCATTATGCCACGAGAAAAGAACAGTGGTACCTGTCTAGATGCCAGAATTTCAAACTGAGACACTACCCAACGGCCGGTAGTGTCTCAGTTTGATTGTGGCCGGGATAATTGTTCAGGTCCATCCAAGTCAGTCGGGAGGATATTCCTTTTGATGATATCAATTATATTTTTCTGGCGAAGGGGCACACCATGATCGCGAGGATCATTGTTCTGTGTATTGCTCTTGTTGGCTCGGTAAGCATCGCGCATGCCCAGACAACGCCCGCGCCATCCGCAGGCGCGAGGCGCGCAGTCGGCGTGTTTTTGCAAACTTGCCTTAATTTCGCCGGTAGTACGCTAGGATTACGGGATTTCCTGAAGAAGCAAGATATCCCCGAACTGAACCCGCAAGGTCGTGCGATCTTTGTCCGCGATCACGTAGGGATAGGCTTCGATGCTTCAAATAATGTCGGCCGTTTAGCTATCGTTTCAGAGGATAATGGCGTTTGCAGCATTTTTACAGATCAGGGAAATCTCGCTCAAATTATTCCACTCATTGAGGTGCTCAACAAAACCCTCAATCTACAACTGCAAAAAACCGGCGGGAAAGAAACGGGCTCGGTTCACGCTCGTTACTACACCGTGACCATGAAAGACCATACGTACCTGCTGGTGATCAGCGAGAGTCCGAACCCTAATTCAACTATTCAGGCGGCAATGACATTGTCGCCACAATCAAACTGAGATACCACCCAACGGCCGACACTGGTCCGACTTGGCGACCAAGCTGTCATGTGATTTTTCGCACAATCCTTCGCCCGAACCGCGATATTTTCAAATATCTGCCGATTTTATTCGCGGCGGCATCAGGCAATTAATCTGATTAATTCAATTCGGCCGATTAAATTGCCGAAGAGCGGTCATTTTTCGGGATACGTCGACGCGGAAATTGGCAGATTACTGTAATCTCCCGCATTTTCTCTGACCAATTATTTTCTCGGCATATGCGCGCAATGCGAAAGTCCTAAAAAGGGTCGAGAATAATTTTGGCTCGGAGGAGACCGGACGCGGCGACTTGTTTTCCGATCGCTGGGATTCAGGACCACATTACGCGCAGTCCATGTCGGAATGCCGCTGGTTTCAGATTGCGGAATAACATGGCGGCCGATGCCGCCAATTAAGTCGACCCTAGGCTCTGATCGGGAGCTACAATGAAAGAGCCTTCCAACTGAGGCATCAATGAAAATGCCTTGGCACGCTCCAGGAGTGCCAAGGCTAGTAAGGCTATGTTTGGATGCGCTTTTACAAAGCCAAGCCGAGGATGCGAGGCATCCGAGACCAGGGGGCATCCGCGACCCGACTAGAATAACCGACTCCCAATAAGGTGAGTCTGTTCACAATTGACCACTTTTCAAACTCGGCAACTGTTGAAACCAAAATCGGCCAATGGGGGGTCGAAACCGGCCAGTAACGAAAAAAAAGAGGCCGCCAACTGGGTCGGCCCTAGGCGAGAAAAAGAGAAGCCCCGGTAGGGCATCGGGGCTTCAGTGACCAGAAGACGCCGTAGAGTTGTTCCCTCCAGCGGTGCGATTTCTCTACGCCAGAATCTATGCGGGAATCATAATTTTTAAACTAGGGGCTGACCCTTACTCAAAACCGGGCAACATGCGCGGGGAGTTACATGCGCAGGAGGCTCGCCTTCTGAAAAGCAATGTCCGTGCCAACGGACTCGGCACGGGGCTAATGAAAGAGGCTGCCGACTGAGACGGCCTATTTGAGCGCCGTCGAGAGTGCTGAAAACGTGGTCTTAAGGTGACTACCTAGCCCGGTAATGACCGGGACGATTGCGACCGCAATCCCGGCAGCGATCAGCCCATATTCAATAGCTGTCGCGGCGTTCTCGTCTTTTAGAAATCTGATGATAGGGCGCATAGCCAAATAATATTCACCCAAGCCTTTTCGGCGCGTTAAGACGCGATGCTCCCACTTCTTAATGAGGGTTAAGGATTGCTCGACTTAGGCAGACTTTTGTTCCCTGAGTCGTCTTGCCCGGACAGCAAATCCGCGAGCGGAGTGAAGCCAGGGGGCTATTGGTGAATTTGTTGTCCCGTTAGAGGCAATCAGTCTCCCAATATGTCGAGAATGGCATACTCCGGTGGAACGCCTAGGCGTAGCGGAATGCCGCTCGTTCCGATTCCGCCTGTAACATACAGGGTCATCCCCCTCTCTTCGACAAGGCCATAGCTCCAGCGCAATGGCGCCTTACTTGCATTTCTTATGATGCCGACGCCGGGTAACCGGATTTGACCGCCATGCGTGTGTCCTGCGAGCGTGAGATGAGGCCCAGCAGGAACACATCCGAACCAAACTGGATCATGGGCGAGTACGATGGTTGGGCGATCCGGCGCGAGTCCGGTCAACAGCGCATGGGATTCCGCCCTTTCAACATGGGCGTCCGGAACTCCGACAATATCGATGAAACGATTCTCGAATTGGATGGTCAATCGAGAATTATTCAGTACAACAATGTTTTGACGCTCCAATTCATCGGTGACGGCGCGCGCCCCATAGACGTAGTCGTGGTTGCCGAGGATGGCGAAGCGGCCAAGCGGCGCTTCCAGACGGGAGAGTATTGCCGCAATTGTATTCGGTGGTACCCGTCCGCGACCCAATGCTTGCATGTTGACGTAATCCCCGCCGAACAGCACAATATCCGGAACAAATTTTGACGCCTCGGCAATGATGGCTTTGAGGCGATTAACATCGTCCGAATGCGAGCCGGTATGAAAATCGGACAAGAAGGCAACACGCGCCGGCCGCGACCAATTCGGCCATCCGGCAATCGTTAATCGAAGATGGCGAACGATGTGTGGCTGGGCCCGACTAAACCGGCTAAACCAACCCTTATTACCAAGCTCATCACAAAACGGTGGACTTGTAATGGCACGAATGATCCTGCCGCGCGAACCAACCCCGTTCTCTTGGTGCATCGACTACTAAAGCCTTCCTTTGAGCGACAGCGTAATGTCTGATACCACCATCTTCTTCCATCGCGGGTGGACAACCAATCCAGTTCTACGATATGCGCGCAGCTCGGCCAAATAATTGGCAGCTACCGAGCCGCACGATTTCGCCCAGCAGACCCACAACCCCTCTTTTTCAGACTCGCAAATTGGGACCCTTAATCGGCCGCAGCAAGTCGGACTCTGCGGAAAAATGCCCTATGTCCTAGCGTAATCTCCGCGAGCTGGAAGGCGGCCTGATGCCCGGCGATTGAAAAATAATCGGCCGATCAAATTCCTTCTTCGCCGGAGAATCCCCGGGCGGCGGTCGCAGCTTCCGATATTTGCGTTACTTTAAGAACTCGGGCGCTGGTTGATTAAGGTCGCGCGGTAGCCTCGGAGACTTTGGCTCCATTTCCCGTTCCGTCAGCCACCGATGCTGAGCTACCCACTGGGCAGCCTCCGATTCGGAGAGAAATCTTCCGTAATAGCTCTTAAGACCGTTTGGCCAGCGATCTCCGCGCGCCAACGACCATCAGCCTGAACTACCGATAGTCCAGTACGCATACCGTGCCCCAGCCGGATTATGCATCCCTTGGCACGACTGGCAAGTTGCTAGAAATGGCGGAACAGGGCGATCTTGCCGATAATCAGTCATGGCATCGCAAAAAACGCGGCCGAGAAATTCAGCACCCGAGTGCAGGATAAGGCCGCCTTCGGCTGGCAGAGCTGAAGGCGATAAAATCACACTGCCGGCGCCGGCAATCCGGCTTGCATATAGGCCGCCCGCAGCGTGTTGACGAGCAGACACACGATGGTCATCGGTCCCACACCGCCCGGCACCGGCGTGATGGCGCCGGCGACTTTCACCGCTTCCGCATAATTGACGTCGCCGACGATGCGCGATTTGGCGCCGTGGTGCACCCGGTTGATGCCGACGTCGATCACGGTCGCGCCCGGCTTGATCCAGTCGCCGCGAATGAATTCGGCGCAGCCGATCGCGACACACAGGACTTCGGCGCGCCGGCACAGCTCCGGAAGATGCCGCGTGTGGGTATGCGCCACCGTGACGGTGGCGTTCTCGTTGAGCAGGATCTGCGACAGCGGATTGCCGACGATGTGCGAGCGGCCGACCATCAGCACGTCGAGCCCAAGCAGCGAATGATGCACCGTCTTGATCAGCTTGATGCAGGCGATCGGCGTACAGGGCACCAGCGCCGGCAGACCGGTCATCAGCCGGCCGGCATTGATCGGGTGAAACCCGTCGACGTCCTTGTCCGGAGTGATGCTGGCGATGATCCGCGACGGATTGATCTGCGGCGGCAGCGGCAATTGCACCAGAATCCCCTGCACCGCTGGGTCGGCATTGAGCTTCTCCACCAGCGCGATGAGCTCGGCTTCGGTGGTGTCCGCCGGCCAATGATAGTCGAACGGCCGCATGCCGACTTCAACCAAGGCGCGCGATTTTGAGGCGACGTAGGATTTGCTGGCCGCGTTGTCGCCGACGAGGACGACCGCTAGCCCCGGCACCATGCCGTGTTCCGAGGTCAGGCGATGCGTCTCGGCCTTGACCGCGGCGCGCAGGTCGGCGGCGATCGTTTTGCCGTCGATTATTTTCGCACCCATAAAGTCCCCTTCGTCAATTGTTCCAGCATCGCGGCGAGTGCTTGCGCATCACCGGAAATCCGCAGGCGTTTGACGCGTGCCGTGGCGCCCCCCGCGACATCGATCTGGCGCGGAGCGATACCGAGCGCCTTGGCGACGAGGCGCCGTAACGCCTCATTGGCCTCGCCCTCGACCGGCGCCGCGCGCACCCGCGCTTTGAGCACCATGCGCCCGTCGGCCCGGCGCTCGATCCCTTCGATCGCATCGCGGGAGCTGCGCGGGGTCACGCGTACGTCGAGCACGACGCCGTCGGCGGCTCGCGTCCACGGCCTCGCAAGCATCGCGTTCAGAATACGTTGGGCAGGATGTACAGCGCGATCACGTAGCGAATGAAGACGATAATCAGAAACAGAATAACCGGTGAGATGTCGATGCCGCCGAGATTGGGCAGAAAGTTCCGGATCGGACGCAGCACCGGCTCGGTGATGCGGTAGAGAAAATCGCCGATCATCCCGACCACGGGGTTGCGCGTATTCACGACGTTGAACGCCACAAGCCAGGAAAAGATCGCCATGGCGATCACGATCCAGATGTAGAGCTGGAGAGCCAAATCGATGACAAGAAAAAGCGCGCGCATGGATGGTATTCGCCTTTAAGGACGGCAGAAACTAGCGGTTCGCGCGCGCCGGAACAAGCTGAAGCTATGGCGGAAGCCGAGCGGGCAGCGCCCCATCCTTGACAGCATGGGACGGCGGCCCTAAATGGCCCGCACTCGCCAAAACCGGCGCCATTTCGGCCCGGTTGCGCCCATTCGGCTAGCGTGATGGCGGGGGCCGTAGCTCAGTTGGGAGAGCGCCTCGTTCGCAATGAGGAGGTCAGGGGTTCAACTCCCCTCGGCTCCACCAGCCTTCGTTCGCTGCGCGAACTACGGCTCGGCAAGCCACGCTGAGCCTTAAAGGCGCAGCGAGCGAAGGCTGCCGCGCCGAAGTTGCGCAGCAGTGCAGCCGGGCTATAGCTCTCCAATGAACGATCCCTCCCCGGCGCTGCCACTGTTGCGCCAGCCCGCTTTCGTCCGCTTCCTTTATGTGCGGGTTGCCGCCACGGTCGCGCTGCAAATCCAGGTCGTCGCGGTCGGCTGGCAAATGTACGCACTGACCGGCAGCCCGTTTCGCCTCGGGCTGATCGGGCTCGTGCAATTTGTCCCCGTCATCGCCTTCTTCCTGCTCACCGGCCATGTCGCGGACCGCTACGACCGGCGCATCGTCACCTTCTTCGGCGAAGTCATCGAAGCGCTGGCGGTCGCTGTTCTCGCCGTCGCCAGCGCCATGGGGTGGCTGACGCCGAATCTTCTGCTCGCCATGGCGTTTGTCGTCGGCACCGGCCGCGCCTTCGAACAGCCGAGCGTGCAGTCGGTGTTGCCGAATATCGTGCCGGCGGAGGCCTTGCCGCGCGCGGTGGCGAGTTCGACCTCGGCGTCGCAGGCCGCGATCGTTGCCGGACCGGCGCTCGGGGGCATCCTGGTCGGGCTCAGCCCGACACTGGTGTTCGGCGTCTGCGCGGCGATCTGGCTTTCCGCCGGACTGGTGATGCTGAGCATCGCGGTGGAGCGCATCGTCGCGCCGCGCAAGCCGGTCGATCTGAAAACCTTGTTCAGCGGCATCAGCTTCATCACCGGTCACAAAGTCCTGCTCGGCGCGGTGCTGCTCGACCTGTTCGCGGTCTTGCTCGGCAACGCCACGGCGGTGCTGCCGATCTTCGCCCACGACATCTTCGCGACCGGGCCGTTGGGCTTCGGTCTGTTGCGCGCCGCGCCCGCCGCCGGCGCCATTTTGACCGCGCTGTCGTTGGCGCGGTGGCCGATTTCGTCGCGGCTCGGCCGCGTGATGTTCACCACGGTTGCGATCTTCGGCGTCACCACCGTCGTGCTGGCGCTGGCGCCGAGCTTTGTGTTGGCGCTGGCGGCACTGGTCGTCATGGGCGCATCCGATTCGATCAGCGTCGTCATCCGCCAGACCATGGTGCAAATCCGCACGCCTGACGACATGCGCGGCCGGGTCTATGCGGTGAACTCGATGGTCACGATCACGTCGAACCAGCTCGGCGATTTTCGCGCCGGCGCCGCCGCGGCTTTGTTCGGCCTCACCTCCTCGGTGCTGATTGGCGGCTTTTCCATCATCGCCATCGTCCTGATTTCGACCAAGATTTTTCGCGAATTGTTCGACGCCGAGCGCTACGAATCGGGCACCCAGTAGCACTGCCTGGTTGTGTAGATGGCTCTGGCCGTGTGCGCGTCCGTGCTGCATCATGGCGGCGTCTCGGTCATGCCGGAGAAGGAAAGCAGGACAAGCATGCGAAAGCTCGGGATCCGCGCCATGGCGATCGTTGTGGCGCTTGGCACGATGGCGGTTCAGGCCCATGCTGCGGCGCCATGCGGCGGCGATTTCGGCGCCTGGCTGCAAGGCGTCAAACAGGAGGCGGCGGCGGGCGGCATTTCGCAGCGCACGATCCAGTCGGCGCTCGCCGGCGTAACCTACGACCCCAGCATTATCGCCCGCGACCATGCGCAGGGCGTATTCCGCCAAAGCTTTGAGCAATTCTCCGGCCGCATGGTGCCGCCGCGGCTGGGCCGCGCGCGGCAGCTCCTGGCGCAATATGGCGCGACCTTCAGTAAGATCGAAGCGCAATACGGCGTGCCCGGCGCGGTGATCGTCGCCATCTGGGGGCTGGAAACCGACTTCGGCGCCAATTCCGGAAAATTCCCGACCATCAGGTCGCTCGCGGCACTGGCTTACGATTGCCGCCGGCCCGACAAGTTCCGCGGCGAACTGATCGCGGCGCTCCAGATCGTCGACCGCGGCGACATGGCGCCCGCCGACATGCGCGGCGCCTGGGCCGGCGAAATCGGCCAGACCCAGTTCCTGCCGTCGTCTTATCTGAAATACGCCGTCGATTACGACGGTGACGGCCGCCGCGATCTGATCCGCAGCGTGCCCGACGTACTCGCTTCCACGGCGAACTATCTGAAAGGCTACGGCTGGAAGCGCGGCCAGCCCTGGGGCGAAGGCACCGAGAATTTCCAGGTGCTGCTGCAATGGAACGCCTCGCAGGTCTACACCAAGACGGTGGCCTATTTCGCCCAGCAGCTCGCCGGCGGACAGTAGGCTCACCGCAGGACCGCCAGCCATTCAGCTCAGCCACCGCTCCAGAAACACGCTGAGCCAGGCGCGCGCGGAATAATCGTAGACGGCGCGGTCGGCGAAATGACTGTCACGGGGCTTTGCGCCCGGCAGGTCCATGCGCTCGTGATTATGCGTGGTCCATTTGTGCATCATGGCGTGCGTCACATCGGGGTGAAATTGCAGAGCGTAAGCGCGGCCCGAGCGGATCGCCTGCACCTCGAAGGTGTCGCCTTCGGCCAGAAGCTCGGCGCCCGCCGGCAGTTCGAAACCCTCGCGGTGCCACTGGTAGACGCATTCCGGCCAGGCCTCGACCACCGCCAAGCCGGCGGCAGTCGGCCGGATCGGGTAATAGCCGATCTCGGCCTCCCCGCGCGGATGGCGAAACACTTTGCCGCCGAGCTGGCGCGCGCACATCTGGGCGCCGAGGCAGATGCCGAGAAACGGCTTGTCCTCCCTCAACGGTACGCCGATCCAGTCGATCTCGCGGCGGATGTAATCGTCTTCGTCGTTGGCGCTCATCGGGCCGCCGAAAATGATGGCGCCTGAATGCTCGGCCATCGTCGGCGGCAGATCATCGCCGAATCGCGGCCGGCGAATATCCAGGCGATAACCCAGATCGAGGAGTGCAGTGCCGATGCGGCCCGGCGTGGAATGCTCTTGATGCAGGATAATCAGGATCGGCTGTTGCATGAGGCCGGCGATTCGAACGCGCTATCGGGAAGTCCTAGCCATTTCATTGCTGAAAGCAAACTACGCGCCAACTGCTCAATCGCCAGTCGCCGATCGCCGGTCACTCAGTCACCCCCCTTACCCTGGCTACGTTGATCGATCGCCCGCAGCAGGAGCGCATGCGGCGTAAATCGCATGAGGAAAACGCCGATCTTGTTGGCGGTTCCGGCGATCACCACGCGCTTGCCGCGCATGAAGCCGTCATAGCCGATCTGTGCAACGCGGCCGGGCGGCAGCTCGAAGATTTTAGCGGCGCTGGGCAGTGTCATGCCGGAGCGCGCCTGAAATTCGGTCGGCACCGGCCCCGGACAAAGCGCGGTCACCCTGATGCCGCGGTCTGCCAGTTCATGATGCAAGGCCTCACTGAACGACAGCACGTAGGCCTTGGTGGCGTAATAGACGGCCATGCCGGGTCCGGGCAGGAAGGCCGCGACCGAGGCGACGTTGAGAATGCCGCCGCGGTGGCGCTGGATGCTGTCGATGAAGGCAAGCGACAATTCGGTGAGCGCGCGCACATTGAGATCGATCATACCGAGCTGCTCGTTAAGGGAGAGCACGGCGGCCCTACCGCTTAAGCCGAAGCCCGCATTATTGACTATGATCGCGGGCTCGAGCCCGCGCGCCACCAATGCGGCGCCGAGCGCGGCCACCGCATCGCGGCGTTCGAGATCCGCCGCCAGCACGACCGGCCGCGGCCGGCCCGACGCCGCGATCTCGTCGGCGAGCGCAATAAGCCGGTCCTCGCGCCGCGCCACCAGGACAAGCTCGTGCCCATGCGCGGCAAAGACGCGCGCCAATTCACTGCCGATGCCGGCCGAGGCGCCGGTGATCAGCGCGATGGGCTTCATGAACTGCTTCCCTGGCCGCCCGGTTCGGCGTCGGCGCCGCCGATGCGGCGGCGCAATTCGATACGCTCGCGCGGCGAGACGCCGAGGAGGTCGGCGGCACGCCACAACAGATTATCCTCAAGCTCGTCGCGTTTGCCGTCGGCATAGACGATCTCCCACATCATCTCGATGATGCGGGCGCGGCCCGGCTCGTCGAGCACGCCGTTGAGCGATTGGGTGAAATGATAAAGATCGACCGATTCGTGTTCCGCCGCCGTCGCCTTCTCGATCAATTCGTCGGTCGCCGTGTCGCCGAGTTCGAAGCGCTGCTTGAGCACGGCGTGGAGCTTGTCGCGCTCGCTCGGCAACATCTCGCCGTCGATCGCGGCGGCGTGGACCAAGAGGGCGGCCGCTGCCAGCCGGTAATCGCCCTCGCCGAACTGGCTCGGATGCTTGCCGCCGTCGACAAAATCGGCGATGAAGCCCTTGAACATTTCGAACATGTAATCTTTCCGATCAGGTCTTAAGCCCGACGCTCATATCGCGACGCGATGCGCTCGAATCAAGCTTAGCGCGACCGCGCGCAAGCAGGAAATCCGCTTGCCAAGCTGGCCGATTGGGCTTTTCCTCGACCGCCCGCAACCGCGCGACAGCGAACCGCAGTGACATCGACAACAAGAACCCGGGCGATAAGAACTCAAGTGGCGATCATCGGCGGCGGCCCCGCCGGTTTGCTGCTTGCCCATATGCTGCATCGTAACGGCATCGACAGCGTGGTGCTGGAACGGCAGAGCCGCGCTTATGTGCTGGCGCGGATTCGCGCCGGCGTGTTGGAAGACGGCAGCGTGGCGCTGTTGCGCGAGGTCGGGCTTGGCGCGCGCATGGATCGCGACGGCCATCCGCATGACGGCTCGGCCATCGCCTGGGAAGGCCGCGCGCGGTTCTTTATCGACACCATGAAGTTCACCGGCAAGATCATGATGACTTATGGTCAGACCGCGCTGACCGAGGATCTGTATGCGGCGCGCGATGCGGCGGGCGGCCAGATCGTCGACGAAGCCGCCGATGTGCAGCTGCACGAGCTCTCCTCGGACCGGCCCTATGTCACTTACGACAAGCACGGCCCGCACCGCATCGACTGCGATTACATTGCCGGCTGCGACGGTTTTCATGGCGTCAGCCGGCCGTCGATCCCGCAGGCCGTGCTCAAGACCTACGAGAAGAGCTATCCGTTCGGCTGGCTCGGCATCATGTCGGCAACCCCACCTTATCCGGACATGGTCTATTGCCAGCACCATCGCGGCTTCGCGCTCGCCTCGATGCGCAATCCGATGCTGAGCCGCTACTACATCCAGTGCGAACTCGACGCCGAGCTTGCGGACTGGCCGGACGATCGCTTCTGGGAGGAATTCAAGGCGCGCTGCCCAGCCGAGATGGCGGAAAAAATCGTCACCGGCCCGTCGATCGAAAAATCCATTGCGCCGCTGCGCAGTTTCGTTGCCGAACCGATGCGCTATGGCCGTTTGCTGCTCGCCGGCGACGCCGCCCATATCGTGCCACCGACCGGCGCCAAGGGGCTCAATCTTGCAATTTCCGATGTGTTCTATCTGTCCCGCGCGCTCACCGAAGCCTATCGCACCGGCAAGACCCATTATCTCGATGGTTATTCCGACATGGCGCTGCGCCGGGTGTGGAGCTCGGCGCGGGTGTCGTGGTGGCTGACCATGCTGCTGCACCGCTTTCCCGACGAGACGCCGTTCGATCAGCAGATGCGGCTTAATCAATTCGACTATCTGCAAGCCTCCGAGCACGCGCAGGCGTCGCTGGCGGAGCAATATGCCGGATTGCCGTTTGAGGATTGAAAGGACATCCCGCCCCACTATCATCGCGGAGGCTGAGATGGACCCGAGCGCCGAACCGCCCTACTGCACCGCCTTGCCCTCGTGCCGGCTCTGCGACAGCAAATCGAGATTGGCCTGGACATAGGGATTGGCCGGGTCCTTGGCCTGCGCCTGCTGCAGCAGTCTGTAGGCGCGGGCGTAATCGCCGCGCAGCATGTAGGAGAAGCCTTCGTCGTTGAGGATCTCGACGGTCGGGCCGATGATGCGGATGGCCTGGCCGTAGGCGCGGTCGGCGAGATCGAAGCGGTGCAGCCGGTCATAAGAGGACGCCAGCCCGACCCAGGCTTCGGCGTCGTTGGGATGCTTTTCGACCGCGCTCTGGAAGCTCTTTTCGGCGAGGCCGAAATTGTTGCTGCGGAAATAGCGCTTGCCGCGGCTGACGTCGTCGTTGGGGTCGTCGCCGACGAGGCCCGGCTTCGACAAAGGCGCGACCGGCTCGCCGCTCGGTCCCGGCTCGGCCGGCTGGGTGACGACGGACCCCGTGGTGTCCGGGCCCGCCGCGGCATCGCTCGACGGCTTGTCCGACGCCATATCGCTGAATCGGCCGGTCGACGAGCAGCCGGCAAGCGAACCAGCAAGCCCGATCAGGCCGGCCGCCACCAGGATCAGGACCCGCGTAGCTCGGATACTCATGAACGCGCTCCGCCGCGTCGGGCGGACTCCACCGGAGAGGCCACGCTAGGCGAGGTTGGTTAAGGAATGCTGGCTGAGGCGCGCCTGCGCGTCACGGCCCGGCGCTGAGAAACATGAGCGGCAGGATGGCATCCATGAGCGGCCTCTCGGGCGGCGTCGCCGGCGCCGCCTGTGGCGGCGCCGCCGGTTCGGGCCGTGGTGTGGCGATGGAACCTGTGATGTCGGGGCTTGGCGCGGCATCCGCCGGCGGTTTGGCGGCCGCCACCGGTTGTCTATCAGCCGGCACCGCATCTCCGAGCTTGGTCGCGGTCGAGCAGCCAGCAAGGCCGACCACGCCTGCCATCGTCAGGATCAGAACCCGCGCCCCTCGGATCGTCATGACCGCGCGCCGCCGTCAGGCGGACTCCCCCAAATGGGGAAGGCTAGAGGACGACGGTTAAGGTGCCCTCACCAAAACCTAGCCTCACGGTGAACGGGGAGGATAAGGATCAGCCCCAATTGCCGGTCGCCAGCCGCACGATGACCGGGCAGAGGATGACGATGAACAGCACCGGAAAGATGAACAGCATCATCGGCACGGCGAGCTTGGCCGGCAGGCTGTAGGCTTTCTCCTCCGCCCGCGACAACCGTTTGTGCCGCATGTCGTCGGAATAGACGCGCAGCGCGTCGCCGATCGAGGAGCCGAGCTCGTCGGATTGCTGGATCAGGGTGGCGAAGGAGCGCGCCTCGTCGAGGCCGAGCCGGTCGCCGAGATGTTCCAGCGCCTCGGACATGGTGCGGCCGGCGCGGATTTCGAGATTGGCCATGTGGATGTTGGCAGCAAGCGACGGATAGGAGATGACGAGCTCGCGGCCGACGCGATCGAGCGCCGCTTCCATGCTCAAGCCCGCATCGGCGCAGACCACCAGGAGATCCATGAAATCGGGAAATCCGGCCTGATGCTCGAGCCGCCGCGCCGCGATCAAACGATCGAGAAAGAGCGACGGCGCCAGATAGCCGAGCACGCCGCCGCAGCCGACGAACAGCCAGAACGAACTGGCGGTGTGCAAGCCGACGAGCGGCAGCCCGAAAAACACTGCGATGGCAAGGCCGACCGCCATGCCGCCGCGGGCGATGAAGAAATAGGCCGCGGCATGCGGATCGTAGAGGCCGGCCTCGATCAGCCGGCGGCGCAGCACCTTGATGTCTTTGCCCTCGGCCGAGGAATAATGCTTGGTGGTATAGTCGATGAGCTTTTGCGCCGCCTTCAATCCGGAAAAATGCAGCGCGCGGCGGCCGGCGGCGGGCGCATCGTCGTCGATGCCGACACGCGCGGCGCGGCGGCGCACCGCTTCGCGCGCCCGCATGCCGAGCATCACCGCAAAGGCGAGCGTGCCGGCGGCAAGGAACACCAAGACGCTCAGCATGGTCGCCGCGTTGTCGCCGAACAGGCTCATGGGTGCGCTTGCGTCCATTGTCGGTTCAAATCTTGAAGTTGACCATCTTGAACATGACCAGATTGCCGATCGCCATCCAGCCGCCGGCGCCGAACAGCAACATCTTGGTGAGATGCTCGACCCAGACCGAGCCGTAAAACTCCGGCGAGATGAACTGGATGACGATGAACATGCCGATCGGCAGCGCGGAGAGGATCATCGCCGAGGCGCGGCCCTCGGCGGCGAGCGCGCGGATTTTGCGGCGCATCTTGAAGCGCTGACGGATGACGCCGGACAGGTTTTCCAGAATCTCGCCGAGATTGCCTCCGGTCGAACCCTGGATGGCGACCGCGGTGACGAACAGCGGCAGATCGTCAGAGCCGATGCGGGCATAGAGATTGCGCATCGCGGTTTCAAGCTCCGCGCCGTAAGTGATCTCGTCGGACACGATGCCGAATTCCGAACCGATCGGGTCCTTCATCTCGCGCCCGACCATGGATACCGCAATCGGCACCGGATGGCCGGCGCGCAGGCTGCGTACGATAATGTCGAGCGCGTCGGGGAATTGCGCGGCGAATCGTCCTTGCCGCCGGCTGCGCAGCATTTTGAGGACGAACACCGGTACCACCGTGCCACTGAACAGCGCCGCCCCCGCCGCCTCCAGCAGGCTATCGCGAAACACGTAAGTGGCCACGAAGGCGATCACGGCCAAAATGACGGCGCCGACGATCAGCTTGGTCAGGCCGATGGTGAGGCCGGATTGCAGGATCAGCCGGTTCAGCGCCACCAGATTGAGCCGGTAATCGCCGCCCGAGGTCAGACCGCGCTCGCGGCGCAATTCGACCAATACGCTTTCACGGTCGGTGCGATCCTTGGAGATCATCAGGCGGCGGTTGATCTGGCTGCGATAGGACGCCGCCGAAAAGCACATCAGATAGACAGCCTCGACGGTGAGCCCCGCCGCCAGCGCGACGAACAGCCAGACCAGATAGATCGGATCGATATCGAACAGCATGGCGCGCTAGCTCACAACGGCTGCGACGGATCGAAATAGGTGCCGGGCAGCTTGATGCCCATGGCGAGGAGATCGGCGAGAAAGCGCGGCCGCACGCCCGTCGCATGGAAATTGCCCTGCACGGTGCCGTCAGCGGCCGTGCCGGTGCGCACGAATTTGTAGATTTCCTGCATCTGGATGATGTCGCCTTCGAGCCCGGTGATTTCGGCGATGCTCATCACCCTGCGCTTGCCATCCGACAGCCGCGACAGCTGCACGATGACGCGGATGGCGGCGGCGATCTGGCCGCGGATCGAGGCAATGGTCATCGGCAGGCCGGCCATGCCGATCATCTGTTCCAGCCGCGAAATCGCGTCGCGCGGCGTGTTGGCGTGAACCGTCGCCATCGAGCCTTCGTGGCCGGTATTCATGGCTTGCAGCATGTCGAAGGCTTCCTCGCCGCGGCACTCGCCCAAGATGATGCGGTCGGGCCGCATGCGCAGCGCGTTCTTGACCAGATCGCGCTGACGAATCTCGCCCTTGCCTTCGATCGACGGCGGCCGCGTCTCCATGCGGCCGACATGGGGCTGCTGCAATTGCAGTTCGGCGGCGTCCTCGATGGTGAGCAGCCGCTCTTTGTCCGAAATGAAGGCGGACAGCGCATTGAGCATCGTGGTCTTGCCGGAGCCGGTGCCGCCGGAAATGATCAGCGTGACGCGCGCTTTGACCGCCGCCGCCAGCAATTCGGCCATCGGCGGCCGCAGCGCGCCGATGTCGACCAGTTTGTTGAGGTTGAACGGCTTCTTGGAAAATTTGCGGATCGACATCAGCGGCCCGTCGATCGCCACTGGCCGCACCGCGACGTTGACGCGCGAGCCGTCGAGCAGCCGCGCGTCGCACATCGGATGCGATTCATCGACCCGGCGGCCGACGGCGGAGACGATCTTGTTGACGATGCGCAATAGATGCGCCTCGTCCTTAAAGCGCACCCCGGTCGGCTCGAGAATCCCCATGCGTTCGACATAGACGCATTCATGGCCGTTGATCAGGATATCGTTGATGGTCGGGTCCTTCAGCAGCGGCTCGAGCGGACCCAGGCCCGTCATCTCGTCGAGAATTTCGGAGACGAAGTCATTGAGCTCCTGCGTATTCAGCGCCAGCCGTTCGGTGAGCACATATTGCGACACCAGCTGCTGGACGTAAGCGTGCATCTCTTCTTCCGGCAGCTTTTCCAGCGCCGAGAGATTGATCTCCTCGATCAGCCGGCGGTGCAGGCGCACCTTGGCGTCGAGAAGCTTGTCGGACAGAAGCGGATTGGGCCCCGCCGGCGCGACGGCCGCGGCGACTGCCTCGGCGGCGGCAGCGGCCAACAGCGTCTGCGGCAGCTGCGGCGCCGGTTCGGCCGCGATATCCTCGACCGCCGGGACCAGAGCCGGGGCGGCGACGCGGTGCGTTGAAAAGCGACCAGCCATTGCGAATTCCTAGCGCGCTTATGCGCGATTTAAGATCGCGCCCAGGACAGCGCGAGTTTCTTCGGCGACCCCGCGGCCTCCTTGGCCGCTTTGGCGTTGCCTTGCGGCAAGATCAGCTTCTTGAGCTCGAGCGTGATCTTGTTGCCCTTCCTGACTTCGTCGAGCGGAATGCCGCGGTCGATCGCCTCGCGCACCAGCCCGTAATCGTTCGGCACGCAGGCGAGGAAGGCGTCGCCGATCGCCTGCTCGACGTCGCTGCGGCGCAGGCCTGCCGAGAACATTTTCTGCACGAAGCGATTGATGATGACTTGGGGCTGCGGGCCGTCGCCGAGCCGTTCGCGGATGGCGTCGACCAGTTTCTTGGCGTGGCGCAGGCCCGGGACCGTAGTCTCGCTGACGATGAATAGCCTGTTGGAGCCGAGCAATACGCTATCGGTCCAGGAGAACCAGGTGCGCGGCATGTCGAACACCACGTAGTCGAAATGCGACGACACCAGATCGAGCAGGCGCGTGACGACGTCCGGATCGAACGAGCGCATTTCGGCGGGCCGGTTCGGCGCCGCGACCACGGCGAGGCCGGACGGATGCTGCGAAATCATGACTTCGAGCAATTGCCGGTCGAGCCGCTCCGGGCGCGGTTCGATCTCGTTCAAATTGAGCCGCGGTTCGATGTCGAGATAATCGGCGCAGGAGCCGTGCTGGAAATCGAGATCGACCAGACAGGTCGCCGATTTGCCGCGCGCGCCGCTGTTGAGCAGCAGCATGGCGGTCTGCACCGCGAGCGTAGTGACGCCGGCGCCGCCGACGGCGGGCAGGAAGGTGAAAATCTGCGCTTCGGTGGCCTCCGCTTTGGCCACGGCCTTGCTGGCGGTCTTGGTGACCCGGGCACAGGTCCGCACCAGTTCGACCGGCAACACCGGCTTGACCAGAAAATCCGCCACCCGCATCTGCATGAGCTGGCGCGCGACATTGGCGTCGAAACTCTGCGCGTCCGCGCCTTGCGTTACCGCGACCACTGGCGGCCAGGGACCGATCCGCGTCACCAGACGTTCGAGCGCCGCCATATCGCCGTCGTCGCTTGAGTCGACGTCGGCGACCACCACCGTCGCGCCGTTCAGCTCGAGCGTGTCGGCGCAGTCGGCGAGCCGCCCGGCCGTGACATCGAGGCCGATCTGGGCGCTGGCGCCGAAGGTCGCCCGCACCGAATCCTCAAACGCCGCGTCGGCGGTGACGACGACCACTTTGGTCTGCATGACGGTCGCGGTGCTGCCGATGGGCATGCGTTCAGGCTCGCTGCGTGGCTGCCGGCATCATTGCGATGGCGCCGTGCTGGTGGCCGGCGGCGCGCCGCCGCCGGTGTTGATCGTCGTCTGGTTGACCGATGGAGCCGACTGATTGTTGGATACGGCGTTCTCGGGGTCTACCGGCTGGATGACCTTGCCGGTGCGATAGCGCTCCACCGCGGCCTGCATCTTCGGGCCGTTGAACGCGATGTTCTTGTTGCCGCTCGCCGCCGGCCACGGATCGACCACTTCCGCGACCTTGTTGGCGGCAATGGCGTCGCCGGCGCCGAGCGCGATGCTGTCAGTCCGGTCGAGATATTTGACCTTGCTCGTTTCGGAATAGCTGCTCATTTCGGAACATCCGGCCAAGCACAAGCCGAGCGTAACCGCGGCGGCACCATGGGCGATCAGACGCGCGGTATTAATCCTTGGCCGTGACATAGACGCCTCCGTTTTTCGGCAGATCGAGGATGTGGCCGACATAGGGCCGGTTGGCGGCGCCGACGGCGAGCCGCGCCAGCGCCGGGCTGACTTCGGTCTTACCCATCAGGAAAGTGTCGACGTCGTTTGCCGCCAGCGTGTTGTCGAGCGGGCTGTGCACCTGATCGGTCGGCGCCATCGGGCGCACCAGATGCGGTGTCACCACGATCACCAGATCGGTCTCGTTCTTCTGATAGTCGGTGCTGCGGAACAAGGCGCCGAGCACCGGGGCGTCGCCCAGATACGGCAGCTGGTCCTTGGTGTTGTTATTGGTGTTCTGTAACAGCCCGCCGAGCATGAAGCTTTGACCGTCGCGCAATTCGAGCGTGGTCGAGGCTTTGCGCGTGGTGAGGCCCGGCACCGACGTGCCGGCGACCGTGACGGTGACGCTGGTGTCGATTTCGCTCACTTCCGGCTTGACCACGAGATTGATCAGGCCGTCGCGCAGCACGGTCGGGGTAAAGGACAGGCCGACGCCGTAGGGCTGAAAGCCGAAGCTTGGCGTGCCCGTGGGGCCGACTTCCGGCACCGGGAATTGGCCGCCGGCGAGAAAGCTCGCGGTCTCGCCTGACAGGGTCACCAGATTAGGCTCGGCGAGGCTGCGCGCGGCGCCCTCGGTTTCGAGCGCATTGACCGCAACCTGGAGCCGGTTCGACAATTGCCCGACCATGAAGGCGAAGGGTGCTGCGCCCGACAATACGCCCGCGGCAACCACCGGCGAGATCGGCAGCGCCGTCGGCGATACATTGGCGCCGCCGGCGCCAGTGCCGGCGAGCGCGCCCTGCTGGAACGCGCCGTTCGGCTGGGTGATCGGCAGTTGCGACGCCGGCAGACCTGAGCCGGTATTGGCCAGCACCGAATTGCCGAACGCGTTCCACTGCACGCCGAGATCGCGGCTCGCCGAACGTTTTACTTCGAGGAACCGCACTTCCAGCATCACCTGCTGCGGCTGCATCACCTGGACCGCGTTGATCGGATCCGGACCGAACTGGCGCGCGATCTCCACCGCCTTGTCCAGCGTCGCGGCGTCGGATGATGTGCCGCTCAGCATGATACGGCCGTTGATCGACGACACTCTGATGCCGCCGCCGGTGAAGCGGCTGATCTCGGTTTCCAGCCGCGAAATGTCGTAAGACACCTCGATATCGAAAATGCCGACCGGCTTCTTGTCGGGGCCATAGGCCGTAACGCGCGTGGTGCCGATTTTCTTGCCGAGGATCGACAGCGCGTGATCGGTCAGCGGATTGACGTCGGCCACGTCCGGGTCGCCGACGGTGATGTCGACCAGATTCTGGTCGGTGTGGACGTCCTCGGTCTTGCCGACCGTCACCCGCACCGTGGAGGTATGCACGCCGCTCGACAGCGTGATCCGCTGATCGGCATGCGCCGCCGCCGGCGCCAACGTCAGCGCGGTCATCGCCACCAGCGCCGCCCGGATCAAGCCGCGCCGCAACAGCGCGGCGAGCCTGAGCTCCGTGAGTTTGTGACCAATGGTCCTGTCCGTCATGTACTGGTTATTCACGTCGGCCTCCCCGCCGCTGCTCGTTATTCCCAAAACTCGACTTTCACGTCGCCCCATTCGCTTTAAGTTCGTGTCCCGCTCTCGATCCCACATCAGTCCGTGCAGCACTCGCGCGCCGGCGCCGCATGCGACAGCGCCGCGGATTTCGGCAAGCCGGATGTGGCGTTACTGTGCTCGACCGGCACGGTGTATTCGGTGCGCTCCTGCTTGTTCGGACGGATCACGCCGACGGTGACGAACTGGGCTTCGGGCGACCCCGCGCCGTGCTTGCCCAGATCCACCGCGGTCACCCGCCGCACCGCGCCATCGGCGAGTTCGCCGGCTTTGCGCAGCAACAGCGACAGCGTGCCGACCGTCGAGGCGAGCGCCACCTTCTGGCCGTCGGTTTCGTCGACTTCGAGCGTGACCGCCTTGACCACCGACGGCTTGTCGGTGCGCTGATCGGCCAATTGATCGATGGCGAGCACCTGGACGTCCTGGATGACCACGTCGGTGATGGCGGTGTTCTTTTCCCCCGTCCGCGTCAGCAAGACATCGACGTGATCGCCCGGCAGGATGAAGCCGGCAACGCCCCCGACATCGTTGACGCGCACGGTGACGGCCTTCATGCCGTCGCCGAGTACCGCGGAGAGCGTGGCGCGCTGGCCCGGACCGGTGATCTTCGAAGCCAGCACCGCCTCGTTGACGTCGATCGGCATCAGCACGACGCGTTTGGCCACGGTGACATCCGCGATCTTGCCGAAGGCGCCGGCCGGCAGCGCATCCTGCGGCCACGGCATTTCCCGCAACGCCGATGAGCTGAGCTCGTCGCCGAACCGCAATGGCCGATTTGCTACCACGATCGTGCGCTCGGGCACAGGCGCCTTGCGCTGCGCGTCGAGGCTCTTCATGCGCGCATCGGCCTGGTTGTTGAGCCAGGTCTGCGCCAGGAAGACCGCGAGCAGTCCGAACAGGACCGCAAAGCCGATCATGACGATGGTGCTGGTACGCACGTTCAAGTCCCCTGTCGACGCCGAAACTTTTCCAACGATGAATCCATTCGAGGAATTCAATTTCGTTGTTCGAGGGGATTATTGAGCCTCACCGGGTGTGAAATTGGTGAAGTTACGCACGGTTCTCGGCCTATGCTGAAGATTGGTTGAAGCGGTATTCTTTACGGCGCGTGTATCAATTCGTTCAAAGTGAAGAGACATGCTTTACAGAAGCTGAGCCGCGATCCCGCGCGCCGCAGACGCGCCCGAAGAACGCAGTGATCCGTTGAGTTTTGACGCCGCGGTCCCTTCGCCGATGGTGCGGTAAGCTGCGGCTAACGTATTTACGATTGCCGGTAGCGGCGCATTAAGGATGAAAGGCGGCCGTCCACGCCGTGCCCAAGTCGCGCGCCATCACACGTGGATGAAGCCGCGGGGAATGGCGTGGAATGGTTCGATTCCGTCCTTGGTGACGAGAACCATTTCGCCGGTTTGCACGCCGGCCATTCCGTCCGGCGTGACCACATTGGGCTGAATGACGACGACCATGCCGGCGCGAAATGGCTCGTCAGGTATTTGCGCACTCGGCCGGCTGCGCGAGCCGAGCACCGGCGGCAGATAGCCGCCGCCATAGCCGTGCAGCAGATCGTCGATGATGGTGAAACCGGCAGCTTCGATCACCCCGCCGGCGTCGATCACCTGTTGCGGCATGGCGCCGTCCTTGAGCACAGCGGCGACCGCGGCGAAGGCCGCGTCGGCTGCTGCGTGCAAGGCACGGTAAAGCGGCGGCGGCTCCTCAGCGACCGCAAAGCTGCGCAGAACCTGGCCGGGATGCTCCCAGAACGCGGCGCTGATTTCGGCGGTGACGACGTCGCCGCGCGCCACTTTGCGGTTGGCGACGAATTGCGCCGGCACCGCGAGATCGGGCGCCGCCATCGCGGTGACGCCGAAATAATGGATGACGTTGGTGCCGCCGAGCGCGAGGTAGGACGCTTCGACCATGGCGGCAAGGTCGCGTTCGCTCAGGCCCGGCCGCAGACCGTCGCGCAATGCGCGCATGCCCTGATCGGTCAAGGCTGAGCCGATCCGCATCCAATCGAGTTCTTCGGCCGACTTGATCTGGCGCAGGCGAATGTAGCTGCGATTGAGATTGGTCACGGCCCCGAAGCGCGCGGTAAGCGAGGCATGCTGTTCAAACGTCATCGGCCCGATGACGCCTACTCGGCCGGCCCGCGCCGCACGATGCTCCAGCGCCGCAATGGCGGCACCGATCGACGATCCACCGCCCCAGGCGATTGCCGCCGGCGCCGCCAGCCGCCGCGCCAACGGCACGTGGTTGACGTGCTGGATATAAAGCGCATCCGGCTCGCTCGGCGTATGGACACCGACGGCTTCCGCCGTCACCGGCCAGCCGGTCAGCCACTGTACCGCCGAGCCGAAGCGGTTGGCGCCGCAGAACACCAGGTGATCGAGTTCGGCGTCTCGTAGCAGGCCCCCGATCGCTGCACGACGGCGCGCCATCTCGGCACCGCTGAAACGCGGATAGTCGGCCTCGTGGATGGTCCGCAGATGAGGTGGCAGGGTTAGTGCGGGGATGCTCATGCCGGCACATTAAGGGGGTGGGCTTGGCAAATCCATTTTGTTAGACGGAATGAACGCAAGGCGAATGTCCGCCCAACAATCCGCCCGGGAGTATTGCGACCATGCCGGTGTCCACCATCGACTCTGCCGTATTCCGCGACATCTTCTCTACCGCGGCGATGCGGCGGGTGTTTTCCGACGAGAACCGCATCCAGAAATATCTCGACTTCGAGGCCGCACTGGCGCGCGCCCAGGCGCGGCTCGGCATTATCCCCAATGACGCGGCCGAGGAAATCTGCCGGCATTGCCATGCCGAGGAAATCGATTTCGCCAAGCTCAAAGTGCAGACCGAGCGCATCGGCTATCCGGTGCTGCCGGTGGTGCAGCAACTGGTCGCGGCCTGCCGCGACGGGCTCGGCGAATGGTGCCACTGGGGCGCCACCACGCAGGACATCACTGATTCCGCCACCGTGATGCAAATCCGCGAAGCGCTGACGCAGGTTGAGGCGCATCTCAACGCCATCTCCGATGCGCTCGCCGGCCTTGCCCGCAAATACCGCGACACGCCGATGGCGGGACGCAGCAACCTGCAGCAGGCGGTGCCGATCACCTTCGGCTACAAGATGGCGACGCTGCTCGCCGCCTTCGAGCGGCACAAACAGCGCCTGACGGAATTGCGCGCGCGCGTTTTGGTCGGCGAGTTCGGCGGCGCCGCCGGCACCCTGTCATCGCTCGCCGGCCGCGGGCTCGAGACCCAGGCCGAATTGATGAAGGAACTCAATCTCGGGGTGCCTGCGATCGCCTGGCACACGGTGCGCGACACGATTGCCGAGGTCGGCTGCTTCCTCGGCCTCGTCACCGGCACCTGCGGCAAAATCGCCTTCGACGTAAAATTGATGATGCAGACCGAAGTCGAGGAGCTTTACGAGCCGTTCCACGAGGGCCGCGGCTCGTCATCGACCATGCCGCAAAAGCGCAACCCGATCTCCTCGGTCTATATCACCGCGCTGACTTCGGTCGTGCGCCAGCAGGTCGGCGCCTTGCTCGACGCCATGGTCGAGGACCACGAGCGCGCCACCGGCCCCTGGGAGATCGAGTGGATCGTACTGCCGGAAATCTTCTGCTTCACCGCCGGCGCCTTGGCGCAGACCGAATTCGTACTGACCGGATTGCAGGTCGACGAAAAACGGATGCGGGCTAATCTCGATATCACCAAGGGCCTGATCGTGTCGGAAGCGGTGATGATGGGGCTCGGACCTTATCTGGGCCGCCAATATGCCCACGATCTGGTCTACGACATCTGCCGCAAAGTCATCGCCACCGGCCGGCCGCTGGTGGATTTATTGGCGGAGAATAGCGAGATCACCAAGCACCTCGATCACGCGGCGTTGGTTAAGCTGTGCGATCCGGGAAATTATCTCGGCGAGGCCGGGGCGATGGTGGATCGGGTGCTGGCGATGCGGGGGAGGCAGTCAGACGGCTAACGCCACCTCGACCAACCCGAGATGGCGCGCCATCGGTCGAAAATCGCTGTCGTTGTGAAGCAGCGCCACGCGATATTCGATGCACCATGTCCCGATCAGCAGATCGATGGTTTTGCGCACGGTGATTCCGACGCGTCGCAGATAGCGGAAATTGCGAGCCGCAGTGACAGTGATCGCATCACCGGCCATCGTGACTATTGCAAAACGGCGCAAGACGGATTCGACTTCTCGATCGCTCCGCTCGTCCGGGACGCCCTGCAACACCTCGCGTAGCATCACATCGCCGACGGCGATCTCCTCAACAGCGAAGCTCGCGCGGAGACGCCGAACGTGAGCCAAATCACGGCCGCTTAGGAAATCGAT
The DNA here is from genome assembly GCA_049519075.1 of Xanthobacteraceae bacterium. Taxonomy (GTDB): domain Bacteria; phylum Pseudomonadota; class Alphaproteobacteria; order Rhizobiales; family Xanthobacteraceae; genus BOG-931. The sequence goes on along the minus strand of JBEKRD010000017.1, from coordinate 28,667 downwards.
CCAAACACTGCTGTCGACGACAATCATTTGACGCCGCGACCTTCGCGGCTGCGTGCCAAGTTACCGTGCCAGCGATATTTGCCGAAGGCCGCATCTGCCTCCCTCTGCCGCCGCAACCGAACCAGCAAACGCAGGGCCTCTTCCACCGTCTGCTTCTTAGTGGCGTGGCCGGACGCTTTCTGGGCCTCCGCCATCAGGGCGTCGTCGATCTCGATATTGGTGCGCATCGCCTGACATCCATGTGTATGGAATCAAGATATTATACACATCACCGTCACGCGATCATGCGGCTTGCGGCCACGCCGGCGCGATGGTGCATCGGGTGCCGGGGGCAGTAGTTCGATTCGCGTATCGGAAAGCCGTTGCGGCTTGCTGGGCCGAGCGGTCTAGTATGGATTGCCGTCGTGATCCGTCATCTTGCGTAATGCAATGCCAGGGAACTGAACCGATGCCCCTCCCCATCTGCACCGCGTGCGGCATGCAATACGCCGAGAGCGCGGAGCCGCCAATTCATTGCGTCATCTGCGAGGAAGAGCGGCAATACGTCCCGCCGCGCGGGCAAACCTGGACCACGCTTGAAGCCTTGCGGCAGACCCACAGCAACACGTTCCGCGAATACGAGAAGGGCATCATCGGCATCGGCTCGACGCCAGCATTCGCAATCGGGCAGCGCGCGCTGCTCCTGCGCACGGAGGGCGGCAATATCCTGTGGGATTGCGTCGCAACGATCGACGACGCCACTGTGACGATGATCGAAGGTCTCGGCGGCATCGACGCCATCGCCATCTCGCACCCGCATTTCTATACGACGATGGTGGAGTGGGCGCGGGCGTTCGGGGCGCCCGTTTACCTGAATGCCGCCGACAGGCAATGGATCATGCGGAACGACCCCGCGATCACGCTATGGGATGGCGGGACGAAATCGCTTTGGAACGGCGTCACGCTGGTGCGCTGCGGCGGTCATTTTGAAGGCGGCACCGTGCTGCACTGGGCCGGCGGGGCTGGTGGACAAGGCGTCGTGTGCTCAGGCGACATTCTCACCGTGACGACGGACCGCAAGTGGCTATCGTTCATGCGCAGCTATCCGAATTTCATTCCGTTGTCGGCGCGCGCGGTCCAGCACATCGGCGCAGCGCTTGAGCCGTACGCTTTCGGGACGATCTACGGTCATTACTTCGACCGCGTCATAGCGAACGACGCCAAAGCCGTGGTGAAAGCGTCAGTCGAGCGTTACGTGGCGGCGGTCGAAGGCAAGCGCGGCTATGGATGAGCGGTGAAGTGGACCGGGTTTTGGCGGTGCGGGGATAATCTCCGGACGCGGCTTCCCTCACCCGCAAGGGGAGGCAACCGTTACTCCGCCGCCGCCGCTTTCGCCGCGGCCTGCTCTTTCACGAATTTGTCGATCGCCAATTGATCGACCTTGCCGGAGCCGAGCATCGGCAATTTGTCGAGGATGACGATTTCGGCCGGGAAGGTCAGCTCGGAGGCGTGCTTTGAGCGCGCATAGGCGATGAAGTCGGCGCGCGTCGCGCCGTGCTTGTCGGTGACCATGATCAGGCGCTCGCCCTTGCGCGCGTCGGGGACCGCCGACACCGCGGTGGTGTAGTGCGGCCACAGTTCGGCGGCCAGCATCTCGACCGCGGCGAGCGAGACCATCTCGCCGCCGACCTTGGCGAAGCGCTTGGCGCGACCCTTGATGGCGACAAAGCCCTGGTCGTCGATGGCGACGATATCGCCGGTATCGTGCCAGCCTTCCGGCGGCACTTCGAGCACGCCCGGTCTGTCGGCGCGCAGATAGCCGAGCATGACGTTCGGCCCTTTGACGTAGAGTCGGCCGCCCTCGTCGACGCCTTCGACCTTTTCCAGTTTTGTTTCCATCCCGGGCAACAGTCGGCCGACGCTGCCTAATTTGTTGAACATCGGCGTGTTGAGCGCCATCACCGGCGAGCATTCGGTAACGCCATAGCCCTCGAGAATCCGCAGCCCGAACTTTTCCAGATAAACGTGGCGCGTCGACTGCTTGACCGGTTCGGCGCCGGAAATGATGTAGCGCAACGAACGGAAGTCGTACGGATTTGCCATGCGGGCATAACCGGTGAGGAAGGTGTCGGTACCGAACAGCGCCGTCGCGCAGACGCCGTAGACCAATTCCGGGATGGTGCGGTAGTGCAGCGGCGACGGATAGAGGTAGATCGGCACGCCGGAAATCAGCGGCAGCACCAGGCCGCCGGTGAAGCCGAATGAGTGAAAGATCGGCATCGCGTTGAACAGCTTGTCCTGGCGCCCGAATTCGATGCGGGCGGCGACTTGCGCGACATTGTTCAACACATTGCGATGCGACAGCACGACGCCCTTGGGCAGGCCTTCGGTGCCCGAGGTGAACAGGATCACCGCCCAATCGTCGGGTTTGCGCGCGACCAGCGGCTTCTTCCATCCGAGCGCGCCGCGAAGCTTGTCGATCTTGCCGACCGTCTGGCGAATGTCCTCCAGATAGACGATGCGGACCTGCGTCGCGATCTGGGCGACCACGTGGTCGAGCCGGCCCTTTTCGACAAAGACGCGCGAGGTCAAGATGGTATCGATCTCGGCGGCACGGCAGGCGCCGAGGATATTGGCGGCGCCGGAACTGAAATTGATCATCGCCGGCACCCGTCCGGCCGACAGCACCGCGAACAAAGTGACGACCCCGCCGTTCGAGGTCGGCAGCATCACCCCGAGTGGACGGCCTTCGCGCGCATAGGGCATCAGCTTGCGGCCGAGAACGGCGGCCGCTTGCAGGAGGCGGCGATAGGTCATTTGACCGCTCACCGGGTCTTCGATCGCGAGCCAGTTCGGCCCGTGGAGGATGGCCGCGGCGATCAAGGCTTCGACGACGGTGCGGTCGGTCGGGCTGGTCCGGAAAATCAGATCGGACATGATCGTATACAATGCAGCGCCGGCGGCCTGGCGGCGTTTGCGGCCTTTGAGCTCCGGGTCGACTTCGAACTTGACCGGTTCGAGGATCGTCACAGTGATCTTCGGGAATAGCCGGCGGCGCACTTGCGTGCTTTTCAGCCGGCTGAAATACGTCGTTTCCGGCCCGTCGATGCGCACCGGCACCACCATGGCGCCCGACTTGTCGGCAATCATCGCGGCGCCGTCATAGACCTTCATCAGGCTGCCGGTGAGGGTGATACGGCCTTCCGGGAAGATCACCAGCGAATTGCCGTCCCGCACCGCGTTGATCAGGTCGCGCACCGAGAAAGGCCGTAGCGGATCGAGCGCCATGATGCGCACGAATTTAAGGAACGGCTGAATCCACCAACGCTGCGACATCGCCACGTCGATGGCGAATACCGGCCGTTTCGGCAGGATCGACACCGCGAGCGGCGCGTCGAGGAAACTCACATGGTTGAGCGCGATGATGGCGTTGGGACCGGCCTTGGCGATGTTCTCCAGACCTTTGACTTCGAGCCGGAAGAAGACGCGGAACACCAGCAACAGAAAATCGTTGAGCCAACCGGTCGGCATGGTACGGCCGATGACTACGGCGACGACAAGATTGGCGGCACCGATCAGCGCGAGCAGAACCGGAACACCGAGCCCGAGCTTCTGCAGCACGGCGAGCAACAGCGCGCCGACCACCATGAAGGCGGCATTGAGCACGTTGACCGCCGCGACGACTCGGGCGCGGTGGTCGGCGCCGGCCCAGACCTGCACCGCCGAAAACGTCGGCACGATGAACAAGCCGCCGGCGATGGCGAGCCCGGCGAGATCGAGCGCGATGTGGATGCTGTAGCGCGAGGCGAAGAACTCAGCGACCCCCAACGGACTGGTCGCGGGAACCACCGCCGACACCGTCCAGCCGAGGTCGAGCGAGAACAGCCCCAGCAGTACGGCGCCAATGAGCGTCAGCAATAGAATGGTACGACCGGCCGCCAGCCACGCGGCGAGACCCGAGCCGATCCCCACCGCGACCGAGAAGATGGTGAGGAACAAGGTAACGACCGCCTCGCTGCCGCCGATGTCGTGCGAGACGAGCGGCGGCAATAGCGACAGCACCAGCGCGCCGACCAGCCAAAACCAGCTCACCACCAGCGCCCCCCACCACAGCCGCGGGTCGGTGCGCACATAGCTGATCAGCGCTGCGGTGGAGCCGAAGATGTTGCGATTGATCACGAGCCCAGGCGCCTTCTCGCCGGGAGGCGGGATGTACAGGCTCGAAATCCAGCTGGCGAGCGCGGTGACAACCATCAGCCAGGCAAAGTGGATGGGATTGCTGTTGCCGCGAGCCGCAAAGCCGGCAGTGATGGTGCCGAGCAGGATGGCGAGGAAGGTGCCGCCTTCGATCAGCGCGTTGCCGGCCGGCAGTTCTTTGCGCGCCAGATGATCCGGCAGGATGCCGTATTTGATCGGTCCGAACAGCGTAGCGAGCGTTCCGAACAGAAATACCGACAGGAACAGCAGGCTGAGCGAATGAAAGGCAAAGCCGACGACGGCAAGCGCGGCGACGCCGAGCTCGACGAGTTTGATACGTTGCGCCACTAGGGCTTTGTCGTAACGGTCGGCGATCTCGCCGGCGAGCCCGGAGAGAAAGAAGAACGGCGCGATCAGGGTCGCGCCGGCGAGCGTAATCAAGACCTCGGAATCGGGGCCGGAGACCTGGAACAGAATAATGAAGACCAGCGCGGTCTTGAGGAAATTGTCGCCGAAGGCCGCAAAGAACTGGCACAAGAACAAGGGCGCGAAACGCCGCGTCGTCATCAGGGACGTGAACATGTCTCTCCCGCCGTTCGTTCCGAGCGCGGATTGCCGGACCTCCGGTCCGGCCGCCGCCCAGCCGCTATTTTAGACGCTGACGCCGCGCTTGGCGACGCGGCCTTAAGCCCTCGACCCGCTCCTTCCGGGCACCTGTCTCGCGCCGCAGAATACGAGCGAATTGTTGAGCCAGATCAATGACAAATGCCCCAGCGGATGCGGCAATTAAACAGCCGCAGCAGCACCCACGCCATGCTAAACGAAGTCCGGCTTTATAGGGAGAAATCATCCATGTGGCACCGATATACGACGCGGCGGGCCGTTATCGCCGGCGCGGCGGCGCTCGGTGGCGCCCTGCTCGCGCGGACCGCGTTCGCCGAGGGCTATCCGAGCCGGCCGGTGCGCATCGTGCTGCCGCTTGGCCCCGGCGGCGTCGGCGACATCAGCGCCAGGATCGTCGCCGACAAGCTCAGCGACAAATTCGGCCAGCGTTTTTTCATCGAGAACATGCCGAGTCCCGACGGCCTGGTCGCCGGCCACAACGTGCTCAATGCCGCGGCCGACGGCTATACGCTGCTGCTGGTGACCGGCGGTATCGCGAGCTCGGTGCCGCAATACAAGGAGTTCCCGCTCGACATCAACGCGCTGGTGCCGATTTCGTCGCTCGGCTCTTTCGACTGTCTGATGGCGGTCAATGCCAAATCGTCCTTGCAGAATCTCGGTGACTTTCTCGCCGCGGCAAAGGCCAAACCCGGCGTGCTCAATGTCGGCACCATCAGCGCCGGTGGCGTGCAAAACCTCACGGCAAATTATTTCAAGCAGGCAAGCGGCGCCGATTTCGTCATCGTGCCGTTCCGCACGACGCCCGATACGGTGGTGGCATTGCTGCGCGACGATGTGCAGATGGTGATCGATTTCTACGCGGCGCTGCAATCCGGTTTAGACAGTGGCGAGCTGCGCGCCGTGGCCTGGGCGGGAGCGCAACCGTCGCCGTCGCTGCCCAAGGTGCCGACCGCGAGCCAGCAGGGCGTCAAGGATTTTCGCGCCGGTTCGTGGAATTCGCTCTACGCCAAGGCCGGCACGCCGCAGGCCGTAATCGACACGTTGAACAAGGCGCTGGTCGGGATTCTGGCCGAGCCGGACGTGAAGCAGAAGCTCCTCGCACTCGGCATCGACGCCAAGGCCAGCACGCCGGCGGAGATGGACCGGCAATTGCACGACGACATCAAGACCTGGGCGGCGGTGATCGACCGCGCGGGACTCGAGAAGAAGTAGGTGGCTAGAATCCCGGCGCGCGCTCGACTTGGTCGTACCAGTCGAAGCCCATGTCTTTGACGATACGATTGCTCATCACGATGATGCGGCATTCCTCTTTCGCATTGGCAAAATGCTGGTGCAGCGTGAACGGCGGGACATAGACATAATCACCGCGCGTCCATTCATAGCGCTTCGGCGCCTCGGCCCATTGCCAGTCGAAGGCGTCAATGCAATCCCATTTCAGATCCCAGTGCAGGTCGTAGCCGGAACCTTCAACGACAAAGAACAATTCCTCCCACATGTGGCGATGCTTGCCGGAGCGCTCGCCGTTATTGAGGAATTGCATATAGGCTTCGATGCAGCACTCGCGCGTATGCATTTTCTGGTGCACGAGATGCTTGATGAGCCCGTCGGGCGAGCGCTCCCACGGCATGTCCTTGGCTTTGATGACGTTCGGCAGCGTGGCGTATTCGGCGCGGAATTTTTCCGATTCGGCCATCGCCTCTTCCAGGAAGTGACTGGTATTCGCGCCGGACAGCGCGGCCTGTTTGTCTTCGAACACCGGCATGCGCTCAGATCTCCGTCGGCGGATTAAATTCGTCGACGCCGGGCGGCAGCTTGTCGGTCGGCCACTCCACCATCTTCTGAAACAACAGGTGCATGAACAAAAACAGCGGCTTTGCCTTGAACACCAGGAGGATGCACGAGTCCTTCTCATCGTCGTTGAAGTGCTGGTGCACGCAGCCGTTCTCCACCAGCATCACGTCACCGGCTTCCCATTCCATGGTGCGGCCGTCATGCACGTCATGGCCGCGGCCCTTGAGCACATAGAACACCGCGCTGTTGAGATGACCGTGCTTCTGGCCGGCATTGAGCGGCGCGTAGCACTCGATATGCGATTCGATCGACTGCACGATATTGACTGCTTGCGGCGAGATGACGTGCTTGCCGTACATCGCCGGCCCGCCCTTCCAGGGATGATCCTTCGAGGAGTAGACCCGCGGCTCTTCGAGAAGTTTTTTATAAAGATGGCTGTAGGTGCCTTCGAGCGCGCGCACGAAGGTGCGCTTTTTTGCCCAGCGATCCCATTTGCCGTGCGCGATCTCGTCGGCGTCTTCGGCGGACGGTTTGTTGTGACCGAGGCCCGGCGTATCGTGCTCCAACATTCCTGTCATCGCGCGCTCCATTCGTTATTCGCGGTCGCGTCGGCCTTGCGTGGGTCATTACGAGATTTCAGCAACACACGCAATGTCGGTCGGGTGACGCGCGGCGCCGCGCATCACGCCCGAATGCCTCCGTCAAACCAAATGCGTCGCCGCCCGCAGCGCCGGGAACAGATCGCCCAGCAACGACGGCGGCCAGGCGACTCGCAGTCCCCAGTGAAAAACGATCAGGCAGAGCAGGGTCGTCGCCGCGGCAAAGCCCAGCGAGGGCATCCGAGGCTCGCCGAAACCGAAGCGCATATAGGCGAACACGAACAGCGCGATCGCGGGAATAAAGCCGATCGACGCGACCATGGCGAGGAAGGCCGCCATCCAGACGAAAAACACGGCCGCGCGCCGGCGCACGATATCGTCCGCTACGCCGAGGTCGGGAACGTGCGCGCTTACTTTGGCGCCGGCATCGGCATGCACGACGACTTTCTGCGCAGGCGCGAACAGTTCACTGACCAGATTGAGGACGGCGGCCACCAGCGCCATGCCGCAAGCCGTGAGCGGCACCAGCTTGGCGTCACGCGGCCACTCCGCCGATGACACGATCGCAGCGACGATGAGCCCGACGACGGCGAGCGAGAAAACGGACGCCGCGCCGAACCGCGCCTTGCCGGCGCCAACCTCGCGAAACTCGGCGATCAGCGCCGCCGCGATATGCCTAATCGGCCGATACAACACCCAGAACACGCAGGCCAGGATCACCAGCACAGCGGGCCGTAACAGCCATTGCCAGCCGTATAGCTGCGTCGAGATGAACAGGTACCGCTCGAAAATTCCGCCGACCACAATGCCGAGCACCATCGGCGGCCGCGGCCAGCCCAACCGCTTCATGAACCAGCCGAGCACGCCGAAGAACAGCAACGTGTAAAGATCGCCCCAATCGTGCTCGCCCTCGAAAGCGGCGACGAAGACCAGCGCGATGATGACCGGCAGCAGAATTTCGGGCCGGATGCGCGAAACCTGCGCCAGCCAGCGACTGCAGAAGAGACAAATAATGGCGCCGATGACATGCGCCAGCGTCAGACTCCAGACGATCATGTAAGTGAGATCGAGATGCTTGGTCAGCATGTCGGGGCCCGGCGTCAGGCCGTGCATCAGAAAGGCGCCCAGCAGAATCGCCATCGAGGCGCCCGACGGCACGCCAAACGCAATGGTCGGCACCAGATGGCCACCCTCCTTGGCATTGTTCGACGATTCCGGCGCAATCACGCCGCGCACGTCGCCACTGCCGAATGTTTCCGCGTTCTTCTCGGTTCGCTGGGCATAGCCATAGGCGATCCAATCGATCACCGCCGAGCCGATGCCGGGAATGGCGCCGAGACCGGTACCGAGCACGCCGCAGCGCAACACCAGCCACCAGTTGCGCCCGACGTCGCGCACGCCTTCCCATTGGCTGGAGAGGTTGATGTTGGGCGCGTGCTCGCCGGCGATGCGCTTGCGCGATACCGCAAGCTCGGCAAGTTCCGGCAGCGCGAACAGGCCGAGCGTTGCCGGCACCAGCGGCACACCGTCCCACAGATACAGCCAATCGAAGGTCCAGCGCAGCGTGCCGCTCTGCGCCCGCGAACCGACCATCGCAATCATCAGGCCGAGCCCGGCGGCGGTCAGCCCTTTGAGCGGCGCGCGGCCGGACAGCGTCGCCACCATCGACATGCCGAACAGCGTGAAGGCCAACAGCTCCGGCGAACCGATGGCCAGCAGCACCGGTCGCAAGATCGGAATGCTTACGGCCAGCACCACCGCGCCGACAAGGCCGCCGGCAAGCGAAGCGGCAAAGCCGGCGCCGAACGCGCGACCGGCCTCGCCCCGCTTCGCCATGGCATGGCCGTCGATCACGGTCGCCGCGGCGCCGACATGGCCGGGCACCCCGAACAGCACCGCGGTGATGAAATCCGACGAGGTAATCACCGCCGCCATGCCGAGCAGCAGCGCGAATGCACTGTATTCGTCGAGATTATAGGTGAAGGGAATCAGCATCGCCATGCCGACGATGCCGCTCAATCCGGGCAGCACCCCGATCGCGAGCCCGATCAGAACGCCGATGCACAGGAACATCAGCCGCGCCGGCTCGAGCAACAGCTGCAGCGCATGCGCGGCGCTGGCGATCATATCCGGCTGCATCGAGCGGCTCCTCCCTGTCGTCCCGCATCGCCCGAAACCTGCAAAGGCGTCAAGCCCATGCTAAGTCATGGTAAGAATGGCGATAGAGCCGCGGTCGATTTTGGGTGCGGCAGGGGGAACGAGGAGACTATGGCTCTGTGGCGAAGGAGAGTTGCCAGCGTCGCACTCGCGGCTTTCATCTCGGTTCCCGGTTCGGTGATGGCGCTGACAGCAATCGTGCTAGCCCAGAGCGCGAGCGATTTTTATAAGAGCCGGGATGTCGACCTCTTTATCGGCTATTCGACCGGCGGCGCCTACGACCTTTATGCGCGGGTAATAGGCCGCCACCTGGGCGCGCATATCCCCGGCGGCCCAACACTGGTTCCAAAAAACCTGGAGGGCGCCGGCAGCCTGCGGCTCGCCAATTATCTTTACCGCGTCGCACCGCAGGACGGCTCCGCATTCGGCACGCTCGGCCGCGGCATCGCCTTCGATCCGCTGTTGATCGGCCAGGGCGACGCCTTCGACGCCCAGAAATTCGGCTGGATCGGCAGCGCCAATAACGAGGTCAGCGTCTGCGTGGCGCGCAAGGATTCCGGCATCGCCCGGTTCGAGGACCTGTTCACCAAGGAACTCACGGTCGGCGGCACCGGCGCCAGCGCCGACACCGATCAGTTTCCGCGCGTGCTCAACAGCGTGCTCGGCACCCATTTCAAGATCGTCGAAGGCTATCCCGGCGGCAACGACGTGGTGCTGGCGATGGAGCGCGGCGAAGTCCAGGGCCGCTGCGGCTGGTCTTGGTCGAGCGTGATGTCCACCCACAAATCGTGGATCGACGACAAGAAGATGATCGTCCTGGTGCAGCTATCGCTCAACAAACATCCCGAATTGCCCGACGTGCCGCTGGTCACCGACTTCGCCAAGACCGACGAACAGCGCCAGATCCTGAAAATGGTGTTTGCCCGCCAGGTGATCGGGCGCCCCTATTTGGCGCCGCCCAATGTGCCGCCCGACCGCCTCGCAACCTTGCGCCAGGCGTTTGCGGACACGATGCACGACAAGGATTTTCTTGCCGAAGCCGCCAAGGCCGAGCTTGAAATCAATCCGGTGTCCGGCGCCGATGTCGAGGGTCTCGTGAAAGAAGTCTATGCTACGCCGCCCGACATCATTGCCAAAGCCAAGGCTGCCGCCGCGGCAAGGTGAGCTAAAGCGCGAGCGTTCCATGCTGCATGGTCACGCAGCGACCGCCGATCGAAGTGCCGGTGATTTTGCCGCCGTGCTTTTCGGCTGTGGCTTCGAGCAGGCTCGGCCGGCCCATATCGACGCCCTGGGAGATGCGTAAGTTGAGCCTCAGATCGCGCCCGGGGCGCAGGCTCGCCATCAGCCCGACCAGGGCGACATTGGCGCTGCCTGTCGCCGGATCTTCGGTGATGCCGTGGAGTGGCGCAAACATCCGCGCCTGAAGATCGAACCCGCCCGTCATGTCTTGAACATAGAGCAATAGCCCTGCGGCGCGATCGGCCCCTAGATGCTCGGTAAAGACTTCCGTACGCGGCCGCGCCGCGGTCAGTGCCGGCCGGGTTTTCAATTCCGCAAAGACGACAGGGTTGCCGCAAGAGGCGATACAAGGCTTGTGATTGGCGATTTCGATGTCGTCCGGCCTGAGCGAGCACGCAGCGGCGACGATGTCGGGCGCAATGTCGTCACCGCGCGCGAACGGCTGCGGCGGCGCAAGCCGCGCGCCGACGCACGCTCCCGCCTCTTTGATGAGGTCGAGGCGAACCAGTCCGGCTTTTTCCTCGAAGATCAGCGGCTCGCCGACGGCGCGGCCGCGACTCTGGCCGAGGCCTGCGAGGACGAAAGCGGTGCCGACATTGGGATGTCCGGCGAATGGCAATTCGGCGCGCGGCGTGAAAATCCGGACTTCGGCGGTGTGAGAGGCGTCCTTCGGCGGCAGGACGAAGGTCGTCTCGGAAAGATTGAATTCGGCGGCGATCGATTGCATCTGCGCGGTGGTGAGCGCACGGGCGTCGAGCACGACCGCGAGCGGATTGCCGCCGAAGCGTTGTTCGGTGAAAACGTCGACGGTTATGAATTCTACCTGCATCGCCGTGTCTTTCGCTTATCTTCGCCGTGAAGATTTAAGTCGGCCCGACCAGGAGTCTATCCGATTCATCCTTGAGCTCTACGCCCGACAGACGGCGGGCGCGCATGGCGCGCAACAGGTGCACGATCTTAGAGGCCGCGGCATTGTAGCGGACGCCTTCCGGGCGGATATTGGACACGTAGTTGCGGTCGGCGTCGGTCGAGCCTGATTGCGGCTGCCATGTCAGATAGGCGCCCAAGCTGTCGGGCGCCGACAGTCCCGGACGTTCGCCGATCAGAACCGCCACGGCATCCGCGCCCAATGCGGCCGCTATGGCGTCGCCGATCGCGACCCTGCCGTGGCGGACAATAACCAATGGCGCGAGCTTCCAGCCTTCGTTGCGCAGCGCCGTCATCGCGTGCGACAGAACCGGCCGCGCATGCAGCTCAACGGCGCGCGCCGACAATCCGTCGGCGACAACGAACACGACGTCATAGGCGCCGCGGTGCGGCAGGAGCGCGGCGCCGGCTTCCGCGGCAAGGCGGCGGCCGAGATCGGGACGCGTCAGATAGGTCTGCCGATCTGGCGCTGCGCTTGCGACGGCGACGACCGGACCGCCGACCTCGGCGAGTTCAGCAGCAGCGCGCGCCGTATCGAGCGGCGCATGCACGGCATCGCGCGCGCGGGCATGCGCCAGGCGGAAATCAAGCAGCGGCGCCGTCGCCAGCGACGCACCGGCGCGCTTGAGCCCGATGCGCGCCGCGGTCAGACCGCGCAATGTCGTCCAAGCCTCCTCCTCGGTCGTGATGTCAGCATTCATGGCAGCTTTCCCGGCAGCAGCGCGCGAAAGTGGCTCGGCAGGCGCGTCGGACGGATGCGAGCAGCAGCGTTGATGAGGCCCTGGCGGGCAAGCCAGGCCTCGAATTCCGGGGCCGGGCGGCGACCGAACAGATCGCGCATGGCGAGCGCGTCGTGAAACGAGGTCGATTGATAACCAAGCATGATGTCGTCGGCGCCCGGCACGCCCATCACGAAATTGACGCCCGCCAGGACCAACAGCGCCAACAGCGCATCCATATCGTCCTGATCGGCTTCGGCGTGATTGGTATAGCAGACGTCGACGCCCATCGGCACGCCCATGAGCTTGGCGCAAAAATGATCCTCCAAGCCGGCGCGCGTGATCTGTTTGCCGTCGAACAGATATTCCGGTCCGATGAAGCCGACGACCGAGTTGACCAAAAGCGGCTTGAACGCCCGCGCCACGCCGTAGGCGCGCGCCTCAAGCGTCTGCTGGTCGACGCCATGATGCGCGTTGGCGGACAGCGCCGAGCCCTGCCCCGTCTCGAAATACATCACATTGTCGCCGACCGTGCCGCGATGCAACGACAGCGCGGCGTCACGCGCCTCGCGCAACAGCGCGAGATCGATGCCGAAGCTCTTATTGGCGGCTTGCGTCCCCGCGATCGACTGGAACACCAGATCGACCGGCGCGTTCCTGCCGATCAGATCGAGCGTGGTCGTGACATGCGCCAGCACACAGCTTTGCGTCGGGATGTCGAGCTTGACGCGCAGTTCTTCGAGCATCGCCAGGAGCACCTGCGCGCTCTGCGGGCTATCGGTCGCCGGGTTGATGCCGATGACGGCATCGCCCGAGCCAAGCAACAGCCCGTCGAAAATACTGGCCGCGATGCCGGCCGCATCGTCGGTTGGATGATTGGGTTGTAGCCGCACCGAGAGCCGGCCGGGCAGTCCCAAAGTGTTACGGAACGCCGTCATCACCGAGCATTTCGCCGCGATGACGATGAGATCCTGCAGCCGGCAGATCTTGCTCACGGCGGCCGCCATTTCCGGCGTTACGCCGGGCGCCAGCGCCGACAACATGGTGGTCGTGGTTTCGTCGGCGAGGAGCCAATCGCGAAAGCCGCCGACGGTCAGATGCGCGACGGGAGCGAAAGCCGTCCGGTCATGGCCATCGACGATGAGACGCGTGACTTCGTCGCTTTCATAGGCAACGACGGTCTCGTTGAGGAAGGTCGCTAGCGGCACATCGGCCAGCGCATAATGCGCGGCGACGCGTTCCTCGCCGGTCTGTGCCGCAATGCCCGCAAGTTGGTCGCCGCTGCGCAGCGGCGAGGCCTTGGCCAACAGCGTCTTCAGATCGGCAAATGTATAGCGGCGAATGCCGATCGTTGCGCCGTACATTGAGGAAGTCCCGCGGATTGGCTCGCCGTGATTATACGCAGTTCCATCGGTTTGACGGGGCCAAGTTTCATGACGCCTCGCATCCGCCGGGCAGGCAAAATCACCCGCGATCCCACGGCGGCTCGGGGACGAAGCGGCTGATCAGAAAATCGATGAAGGCACGCAGCTTGGCCGACGGATGCGGCCCCGGCAGGAAGACGGCATAGATGCCGCCGAATTCGACGGTCGGATGATCCAGGACCACCCGTTTCAACGTGCCAGCGCGCAGGTCATCGGCGATGATGAAGGTCGGCTGGTAGATCAGGCCCTGGCCGGCGATGGCCGCTGAGCGCAGCGCGTCGCCGTTATTGGCGCGGAGATTTCCCGACACATTGACGGCGATTTCGCCACGCGCCCCGAAGGTCCAGCGGTCGGCGCCGGCAAGGCGCGACAGCGTATAGCCGAGACAATTATGCTGCGTCAGGTCGGCGACCGCGCGTGGCGTGCCGTGCGCTTCCAGATAGGACGGCGCCGCGCAGACGACGGTACGACCCGGCGCGATGCGGCGGGCGACCAGGCTTGAATCGCTGAGGTTGCCGACGCGGATCGTGAGGTCCCAGCCCTCCTCGGCCAGATCGACCAGACGATCATTGAGGCCAAGCTCGACGGTGACACGCGGACAGCGCTGCGCGAATTCCGCCAGCAGTGGCGCGAGCTGGCGCGTGCCGAATGAGACCGGCGCATTCAACCGCAGCACGCCCCGCGGTTCGAAGCGCTCTGCTGCGATCGCGCTGTCGGCGGCATCGAGGTCGGCGAGAACGCGCGCCGAGGCCTCGAGATAATTGCGACCGGCTTCGGTCATCGAAAGCCGCCGCGTCGTGCGGTGAAGAAGCTTGACGCCCAAGCGCGCTTCGAGCGCGGCGATGTGCTTGGTGACCATGGTCTGCGAGAGCCCCATGGCCCGGCCGGCCGCCGAAAAGCTGCCTGCGGCGGCAACCTTGGCAAAGACCTCCAGGCCCGTCAGACGGTCAAGCATCGATCATTTCACTCTATCGGTGTGAGATATTATCCAATAATGCCATATTATCACACCACCAAGGAATTATAATATGGAGGGTGTAGCTGCGCTTCCAAAGATCGCGTCCCAGCGGCGCCTGAAAGGTTACGACAATGAATCAACCGACCATCGCCCAGCATTCGCCGTTTGTCGTCGAGGTCGAAGCGGGGAAGACCTATTATTGGTGCGCTTGCGGCGCGAGCAAGAACCAACCGTTCTGCGACGGTGCGCATAAGGGTACTGAATTCGTGCCGCTGGCCTACACCGCGGCGCAGGCGGGCAAAGCGGCATTCTGCGGCTGCAAACACACCAAGGGCCAGCCGATGTGCGACGGTGGCCATAAGGCGCTGTAGTTTCGCTCGCACCGAGCCAAATGCCATGGCTATCCCAAGCCTGTTCCTCTCCCACGGCGCGCCGACGCTGCCGCTCACCGACACGCCGGCGCGCGCGTTCCTGAAATCGCTTGGCGGCATTCTGCCGCGGCCGAAAGCCATCCTGGTCGTCTCGGCGCATTGGGAAACCGAGGTGCCGACGGTCAATGCGGTGCCATGGAACGAGACCATCCACGATTTCTACGGATTTCCCCGGCCGCTCTATGACCTGCGTTACGCGGCTCCGGGTTCGCCGAATGTGGCGGCCCGCGTTGCGCATCTGCTCAAGGCGTCAGGCTTCGAATGCGACATCGATCAGCATCGCGGCCTCGATCACGGCGCCTGGGTGCCGTTGCTGTTGATCTATCCGCAAGCCGACATTCCGGTGCTGCAGCTCTCGATCCAGCCGCATCTCGGCCCCGAACATCATTTGCGGATCGGCCGCGCTTTGGCGGCGCTGCGTGACGAAGATGTGCTGATCATCGGCAGTGGCAGTTTCACCCACGACCTCTCGGAATTCCGCGGCCACGGCGTCAATGATGCCGCGCCTGCCTGGGTCAACAGCTTCGCCGACTGGTTTCAGACAGCGCTGACGGACGAGCGCTCAAACGACCTGCTGGATTATCGCCGGCTCGCCCCGTTCGGAGTCAAAAATCACCCGACCGAGGAGCATATTCTGCCGCTCTATGCGGCGCTCGGCGCTGCCGGCGAGCACGCGCAGCCTGAACGGCTGCACGCCAGCGCGACCTACAGCATCCTGCGCATGGACGTTTACGCATTTGGCGGCGGCGTGAACGCGCAAAATGCCGATGAAAACGCCCCTGCCAATGCGCTCCTCGCCGCCGGCACCGGGTGACGCCGGCGGCAAGAATGCTCAGGCCGAATGCAGCGCGGCCTTCATTTTATCCGGCGTGTAGGGCACCGAGCGCATGCGCACGCCGGTGGCATCGAACACGGCGTTGGAAATCGCCGACGGCACCACGGCAGCGCTCGGCTCGCCCGCGCCCCACGGTTTCTCCGCCGGCCGGTCGATCAACTCGATCACGATCTGCGGTATTTTCGGGAAGGTGATGATCGGATAGCTCGCCCAATCCAGACTCGTCACCGCGCTGCGATTGAATTTGAGTTCCTCGATCAGCGTTCGGCTGACCGTCTGGATGATATTGCCTTCGATCTGCGCTTTGACGCCGTCCGGATTGATGACCTGGCCGCAATCATGGACGACATAAAAGCGCGTCACATGGATGTCGCCCGATGAGCGGTCGACCTCCACTTCGGCAACCGCGCCGATGTAAGTGCGCGACAGCTCGTATTTCACGTAAGTGAGCCCGCGGCCCTTGGCGATGTTGCCGGCAGTGTTCTTCTCCGGCGACGGCCGTTTCTCCCATTTAGCCAGCGCCGCCAGGCGATCGAGGATTTCAAGGCCGCGCTTCTCGGCGGGATCGAAATATTTCAAGCGGAATTCCAGCGGATCGGCGCCGGCCGCCGCCGCAAGCTCATCCATGAAGCTTTCATTGGCATGGACGTTCTGCAGGCGTCCCGGCGCCCTGATCCAGGACGGCCGGAACGGCGTCGATTCGATGCGGTGGCAGACCGTTTTGACGTTGGCGAATTTATACGGGATTGCCGAGTTGCCGGTGATGCCGCCGGGCGACATCTGCTGCGCGGTCGGCAAACCGGCGAGTTGCGCTCCGAGCAGGCCGACGACGCTTCCTGGCGCCGCACCATTGGGAATGAAGAATTCCGATTCCCAGGCGGTGACATTGCCGGAGGCATCCAGACTGGCGCGCAAGTCGATCAGCGTCGGCGGCCCTTTCGGATCCCAGCCATGCTCGTCGGCGCGCGACCACTGCACCCGCACCGGCTTGCCGACCGCTTTCGCCAATAAAGCGGCTTCCGCGGCCGCATCCTCATGGCCGTTGCGGCCGTAGCAGCCGGCGCCTTCGACATAGATGCAGCGTATGTTTTCCGCCGGCATCGCGAACATGTCCGCCAGTTGCCGGCGCAGTGCATGCGTGGCCTGCGATGCCGACCACGAGGTCAGCTTGCCGTCCTTGAATTCGGCAATGGCGCAGGACGGGCCGATCGAGCCATGGGTGTGAATGGCAAAATCGTAGGTGGCGCTGAGTTTTTTGCCTTCGCCCGCCGTGGCCGCGGCAAGAGCCGCTGTGGTGTCGCCGACATTGCTGGTGACGTCCTCCTTCACCACTTTGGTGGCGCGGACGTGCTCCCAAAGCTTCGCCTGATCGGGCAAGGTCTCGGACTTCGACCACGTCGCCTTGAGCTGCTGGCCCGCTTTAATCGCCGCCCAGTCGTTTTGCGCGACCACGGCCAGAAAATCGCCTTCGTGAACGACTTTGACGATGCCGGGAATGCTCTTGACCGAGTCTTCGTCGACGCTTTCAAGTTTGGCGCCGATCGCCGGCGGATGGACGACGCGGCCGTGCAACATGCCCGGCACACGGAAGTCCTGCATATAGGTGAATCGGCCGGTCATCTTGTCGGGGATATCGCCGCGCGCGATCGATTTGCCGACCAGCTTGAAATTTGCCGAGTTTTTGGTCGGCGCCGCGGGATCGAGCTTCAGCGCGAATTGCTTGCCGCCGATCAACTCCGCGTAGCTCACCGATTTGCCGCCCGATTTGCCGCGGATGACGCCGTCGACGACGGTCAGGTCGGCTTGGCTGGCGCCGAGCCGCTTGGCGGCTTCGGTCAAGAGCGCGTTCCTTGCGGTCGCCGCCGCCTGGCGCAGTTGTACGCCGCCGTTCTGGATCGAGTAGCTGCCCGATGTGGTGCCCTGGTCGGGCGTCAGCGCGGTGTCTCCGGTGATCATGTCGATCGCGGCAAGCGGCACGTCGAGCTCTTCGGCAACCATCTGAGCAAGCGCTGTGGGGACGCCGGTGCCGAGATCGACCTTGCCGGAATACACCGTCACCTTGCCTTTGGCATCGATCGCGAGGAATGCGTCGACCTCGTCCTTGGCGACGTTCTTTGTCACGGTTGAGCCTTGCGCCAAAACTGCGCCCGGCGAGGCGAAGGAGAAGCTGACAACAAGCGCGCCGCCGCCCAGCAGCACGTTGCGGCGAGACGGAATGAAATGCGTGTTCATGGTCTGCCTCCTTAACCGTTCGCCGCGGCTTTGACCGCTTGCACGATTCGCGCATGCGTTCCGCAGCGGCAGAGGTTGTTGGCAAGCGCGCTTTTGATGTCGGCCTCGCTCGGGTTCTTGGTCTTGGCGAGGAAGGCGGCCGATTGCATGATCATGCCGTTGACGCAGTAGCCGCATTGCGCGGCCTGGGCGTCGATGAAGGCTTTTTGCACCGGATGCGGTTTCTCCGGCGAGCCGAGACCTTCGAGCGTCACGATTTTCTTTTTGGCATCGAGCGAGGACAGCGGCGTCACGCAGGAGCGCACCGCGGCGCCGTCGATATGGACCGTGCAGGCGCCACATTGGCCGAGCCCGCAGCCGAAACGCGGACCATGCAACCCGAGATTATCCCGCAAAGCATAGAGCAGCGGCATGTCGGGATCGTCGACGCTGACGGAAACCTTCTTGCCGTTGACGTTGAGCGATTGGGAAACAGCCATGATGTCCTCCCCTCCGGGCGATTGCTGGCGCGGCGACTTACGGTCGGCCGCACGGATGCTCACGATTTTGCCTACGACCCACCCAACGGGGTCATATCCGGAGCTATCCAGGGATCAGTTTACGCCAAAGCGCGACCCGGCCCAAGCCCGCACCCAGCCGATGCCGGACGCCCGCGCCGGCGTTGTTCCGACATTACACTTTGGCCCGGCCGATCCGCCGCGGCCCGTGATCGGTAACGCCGAGATGGGTCTCGAGCGCCGCGCGGTCGGTGACGAGGGTCGCGCTATCGGCTGAATGAACCACGGCGCCGCGCTCCAGGATGATGGCGCGATCGGTGACACCGAGAATTTTTTTGGCGTTCTGCTCGACCAGGATCGCCGACATGCCTTCGTCGCGGATGATGCGGCGCAGCGCGGTGAGCAATTCCTCAACGATGATGGGGGCCAGGCCCTCGAGCGGCTCGTCGAGCAGCATGATGCGCGGGTTGAGCACCAGCGCGCGGCCGACCGCGAGCATCTACTGCTCGCCGCCGGACAGCTGATTGCCGAGATTCTGCCGCCGCTCCTTGAGGCGCGGGAACATCGCGTAGACTTTTTCCGTGGTCCAGCGCCCCGGCTGCGCCACCGCAGTGAGATTTTCCTGCACGGTGAGCGATTTGAAAATGTTGCGCTCCTGCGGCACCCAGCCGATGCCGATATGGGCGCGCTGGTCCGGGCGCAGCCGGGTAATGTCGGCGCCGTCGAGCGTGATCGTTCCGGAGAAATAACGGGTGACCCCGACGATCGAATTGATCAGCGTGGTCTTGCCCATGCCATTGCGGCCAAGCAGCGCCAGCGCTTCGCCTTCGGCGAGCTTGACCGACACGTCCGACAGCACCACGGCCTCACCATAGCCGGCCGACAGCTGCGCGATGGACAGGAGCTCAGGCATCGAGCTCCTCGCCGAGATAGACCGCCTTGACCCGCGGATCGCGCGCCACCTCTTCGGGCGCGCCGTCGACAAACAGCGCGCCGTTGACCAGGACCGAGATGCGGTCGGCGAATGAGAACACGAGATCCATGTCGTGCTCGATCAACAGCACCGTGACCTCGGCCGGCAGCGCTTCGATGGTGGCGAGAAGCTCGTGACGCTCGGCCTCCGGCACGCCGGCGGCCGGCTCGTCGAGCAACAGCACGCGCGGGCGGCAGGTGAAAGCGAGCGCGATTTCCAAGAGCCGCTGCTTGCCGTAAGGCAGCGTCGCGGTGCGCTCATGCATGACGTCGGTGAGCCGGAAGCGCTCGACGACTTCGACGATCTCGTCGGTGATGGCCTTTTTAGTGCCGACGATGCGCCACCAATCCGAGCCATGGCCAAGCCGTTCGGAGACGACGAGCCCGATCGATTCGAGCGGCGTGAGGTCGAGAAACAACTGATTGATCTGAAACGTACGCGCCATGCCGAGCCGCACCCGTTCGTGCGGGACGACATCGGTGATGTCGCGGCCTTCGAGCATGATGCGGCCGGCGGTGGGTTTAAGCACGCCGGTGAGCATGTTGATCAAGGTGGTCTTGCCGGCGCCGTTCGGGCCGATCAAAGCGTGGCGCGCGCCCTTTTCGACGGCCAGGTTCACGTCGTGATTGGCGGTGATGCCGCCGAAGCGCTTTTCCAGCCCGATGGTTTCCAGGATCGGCATGGTGTTTAAGCTCGCATCCTCAATGCCGGTCCGGCGCCGCGCCGCTGAGCGCGACGGTTCGCATCACCAGCCACGCACCGAAACCTGCGATGGCGCCGCGCGCCGCCGCAATCCAGTTCTGCATACGGTCGCGCCCGATCAGCACGATGACGACCAGCACCAGGCCGATCCAGAATTGCCAGTATTGCGGGGTCAGATTGGCGATCCAGTCCTGCAGGAATTTGTAGATCACGGCCCCGATCAGCCCGCCATAGAGATAGCCGGTGCCGCCAATGATCAGAACCAGCAAAAGATCGGCCGAGCGCTCCAGCGAGAAGACATCGAGCGAGCAGAACGCCGTGGTCTGGGTGAGCAGCGCGCCGGCAATGCCGGCAATGCCGGCCGAAATGGTATAGATCGCGACCAGCCGCCATTTGACCGGAATTCCGATCGCCGAGGCGCGCAGCGGATTGCCCTTCACCGAACGCAGCGACAGGCCGAACGGCGAGTAAACGATACGGCGCACGATCACAAAACAGACGAACAGCACGCTCAGGCAATAAACATAGCCGTTGTGGCCGTAGAGATCGAAACGGAACCGGCCGAACAGCGGCTGGATGTCGACGCCCTGCAGCCCGTCGGCGCCGCCAGTGATGTCGGAATAACGATTGGCGACCTCGCCCAGCATCAGCGACACGCCAAGCGTCACCATCAGCCGCGTCAGGTCAGACCCGCGCAGCACCAGAAAGCTCGTGGCGAAGCCGAGGGCTGAGGCGACCAGGCCCGACAGCATGAGCGCGATCACCGGCTCGTTGACGATGCCGTATTTGGCGACCAGCCCGGCGAAATATCCGGCGAAGCCGAAAAACGCCGCCTGGCCGAGCGAGATGATGCCGGCATAGCCGAGGATCAGATCGAGCGACAGCGCGAACAGCGCGAGGATCGCGGTATCCTTCAAGATCAGATATTTTCCGGGGAACAGCCAGATGGTGGCAAAGGCAAAGACCCAGAACGCGATTTCGAACGGCGACCAGCGGGCGCGGCTCTTGAGATAGGCCGACACGTTGGCGGCCGGCGTCGCCAAGCTCTTAGCGGTCGCATTTTTCGTGGACATCGCCCGTCACCGCGCCGTCGCGCGGGCGAACAGGCCCTGCGGCCGCCAGATCAGGACCGCGATCATAATAGCGTAGATGACGAAGGCGCCGAGCTTCGGCACGTAATATTTGCCGGCGACGTCGGCGATGCCGAGCAGGATCGAAGCCAGGAACGGCCCGGTGATGCTCGAAGTGCCGCCGACGGTCACCACGATCAGAAAATAGATCATGTATTTCAACGGAAAGGTCGGATCGAGGCCGAGGATTTCGGCACCGAGCGCGCCGCCGAGGCCGGCGAGCCCGGAGCCAAAGGCGAAAGTGACGGCGAACACCGCGCCGACATTGATGCCGAGTCCGCGCGCCACGCGCTGATCGTCGACCGCCGCGCGCAAGCGGCTGCCGAAGCGCGTTTTGGCGAGGATCAATTGCAAGGCGACGGTAAGCAACCCGCAGACGACAATGATCAGCAGCCGGTATTTGCCCATGCCGACGCCATAGAAATTGAATTGGCCCTGCAGCGCTTCGGGGATCTGCACGAATTGCTGCGACGAGCCCATGGTGTAATCGACCGCCGCGACCGACATGAAGACCAGTCCGATGGTGAACAGCACCTGATCGAGGTGGTCGCGCGCATAGACGTGGACATAGAGCGTGCGCTCGAACAGAGCGCCGATCAGCGCCGTGACCAGAAACGCGATTGGCAGCCCAAGCAGGAAGGGCACGCCCAGGCGGTTGACCAGGATGACGGTGCAGTAGCCGCCCGCCATGGCGAAGGCGCCATGGGCGAGATTGATGAAGTTCATCAGGCCGAGCGTGACGGAGAGCCCGCAAGCCAGCACGAACAAGAGCATGCCGTAGGCGAGACCGTCGAACAGGATGGTCAGCATGATTTACTCAAACGCCGTCCTTCGCATGCAATTCCAATAACGAAACGTGTCGCCGTCGCCGCGGCGCCCGCTAGCTGGGGCGCGCTCCCTCTCCCCGGAGGGAAGAGGTGAATTACTTCGCTGCCGCGGCCTTGATCGGATCCTTGACCGCCGGGAAGCTGGCGAATTCGACGTTATAGAGCTCGCCGTTCTTCTTCTCGACTTTGCGGATATAGACGGTCTGGATGATGTCGCGGGTATCCGGATCGATCGAGATCGGTCCGCGCGGGCTCTCCCAGGCCATGCCCTTGATGGCGGCGATGAGCGAATCGCCGTCGGTCTTGCCGCCGGCCTTCTTCACGGCCTCGTATATCAGGTGCATGCCGTCATAGGCCGAGACCGCCATGAAGTTCGGCCGCATGCCGTCATTGGCTTTCTTGAACGCGGCGACAAAGGCCTTGTTGGCCGGCGAATCGTGATCGGCCGAATAGAAATGCGCCGTGACCGTGCCGATCACGGCGTCGCCCATGCTGTTGAGCTGATCGTCGTCGGTGACGTCGCCGGGGCCGATGATCTTGATGCCGGCCTTGTCGAGGCCGCGATCGACGAATTGCTTGACGAAGGCGGCGCCCTGACCGGAGGGCACGAAAACGAAGATCGCATCCGGCTTCTGGTCGGCGGCGCGCTGCAGAAACGGCGCGAAATCGGGATTGGCCAGTGGAAAGGTGATGCTTTCGAGAATCTGACCGCCCTTTGCCGTGAATTCACCCGCGAAGGATTTTGCGGCGTCCGCGCCGGGCGCATAGTCGGACACCATACTCACCACTTTCTTGATGCCGTTCTGCGCCGCCCAGTCGGCCATCGGCACGGTCGATTGCGCCAAGGTGAAGCTGGTGCGCGCGATATAGGGCGACTTCTCGGTAATGATCGAGGTGCCAGCCGCGGTGACGATTTCGGGGGTCTTGGCTTCAGTCGCAAGCGGAGCGACCGACATTGCCGCGGGCGTGACGCCGAAGCCGGCGAGGAAGGTCACCTTGTCGTTGACGATCAGGTCTTGCGCAATGCGCTTGGTATTGTCGGGAACCGCAGCGTCATCCTTGATGATCAGTTCGACCTTCTTGCCGGCGACGGTGTCGCCCTGCTGCGCCATGAACAGCTTGACGGCCGCCGCTTCTTGCTTGCCGGTCGATTGTTGCTGACCGGTCATCGGCAGGATGAAGCCGATCTTGACACTGTCTTCCGCCTGCGCGCCGCCCGCACCCGTGAGCATTGCGGCGGCGCAGGCCGCGGCCAGCAAATATCTGCGTTTCATAGCAAATTTCATGAGGTCCCCTCCCGTGATCCGTACCTGTTGGGGCGCATACCAACACCCCAAACGGCGGTTGTCCAGCTAGCGAATTGCCTCACCTTTTGGCATTCGTCGACGGCTACAGGGCCGCCCGCTCGCTAAGCAGGCACTCCTACTCGATCTTGAGCCCCGCCGCCTTGATGACCGGACCCCACTTCTCATAGTCGTCGCGAACAAGCTTGGCGAGCACGTCGGGCGTCGAGCCGATGGGCGTGGCGCCGACCTGTAACAGCTTGGCCTGCACCGTCGGAACCGCGACCGCCCTGGCGGCGTCGCCTGCGAGTTTTGCCGTCACAGCCGCGGGCAAGCCGGCCGGCGCCAAGAGGCCCCACCAAACGCCGCAGTCGTAACCCGGCAGTGCGGCTTCAGCGATGGTCGGCACATCCGGCAAAACCGGCGAGCGCTGAGCTGACGTCACGCCGAGCGAGCGCACCGCGCCGGCCTGGATCTGTCCGAGCGATTCCGGGATGTTGTTGAAGGTCAGCGGAACGTGGCCGCCGATCAGATCGGTGAGCGCCGGCGCACCGCCTTTATACGGCACCGCGGTGATGTCGATCTTCGCCATGTATTTGAACAGCTCGCCGGAAAGATAAGGCGAGGTCCCGTTGCCGGCATGCCCGTAGGAGAGCTGCGCCGGTTTCGCCCGCGCCGCGGCGATGACATCGCCGACCGATTTGAACGGCGAATCGGCGCGCACAAGAAGCATGTTCGGCGACGAGCCGACCAGCGAGATCGGCGTGAAATCCCTGAACGTGTCGTAGGGCAGCTTGTCGTAGAAATGGCCGAGCAGCGCGTGGCCGGATGCGACGAGGATCAGCGTGTAGCCGTCCGGCGGCGATTGCACCAACGCCTGTTCGGCGATAATGCCGCCGGCGCCGGGCCGGTTGTCGATGACGACCGATTGGTTCCAGCGCTTGGACAGCTCATCGCCGAGCGTGCGCGCCACGATATCGACCGCGCCGCCGGGCGGATAGGGCACGATGATATGGACGGCACGGGAGGGGTAGGCGTCCTGAGCTTGCGCCTCCGCGGCGCCGAGTACCGCAAGCACAATGCCGGTCAAGAAAGCGCGAAGATACGCGACCATTGCCGTCCTCCCCGAATACATGGTTCTTGGGGAGGACTATAGCGGAAGATCCACGTGAGTGCGTGGCGGGGCTGCTCCCTTCCCCCTTGTTGGGAAGGGAATTACGCGTGCGCCTTGCGCTGCGGGTCGATGATCTTCTCGAGCTTGCCGAGCACATGCATGCAGGGCAGTACCTGGGCCAGGCTTCCGTTCGGCTCGCGCTTTTCTTTGATCGCCGCGATGAATTCGCGGTCTTCGAGCTCGATGCCGTCCATCGACACGTCGACCTTGGAAACGTCGATCTTGTTGTCCTTGCCGTCGGACAGATCGTCGTAGAACGCCTTGTAGGTGCCGTTGTCGCAGATGTAGCGGAAGAACGAGCCGAGCGGCCCGTCATTGTTAAACGACAGCGACAACGTCAGCACCGAACCCGACGGGGTCTTGGCCACGATGCCCATGTCCATGGCGATGTTGAGCTGCGGATGGATCGGCCCCTGCACGGCGTAGCAATCGGAAATGGTCTCGCCCGCCTGATACTGGAACAGATCGATAGTGTGTGCCGCGTGATGCCAGAGCAGGTGATCGGTCCAGCTGCGCGGCTGCCCGGCCGCGTTCATGTTCTTTCTTCGAAAGAAATACGTCTGCACGTCCATCTGCTGGATTTTCAGCTCGCCCTTTTGGATGCGCTTGTGCACCCATTGATGGCTCGGATTAAAGCGCCGCACATGGCCGCCCATGGCAACGACGCCGGTTTCCTTGGCGATCTTCACCAAAGCCTCCGCATCTTCGACGCTATCGGTGACCGGGATTTCGACCAGCACATGCTTGCCGGCGCGCATCACCTGCTCGCTCTGGCGGAAATGCATCTTGGTCGGCGTGGTGAGAATGACCGCGTCGGCGCGCTTGATGCCCTCGGACAATTCGCCGGTGAAATGCGGGATGCCGTATTTCTTGGCGACCTGGGCGGTCGAATCCTGATTGCCGCCGACCAGCGACGTGACCTCGACGTCGGGAATCCGTTTCAGCGCGTCGAGATGTTTCTGTCCGAACGCGCCCTGCCCCGCCACGCAGATTTTCATTTCATTTCTCCAAGCTCACAACGGTCATGACATCGTCATTGCGAGCGAAGCGAAGCAATCCAATGCGCCGTCGCGGAACTGGGTTGCTTGGTCGCCATAGCCCGTCGAAGACGGGCGTGAACGCCCTTTCGCCTCGCAATGACGGATTAGCCGCGGATGCGATCGACCTTCGCGCGCGCCGCGGCACGCTTGTGCTTCACCGCCGGCCGCTTCGACTTGGGTTTCGACTTGGCGGCAGGCTTTTTCGCCGCACCGCGCGGCTTATTGGCCAGGATGATATGGCCGACCGCGGTGTTCGACGCCGGCACGGTGTAGAAGCGATAGACCTCGTCGACCTTGTCGTCGAGCGCGCCGCGCATGATGAGCCACATCACCATCTCGATGCCCTCGGCGCCGGCCTCGCGCATGTAGTCGATGTGAGGAATCTTGACCAGCTTTTGCGGATCCTTCGACAGATTGTCGAGAAAGCTCTTGTCCCACTTGCTGTTGATTAAGCCAGCGCGCGGGCCGGAAATCTGGTGCGACAGCCCGCCGGTGCCGAAGATCACCACTTTGAGGTCTTCGGGGTAGGATTCCACCGCCTTCTTCAGCGCGCGGCCAAGCATGAAGCAGCGATGGCCGGTGGGCGGCGGGTACATCACCACATTGACCGCGAGCGGCACCACCGGGCACGGCCAATGCGCATTCTTGTCGACCTTGCCGAACAACAGGTTCATCGGCACCGTCATGCCGTGGTCGACTTCCATCTTGTTGCAGATGGTGAGATCGAATTCGTCAAGGATGACTGATTGCGCGATATGCGAGGCAAGCGCCGGATGGCCCTGCACCACCGGCACCGGCCGCGGCCCCCAGCCTTCGTCGGCCGGCGGAAATTCCGCCGCGCAGCCGAGCGCAAACGTCGGGATCATCTCGACCGAGAATGCCGAAGCATGATCGTTATAAACGATGATGGCGACGTCGGGCTTTAACTCGCGCATCCATTCTTGCGATTTCACGAAGCCCGAGAACACGCGTTTCCAATAGGGTTCTTCGGTTTTGCTGTTGTCGATCGCAGCCCCGATGGCGGGCACATGCGACGAACCTATTCCTGCGACGATTCTGGCCACGGCTTCACTTCCGTTTGGTTGATTTGGACTTGGGTTTGGATTTGGCCTTGCCGGCTTTGGCTTTCGGCTTCGCGGCAGCGGCCTTCTTCGCCGCGGCGGCCGCGATGAACTTCGACGGCGCGTTCTTGCCCGAGCGCGAGCGGTTGCCCTCGACCGAGCGGCCGCCGCCGAGCATCATCGCCGCATAATCCTGCTGTGAGGCCCCGGTCATGACGGCGGCGAGGTGCTGGAACGAATGGCCGTCGGTGGCGCCGAGCTTCGCGGTGAAATAGATATTGCCGCCGAGCTCCAGCATGCGGTTGTAATCGCGCTTAAGAACGGCGTCGGTCTGCTCGGGGCTGAGGTTGAATTTCTTGAGATACTCCGCCTCGTTCGCCTTAAATGCTGTACGGTTGTCGTCCTTCATCAGCGACATGCAGAACATATTGATGCCGAATCCCTGACGCGAGCGTTCGGCGTCGAACACAAAGGTCCCCGGGATATCGTCGTAATCGTGTTGTTTTCGGGCCATTAAAAGTTCTCCCGTTTAGGCGTCCGTCCCGTTCAGCTTGACATATATAGCGCAGCGAAGCTTGGCAACGTAATCGGCTTACCCCCAATAAAGCCGCATCGGGTTGTCGACCAGCATCGCCTGTTGCGCCGCGGCCGTTGTCGCGACCTTGGGGATGTAATCGACCAAGAGGCCATCGTCCGGCGCCACTTTTTTCATGTTGGGATGCGGCCAGTCGGTACCCCAGATCACCCGGTCGGGGAAATGCTCGACCAAGGCGCGGCCGAACGGCACCACGTCGTCGTAGGGCGGGCCGGCGGCGCTCATGCGCTCCGGGCAAGTGACCTTCACCCAGAAGTTTTTGTGCTTCTCCATCAGCCGGTGGAAGCGCTGGTTTTCCGGGTGATCGACGCCCTTTTTTACATCGGGCGTGCCCATGTGATCGACCACCACGGTCGTGGGCAGCGAGGTGAAGAAATCCTCAAGCTCCGGCAAATCCGGCATTTCAAAATAAATGACGATGTGCCAGTCGAGCTTTTCCACCCGCGCGGCGATCCTTTGCAATACGTCGCGTGGGGTGAAATCGACCAGCCGCTTGAGAAAGTTAAAGCGCACCCCGCGGACGCCCGCCTTGTCCATCCATTTCAATTCGTCGTCAGCCACCTCTTCGCCGACAAAGGCGACGCCCTTGGCCCGGCCGTTCGAGGCATCGAGCGCATCGACCATGGCGCGGTTGTCTTTGGAGTGGCACGACGCCTGCACGATGACGTTCTTGTCAAGGCCCAGGAAATCGCGGAGCGCGAACAGCTTTTCCTTCGGCGCGTCGCAGGGCGTGTATTTGCGTTCCGGCGCGTAAGGAAACGTGGCCTCCGGCCCGAACACATGGCAATGCGCATCAACCGCGCCCGCCGGCGGCTTGTATTTTGGCTTCGACGGATTGGGGTGGAACGGGACGTAACCCGGGGACATCGGCATTGAAAAGCGGCCTTTATTTGCGCAGTGCGCTGACTAACGACATCCAGTCGTGACCCTCACGATAACTGCTGATTATTGCACGTTCAGTGCCAGTTAGCTGCCGGGGGTGAGTCAGTTTGACCGTCCAAGGTCGAATTAGAGTTGCTCTAAAGCCGGTGCGGTAATCACCAGCTTTATGTTCCGAGGGCCGTCGGTCCCATAGAAGGCTGGTGACCTGCGAAGGACCAGGTGCCTTTTCATCGCCTTTGTTATTCCTGCTCTTGTAAGTCCAACACTCGTTGGGGTCGAAGATCCCGTGATCTTGCAGGCATAAAGGCGCGCCTGACTGACATACAAGTGCGTAGTGCGATCTAGTCGGGCCGCTTCCACCCGTCACTAGAACATTGGGCGGAATCCGACC